>NZ_JACSKE010000005.1:0-268198 GCF_018617435.1 Exiguobacterium sp. s34 | reverse complement strand
CACAAACTGTCGAGACGGATCGTTGACGAGAACCAAGTCATCGTCGTGGAGACATTGAAGTCGAAGGACATGATGAAGAACCACAAGGTCGCCAAATCGATTGCAGATGTCAGTTGGTACGAGTTCGTCCGTCAACTCGAGTACAAATCAAACTTCTATGGACGGACGCTCATCAAGGCAGACCCCTGGTACGCATCGACGCAGATCTGTTCCACTTGCGGAGTAAAAGGCGAGAAGAAAAAATTAGATGTCCGCGAATGGACGTGTGCTTGTGGCGCGCAACATGATCGAGATATCAATGCGAGCATCAACCTGTTGATGTTGGCCGACTGACAACCATTCAGGGCAGGGACTGCCCGACGAGCTTGGTCCATAACCGTGGCTGGTAAGAGCACGGTCTTCCCAAGAAGCTCCCACTTCAATTTGTAAAACAAATAAGTGGCGAGTAGTTCACGTGTCGCTGAGGCAAAAGATATATATTTAACCGAATCAGACCTATGGCGCTTTACACAACAATTTTTGATGAACGCTTTTCATACGACCACGTACAAACACGGGAACACAACATTCCATCTGTTTGGAACTTCGACCGCTTACCAGAACATCAACAAAATCAATTGATTCGGAATGTGAATCAGTTTTATAAAAAATACGTATATGGTTCTTTCTATCGCTCCTTTAACGAAACGATTTACTCTTTCAATCGAAAAGAAGAGTGGATTTAACTCGTTCCAGCGTATGTCGTTTTCTTTGGAAAATATAAGCGCGTTCTCATGAACGTGACAAACTATCAGTTAGCTGTGTTTTTAGAAAAGTACAATTCCCAAGATGCGATGGAACGAATTTTGAGTAAGTTGGAGTTTGTGTCTGCCCGTCAACCGCTTGAGGAGTTCAAACAAATTCTATTAAGCCACGGGCATTCAATGTGCTTCTATTGCCTAAAACCTGTAAAGAAGATTCACGTTGATCATTTCATTCCTTGGTCTTATATGCAAAATGATGTCTTATGGAATTTTGTGCTGTCATGCCCGACATGTAATTCGAGTAAAAATAATCGATTAGCGAATATCGATTATCTCTACAATTTGGTAGAACGAAATCATGAACTGCGTACGGCAGAATACATGTCTACATACAAAGAATCGAAACTCATTCATTTGTATCACTATGCCGTTCAAAATGGATTTGAAAACAATTGGGCTCCGAAGACATGAAAAGAGTCGGCCTACGGATTTGCTCATAAAAACTATATCAATGAACGTTCAAACCGTAACCTTTCAGAGAGTACATGGAGAAATAGAAATAAGCAATGCGTAGGTGAATAAACAGTGTCAAATAATTTAGAAACTTTAATTGTGTCAGGCCGTTTTAAAGAAGTAAAAGACATCTATCAAACTACTGATTTTGAAACATTTAAAAACGACCTATTAACTTTGGCGTATGATAATGAAAATCTGTCGAATTACTCCGTACTCGTCTATCTGTTATTGGAAACGGAGAACGATAAATTACATGATTTGGCTTTTCAAGTCCTATCACAGCCCCTTTCTCACATTGAAGGAGCTTATGCCTCTTCCTCATACCATGCCCAAAGAGCCGTGGATTTGACCGACGGTGCAGATGTGAAAAGTTTAGAGAACATGTTATTTCTGAATATCGTCCCAGAAAAGATTGTAAGTGATGAACAAGCAAAGTCCATCGCGAAAAAAATTCTTGTTCTAGATCCGACAAATGAAGTTGCCAAAGACGCATTAAATTAAACCTAGAAAACCATTCGCTACTTAGACGAATGGTTTTCTGTTTCTTTAGTTCGTGTTACTGAATAAGGTAATGACCAACTAGTTTCTTCTAACCCACTCAAACCATCAATTGTATGAAAGAGAATCTGCAGAGGAAGAACACTTTTAACAGTCGTTCTTCCTCAACATTATATTATTTTGGCAATAGGATGCCTTGTCCGAAGCGAGAGTACGTCCCAAGTCGCCATACCTTTTCCATCGGTCCGTACGTGAAACGGCGAAGCCATAACATACTGAATACAATCAATACGGCGTTGATGACGATTGCCCATAGTCCTGTTTCAATCATTGTGAACGTCTGTCCGAATGTAGAAACAGTCATCATAAGTGCAGTCTGAAGCAAGTAATTCGTCAACGCCATACGACCAAACGCTTGAAGTGGGGCGAACCAGGAACGTGCCGTCCGTAGTTGACTCATATTGACAAGGACGGTGACATAGAACGCCGCTAAAAAGGGAGCTGACCAATTCGAATAGTCGAGCATACGGATATATGCTTGAATTTCTTCATTAGTCGGGGTGTAGCCGACGTTGAAATACGATAAGCTCGGTAAATTCGTATATTGTAGCCATACAAATCCGGCAGAGAGGATACCGGTAGCGACTAGTCCAATTTGCCAACGTACCCGGTGCGTATTGATGCGACGAAACACCTCATACTGACCCGCTGCAAGCCCGAGCAAGATGAGAGCAAGTGGCATCAACAGTTTCGTCCCGGTATAAGTGAGGGCAGCTAGTCCGATCAGACCTAGAATCAAATTGACTGACCGAGGAAGGCGGTATGCAAACAGGAGGAGTAGCCCGCTCACGGCATAAATCGTCAACGCCTCACCCGGCTGAAATTGCATATGGATCAAGCCGAAGCCGAGTAAGAGGAGCAATCGTTTCGTAAATAAAACGTAGGCGCGATCTCCGCGTTCTATTGCTCGATGGATAAAGAGGTAGAATCCGACACCAAACAAAAATGAGAAAATCATAAAGAACTTTCCATCGATGAAGATGTGCAGGGCATATACATAGTAATGTTCCATGATGGTGTTCGGGTCGCTCGGACGTAATAAACTCAGAATGTTAATAAAAATGATCCCGAATAAGGCGAAGCCTCGCAGGGTATCGAGAACATTGATTCGTTCGTTTGTAGGTGTTGCTGTCATGTGATTATCTCCTTTCAATTTCCTCTTCCGAGTATGAAGGGAGCATCTTACATGTTGTATGCGGTAACCTTACAAAATCCTGAACTTCACTAAGATTAAAAATCCCAGAAATTGTATGTTACACTAGGTGAAAACGATTAGGGGTAAACAAATGACCATTCATTTTGATCAGATGACGGAACAAGAAGTCTCGCATTATGTGACTTGGTTGATTGACGATTATGCAAACGATGTCGCGCGCAACTATCAACTTCCAATAGTGTTAGCGCAAGAGGAATCCACACAATTGATTCGAGGTCTCTTCCCAGACAATCAACCCGGGGAAGGACAGACGATTGTTCATGTGATAAACGGAGACACTCGTGTCGGGATTTTGTGGTATGCGTTTCAAGCTGAATCGAAACGCGTCTTCATTTATCATATTTTGATTGAAGAGACGTACCGTGGACAAGGATATGCGACAGCGGTGTTTGAGAAACTTGAAAGAGTAGCTTCAGAAGAACTTGGCGCAACATCCATTGGACTAAGTGTATTCGGTACGAATCCAGACGCACAGCGATTATATAAACGACTCGGATTCCAAGAAGCGTCCATCGCCATGAACAAACAGTTATGAGAGGAGTCGACATGAAACGTTACTTGAAGTGGCTTTTGGTCGGATTTGGCGTGATTGTGATTGGGGTGGCGGGGTTGGTATTTGCCTTTTATCGGTCGATGCAACCAGATCCCGATGAGGAAGCAAACGTGATCAAGATGGCCGAACCTTATGTAGCCGAACGATTCGAAGATGCTGAATTGACAGAGGACGTATTATTCGACAACATGGGTAACTTTCCGTTTGAATATGCGGCGATTGCGATGGATTCGGTGACGGGAACGGAGTTTTATGTCTACGAGGATGAGTCGACCGGAGAAATCGTTGATACGTTTCTTTCATCTAAATGGGAGGATGCGGTCACAGAGGCGATTGAAGATTCGATTGATACGGCGTTTGGTGCAGACGTCACCTATGTCGTCCTATATGACGAAGAAAGTATCCGACAACTCGATGTCTCCTCGGCAAATCCAATCGCCTATCAGACAGCCGACGTGTCGCCGACAATCTTATTGACGCTTCATCGAGAGCCGAAAGCTGATGACGAAGAACGCGTTCGAATGTGGATGTCTGCGTTACAAGAGAACGACATCCTGAAGCGAGCCGAGATTCGTGTCGACTATACCGCTAAAAACGGAGAACTTCTTGATGATGGTACTGGTTTAGAGTTATCGTTTTAAAAAGAATCCCACTCTCCAATCGGAAAGTGGGATTTGTTCAGTCAAACACTCGACTGATCCAGCGTTTGAAAAAGGGTTGGCCTGCTTGTGTCACGCTATGATTTTCGAGCTCCACCTCTTCGATTGCCTCATTCGGAGATCTTAATTGAATCGTCATCTCGTCACCAAGCCCGGTCGTGACACCACTCTCAAATTGAAGATTTCTTGTCACATACGCGTTTGCGTATAGAAGTCCACCTTTTTCATCCACTTGTACCTCCTGAATCGTATAGTGGAATTGCTCGACCCAATCCCGCTGGCCGAGTAGAAGCCGGACGACGTCATTTTCGTGTGACAGTTTCGTTCGCTCGATATTTTCAAGAGGAGTATGCGCTTCAATCGCCTCTCGCTGCGCTTCTAAGATATCTTTGAAGTGATGTGTCGCAGCTTCTGTCGTCCATGCAGCGGAACCCGTCTTCGACTCGGTCGCATAATGGAAAAGAGCAAATCCAATCAAGGCGAATAACGCCAGGACACCTACTCGTTTGAACTGTTTCATTGTCGAGCTCCTTCCATATCAATTCAAGATTGAAGACGTTAAAAGGTTGTCAATGGACCTCGCGATTACTCGAGAATGTGACTTATCGACCGGTGATTTGCTCAAACCAGCTCGCTACTACATCAGCGCCCCATCTTGGAACATGAATATCGATACCCCGACCATCACGAGCCCAACTAAAATCAATCCACCTTGTTTCGCGCTACTCTCAACCCCTCTCACGACGAGGGGAATTCCCAACCCAAGCAAAAGAAAATACCAAAATCCTATGAATATTCCTCCTTTTTCTAATTATTCTCATTTTATTACGAATCGAACGGACAGGCTCTACATACTTAGACTGATTTATCTTTTCGAAAAGACGGGTACATTACCTCTATGTGAAAATGAAGGGGAGTGAGCTTTATGCGGAAAACGATTGTCATTGCGGGGGCGAGCGGCTATATCGGCTCGAACGTGATGGAGCAACTGAAAGAAGAGTATGACATCATTGCATTATCGCGATCGACGAAAAATAAAGAAGATGAAGCCCATATCACGTGGCGTGCGTGTGACTTGTTCTCGTATGAGCAGACACGTGAGGCATGTGAGGGCGCGGATTATGCGATGTTCCTCGTCCACTCGATGATTCCGGACGGTGGCTTGACGCAGGCGACGTTCGAGGACATGGATGCGCTCATCGCCGATAACTTCGCCCGAGCGACGAAGGCAAACGATATCGAGCAAATCGTCTATTTGAGCGGCATCATTCCAAAACAAGAGAAGACATTGTCACGTCATTTGAAGAGTCGACTCGAGGTCGAACGTATTCTCGGCGGACAAGGGGTGCCGGTGACAACGATTCGAGCGGGGCTCATCATCGGTCCGGAAGGTTCGTCGTTCCCGATTTTAGCGAAACTCGTCAAACGGTTGCCGTCGATGATCTTGCCACGTTGGACGAAGACGGAGACACATCCGATTGATATTCGAGAAGCCGTTCAGGCACTCATCTCGGTCGTCGGTGCCGAATCGCTCTATGATCGTCATATCGACATCGGGGGTCCCGAAGTGATGACGTATCGGAAGATGATCGAACAGACGGCCGAAGTCATGGATAAGCGTCGCGTCTTGATTGACTTCCCGTTCCCGACAATCAAACTGTCGCGCCTGTGGGTCATGGCGGTCACGGGTGAACCGAAGGCGACCGTCTATCCGCTTGTCGAGAGCATGGGGCACGCGATGGTGGCAGAAGATACCGTCGAAGGCATCGGACAGGGAGAGATTCCGTTTAAACAGGCTGTCGAACATGCGCTTGAAGAGGAAGAGAAACAATCCTCAGGCGGCAAGAAGAAAAAGCAGCCAAAGTCATACACCGTCCGCTCGATTCAGCGGTTTGGTCTGCCGGAAGAAAAGTCGGCGCTTTGGATGGCGGACACGTACTTCGAATGGCTCGGTCGTTTCATGTATCCGCTCATTCAGACGACGAAAGAAGACGACGATTGGGAGATCGCGCTGCTCGATCCGTCATTCGTCGCGCTTCATCTATCGCTTGAACAGGAAGCGACAGACGATATGGCATCCTTTGCGATTGATGGGGGCAAGTTCGTCAAATTGAGTGAAGAGGACAAGACAGGTCGTCTCGAGTTCAGACGCTTACCAGAATCGGATGAAGGACTCGTCGCCATCCATGAGTTCGTACCAGCACTTCCGTGGTGGTTCTATACGAAGACACAGGCGAAAGCCCATCTCGTCGTCATGTGGCTGTTCGGTCGTCACGTGAAGTTTTTGGCGAAAGACGCGGAAGATGGCGATCAAGTCGTAGAGGCTCCGACGAATTAAATGTGATGAAGTGTTGGAAGACAGTGACCCTGTCTTCTTTTTTTATGCCCAATGGTCTCGATTTTCATCTGATTTTTAATGTTGATGTACCCATAAGACTCAAAAACAAAAATACATTGCATAACAAGGTATTAGCATGGGAAAATTAGGTAAGTTGAATTAGGTGATGAATGGAGGGCACTATGGAAATCGATAAAGAAATGCTGAAAGGTCATATCGATACGATGATTCTGTCGTTACTCAACAATCAGGATATGTATGGCTACGAAATCGCCAAAGTCGTACACACACGTACTGATGAAGCGTTCGAGTTGAAGGAAGGGACACTCTACTTATCCTTAAAACGTCTTGAGAAAAAAGGGAGTGTGGAATCTTATTGGGGAGATGAGCAAGGGCCAGGGGGAAGACGGAAGTATTATCGGATCACGACAGATGGACGAGCCGTCTTGGCACGAAAGAAAGTGGAATGGCGTCTTGTGAAACAATTAATGGACCTATTTTTACATGAAGAAGGTGATCCGTTTGAAGCACGTGGATGATTACATTGACGAACTCTATCAAAACGCAGACCCGCGCCTTCAAGAAACCATTGAGTTAAAAGAGGAGACGCGAACTCATTTAGAGCAGTCGATTCATGATTTGATGATTAAAGGTCACTCAGAGTCAGACGCCACTCGCATTGCATTCAATCGATTTGGAGGGGCTGAGCAAGCTGAATCCATCATTCATATGATGCAAATTCAACAAAATCGTTTTGCGAAGCAACTGCTTCAAATCGGATTTAGCATCGCGATCGTATCGATTTTCCTGTTCATCACGTCGATTGTCATTGGTGGGCGTTATGATTTGGTGTTTGCGGATGCCGTATACCTGAATATTGATGAATCTTCAACAGATGAAGAAATGAGTCAAGGCATTCTCGAGACGAGTCGATTGATTCACGGTGTGACGATTTCAGACTACAGCAATTCTGAACATGTCTTCTCAGATGATAAGCGGTGGTCGGGTGCTGTGAGACTCATCTCGAATGAAATCTCATATTTAGAGAACGGATTGCTGGTTGTCATCGATGTCATTGATCCACGTAAAATCGGTAGTTTCCTTTTATTGATTGGATTGACGATTTATCTGGTCTTATCGATGGTATGGGGTGTGATCAATCTACATATAAACAGACGATTGAACGTGTGGAGTCTTGCGCTTTTATTTTTATTGAACGTGCTCGGTTATTGGATGGCCAATCAATTGGTCTCCACGAAAAAGGAGGACTAACGAATGAAGCAGCTTATTCGACGTGAATTCATTAATTTATGGACACCTCGTTCTCTCACGGTGTACATCGGTATCATTTTTATCATGCCGTTCGTGCAATTTATGACCATTCGGGATCGGTATCAGTTCTTTGACCCGATCGAGGTGTTTGAAGAAAGTGTATCTACCATTCCTGCCATGCTGTTTCCGGTGCTAGCCATCTTAATCTTTTTGCCAAATATCTTGGCTGAATATCGGCACAATTTTTTGACGTACACACGAACACGTATCGATTTATCTGTGTATCTGGTTGCGAAAGGTTTGGTTAATGCGATTTTGAGCGGAATCGTACTATTCTCCATGATTTTCATGACGTTTTTATTTGTCATGTACGTGGAACCTCTATTCCATTTAGTTGAGTACACCGCTGTGACAGACGGAGTAGTGATCCCGACTACGACATTTTCCTTTTTGCAAGAGATTCATCCGATGCTCTATGGATTCTCTTATGCTGTCTGGATTGGTGTGAACGGGTCGTTGTATGCGACGATGGCGTATCTGTTGATTTTGATACTCGACAACTTATTTGTAGCCATCTCTATCCCATTTTTGGCATACCATATTCTTAATTTTGTGGCAGGGATTTTTCAGGTTCCGCAATTCTCGCCACTTAGCACACTATTTCCGTTTAATATTACGGCACATCCGATTTGGACAATTTTCGTGCCCTTCCTTCTTTTTCTCTCCATTGGTGTCGGCATCTATTTATTCCATCTACGGTTACGCCGGGAGTGGAGTTTTTGAGGAGGAAAAATGATGGTCGTTGATCGATTGATGAATGAATTTACAAAAAGGAGCTGGCTCTTTGTTGGGGTCATCATCTTTCTCTATAGTTTGAGAGTAAAACGACAGATATTAGACACGGTACGTTTGAATCAGGTTGAGGTGAATGTATGGGACGGATTTTATGCCCTTATGACGGATATGTATCTTCTGACGTACTTTGTCTTTCCTGTCATGTTATTTTTATCAGTTGGGATTCTGATTCGGGAGTATCGTCATGAGGTACTCATTCGAATATTGACTCCACAAGCTTGGATTTACCGAACGCTAAAACTATTTTTTGTAGAGGCCGCACCGTTATTTACCGTGTTGTTTATACTCAGTACGTTGATGATGATTGGACTGCCATATGAAGCTGGTTGGAGTGATTACACGAAGATGGTCACCGAAGTCAATGCGACGAGTGTATTGCAAAGTCGCTTTTCGCTTCCTTGGTACCCGTTACCCGTTCAACTTTGTCTATGGTTCCTTTTCCTGACGACAGTTCATTTTTCGTTAGCTGGAATCTTTCTCCTTCACGTTAAAAAAGGATGGTTATACACACAGGCAATCTTCACATTTTTACTCGGGATCGTAGGATTTAAACTATTTCCCGAGCAATTCTCATTTCTGTCGCCGACGACATATTTATCTATTTCAATGACGTCCGTTTCGTATTCAAATTTGATTGTGGCTGCGCTCATCCTGACAGGAATAATCTTGGGTCAAGGGCTGCTGTTCCGTCAACTTTCAACGATTCAACGAATAGATTGGAAGCAATGGACCGGGAGCGGAGCATACCTTTTATATGCCGGGTTGGCGATCCTTCATATTTCTTACAATGGAATTTTGAATAGTCGAGAAGGGGCGACGGCTGATGAAGCGATCGTAGCAACCTTCATTGGAGTGGGGGCAGATTATTTTTCCTATTTGTCCTTTATGTCCTATGTGATTCTCTTTTTTGGGGCAACTTATATGAGTCAACTTCGCATGCAGCGAGAACTTTTGGAAATTAGTCATTACAAGTTGATTCGTTATAAGAGTCCGCATCGCTGGTTTCGCAATATTTTCCTTCAAGAGACTGTGTTCTTCTCAATCCTTACACTCAGTTTAATTGGACTAACCTTACTTATGGCGTTTCTGTCGAATGTACCATTTGACGTCCATCAAACTCATCAGGGGTATCCCTTTACAAGCATCCTAGGTTTTCTGTTTGTGAGTACTGTTTTGCAGTGCCTCGTGTATACGTTGCTTTGCTTCATGCTGTCTTGGATGATTCGAGAAGTATATGTTGTACCGACCGTTATCGGTCTGTTGTCTTTATTTTTATTTCCAGGCCTGCAAGTCAACTGGTTACCGATTGGAATGAACGCGTTAATCGTTCTTGAGTCTACTTCGATGTGGACCGTGTTTATACAGTTGCTTGGAGCACTGATTGTACTGATGCTCGGGATTACGTTGTTGTTAAGAAGAAGTTTGCATGTATGAGGAGGATGAATATGACTGCAGTGATCGAATTAAAAAATGTAACGAAATCCTACAAAGGCAATTTGTTATTTGATGCGGTGGATTTGACTGTTCCACAAGGGCGGATTGTCGGAATTGTCGGACCGAACGGATCTGGCAAATCCGTCTTGTTCAAAATGATGTGTGGATTTGTGTTCCCTGATCATGGAGAAGTGTACGTTGAGGAGAAACAAATTGGAAAAGAGCAGCGCTTCCCGAAAGGTGTCGGTATGATTATCGATCGTCCAGGTTATATTGCCAATAAGACAGGATTTGAAAACTTAAAAGAACTAGCACAAATTCAAAATCAGATTGATGAAGAGACAATTCGAAAAACAATGTTGATTTTGGGATTAAACCCAGACAATTCACAAAAAGTGAAAAACTATTCGCTTGGAATGAAGCAAAAACTTGCTATCGCACAGGCGATTATGGAAAACCAACACATCTTGATTTTGGATGAAGCGTTCAATGCATTAGACCATGATAGTGTCGAATCGTTACGTGAACTATTACTTGCTTTTCGAGAAGAAGGGAAGACGATTTTAATGACGAGTCACAATCAAGAGGATATCGATTACTTATGTGAGGATGTCTATCGAATCAACCGTGGCAAGCTTGAGAAAATTGTATGAATTAAAAAGGCGCGGAATTGTTCGTTTAGAACGAAACCGCGCTTTATTATCGTTAGTTACTCTTCCATTGACCTGTGACTTGAACACTCACTGGTGTGGTCAAATCGTTACTGAATTGGACACGTGTTGATCTCCCTGAAGAGATTGAATTTGATAATGAACGAGTCTCATTATCCGATACAGAGCGAACCCAAGAACCTGTACCAGAAGAGGCAGTCATTCTTGCATCGACAGTATAAGACCCGCCAACTGTTTTTGATACAAGTGTTCCCGAAGCATTTGAAGAAGATTTTGTCTGATACCCTGTGTATCCACTTCCGTTAAACGATGCGACTGTGGTGTCATAGTTTGAATATGTTGTACCTGCCTGAGCAGCTCCCCCGAGTGCTAACAATCCTACAGCTAACCCCATTGAGATCATCGACTTACGCTTCATCTTCATTCCCCATTTCAAGTATATTGTGGTACAGAAAAAGAATAGCATAAAAGAAAATAATAATAACCATAAAAATACTCAAAAAGTAAAAATAAACCAAATTACTCAGGTGCTCTTAAAAAGTCCTAAAATGTCTTCAATCTTCAAAACGTATATACGCAAGAATACAGAAACATTCAAAGAGGGATGTTGTTCTTTGTACATTCTGTTAATGTTTTTCTCAACCCGTTTACAAGCCCTCTTTACAGGCGTACACTAAACTCGCTTTTGAACTGATTGGAAAGAAGGAATGTATGATGCAAGACTCACTCTCCACACGTGAGATGTGGCAAAAGGACATCTCGGCCGGGATCACGGTCGGTGTCGTCGCGATCCCGCTCGCCATGGCATTCGCCATCGCTTCTGGGGTCCCACCGGTATACGGGCTCTACACGTCCATCTTCGCTGGGATCCTCGTCAGCCTGTTCGGAGGTTCGACGTTCCAAATCGCCGGACCGACGGGGGCGTTCATCCCGATCGTCTCGGGTGTCGTTCTCGCATACGGGTATGAAGGGTTACTCGTCACGACCGTCCTCGCCGGTGTGTTACTGCTCCTCATGAGCGTACTCCGGGTCGGACGACTCATCCGCTTCATGCCCCGTGCCGTCACGATCGGTTTCACGGCAGGGATCGCCGTCGTCATCTTCGTCGACCAGCTCGATGAGTTGTTCGGGGTCACGTTTGAGAAGGCGCCACATTTTCACGAGAATCTGCTTCGTCTCGGTCAGGCGTTGCCTGACGCATCGATGTGGCCGATTGTCATTGCCGGGATCGGTTTTTTGACGCTTTGGCTCGTACCAAAATTGCCGTTCCGTCTACCGCTTTTACTCATGGCGATGCTCGTCCCGACGTTCGTCAGTCTCCTCATCCCAGGTGAGGTCGCGACGATTGGAAGTGCATACGGCGGCATCCCGAGTGGACTGCCAACAGTCAACTGGCTCGCAATCGACCTAGACCTAGTCACGACGCTCCTTCCATCCGCGTTCGCCATCGCCTTCCTCGGTGCGCTCGAGTCACTTCTTTCAGGAACGGTCGCCGACGGGATGGCAGGGACGAAGATGAAGCCGGACAAGGAACTGTTCGGACAGGGTCTTGCGAACGTGATCACGCCGTTCTTCGGTGGAATCCCGTCGACGGGTGCCATCGCTCGGACGGCGACGAACATCCAGGCGGGTGCGGTCAGCCGACGTGCCGGTGTCATTCATGGAATCACGGTCCTCGTTGCGGTGCTCGTCCTCGCGCCGTTCGCGAGTTACGTGCCCCTCGCCGCACTCGCCCCAATCTTGATGCGTGTCGCTTGGAACATGTCCGAGCGTCATCACGTGATGGCGATGTTACGTCATCGCTCATCTGAGTCGCTCGTCTTACTCGTCACGTTACTATTGACGGTATTCGTCGACTTGGTCGTCGCCGTCGAGGTCGGAGTCATCTGTGCGCTCGCGCTCTTCGCGAAGCGGATGGCAGACACGATTGACGTACGTGAACGGACGGAACGCTACGTCACAAGAGACGGGCAAATCGTCTTCAGTGTCGAAGGTCCCCTCTTTTTCGGTGCGGTCGAGCTGTTCGAGCACGTCCTCCATCACATCCATCGGGAGCCGAACGTGTTCATTTTCAACTTCCACCGCTGCCCGGTCATCGATGTGACCGCGGTCGAAGAACTGCGTCGTGTCGTCACTGAACTGAAAGCGGCCGACCGGCACGTCATCTTCGCGCACCTGTCGTCATCGGTCCGTGCGACGCTTGCTCACTATGGGCTGCTAGACGGAATCGAGACGTTCGAGACGACCCAGGAAGCGATCGAGGCGTCTTAACGAACGGACAAGATGTCACCGAACGGGACGCGGCGCACTTCGCCGTCGAACAGTTCGACTTCTCGTTCTGCGTAATAAATGGCATGGACGTAACCGCGCATGCTTGTCGTCAAACCATCTACGAACAGTGTCAATTCGACCTGGTCACCTTCACGGATGGCCCGTTCGAGCTCGGTCTGCCACAGATAGAGGAGTTGTTCGTCCAAATCGGGTAGCTCGATCTTTTGGATTTGGGCATAATAACGTTTCAGTAGGGCGACGTGCTCGGGCATGAGAAATGGGATCCATTTCAATTCACCCCGATCACGATAGCGGGTCTTGCTCATGAGGAATCGCCTCCTTGTTTATGTCCGCCGATTAAACGTTGGCGCGTCCGGAGCGGACTGTCTTTTAGTAGGCTCGATGCCGGTCGGATCGTGCCGCGACCGAACCGGACGTTCAAGCCGTCAATCAAATCGAGAAAGTCGAGCCGCTTCGCCTTCGCCCATTCGTCTTCAAAAAAAGATAACTGGACGTGGTCGCTCCGCGGTTCGAGCTTTCCGAGGGCGACCGAGACGTAACGGACGGCCTCTGTCTCTTCCCAGCCGTCTAAAAATAGCTGCAACAAGATTGGGAGAAACTCTTGCTCGTCCGCTGTGAAGCGGGGGAGCTTCTTTTGTTTACTGAAACCACCCCGGTCACTCGTCCGCGTATAGCGCACCCCGAGATGAATCGTCCCTCCGACGAGTCCCGCTTGCCGGGTCCGCATCCCGACTTCGACCGCGATCGCCTGTAAGACGAGCCGGATTGAGGAATACGTCGCGTAATCTTTCATGAGGGTGATGCCGTGACCGATCGACTTCGGTCGCGTCCGTTTCGCCCCGAACAACGAACTCGTCGGCAAGATGGTGGGGGACTCGTCGATGCCCCAGGCGTGATGCCACAGTTCTGCCCCGATGACGCCGAATTTTTCATGCAACACGTCGAGCGGATAACGGGAGAGGTCACCGATCGTGAAGATGCCGAGCCGCTGCAGGTGGACCGCCATCTTCGTCCCGACGCCCCACATCTTTTCGATCGGGGCCGGATGAATCAGTCGCTCGACGTCGTGGAGGAGACACGTGGCGACCCCTTTCTTTTTCGCATGTAAGTCGAGGACGAGCTTGGCGAGGACGTTGTTCGGTCCGATGCCGATCGTCACGGGGATACCCGTATAGCGAAAAATCGTCGCACGCATGAGGTGGGCGACGTGCTCGTCACTTCCGAACAGCCGCTCCGTCCCGGTCATGTCGACGAGCGTCTCGTCAATCGAATAGACGCGAATCGCTTCGGGTGGGGCGAACTGATGGAGGATGTGGATGATTTGAATCGAGACGTTCAAATAATGACTCATTCGCGCCTCAGCGTACAAAACGTCCCGCCGTTCGTGCCACGGAAGGCGGTCAATCTGAAAACGACGCGACCCGGTCTTGATGCCGAGCTGCTTCATCTTCGGGGTCGCCGCAAGGACGAGTGCCCCGCTGTCCTGCAAGTTCGAGAGGACGACGAGCTTCGTGTGGTAAGGATTTTTGTTGCGCGCGGCACACTCGCAACTGGCATAGAACGAGACGCTGTCGATACAAAAGATTCGTCTGCGCATCGTCACCACTCCTTTTTACGAACAAATGTTCTGTTTTTCTCATCGTAACACGGTCTCACGCCGTCTCAAATAGTGAATTGAAAATATTTTTACAAATACTTTTTGAAAATTAACCAAAATTTATAGGTTTTTAAGAATTCAAAAACCAACTTTTAGGAAGTTTTCGTAAAAAAATCTCCGAATTCGCCCGAATTTCGTTATAATAGACGAGTATGTAACAGATGAATTGACAGAAAGATGGAGGCTATTAGTGTGATCCAATTTGTAAAACAATTAACGAATGATCAAAGCCGGCGTTTGAAAGCGTACGAACGACGGGTCGCGCGAATCAACGAGTTAGAGACAACGATGCAAGCACTCTCGGATGACGAGATGCGTACATATACGGAGACGCTCAAAGCGCGCCTCTTGGATGGAAAGACAGTCGATGACATCGCCGAAGAAGGGTTTGCCCTCGTCCGGGAAGCGTCGGTCCGCGTGCTCGGCATGCGCCATTACGACGTCCAGCTCATCGGCGGGTTCGCCCTTCTCGAAGGGAACATCTCGGAGATGCCGACAGGGGAAGGGAAGACGCTCGTCGCCGCTTTACCGAGTTATGTCAAGGCACTCGAAGGAAAAGGGGTCCACGTCATCACCGTGAACGATTACTTGGCGAGACGTGACGCCGAACAGATTGGCAAGATCCATGACTTCCTCGGGTTGACGGTAGGGTTGAACGTGCCAGATATTGAGCCAGACGAGAAGCGCGCCGCTTATCAGGCAGACATCACGTACGGGGTCGGGACCGAGTTCGGGTTTGACTATTTACGTGACCACCTCGTCGGGAAACCGGAAGAGCGCGTCCAGCGCCCGTTCCATTTCGCCCTCGTTGACGAAGTGGACAGCATCTTGATCGATGAGGCGAAAACGCCGCTCATCATCGCACAAAAGGACCGTTCACATATCCGCTTGAAACAACTCTCGCAACAAGTCATCTCGAGCTTTGAGGATACGGACTATGAAGTCGATTTGGAATCGAAAGCGGCCTCGTTCACAGAAGCCGGGATCACTAAAATCGAAGAGTTGTTCGCCATCGACAACTTGTTCAGCGCGTCGCACCAGGTGCTCTATCACTATCTCGTCCAGGCGCTCCGTGCGAACGTATTGTTCGAGCTCGACGTCGACTATATCGTCCGTGACGACAAGATTGAACTGATCGACTTGTTCACGGGACGCATCATGGAAGGACGTAGCCTCTCGGAAGGATTGCATCAGGCGCTTGAGGCGAAAGAAGGTGTCACGATCACCGAGGAGAACAAGACGACGGCGGAAATCACGATTCAGCACTACTTCCGCATGTATCCGCTCGTCGGCGGGATGACGGGGACGGCACAGACGTCACGTCAAGAGTTCTTGAAGACGTATAACATGGACGTCGTGCAAGTGCCGACGAACCGTGAACGGAAACGGATCGACCATCCGGACCGCATCTTCATGACGATCGAGCAGAAGTATGCGGCCGTGACGGAAAAAGTCGACGAGTTGCATGCGATGGGACGTCCGGTCTTGATCGGGACGACATCGATCGCGCAATCTGAGGCGATCAGTAAACATTTGAAGAAGAAACGGATCAAGCATGACGTCTTGAATGCGAAGACGGTCGCACAAGAAGCCGATATCATCGCCGACGCCGGACAGTTCGGGAAAGTGACGATTGCGACGAACATGGCAGGGCGGGGAACGGACATCATGCTCGATGCGAAGTCGAAAGCGGCAGGTGGACTATTCGTCGTTGGGACGGAGCGTCATGAGTCGCAGCGTGTCGACAACCAGCTTCGTGGACGTTCGGGACGCCAAGGTGACCCGGGGGAGACCGAGTTCTTCGTCTCGCTCGAAGATGAGATTGTGAAACGATATGCCGCACAAAAACTAGAACGCATCGAGAAGAAACTGAAGCCAAACGCGACAGGTGAGGTCTCGTCAAAAGAAGCGATCGATGTGGTGGAATACGCCCAGACGACGATTGAAGGAATCGGCGTATCGATCCGCGACTACTTGTTCAAGCTCGATGACGTCTTGAACGAACAACGGAACATCATCTATACGATTCGCGACCAGGCCGTCAATGCCGATGCGGATGCCATCACGAAAAACGTACTCAGCATGATGCGTCTCGCCCTCGAGAACAGTATCGATATGCATGTGTCAGACGAACTCGTCCCGGAAGAGTGGCCAGTCGCCGAACTAAAAGAAGATTTGCGTTATTTGACGATGCAAGAGCCGACTTGGTCGAACGACATCGCGGATACGTATGAGTTGAAAGAAGCGTTGAAGGATTGGATGGAAGAGATCATCCAAAAAACAGAAGCGCGCCTTACGCGAGAAGACGTCGTCTTATTCACGAAAGAGTCGCTCCTTCGTGCCCTCGATACGAAATGGACGGACCACTTGACGATGATGAGCGGATTGAAGGAAGGAATCGGTCTACGGAGCTATGCCCAAGAAGATCCGAGTCGTCTCTTCAGCAAAGAAGGGTTGGACATCTTCGAACAGACGTATGTCAACATCGCCCGTGACGTGACGGTAGAACTATGCCAGCTCGACCTGTACTTCGTCGAGACGGCAGAGGAGGAAGTGTAATGTTAGGATTTCGTAAGCGAAAACAAATCGAGACAGGCAAAACGGAAGAAGGGCGTCGGTTGACGCTCGTCTTCGATGATGAGATGGGGATCCCGAAAGAAGATGAGTACGTCTTCCGTTATCATGCGAAACGACTCCCTGCACTCCTCGACAACCAGCTCTCGATCGAACTGCTGAGCGCCGAGTCACTCGGTCAGGACTTGTCGATTGTTGCGTTGTTCCGCAACACGCTCCCGAGTTCGTTCGAGATCAACGAACTCCCGGTCTTGTTGCTCGACGCGAACAACATGCCGCTCGGACGAAAAGTGTTGGAACGTTCGGCGCTCCCGAACTTCGAGCCGTGGACGAGTAAGCCCGTCTACCTCGATTTTCTTCAGGATGAACTATTTGGCGAGATCGATACGTCCGCACCACTTCGTCTCGTCTTCCAAATGAACCCAATCGACGCGTTACAAGCCATCTCACGCGAGGCGATGGAACAGTTCTCGGCAGAAGCGTGGCAACAAGTGATGCGCACGAACGTTGCGACACCACCGGTCGCGGAAGACGAGTTCAACATGATGCTCGTCGCCGTCGAGCAAGAAGAGACACGTGTCACGACGACACTCCTTCTCCGAAACGGCTATGCTCACGATTTGAATGTGGAACAACTCCCACTTGAACTCATGAGTGGAGAAGAAGTTGTCGGTCTCACGACAATCCGTCTCGAGAACCCGGTCCACAGCAAACATGCGTACCCGATTTCCGTCACATTCGAGAATGTGGAAGGGAACGGCCCGTTCACTGTACGAATTAAACGTTCATAAGACGAAAGACCTAATTTCTGTAAAGGAAATTGGGTCTTTTTTATACAAAATTTTAATAGAAGGTCAACGAGGCTGGTGTTATATTGAGTATGGTTAGACACTTATCAACCAGACAAAGGGGACAATCACATGAAAAGTGCATGGAAATGGTCGATCGCGACCGCGCTCGTATTACCAACCGTTTTACCGCTACAGGCACCGAACGTTTTGGCAGAGGTCGATGAGGATATCGTCAAGCTCCGTTTCTTAGAGACGACAGACCTACATACGAACATCACGAACTATGACTACTTCCAAGACAAGGTCGACAATACGATCGGGTTGACGAAAGTCGCGACACTCATCAATGAACATCGTACAGCCGCTGGGGAAGCGAACACATTCTTGTTCGATAACGGCGATACGATTCAAGGGACACCGTTTGGCGACTACGTCCGTGAGCTTCAAGCTGGGAAAAATGAAGCGTTCGAGCATCCGATGTATAAGGCGATGGCAGCACTCAACTATGACGCTGTCACACTCGGGAACCACGAGTTCAACTTCGGTCTCGAATTCTTATACAACGCGATGGAAGGATCGAAAGGGAAGCTCCGTTTCGTCAACTCGAACGTCAAAGACTTAGAAGGCAACCCGATCGTCTCGAAGTTCAACGTGGATGGACAAGAGGTCCAGATCATCGAACGGACGGTCACAGACTTGGACGGGGAAACACATACAATCAAAGTCGGTGTGTTCGGTGTCGTACCGCCGAAGATCATGTCATGGGATTCAGGGAACCTACAAGGTCGTGTGACGGCAGAGGACATCATCCCATCGGCACGTGAATCGGTTCAAAAATTGAAAGACCAAGGAGCAGACGTCGTCGTCGCGCTCGCGCACTCAGGCATCGGCGAAAGTGCGGCACTCGCGGACGAACAACTCGACAGCGAAGAGAACGTCGGGTATGCGCTCACGAAGATTGACGGACTCGACATGGTCATGACGGGACACCAGCACGGTCGCTTCCCGGATGCGAAAGGCATGTTCGCCTCGTTCCCGAACGTCGATATGGCAAAAGGGACGATCAACGGGAAACCGGTCGTCATGGCGAACAACCAAGGGAAAGACCTCGGGGTCATCGATTTCGAACTCGAACTCGTCGACGGCAAATGGCAGATTCTTGACGCATCGGCCGCGCTCGACACGGTGACGGCTGATACAGCGATCGACCCGACGATCCAAGCGTTGATTGAAGACGACCACTTGGCGACAATCGACTACATCAACCAACCGGTCGGACAGATTCAAGACGATATTCAGAGCTACTTCGCACTCGTCCGTGACGATGCGTCGGTCCAGTTCGTGACAAACGCCCAGAAGTGGTACGTCGAGAAAGAACTTGAGACGAACCCAGAGCTTTCACCTTATAAAGGTCTGCCACTCTTGTCGGCAGGGGCACCGTTCAAAGCGGGCGGTCGTGAATTGACGGACGCGAGCTATTACACGAATATCCCGAAAGGTCAAATCGCCTTGAAGAACGTGGCGGACCTCTATGTCTATCCGAACACGCTCGAAGTCGTCAAAGTGACAGGGAAGGACGTCATGGACTGGCTCGAGATGTCAGCGGGGGCATATGACCAAATCGAGGCGGACGGCGAAAACCTCCTCAACCTCCAGTTCCGCAGCTATAACTTCGACGTCCTCGACGGCTTGACGTATGAGATCGATGTCACAGGTCCGGCGAAGTTCGATGTCGGTGGGAAACTCGTCAACGAGAACGCCAACCGCGTGAAGAACGTCGAATATAACGGTCAACCGATCACGATGAACCAAGAGTTCTTGGTCGCGACGAACAACTATCGTGCAGGGTCGTCTTCATTCCCAGGTCTCGGTGGCGGGAAGAACATCGTCTATCGCTCAGCGTATGAGACACGTAACGTCATCTCGGATTATATCGTGTCGAGTGGCAGCAACTTGGACTATAAAGCCGATAACAACTGGAAGATTGTCGCGGACGCGAAACGTTCTGTGACATTTGAGACAGCAGATGCCGGCAAGCAGTACTTGAACCTTTACGAAGGCATCGAAGCGACAGACGCGACACGTGCGGACGCAGCGGGTCGTCTCTTCCGGACGTATACGCTCGGTCTTGAGCCGACAGCACCAGAGTTCGTGTTAAACCTCACAGTGGATACGATCAAACCGGGTGCGAAACGCGTGACGGGAATGACAGCCCCTGGAGCAGACGTGACGCTTCGCGATGGCAATCGCGTCTTGGCTGAGACGGTCGCGAATGAGAACGGAGAATACGTACTGTCTGTCAAACCGCTCAAACTTCGCCAAACAGTAGAAGTCGTCAGTGAAAAAGATGGTCAGACGAAGTCAGAAATGAAAGTCGTTGGTGCCGGCCACGTCGGTGAACCTGCGCTTCGTTAATTGGAAATGAGCTTCCTGAATGGGGGCTCATTTTTTGTGGCAAAAATGTGAATGAAAACCCTTACATTACATGGATTCTTCTTGTATAATCAATCATGTAATCGGTTACATGACACGTGTAAACCGAAAAGCTGACGGGGATCAGCTACATATGGACGGAAAAGGGGACTGACAGATGATTACATTCTTTGTCGCACTCGCACTACTTTTGGTCGGGTATTTGGTATATGGTCGTTACGTCGAGAAGACGTTCGGCATCAAGGAAGAGCGGACGACGCCCGCTTATGCTTCTCAGGACGGCATCGACTACGTGCCGATGGGTAAAAAACGGAATTCGATGATTCAATTATTGAACATCGCCGGTGTCGGACCAATCTTTGGACCGATCATGGGGGCGCTCTACGGACCGGTCGCATTTCTTTGGATCGTCTTCGGGTCGATTTTTGCCGGGGCGGTACACGACTATTTGACAGGAATGATTTCCCTTCGGAATAACGGCGCACACTTGCCACAACTAGCGGAGAAGTTCCTCGGACGCTCGCTCCGTCATATCGTCAACGGATTCGCACTTTTACTTCTCTTACTCGTCGGAACGGTGTTCGTCACGTCTCCGAGTAACATGATCAACAACTTATTTGACGGAAACGCAACGACGCTCATGTTCGTCATTTTCGCTGTGTTCGCCTACTATATCTTGGCGACGCTTCTCCCAGTCGATAAAATCATCGGACGGATTTACCCGTTCTTCGGGGCACTTCTTGTCGTCAGTGCGATCGGGATTGCGGTCAGCTTGTTCGCACAAGGCTACCAAATTCCAGAGATGACATTGACGAACATGCATCCGGACGGCTTACCGATCTGGCCACTCCTCTTCTTCACGATTTCGTGTGGAGCGCTCTCTGGCTTCCACGCGACACAGTCGCCGATCATCTCGCGGACGACGATGAAAGAGAGCAATGGTCGTGAAATCTTCTACGGTATGATGATCGCGGAAGCGGTCATCGCGATGATTTGGGCTGGGGCTGCGATGGCCATCTTCGAGCCAGGTGAATTGCTCGGACTCATCAACTCAGGGACGCCGGCACTCGTCGTCCAAGAAGTGGCAACACTCATGCTCGGTAGTATCGGTGGGACGCTCGCGATTCTCGGTGTCATCGTATTACCGATCACATCAGGCGACACGGCATTCCGTAGCGCCCGTATGATCATCGCGGACTACTTGTCGATCGCGCAGAAGAAGTTCTCGTCACGCCTCTGGATCGCACTTCCACTCTTCGCGATCTCATACGTGCTCACGAACATGGACTTCCAGATGCTTTGGCAATACTTCAACTGGGCGAACCAGACGACAGCGGTCATCGCACTGTTCGTCGGAGCGATGTACCTCTACATTAAAGGGAAGAACCATTACATCGCGCTCCTTCCGGGGACGTTCATGTTGTATGCGGTCTGGTTCTATATTTTGACGGCACCAATCGGATTCAAGCTGGACGGGGTCCTTCCGTATGTCATTTCGACACTCGGGACGTTGACGCTGCTCGTCTTGTTCCACAAACGGGCACGCGCGATGCGGGCTGCACAAATGGAATGTGATATTCCGGTGAAAGAAGTCGCATAATCTCGACACGGGCTAATCGGTAGCCCGTGTTTTTGATTGCGTTCAAATCGGGAAATGTCCATACTAGAGGGAACAGTTATGGAAGGTGGGAGCATATGAAACAAGAACAACTCAAAGAGATGCTCCATGCCGATACGCTCGGGGAAGAGATTGCGAGCGCGATCACGCACGGCTTAGGAGTCATCTTCAGCATCGTCGCCCTCGTCTTGCTCGTCATGAGCGCGACAGAAAGTGGGAGCACATGGAACGTCACGGCGGTAAGTGTGTTCGGGGCATCGATGATTTTACTCTATCTTTTCTCGACACTCATGCACGCCATCCCCCATCCACGGGCGAAGCGGGTGCTGCAAGTGTTCGACCACGCAGGGATTTACTTACTCATCGCCGGAAGTTATACACCGTTCGCTCTCGTGACGCTTCACGGGACGCTCGGCTGGACGTTGTTCGGGATCGTGTGGGGAGTGGCGATTCTCGGAATCATTTGGAAACTATTTTCGACCGGGAAGTACATGTGGGTGTCAAACGTGACATACCTCGCACTCGGCTGGATCTGCATCATTGCCATCCGTCCGCTCTATGAATCACTCGGGCATCAAGGGTTCATGCTTCTCCTCGCCGGAGGGATTGCTTATTCGGTCGGCATTGTGTTTTATGTGTGGCAAAAACTGCCGTTCAATCATGCGATTTGGCACTTGTTCGTCTTAGCGGGAAGTGTGTTCATCTTCCTCAGTATTCTGCTCTATGTCGCACCTTCGACAAGCCTATAAGACAGCCGTCCTACGGGGCGTCTGTCTTTTTTGAAAAGTTGGGAAGAAAGTGCTGAAAACGGTTACAAAAATACAGACGAATTGACGTTTGTGTGTCATAATAATTTCAGACATCATCATAGAGATAGATGGGTGTAAAAGTAAGGGGGAAAATCAGATGGAAAAAGTGTTGCGCGATGGATTTATCTACATGTCACAAAACAAAACACTCAATAGTTTGGCGAAGAAATATGGTTTACGATTTGGTGCATCACGCTTTGTAGCAGGGGAAGACTTTAAGGCGTCCGTTCCGACGATTCGCGAACTCAACGCGAAAGGGTTGTCGGTCACGGTCGATCATCTCGGGGAATTTATCAAGACGGTCGAAGAAGCGAATACGAATCGCGACGAAATCATTCGTGCGATTGAAATTATGGCAGAAGAACAATTAGATGCTTATATGTCACTCAAGTTGACGTCACTCGGCTTCGACATTTCGGACGAATTGATTGAAGACAACATGCGTCAAATTTTGACGGTCGCACAAAGAGTCGGGGTCTTTGTGGCCATCGATATGGAAGACGAGCAGCGTTGTGAGAAGACGCTCGAATTGTTCAAGAAGCTGAAGGCTGAATTTGATGGTCTCGGGACGGTCATCCAGTCGTACTTGTATCGCTCGGAAGATGACATCAATCACCTCGCACCGCTTAAGCCGAACCTCCGGATTGTCAAAGGGGCATACAAAGAGCCGGCGACGGTCGCGTTCCCTGAAAAAGAGGACGTCGACCATAACTATGTGAAGCTCGTCAAACTCCATCTTGCGAACGGAAACTACGCATCCATCGCGACACACGATGACCATATGATTGACGCCGTCATCGAACACGTCAAAGAGAACAATATCCCACTCGACCAGTTCGAGTTCCAGATGCTATACGGTATCCGCGTCGAGCGTCAACTCGAACTCGTACGCCAAGGATACAAAGTCCGCGTCTACGTGCCATACGGCCGTGACTGGTACGGTTACTTCATGCGCCGCCTCGCGGAGCGCCCGGCAAACGTAGCGTTCGTGTTAAAAGGAATGGTGAAGAAATGAGAAAAGCACGAACGTCCGTCAAAGGATGTTCGTGCTTTTTTGATGTATGGATGACGTCGATTCGTTCCGCTTTCTATATAGCGGAGGGGCTACGATTTCTTGTTCTCGTCCTCCCTAACCGAAGTCATACACTTGGTGAGGTAGACAAATATTTTTCGAGTGTCCGATTGATTTCAAGCTGTTCAGCTTCATTGATTCCCTGTTTTGCTTTTGGGATGATAATCGCCTCATCTTCTTCATAATACAAGAAGCGATATGTCTCGTCCTCGTTCACTTTTTTGATGGATTCCCAAGGAACTTGAGTCGTTCGATGAATGTTTGTACTAACAGAATGGACTTCGACGTGAGTCTCATAAAATTGAAGAGTGGTTTCTTTTGGCCAAGTCTGACTCTTTTGCAGGAAACGAAGATTTAGTCGCAACATATACGGTGCGTACAAATCATTTAAAAGTGGCGTCAGCAAGAGTGCGAACAAGAATCCGACGATGACGGCAATAAATACATGTAATGCGGTCGACTCAGGTCGGTACGGGAAAAAGAGTGTCCCTACATACCCGATGGCAATCAGAATGGCGCGCATATATTTCATCCATGCTTTACGTCTTCGTTCATGTTCTGCAGTGTGATGAATCAATTCTCTTTGAAAAGATATGGCATCTTCTACTGTCATTTGATACGTGAACGTCAAGTCGTTCACTCCTTTCAAACTTCTTTGTCGGTCAGTATATTGATCTGATTAGTTTTTGATATGTAGACGGTCTTGTAACCATCGATTGATTTCAGTTTGGTCGATTTCACTGATTCCGTGATTCCGTTTTGGGATGATAAACACTTCATTGGTTTGGAAATATAAATAGCGATTTGTTTCATCTTCACTCATGTTTTGGATCGCTTCCCATGCCACGTGTATGCGCTTGGTTACGTTATGGTGGGTTGAATGAAATTCAATACCGCTTTCACTCAAGTGTAAGGTGACTTTTCTTGGCCACTTCGTATTCGTTTTTATAATTGACCGAGTTTGTCGGAGAACGATTTTTTGATAGAGTTTCGTGATGAATGGTAAAAGCAACAACCCGATGATCAAACTTCCGACAAGTGGATATAACGCATTTTGTTGAGGAAGTACATTAACTAATAATACAATCCCATAAAAAATGGCGAGTATTTCTGCGACAACAGTAAAGGCAATGCGTCCTTTTTTATGCATTGTTAATTGGTGAAGGGAATTTTTTTGAAGAGCGAAAAAATCATGTTCCGTCAAATGATACTGAGTGGTCAATACGTTTCCTCCATTCTATAAAAAGTGGTAATCTCTTCCTTAATTAAAACATAGGTAGGATTGATAAGAAAACGAAAGGGATTAACAAAAAAAGACCCAGCCATCGCTGAGTCTCACCTATTATCCATTAATCACCGTCCCACCGTTGACATGAATGACTTGACCGCTGACGTATGTCGAGTCATCGCTTGCGAGATAGACGTATGCTGGTGCGAGTTCGGCCGGTTGCCCCGGTCGTTTCATACCGGAAGAGTCACCGAACGATTTGACCTTTTCCGCGTCGAACGTCGACGGGATAAGCGGTGTCCAAATCGGTCCTGGTGCGACCCCGTTGACGCGAATTTTTTTATCCGCCAAGTTTTTGGCGAGCGAGCGGGTGAACGCGGTGATCGCGCCTTTCGTCGACGCATAGTCAATGAGCTGATCGTTTCCTTCATATGCCGTGATCGAGGTTGTATTGATGATGCTGGCTCCTTCTTTTAAATAAGGGAGCGCGGCTTTCGTTAAGTAAAACATGCTGAAGATATTCGTGCGGAACGTCTTCTCGAGTTGTTCGTCCGAGATGTCGAGGAGTGATTCCTGCGGATGCTGCTCGGCGGCATTGTTGACGAGGATGTCGATATGACCGAACGTCTCGAGCGTTTCTTCGACGATTCGTTGGCAGAAAGAAGATTCCCCGAGGTCTCCTTGAAGCAAGAGGCAGGCTTGGCCCAAGTCTTCAATCCGTTCTTTCGTCGCTTCCGCGTCCTCGAGCTCGTTTTGATCTTTATAGACGATGACCGAGTTCGCGCCTTCATGGGCGAAAAAGATAGCGACCGATTTTCCAATCCCGGAATCCCCACCGGTGATGATTGCGACCTTGTCTTTTAACTTGTCACTTCCTTTATAGTCTTCCCGTTCATAAATGGGGAAAGGCTCCATCTTCGAATCGATTCCTGGTTGATGGGCCTGTTCTTGGGCATTCTTTTTGAACGATTCAAAATCCTCTCGGCTGCCGGCAGTGTTTAAACGATTATCTCGCATGTATACATTCCCCTTTCTAAATTTGACTCTTTTTGTCTATACCACACCGATTGAAAACTAATCGTTCAATTAAAAAATGGAATGAAATTGAAAAATGAACGCTTGCGAATGAATGTTCATTCATTTATGATAGAAGAGTAAACACGATGGTGATTGCGATTTTTTTTACGCGTGAAATGAATCACTATTCATTCTCATTTTAGGGGGGAACACTATGACGAGTCACATCGAACAATCAACCGACCTCCGTTTGACGAACTCAATTCGTTTTGCGGTCGTCATCGGTTCAGGAGTAATGGGGGCGGGGATTGCGGCTCACTTGGCGAACGCGGGGATTCGTTCGCTCATGCTCGACATCGTACCACGTGAATTGACAGCAAAAGAGGAAGCGAAAGGGTTGACGCTCGAGTCACCTGAAGTACGCAATCGCATCGCCTCAGAAAACCGTCAAAAGTTATTGAAACAAAATCCAGCACCACTCGCGACAGCAGACCATCTCAACTTCATCGAAGTCGGAAATTTAGAAGATGACTTGGAGCGTTTGAAAGAAGCAGACTGGGTGATCGAAGTCGTCGTCGAACGTCTCGACGTGAAACAACAGCTCTTCGAGAAGATCGCACCTTACATCCGTGAAGATGCGATTCTCAGCTCGAACACGTCAGGGATCTCAATTGAAGCGATGGCAAGTGCCCTTCCGGAAGGCTTGAAATCACGCTTCCTCGGGACGCACTTCTTCAACCCACCGCGCTACTTGAAGTTGCTCGAACTCATCCCGACGGAGAAGACGGCTCGTCCGGTCATCGACTTCATGTCACGCTTCGCGGAAGACCGTCTCGGGAAAGGTGTCGTTGAAGCCAAAGATACGCCGAACTTCATCGGTAACCGCATCGGGACATACGGACTCCTCGTCACGTTCGAAGAGATGCTCAAACAAAACGCGTCAATCGGAGAGATGGATTCGATTACAGGTCCGCTCATCGGTCGTCCGAAATCAGCGACGTTCCGCACGCTTGATGTCGTCGGAATCGACACATTCGTCCACGTGGCAGGTAATGTCTACGAGACGCTCGAAGCAGGGGAAGAAAAGGATACGTTTGACGTCCCTTCAGAAATGAAGCAACTCGTCGAAAAAGGCTGGATCGGGCAGAAGGCCGGTCAAGGCTTCTATAAGAAAGAAGGAAAGGTCATTCAGGAATTGAATCTTCAGACGTTCGAATACGAACAATTGAAAGCGATTACAGGTCCTGAACTCGATCAAATCAAGTCACTTCCTGGTTCGAAGGCAAAGTTGAAAGGTGCCATCTTGAACAAAGGTCGCATCGGACAATTGCTCTGGCCGATCACGGCGAAGACGCTCGCTTACTCGGCGCGTCTCACGGGTGAGATCGCAGACACGATCGTTGCGATTGACGATGCGATGAAGTGGGGCTTCGGTTGGAAATTCGGACCGTTCGAGATGTGGGATGCCCTCGGTGTTGAAAAGTCAGTCGAGCGCATGAAAGCGGAAGGCTACGAAATTCCGGCATGGATTGATGAGATGCTTGCTGCAGGCAACACGTCATTCTACAAGGGAGACCAGTATTACGATAAAGCGTCGAAGGCGTATGTCGAGAAGACCGTCAACCCGAAAGAATTGAAACTCAAGCCACTCGCAAAATCAAACGGCATTATCTTAGAGAACGGTGGCGCACGCCTTGTCGATATCGGCGATGACGTCGTCGCACTCGAATTCACGTCACCAAACAACGCAATCGGCGTCGACATCATGCAGATGATCGAACAGTCGATCGACCGAGTGGAGCAAGACTTCAAAGGAATGGTCCTCGCAAACGATGGCAAGAACTTCTGTGTCGGCGCGAACCTTGCGATGATGCTCATGGAAGCAGAAGACGAGAACTGGTACGAACTCGATTGGATCATCAACAAGTTCCAACAAGTCGTTCAAAAGATTCGTTATTCGGGTCGTCCGGTCGTTGCCGCACCATACGGTATGACACTCGGTGGCGGAACGGAAATCAGCTTACCGGCAGCACGTATGCAAGCTGCGCTTGAGACGTATATGGGTCTCGTCGAAGTCGGTGTCGGTCTCATCCCAGGTGGGGGCGGAAACGTCAACACGTATCGTCGTCTCCTCGAACAGACGCCGAAATCGATGCAAAACATCGAGAAGGCTGCGCAACAGACGTTTGAGAACATCGCGATGGCGAAAGTATCGAAGTCGGCATTTGATGCGAAGGCGCTCGGTTACCATCGTGCGGTCGACGGCATCTCGATGAACCGTGATCACTTGACGTTCGATGCGAAACAAACGGTACTCGAACTTGCTGATGGTTACACGGCACCGGTTCGTGAGAAGTTACCGGTCGTTGGTCAAACGGGTAAAGCGACGCTCGAACTCGCGGCATATGAAATGTTCTACGGCGGTTATATTTCAGAGCATGATTTGAAGATTGCGAAGAAACTCGCACATGTCATCAGTGGTGGCGACTTGGCATACGGTACGCTCGTCGACGAACAGTACCTCCTCGACATCGAGCGTGAAGCCTTCTTGAGCCTCATCGGGGAGCCGAAGTCACAACAACGGATGCAACATATGCTCGTGAAAGGCAAACCACTACGGAACTGATAAAGGGGGACATAACAGATGAGGGAAGCAGTCATCGTAGCCGGCGCACGGACGCCGGTCGGAAAAGCAAAACGCGGATCGTTCCGTAACGTTCGTTCGGACGAGCTCGCGGGATATGCCATCAAGGCAACGCTTGAGCGTTCAGGATATAAAGGCCCGATTGATGACGTCATCATGGGTTGTGCGATGCCAGAAGCGGAACAAGGGATGAACATCGCTCGCTATGCGGCGGTCCGGGGGGGACTGTCGCACGAAGTTCCAGCGATTACGATCAACCGCTACTGCTCGTCAGGCCTTCAAGCCATTGCGGATGCGGCGGCAAAAATCATGATCGGTCAAGCGACGGCGATCATCGCCGGCGGTATGGAGTCGATGAGCCAAGTACCGATGGGTGGTCACGTCATCCGTCCAAACCCACACATCATGGAGACGGCACCAGAGTACTACATGAGCATGGGTCATACGGCAGAGCGTGTCGCAGCCGAATATAACATCTCGCGTGAAGACCAAGATGCGTTCGCCATCAACAGTCATCAAAAAGCAGCGGCAGCCATCGCAGGTGGCAAGTTCCAGGAAGAAATCGTACCTGTCACGGTCATCGAGCACGTACTCGGTGAAGACGGAAAAGTCGCTGAAGTGGAGAAAGTCGTGAAGCATGATGAAGGTGTCCGTGCCGATTCGACAATCGAAGCGCTCGGTAAACTTCGCCCGGCTTTCAAAATCAAAGGTTCGGTCACAGCGGGTAACGCTTCACAAGTGTCAGACGGGGCAGCAGCTGTTCTCGTTATGGACCGTGAAGAAGCAGAACGTCAAGGGTTACAACCGATGGCCAAGTTCCTCTCGTTCGCTGTCGGCGGTGTCCGTCCAGAAGTGATGGGAATCGGTCCAGTCGTCGCGATTCCGAAAGCACTCGAAATGGCTGGCGTAAAATTAGAAGACGTCGGATTGTTCGAGTTGAACGAGGCGTTCGCGAGTCAGTCACTCGGTGTCATCCGTGAACTCGGAATCGATCCTTCGAAAGTAAACGTGAACGGCGGCGCCATCGCCCTTGGTCACCCACTTGGATGTACAGGAGCCAAACTTTCTGTCTCCATTTTGCACGAGATGAAACGACGCAATGAGAAGTATGGGGTTGTCACGATGTGTATCGGCGGCGGAATGGGCGCGGCTGGTGTCTTCGAATTACTTTAAGGGGGAATCGGATATGGAACGTACAGAACATGAATTGATTAAAGGCGGTAGCTTTGTTATTGACGAACTCGACGCATCGCGTCTCTTCACACCAGAGGATTTCTCAGATGAGCATAAAATGATTGGTGACACGACAGCAGGATTCGTCGATGATCGCGTCATGCCAGTCCTCGAGCGTATCGAGAAGCACGAGTTCGACCTTTCAGTCGAATTGTTGAAAGAAGCAGGCGAACTCGGCCTCCTCGGAGCAGACGTTCCAGAAGAGTACGGTGGTTACCAACTCGATAAAATCTCATCTTCGATCATCACGGAGCGCTTCGCAAAAGCTCGTTCGTTCGCACTCAGCTACGGCGCACACGTTGGAATCGGGACACTCCCGATCGTCTTCTTCGGATCAGAAGAGCAAAAACACAAGTACTTGCCGAAACTCGCGACAGGGGAATGGATCGCAGCTTACGCGCTCACGGAGCCAGGCTCAGGGTCTGACGCTCTCGGTGCGAAAACGACGGCTGTCTTGAACGAAGCAGGAACACACTACGTCTTGAACGGTGAGAAGCAATGGATCACAAACGCTGGTTTTGCGAACGTCTTCGTCGTCTACGCAAAAATCGACGGCGACAAGTTCAGTGCCTTCATCGTCGAGCGTGACTTCAAAGGAGTCTCAACAGGCGCAGAAGAGCAGAAGATGGGAATCAAGGGATCGTCGACACGTACGCTCATCCTTGAGGACGTTGAAGTACCGGTCGACAACCTCCTCGGTGAAGTCGGAAAAGGTCACGTCATCGCCTTCAACATCTTGAACGTCGGTCGTTACAAACTCGCAGTCGGAGCGGTCGGTTCATCAAAACGCGCGTTCGATCTCTCGGTTCAATACGCGAACGAGCGCAAACAGTTCAAAACACCAATCAGCCAATTCCCACTCATCCAAGAGAAATTGGCGACGATGGCAGCAAACATCTATGCGATGGAAAGCTCAGTGTATCGTACGGGCGGCTTGTTCCAGGACAGCCTTGACGCACTTGGTGACGAGAACATGCGCGACGGATCAAAAGTCGCACAAGCCATCGCAGAATACGCGATCGAATGCTCACTCAACAAAGTATTCGCATCTGAAACGTTCGACTACGTCGTCGACGAAGCCGTTCAAATTCATGGTGGATACGGATTCATGGCAGAGTATGAGGTCGAAAACCTCTACCGTGACTCACGCATCAACCGCATCTTCGAAGGAACGAACGAGATCAACCGTTTGATCGTTCCTGGTACGCTTCTCAAGAAAGCGATGAAAGGTGAATTGCCGCTTCTCGCAGAAGCACAAAAGCTTCAAAAAGAGCTCATGAGCTATATGCCACAAGAATTGGACGGCTCACCGCTCGCACGCGAGAAGATGCTCCTTTCAAACATGAAGAAGATCAACTTGATGGTCGCAGGTACAGCGGTTCAGAAGTATCAACAAGACCTTCAAAACGAACAAGAAATCTTGGCGAAGATCGCAGACATGATCAGTGCCATCTATGCGCTTGAAGCAGCGATCGCTCGTACGGACAAAGCGATTGCACGCACAGGCGATGAGAAGAACACGCTCAAAGTCCGTTACACGGAAATCTTTGCGGAACAAGTATTCAAACAAGTCGAACTCATGGCGAAAGAAGTGTTGTACGCAGCGGCGTCTGGTGACGAGCAGCGTATGCTTCTCTCGGCAATGAAGAAGTTCAGCCGCTACCAGCCGATCAATGTGATCGGGACGAAGCGCGAAGTCGCTGCGAGCCTCATCAAAGCGAACAAGTTTATCGTTTAATCCAATCGACAGAAAGGGTGGACCGGACGCGGTCGACCCTTTCTTTTTGGTCTCTCCGCCACGTACAATAGAAACGAGGGGGAGAGACGATGAAAAAACGAGAGATCTTGCTTGAACGGATGGAACGAATCGGGGAATCGGTCGCTACACACGAAGGAACGCTTATGTTGCTGGCATTAGGGTCGATCGGACAAGAGACGGAGCGGTTGGATGATTACTCGGACCTCGATTTCTTTTTGATTGTCGAGGACGGGCATAAGGCACGCTTTATCGACCGACTCGACTGGCTCGAAGTCGAGCCGCTTCATTATCAGTTCCAAAACACGAAAGACGGGCATAAGATTATGTATCACGATGGCATTTACGGTGAGTTCGCCGTCTTCGAAGTACATGAACTCGCAACAATCGCCTACACGCCGGGACGGATCGTCTGGCGACGGGATGAAGCACTCGATGTATTCGCGACACCGCATCTCGAAATCGCGCGTGAAGCGACGGCTTATTACTATGAAGAAGCGTTGACGAACCTATATGTCGGGTTGCTACGTGAACGCCGAGGAGAGACGCTCGCTGGATTCGAACTCGTCCAAGTCGCGGCCGTTCAGAACGTTCTGAAGGCGCTCGGTGGACAAGGGGACCCGTTCAACCCGACACGTCGGGTCGAGTCGAGACATCCACAAATGATTTCTTTCTTGATGGGCGGGGTATTAGGATATGGCAAGTCAGGTGTCGCGGCGGCGATCATCTTACGTTTTATCGAAGAGCGACATATGGTCAACACGACGATGAAACGAGAAATCGAACGGTTGCTTGAGACGTGAATTGATTTCTCAGAATATGCTACATTGATGAGAGAGGTGATGAACAGATGGTGACACTATATGGCTATCCACCATGCAGTACGTGTAAAAAAGCAGAAAAATGGTTGAAAGCGCAAGGCGTCGATTATACATACGTCCATATCGTCGAATCGACACCGACGAAAGAACAGCTCGCCGAGTTGTGGAAACAATCGGATTTACCACTCAAAAAGTTCTTCAATACGAGCGGGCAAGTGTATCGGAATGAAGGTATCAAAGATCAGCTTCCAAATCTATCAGAAGACGAACAACTCGAGCTGTTGGCGAGTAATGGTATGCTTTTGAAGCGACCAATCGTCACAAATGGTGAAAAAACGACGGTCGGATTTTCAGAAAAGTCCTTTACGGACGTTTGGGGCTAAGTGCTATAATACAGATGTGAGTCTAATTTATTTGAGGGGGAAGTTAGGATGAGCAAAGTACCAGCAAATTTACGTTATTCAAAAGAACATGAATGGGTGGAAGTAAACGGAACGAAAGCCCGCATCGGCATCACGGATTTCGCACAGAGCGAACTAGGGGATATCGTGTTTGTGGAACTCCCAGAAGTCGACGGTACGATTTTGCTCGACGAGCCATTCGGCTCAGTCGAATCAGTGAAGACGGTCTCTGAGTTGTATGCGCCGGTATCAGGACGCATCACAGCAGTGAACGAGGACCTCGCGGATTCTCCAGAACTCGTCAACGAGTCACCGTTTGAAAACGCATGGATGGTCGAAGTCGAGTTGACGGAAGAGTCGGACCTCGACAAGCTCATGACAGCTGAAGAATACGAAGCGATGATTCAAGGATAAGTAAAACCGGCCTCTCCGAATTGGAGAAGCCGGCTTTTTTTACGTCTTACTCGAAATCGAGACGATAGTGATCCGATTTGACGAGTGTCGCCCGTTCGAACACACGGTAGAAGAAAATCCCGAGTCCGACCGGGATGAGACCGAACAAGACGATGACGAGAAGCACGTTGAACAAGGCGAATCCGCCCGGCATGAGGTGTAGCGCGTTCACCGGTCCGATGAGTCCAGATACACCGAATCCGGCGCTGATTGGAGTCCCTTCGATTCTTAACATACCGGCGAGGGCGCCGAGAATGGCCGCATTCGCCAAAATCGGAAGCATCATAATGGGACGTCGGACGAAGTTTGCCATTTGAATTTTCGGTGACCCAAGGAAGTGTGCAATCGATGTACCGGTCGCGTTCGCCTGCCAACCCGCGATGGCGAGACCGAATCCGGCGGCAACGACACCGAGGTTTGCCGCACCGGCCGCAACGCCGGATAGGCTAATCGCGGTCGCAATTCCGACGGTCGAAATCGGCGAGACGATGATGAGCGAGAACGCCATCGCAATCAAGATACCCATGAGAACGGGTTGAAGATCTGTCATCGTCATGATGAGGTATCCGATGTATGTCGTAATCTGTGAGATGTACGTCAACAAGAAGGAACCGATCCCACCAGCGACGACAATGACTGTCATCGGCATAACGATGACCGTATACGTCTTCAAGTGGGGGGCGAGCTTCATGACGAGAAGGGTGGCAATCGCAGCGGTCACACCGGCTGTGATCACGTCACCGATGCCTGCCATCACGAACGCACCCTCGTTAATTCGAACGGCACCACTGCCGACATACGTCGCGATGGCAATCGTTCCTGCCTCTAGAATCGATCGTCCGAACTGCATCGCAACGGCCAGGCCGATAATGGCTGGGAGAAGCCGCATCGCAATCGTCGTCGCATCCAATATGAATTGAAGAGACGGAAAATAAGGGAGTATGGCTTTCGTGAGTTCACCGAGCAGTGCGCTCGGGATGAGGGCGATCAGAATCGCCATGCTGAGACCGTTTAAGACGTTCATCGTGAATTGCTTTGTCGTACTTGTTGCCTGTTCCGTCATCATTCATTCACCTGTCCTTCTTTTTTGCTGTTATGTACAAAAGCGATAAAGTTAGAACCCATATTATTCCTATCCGACAGAAGAGTCAAGAGAATCATTGAAAAATTCTGAAATTTCACGAGAGCACGATTTTTGAACGAGAATCAATCGACCATTATAATGGCAAGAGAGGTGAGAATAATGATTACAGACGGATTCTTATATATATACGCGCCAATGTGTGGTACATGCGCTGTCGCGGAGAAAATGTTAACGGTCGTCGAGGCGGTTGACCCTGAAATTCAGATTGAAAAGCGAGACGCGAACTATATTCCAAAAGAGCTTGAGGCCTATCAAGTGATGAGTGTCCCGGCCCTATTAAAGCTTGAAAATGGCGAGGTTCGGGATCGTCTCTATGCTTTTCAAAACGTCCAGCATGTCCTCTCTTTCGTGAAGTGAGAGAGGAACATTAGAATAATCTGAAAATTTTAAATAATCAGTTGACACAGAAAGTTCACGAATGGTATATTCATTACAACATCTTACTTGAACACAAAATAGGACGCGATATTCCCGACATCAAGACGTTTTGATGAAGCCGCTGCTACACTTTATACGAATACACGTCAGTCTTCCCTTCGATTGTCCCCCAAAAAAATCAAGCGAAGAAAGACGTTCCGTATAATCGCACGGTCCAAGTCAAGATCGAGTGATGATTGGTGAATCTCCCCCATATAAGGGTGGAAATCTTGAACGGGCAAAAGATTTTCATCTATGGGCTGTCCTTCCGTGACTCAAGGTGCTACGTTCTGTGTCGTCCTCGGACGGCACCTTTTTTTAATTTTTTTGAAAAAAGGATTTGACAGCAGAAAAAGCTGTCGCTATGATAAAGCTAATCGAATACACAACACTCTTATCAAGAGAGGCTGAGGGACTGGCCCTATGACGCCCAGCAACCGCGGAGCAATCCGAAATGGTGCTAATTCCAGCAAGGTGAGAAACCTTGAGAGATGAGAGCAATCGTTGTCCGTACGATAAAGTGCGCACGTTTGCTCAAACGTGCGCGCTTTTTTTGTTGTCAGGAGGGAAAAGAATTGATTCAATTACGAAACGTCGCCAAATGGTTCGATACGAAGAATGGTCGTGTCCAGGCGGTCGATGATGTGTCACTAACGATTGATCGCGGTGAAATTTTTGGAATAATCGGATATTCGGGGGCGGGGAAGTCGACGCTCATCCGATTACTCAACCGTCTCGAGTCACCGTCTAGCGGTGAAATCGAGGTCGCCGGGAGTGAGCTCACGAAGCTCAGCCCGAAAGGATTACGAGGGGTTCGCAAAAACGTCTCGATGGTCTTCCAGCACTTTAACCTTCTGTGGTCGCGCACGGTCGCAGAAAACATTAGCTTCCCACTCGAATTGATTGGGGTTCCGGCAAGTGAGAGGAAACGTCGGGTCCAAGAACTCGTTGAGCTCGTTGGATTGGCTGGTCGTGAAGACAGCTACCCATCACAATTATCGGGCGGTCAAAAACAGCGAGTCGGGATTGCCCGCGCGCTCGCTACGAATCCAGAGGTGCTCCTCTGTGACGAAGCGACGAGTGCGCTCGACCCGAAGACGACGGATTCGATTCTCGAACTGCTCGTCAGCATCAATAAGAAACTCGGCTTGACGATCGTCCTCATCACGCATGAGATGCACGTCATCCAAAAGATTTGTCATCGTGTCGCCGTGATGGAAGCGGGGAAAGTCGTCGAGACGGGTCAAGTCTCTGACGTGTTCCAACATCCGGAACAACCGATCACGAAAGAATTCGTGAAGCAAATCGGAGCGGTCGACGATCTGTCGCTCACGTTCGAACACTTGAAAGCACGATACCCAAGTGGTCAAATCGTCAAATTGAAATTCTTGAATGAGACGGCGGAACAACCGATTTTGTCTGACGTCCTTAAAACACACGATATCGGATTCAACATCATCGGCGGGAATGTGACCCAGTCACAAGTCGGTGCGCTCGGCACGCTATTCATCCAATTGATTGGGGAAGCAAGAGAAATCGACCGCGCCATCGCGTCGATTCGTTCGCAATCTGTAGAAGTGGAGGTGGAAAGCGATGTTTCCTAACGTAGACTGGCAAATCATGATGGAACAGACTTGGGAGACGTTATACATGACGCTCGTCGCAGGTGTCGCGACGTTTGTGATCGGACTCGCTTTAGGTTTGATTCTCTATATTACAAACGAATCGCTATTATTGAAGAATCGTCCGATTTACGTCTTTGTCAGCGCGATCGTCAACGTGTTTCGTTCGATCCCGTTCATCATCTTGATCATCTTGCTCATCCCGTTCACGTTGTTCCTACTCGGTACGATGCTTGGTTCGACGGCGGCGCTTCCGGCGCTCATCATCGGAGCGGCACCGTTCTACGCTCGTATGGTCGAACTTGCGCTTCGTGAAGTCGACCATGGTGTCATCGAGGCGGCCGAATCGATGGGAGCAACGAAATGGCAAATCATTTATAAAGTCTTGATTCCGGAAGCTCTTCCCGCAATCGTATCAGGACTCACGGTGACCATCGTTGCCATCGTCGGTTATACGGCGATGGCAGGGGTCGTCGGGGGCGGCGGACTCGGGAACTTGGCCTTCTTGGAAGGGTTCCAGCGCTCACAAAACGACGTCACGTTCGTGGCGACGGTGCTCATCTTGATCATCGTGTTCGTCATCCAATTCATCGGTGACCGACTCGTCACAAAAATTGATAAACGTTCAGCTTAATCACACATATACCATTTGGAGGGATTCATTATGAAAACTTGGAAAACAGTACTCGGATTGACAGCATTATCAGCATTCACAGTTCTCGCGGCTTGCGGCGGGGAAGAGGCAGACACAGGGTCTGGCGATGAAAAGACATTGATCGTCGGTGCATCGAACGTACCACACGCTGAGATTTTAGAGCACGTACAAGAAGAATATGAAGCAAAAGGTTACAAACTCGAAATCAAGAAGTTCCAAGACTACGTGCTTCCGAACAAGACGCTCGCAAGCGGGGAACTCGATGCGAACTACTTCCAACACGAGCCATACCTCGAGTCGCAAATGGCTGAAAACAAAGACTACAAATTCGCATCTGCGGGTGGTGTCCACATTGAGCCAATCGGTGTCTACTCACAAAAATACAAATCGCTCGACGAACTTCCAGAAGGTGCGGAAATCATCATGAGTTCATCGGTTGCTGACCACGGACGTATCCTTACGATGCTCCAATCAGAAGGTCTCATCACACTTGCTGAAGGCAAGACAGTCGATGCGACAGTCTCTGACATCGTCGACAACCCGAAAGACTTGAAATTTAAGACGGACGTGGAAGCAGCACTTCTTCCGACAGCTTACAACAACGGAGAAGGCGATGCGGTCCTCATCAACACGAACTACGCGATCGATGCAGGTCTCAACCCACTTGAAGATGCCATCGCACTCGAAGGCGAAGACTCACCATACGTCAACTTGATCGTCACACGTGAAGGAGACGAAGAAGATGAGCGCGTCAAGGCACTTCTCGAAGTATTGACTTCTAAAGAAACACAACAGTGGATCTTGGACGAATACAAAGGTGCGGTCGTACCGGTACAACAATAAGTAATCTCGACTCAGGGGTCATCCCCTGAGTCTTTTTTTGTCTAGTGTTCTTTCATGAAGAGAAGTACACTATATATGAAAGAAAAGGGGGGATTTGGATGAAGCTCACACAGATTCATCCGCTGACGTGGGGCGTCCTGTTCGGGACGTTTTTTGCACGACTGGCAACGTTTTTTGTCATGCCATTTTTTGCGATCTATTTGGCCACACTCGGGTTTTCAGCGAGTGTGATTGGAACGATTTTTGCCGTGACGGCGCTTTCGGGTCTGTTCATGAGCTTCTTTGGGGGAACACTCTCTGACCGATATGGGCGAAAACAGCTCATGCTAATCGGGATCGTGCTCAATGCCGTTACGTTCGCTGGCCTCGCGCTTGCGACCGAACTGTTTTGGTTTTACATGCTATCCATGTTGATGGGGATGTCGCGATCTTTCTTAGAACCGGCTTCACGTGCTCTCATTAGTGACACGACGCAGGCAGATCAGCGGGTCATCGTCTATAACGTCCGTTACTTCATGATTAACATCGCCGCGGCCATCGGACCACTCTTGGCGGTTGTCTTATCACTCACCGGTGTGAAGACCGCGTTCTTCGTTGTGACGGCTGTCTACATCGTGTATGGAATCATCATCTCGATCTTGTTTTACAAATATCCGTTTGAAGAAGGGGACGGTGTCAAAGCACGCCCGCGCTTGACGGAGACGTTTCGCGTTTTACGGGACGATCGGACGTTTCGTGCGGTCATCATCGGGATGATCTTTGCGATTATCGGTTACAGTCAGTTCAATTCGACGCTTCCTCAATTTATCGCGCTAAGCGATGGGTTGGAAGACGGTTCAAGATTGTTCGCTTACTTATTGACGACAAACGCCATCACGGTGCTCATCGTCCAGTATCCGATTATGCGTTTCGGGATTCGTGTCTCTCCCATCAAATCGCTCTTTTTCGGAATCTCGACATTGTCGTTCGGACTTCTGCTCATCGGATTTGCGACGGTGGAGTGGGTTCTCTTTGTCGCGATGGCCATTTTCACGGTCGGCGAGGTGTTGATGTTCACGATGACGGACGTGTTGACGGACGAACTGGCGCCAGAACATCTGCGGGGAACTTATTTTGGAGCGATGGGGTTGACGTCACTCGGTCAGACGATTGGACCGATTATCGGAGGCGTTTTACTGGATACGTTCGGCCAATCATCACTTCCGGTATTCGGAAGCTTGGCGGTGTTGACGGGATGTGGTGCCTTCTTCTTCGCTGCCGCCGTACGAGAGCGGAAAGCCGTTCTCGCACTCGTCGAGGAGAATGCCGGATAATGTCTTGATTTCCTACTATTAGCATTCTCAACTTTTATCATTCTATTGAGAATGAATTCTAAGGTGAGTCGCTTGAAATAAAAAAATTACTAGTCTAAGATTAGAATATATCTAATCTACGCCATTCACTATGGCGAGAAAATACGGAAGGGGTATCCGAATGTCTAACGTACCACAAATGAAAATTGATGACCTCCGCGTCTCAATCGAAGGAAAAGAGATTGTCAAAGGTCTTAACCTAGAAATTAAAGGTGGCGAAATTCATGCCATCATGGGTCCAAACGGGACTGGTAAATCAACACTCGCATCAGCACTCATGGGTCATCCACTTTATGAGGTCACTGGGGGAAGCGTCGAATTAAACGGCGAAGATGTCCTCGAGATGGAAGTCGACGAGCGTGCACAAGCAGGGATGTTCCTTGCGATGCAGTACCCGGCTGAAATCAGCGGTGTTACAAACGCAGACTTCTTGCGTTCAGCAATCAACTCACGTCGTGAAGAAGGTCAAGAAATCTCGCTCATGAAGTTCATCCGTGAACTCGATGCGAAGATGGAACTTCTCGAAATCCCTTCAGAAATGGCACACCGTTACTTAAACGAAGGATTCTCAGGTGGTGAGAAGAAACGTAACGAAATTCTTCAAATGATGATGATTCAACCGAACATCGCCATCTTGGATGAAATCGACTCAGGTCTTGATATCGATGCACTCAAAGTTGTCGCAAAAGGTGTCAACGAAATGCGTTCAGAAGAGTTTGGCTGCTTGATCATCACGCACTACCAACGTCTCCTCAACTATATCGAACCAGACTTCGTACACATCATGATGGACGGTAAAATCGTCATGTCTGGTGGCAAAGAGCTCGCACAACGACTCGAAGCAGAAGGTTACGACTGGGTGAAGCAAGAACTCGGAATGACAGTAGACACAGAAGCGTAAGGAGGCTGTACGATGACCGTACAATTTGAATTGGATGCACAAGCGTTGTCGGCACGTGCAGAAGCGCTCGGCGGACCAGCATGGATGGTCAACCGTCGTAAAGAGGCAGCAGAACTTGCGCCGACACTTGCTTTGCCAAAAGTTGAAAAGATTAAGATTGATAAATGGGACTTCGCAGCGGGTGATGTCAATCTCGAACCGAAAGACGGTTTGACGGCTGACATCGAGTCACTCCTCGGAGACCACCGGACAAACGTGCTCGTTGAACGCAACGGTCATGTCGTCTATAACGAATTGTCGATGCCAGAAGGCGTCTTGTTCATGGGAATCAAAGAAGCGATGGAGCAACATCCAGAGCTCGTTGAGAAATACTTCATGACGGAAGGCGTACGTGTCGATGAAGAACGTCTTTCGGCGTTGAATGCTGCCCTCACAAACGGTGGTGCATTCATCTATGTACCGAAAAACACGCAATTGAAAGATCCGCTTCAAGCGATCTTCACGATGGAACAGGCGAACGGCGCCCTCTATCACCACACAATCCTCGTCGCAGACGAAGGTAGTGAAGTGACATACATCGAAAACTTCCTTTCTGGCACGAACGAACCGCACACGGTCAACGTCGTGACGGAAGTATTCGCTGGAGAGAACGCGAAAGTCGTCTTCGGTGGTGTCGATCAGCTCGCTGAATCAGCACTCACGTTCATGAACCGTCGCGGTGTCGTCTATGCGAACGGTCGCCTTGATTGGGCGCTCGGTCACATGAACGACGGGAACTCGGTCGTTGAGACGAAGACTCACCTCGTCGGAGATAACACGTATTCGGATACAAAAGCTGTGACAATCGGTCGCGGTGCACAAAAACAAAACTTCAACATTCGTACCGACCACTTCGGAAAAGCATCTGAAGGGTTCATCTTGATTCACGGTGTCCAAAAAGACGCAGCTACTGCGATCTTCAGCGGGACATCGATGATTCACCACGGTGCGTCAAAATCGAACGGTGTTCAGACAGAGCGCGTCTTGATGCTCTCTGAAAAAGCACGTGGGGATGCCAACCCGATTCTTCTTATCGATGAAGATGACGTTATGGCAGGTCACGCGGCATCGGTCGGTCGTGTCGATGATGTTCAATTGTACTACTTGATGAGCCGTGGTTTGTCTCGCCAAGAGGCAGAGCGTTTAATCATCCACGGATTCTTGACGCCTGTCGTCGAAGAACTCGCAATCGATTCGGTCAAAGACCGTCTCCGCGAAGTCATCGAAGGGAAAGTACGTTAAGATGTTGAACGCCTCGATTCGTGAACAGTTTCCGATTTTAGATCAGGAAATCAATGGACACCCGCTCGTTTATCTTGATAGCGCGGCGAGCTCACAAAAGCCGCTCGCTGTCATCGAGGCGATCGAGGACTATTATCGTCGCAACCATTCGAACGTGCATCGTGGCGTCCATACGCTCGGGACGCAAGCGACGGATGCGTATGAGGGAGCACGCGAACGCGTCCGCTCTTTCATCCATGCGGCGGTTCCTGAAGAAATCATTTTCACACGTGGAACGACGACGGCCATCAACTTGGTTGCGTCGAGCTACGGAGATGCGAATGTCGGTGAAGGCGACGAAATCGTCCTCACTCCGATGGAACACCATGCGAACTTAATCCCATGGCAACAACTCGCCAAGCGAAAAGGCGCGACGCTTCGATACGTCGAGCTTACGCCGGACGGACGTGTCACACTCGATGCGGTTCAAGCGGTGTTATCGGATCGTACGAAAATCGTCGCGATGAGTCACGTCTCAAACGTGCTCGGTACAATCAACCCGATTGCCGAAGTCGCTCGACTCGCGCATGAGTTAGGTGCCGTCATGGTCGTCGATGCCGCACAAAGTGCACCGCATCGTAAACTGGACGTCCAAGCACTCGACTGTGACTTCCTTGCCTTTTCTGGACATAAGATGCTCGGACCGACTGGAATCGGTGTCTTATACGGGAAGAAACAACTCCTCAAAAACATGGAACCGGTCGAGTTCGGTGGCGAGATGATCGATTATGTCGATTTGTATGAATCGACGTGGAAAGACATCCCGTATCGTTTCGAAGCGGGTACACCGATTATCGCTGGAGCAGTCGGTCTTGCGGCAGCCATCGATTTCTTAGAAGAAATCGGTCTGGAGAACGTCGAAGCACACGAACGTGAACTCGCGTCTTACGCGATCGAGCAGATGAAAACGATTGAAGGGATCGAGATTTACGGTCCTGAAGATCGCGTCGGTCTCGTCACGTTCAACTTGAAGGACGTGCATGCGCACGACCTTGCGACCGTTCTCGATATGCAAGGCATCGCGGTTCGTGCCGGTCACCACTGTGCACAACCACTCATGCGTCTTTTGAAGCAATCATCGACGGCACGGGCGAGCTTCTATTTGTACAACACAAAAGAAGAGGTCGACCGTTTCATCGAGGGATTACGTCAAACGAAGGAGTATTTCAATTATGAGTTTTAATAATCTCGACATGTTGTACCGCCAGGTCATCATGGATCACTATAAAAACCCAAGAAACCGTGGCGTCATCGAAGATGGCGTGACGGTGGACTTGAACAACCCGACGTGTGGGGACTCACTTCGTCTTCAACTACAAGTCGAAGACGACATCGTCAAAGATGCGAAGTTTGAAGGGGAAGGCTGCTCGATCAGTCTCGCCTCAGCATCGATGATGACCCAAATCGTCAAAGGGAAAACAGTGGAAGAGGCGCTTCAACTCGCTAACATCTTCTCTGAAATGGTTCAAGGCAAAGAGTACGACACGGATACGTTTGACCTCGGTGATATCGAGGCGCTCTCAGGCGTATCGAAATTCCCGGCTCGAATCAAGTGTGCCACGCTCGCGTGGAAGGCGCTTGAAAAAGGAGTAGACGAGGACGCGTAAGGAGAAGGAGGAGACCGATATGGCAAAGAACATGCCGGAAATTGGCGATTATAAATACGGCTTCCATGATCGGGACGTTTCGATTTTCCGTTCAGGCCGCGGCTTAACGACAGAAATCGTAGAGACGATCTCGCGCATGAAAGAAGAGCCACAATGGATGCTCGACTTCCGTTTGAAGTCGTTGGATCACTTTAACAAGATGGCGATGCCGACATGGGGCGGAGACCTCTCGGCACTTGATTTCGACGAAATCACTTACTATGTCAAACCATCTGAGAAGACAGAACGCTCATGGGACGAGGTACCAGAAGAAATCAAACGTACGTTTGACAAGCTCGGTATCCCAGAAGCAGAGCAAAAATACTTGGCAGGTGTCTCGGCTCAGTATGAGTCTGAGGTTGTCTACCACAGCATGCAAGAAGACTTCGAAGAAAAAGGTGTCATCTTCAAAGATACAGACACTGCACTCAAAGAAGACGAAGAAATCTTCAAAGAGTACTTCGGGAAGTTGATCCCGCCGACGGACAACAAGTTCGCGGCCCTCAACTCAGCAGTTTGGTCGGGTGGCTCGTTCATCTACGTACCAAAAGGCGTGAAACTCGAGCAACCGCTTCAAGCCTACTTCCGCATCAACTCGGAAAACATGGGTCAGTTCGAGCGTACGCTCATCATCGTCGACGAAGGCGCATCGGTTCATTACGTCGAAGGATGTACAGCACCGGTTTACACAACGAACTCGCTTCACTCAGCGGTCGTTGAGATCTTCGTCAACAAAGATGCATACTGCCGTTACACGACAATCCAAAACTGGGCGAACAACGTCTACAACTTGGTAACGAAACGTGCAGTCTGTGAAGCGGGTGGATCGATGGAGTGGATCGATGGAAACATCGGATCGAAACTCACGATGAAATACCCGGCTGTCATCTTGAAAGGGGAAGGCGCACGTGGGATGACACTCTCGATCGCCCTCGCTGGTAAAGGACAGCACCAAGACGCTGGAGCGAAAATGATTCACCTCGCGCCGAACACGTCGTCGTCAATCGTCTCGAAATCGATTTCGAAACAAGGCGGAAAAGTATCGTACCGCGGAATCGTCCACTTCGGCCGTAAGGCGAAGGGTGCTCGCTCGAACATCGAGTGTGACACGCTCATCATGGACAACGAGTCGACGTCAGATACAATTCCGTACAACGAAATCTTGAACGACCAAGTGTCGCTCGAGCACGAAGCGAAAGTCTCAAAAGTGTCAGAAGAGCAACTCTTCTACCTCATGAGCCGTGGGATCTCGGAAGAAGAAGCGACAGAAATGATCGTTATGGGCTTCATCGAGCCATTCACAAAAGAATTGCCAATGGAATATGCGGTCGAAATGAACCGTCTCATCAAGTTCGAGATGGAAGGTTCGATTGGATAATTGCCTGAATGACGGACTCCCTGTAAAAAGGGGTCCGTTTTTTTGTTATGTCCATGCCGTATGTAGGGTATGCTAAAAAGAGAATGATTCATAGAAAGGAAGGATTTATATGACACGTATTCCGCATAAAGATGATATTGATCCAAAAGACATCACACGCATCGCCGTGATCGGTGCCGGTTGGGTTGGGGTTAGCTTTGCCTATCAATTATCGACGGCGGCCCTTTGTGAAGAGCTCGTCTTAATCGACTCAAATCACGCCAAGGCAGAAGGAGAGGCGATGGACCTGAATCACGGCATCTCCTTCGCCCCGACACCGGTCCGGATTTGGGCAGGCGATTACACGGATTGTAAAGATGCAGACATCGTCGTCATCACAGCAGGTGCGGCGCAAAAACTCGGTCAGACACGGATGGACCTCGTCGAGCAAAACGCGAAAGTCGTTCGCACCGTGACACAAGATTTGATGAAGAGTGGGTTTGACGGCATCTTAGTCGTCGCCACGAACCCGGTCGATGTGATGGCCCACGTCGCTTGGAAAGCATCGGGCTTACCGAAAGAACGCGTCATCGGTTCAGGGACTGTCCTCGATACGGCGCGACTCCGTTACAAGCTCGGAGACTACTTCGAACTATCGCCGCGGAACTGCCACGCTTACTATATGGGGGAACATGGGGATACAGGATTTGTCGCATGGAACAACGCCCGCATCTATGGGAAGAGTATCGAAGAACTATTGGCGGAGAATGAGAAATATCAGTTCGAAGACTTGGAAGCGATTTATGCTGATGTGCGTGACGCCGCTTACCAAATCATCGAGCACAAGAACGCCGCCTATTATGCGATTGGGGTCGGCTTGCTTCGCATTATTCGAGCGATTGTTCGAAATGAAAACTCGGTCGTCACGATTGGCGCTCATTTAGACGGCGAGTACGGGGCAAGTGACGTGCATATCGGCGTACCGGCCTTGATTGACCGGAGCGGCATTCGCAAAATCATCGAGATCGAATTGACGGACGAAGAACAACAAAGATTTGATGCTTCGGTACAAGCCATCAAGGCGGGAATCGAGAAGGTCGAACCTGCATCCTAAAAAAAAGATCCGACTGCGCAAGCAGTCGGATTGTTGATTAAGACGCCTCTTCTTCGGCGATATCTTTCTTATAATATTTCTCTGAGGTGAAGAACTCAGTCGTCAATCGTTTCACTTCACCGCTGAGTAGTAAGACGGCAATCATGTTCGGGATGAGAATCATCGCGAGCATCAAGTCGAGGAAGTTCCAGATCATTTGAGCGCCTCCAATCGAACCGATGACAATCGAGACGATATAAACGGCCTTCATGATCTTCCCTGCCGTCAAACCGAACAAGTACTCAGCCTGACGCGAACCGTAAAAGATGATAACGATGATGGTCGAGAGCACGAAGAAAATGAGTGAAATTGTGACGAGTAAACTTCCCGTATACCCAAAGTATTCACGGAAGGCGATCGTCGTCAACGCCGCCGGGTCCTCCATTGCCCCATCAGCCGTCCAAACGCCTGAAGACAAGACGACGAAGGCTGTCGTACTACAAATGATCAACGTATCGATAACGATTCCGATGACCGCCCAGAATCCTTGGCGTACCGGATGATCCGTCTGTGCAGCAGCGTGAGCGATTGGTGCCGTCCCGAGACCGGCTTCATTCGAGTATAGTCCGCGGGCAAAACCCCAACGAATCGTCTCAGCGACTGCAGCTCCGGCGAAACCACCGAATGCGGCCATCGGCTCGAACGCGTAAGAGAAGATGAGACTGAGCACGTTTGGAATTTCAGACAAGTTCATCAGCACGATGATGAGTCCGGCCCCGACGTAGACGAGCGCCATACCTGGAACGACAATCTCCGTCACTTTCGCGATTCGTTTCAGACCACCGAAAACGATGATCCCGACAAGTCCGGCGACGAGAATGCCGGTGATGAGCGTGTTTCCGTTGAACGTTTCACGGACTGCGGAGCTGACAGCGTTCCCCTGCACCATGATACTCGGAATGAGTTCGATCATGAGCGCAAAAGCGAACCAAGTCGCGAGCCATTTCCAACGGAGTCCTTTTGATATGTAATAGACAGGTCCACCGACGAATTCACCGGCATCATTCTTTTCACGATAGTGAACGGCTAGCACGCTCTCTGAGAATTTGATGGCCATACCGATGATGGCGATGACCCACATCCAGAAGATGGCACCCGGTCCCCCGAACATGATCGCTGCAGGTACACCGATGATGTTCGCGGCCCCGACTGTTGAAGAGAGGGCTGATGTTAACGCTTGTCTCGGACTTATGTCGCCTTCACCTTTTGGCTTTTTAAAGATGCTGCCGAATGTTTGCTTGAATATGTAGATGGGATAGCGAAACTGAAAGAAACCAAGTTTAATGGTGAGAAACACACCGGACAAGACGAGTAACGAGATGATCGGCACGCCCCAAAGCCAATTCGAAAAACTCGTGACGATATCGATAATTGCATTCATATAACCACTCCAATTCCATTATTTTACTTAAATACTGTTTCCTAAAGTAAGGACCTCTAAACATCTTTGGCAAAATAAAGGAGGAATATAGAATGAGAGTCGCTAAACATTTAATTGTATCTGGACGTGTCCAAGGCGTTGGGTTTCGTTATTTTTCTCAAGAGACCGCTCGACAATACGGAATCAAAGGGTGGGTACGAAACTTGAATGACGGGACAGTCGAGCTGCATGCAGAAGGAACCGATAAGGAGTTTGATGCTTTCAAACAGGCGTTGAAAGATGGCAATCGCTTTGTCGGCGTCGAACGAATCCAAGAGACGGAAGCGGAGGATCAAGCTTTTCGATCGTTCGACATTCGTTATTAAACGCTTACATCTTCCTTCATAATCGAAGGGGGATTTTTTTGTGAAATCTACATTTCAAAAAATTAAACCTCAAATTTTTGAGATGGGGTGGTCAAAAGATTTGAAGTGTGTATAATGAAATAGACCAAGCGATGTATTGTCAGAAAATTTAGTTATTATTTTTTTGTTAATTCGTTCGGAATATCAAGTGTATGGAGGTAGTTGTATGAAAAAATCGACATTGTTCCCGTTAGCGTTTACGATTTTTGCTTTATTCTTTGGGGCCGGGAACTTGCTGTTCCCACCAGAGCTCGGCGCCTTGGCGGGGGAAAACCTCGTACCGGCGATGATCGGGTTCGTCATTACGGGTGTCGGTTTACCGCTTCTTGCTTTGTTTGCAGTCGCTCGAGTAGGCGGCGGGACAGATCAAATTGCTCGTTATATTCCAAAACGTCTCGCGCTCGTCTTGACGGGATTGATGTATGTAGCCATCGGGCCATTCTTTGGAATCCCACGTACGGCCGCTGTCACTTATGAGATGGGGCTTGTCCCGTTTCTCGATGCACCTTCTACTTTGACACTTGCGATGAGTTCGACCGTCTTTTTCGGGTTGACGTTCTTCCTGACGCTCCGTGCTCAAAAGTTGATTGAAGTGATCGGACGAATCATCACACCAATCCTCTTGTTCTTGCTCGCAGCGATTGGAATCACGAACCTTGTCGCTCCTCTCGGAGAGCCTGGAGCTCCAGCTGAAGGATTTGAGACTTGGGTTGGCGCACTCGGACAAGGTTTCCAACAAGGTTATTTGACGATGGATGTATTCGGGGCCCTCGTCTTTGGGGCAATCGTCCTCGTCACGTTGAAAGCCAATGGATTGAGTGACCAAAAAGAAGCGTCTTCACTCCTTCGTTCTGCAGGGATGCTCGCGGTTACCTGTTTGATGCTCGTCTACATCTCGCTCGGGTCAATCGGTGCGAATATGACGGTCGCAGAAGGAACAACGAGTGGCGCAAGCCTTCTCCAAGCGTTCGCTGGTACCTCTTACGGACAAGTCGGAATGCTCGCTCTCGGGTTAGCGGTCTTCCTCGCTTGTTTGACAACAGCGGTCGGACTCATCTCAGAGTTCTCACGCTTCATCAGCAATCAGTTTGAATCACTCAAATACCATCATGTCGTCATCGCGACTACATTGTTCGGCTATTTAATCTCACTCGTCGGATTGGGAACGTTGATTCAGATCGCGGTTCCACTTCTCACACTTCTCTATCCGGTCATGATCGCGCTCGTGCTCGTGTCTGTGACAGAGCGTCTTCAGCGCAACCCTGGTGTGGCGATGAAGGCTACCATCTACACGGCGCTCGTTCTCTCGTTGTTTGAAACGTGGAACGGCATCCAGCCGTCAGCGGTCACTTCTTGGATCTCGAGCTTGCCGATGGCGGAAATTGGTCTTGCTTGGGCAGTTCCAACGATGATCGTCTATGTGATCACGCTCCTTCTTCCGAAGGGCACGTCACAAGAATCACTTGCTCAATCACGCATCTCATAAGTCGAGCCCATCCTTTGGTCAAGGATGGGCTTTTTTCTGTCTTATTGTTTGCCCATATGTGAGCTCAAACAGTAAAATGGAAGGATGAAAAGGGAGTGACATGCGTTGACAACAAAACAAAAAAATCAATTGGCGATTCTCATGTTGAATATGTTTATTGCCGTCGCCGGCTTCGGGATTATTATCCCGATTATTCCGGATTACTTAAAGATGATTGGCGAAGGGGGAACCGCCGCAGGACTGATGATTTCCGTATTTGCGGGGGCTCAGCTTGTCATGTCACCGATTGCAGGGAAATGGGCGGACGTGTATGGTCGTCGACTGATGATCATTTTAGGTCTCATCGGATTTACCATTTCGATGGGGGTCTTCTATCTATCGGATAACTTGACGATCCTGCTCGTATCGCGTGCGATCGGGGGAGTCGGGGCAGCGTTATTGATTCCTGCCATCTTCGCCTATGTCGCGGATATCACGACACTCGAACAACGCGCGCGAGGGAATAGTTATATTTCCGCGGCAATGTCGCTAGGGATTGTCGTTGGACCAGGGATCGGAGGATTCTTTGCCGAGTTTGGTTTAAAGACACCGTTACTCGTCTCAGCAATCGTCTCCTTCATCGCCGTTATTTCCTCAGTGCTTCTGTTAAAAGAGCCGGACCGAGCTCCTTATGTGGCACCGAAAATAAAAGAATCATTACCGACTCAATTGGTCATGTCGACACGGAAACCATACTTCTTCGTGTTGCTGATCAACTTGGTTATGGCATTCGGGCTCATGGCATATGAGTCGGTGCTCGGACTATATGTCAGTGAAATGTTCAGCGCGACACCACAAGAGATTGCCATCATGGTGACAGGGACGGGTGTCGTCAGCGTCATCGTCCAATTGTTCGCGGTAGACCGTCTCGTTGAGCTGATGGGAGAGGTCAAAGTTGTCCTCGCCTTCATCGCGCTCGCGGCGTTTGGTTTCTTATTATCACTGTTTGCAGGAACGTATATGTTGTTCTTTGCGGTGACACTTGTCATTTTCTTGTCGACGTCCATTTTGCGTCCGGTGTTGAACACGCTTGTCTCAAAATTAGCTGGGAACGAGCAGGGACTCGCGATGGGGATGAACAACGCCTATATGAGCATCGGGAATATTTTGGGACCGACACTCGCTGGCATCGCGTTTGATATCGATATGCGCTATCCGTTCATCATGGGTCTTGTTTTACTACTCATTACGTATACGGGCACATGGAACTGGTCGAAACGGAAAGCGACCGTCATTTCGGAGTCATAAAAGGAGGACGCTATGATCTACGTTGGTGTGACTGGATGGGGTGACCACGATCTGTTATATACGACCCCAGAGGAAAGAAAACATAAACTATCGACGTACGCGGGGCATTTCCCGACCGTTGAAGTCGACTCTACATTTTATGCGATACAACCTGTAAAGAACTTTGAAAAATGGGATGCTGAAACGCCGGATCATTTTCAATTCATCGTCAAAGTTTCCCGGGAAATGAGTGGACATGATCGTGAACCGAAAACACCACTTATTGAGTTGTTTGAGCGCTATCGTGTTTCTGTCGATCCATTAAAGCAGGCCGGGAAGTTACGTGCCGTGCTCGTTCAGCTCCCTCCTTGGTTCGATGTATCGAAACCGCATCTCGACTATTTGCGAACGATTCGTGCCGAGCTCTCCGACTATGAGATTGCCATCGAGTTTCGTAACCCGACTTGGTTCTCTGAAGCGTTCCGAGACCGTACGCTTCAATTTTTAAAGGAGCAACGATTCATCAACACGATTTGTGATGAGCCGCAGACGAAAGAGAGCAGCATCCCGTTCGTCCCCGTCGTGACACATCCCGAGGTAGCCGTCGTTCGATTGCATGGACGGAATACGTCAGGATGGCTCAAGAAACCGGGAATGACGAGTCAAGAATGGCGACACGTCCGTTGTCTATATCGTTATAGTGAGGAAGAACTTCAGGAACTCGCCGCCTCGCTCCGCGAGATTGACCGTGAAGCGAAAGACGTGTATGTATACTTTAACAACAACTCAGACGGAGATGCGGCTCCGAACGCCAAACGTTTGATTGACATTCTTGGGCTCGAATACGAGCTTGCACCTAGACAAATCAGTCTGTTTTAGAAGGAAGGGATGGCCGTGACGAAACTTACTATTTTTCACTACAATGATCTTCACTCAAAGTTCGACCAATGGCCGAAACTTGTTTCATTTTTAGAGGAACATCGTACGGACAATACGCTTTATTTTGACTTAGGTGATCATGCGGATCGTACACATCCCGCGACAGAAGTGACACGCGGAAAGTTGAACGTTCGATTACTCGAGCGACTCCAACCGACGGCCGTCACCATCGGGAACAACGAAGGGATCACGTTCCCGCACGACTGGTTAGCCGAATTATATGAGGAGGCGACGTTTCCGATTTTACTTGGGAATGTGTATGAAGCGGACGGTTCACGACCAGATTGGGTAGAGGAGACGCTTGTCCTCGAGCAAGATGGTTTGAAAATCGGCTTATTTGGTGTCACAGCCCCTTATGAAGAGTTGTATCCGGAACTTGGTTGGCAAATCGAATCGCCTTACGAAGCGACAAAGCGTGCGTTGAAGCAGTTGGCACATTGTGATGTCATCATCGCACTCAGTCACCTCGGTTTCTTCGGGGATGAGCGACTAGCGGACATGTATCCTGAAATTGACGTCATCCTTGGTGCTCACACGCATCACGTTTTAGATGAAGGCGTGATGACGAACGGGGTACTGATCGCACAAGCCGGGAAATACGGACAGTATGTCGGGGAAGTGACGCTGACGCTTGACGGCGCCGAGGTTGTCGCGAAGGAAGCACGGCTTCATGAATTATCCCATCAAGCCGAAAGTACAGATACGTTAGCGTTGCTGCGCTCAGAAGGGGCTGAAGCCGAACGTCTCCTCGATATCACCATTGCAGAGACGGAAGGGTATGCATCGGATTGGTTCGGACATTCCCCGCTCGGTGAATTGCTTGTGGAAGGAATGGTCGAGTGGTGTACGGCAGATGTCGGGATCATCCCGTCAGGCGTCGTCTTAGACGGTCTCGCTCCAGGAAACGTCACGTTAAATATGCTTCACCGAATCTGCCCACATCCAATCAACCCATGTGTCCTGACACTTGACGGTCACACGCTCGAACGCTTCTTACATGACGTAAACGAGGAAACGTTCACGAATATGCACGTCAGAGGTCTCGGTTTCAGAGGCACTGTGCTTGGTGAACCAAGTTTGTATCAAATCGAACAGCGGGACGGTCAATACTATGTCATGGGAGAAAAGCTTGAACCGAACCGGACGTATCGTGTCGCAACGGTCGATATGTTGACGTTTGGTCCGCTCCTTCCATACTTAGCAGACCAGCCGAAACGATATTTCATGCCCGAATTATTAAGGGATGTGCTGCGAGAGACCATCGTTGCTCGTCATGAGGTCATTCGAAAAGGATAGAGCCGTCATAGCGGGACATGCTATGATACAAGAGTGGAGGTGGGAGCGATGATTCGAGTGAATCGCCACGGATATACCGTCTTAGAAGAGAAGCGCGACGGCTTTGATGAAGAAGCGTTTATCGCGCGGTATAGTGACGTGCTTGATAAATACGACTATATTGTCGGCGACTGGGGACACGGTCAACTACGTTTGAAAGGGTTCTATGAACCACAATCGAAATTAGCGACGTACGAGAACCGGATCGATCATGTGATGGACTATGTATACGAGTACTGCAATTTCGGATGTCCTTATTTCGTTCTGAAGAAAGAGACGGACATTAACGAAGAAGAGAGCGGTCCTGTCTTTGGTGGAACAAAGCAGAAACTGAAGTTGAAGCGGAAGTTCAACAAGGCTGAAGAGACGAACGCGTAAAGTGCTGAGCAATCAGCACTTTTTTATTACAGTTAATTTCCAAATATTTCGTTTAGGTAAAAAGTCATGACTTAGAGTTTAAGGGTTGGAAAAATGTGATAAATTGTCATTAAGGATAGCTACGTAGTTTTGGTTTTTAGAGTGAGGTGATTGGATGCAACATGTACAAACGACCGTCGGGGATCGGGATGACGTCCATAATCGAATCCATAATCTTGGACTAGGGATACTGGCCATGTTCTTTTTTGGCTTCCACATCATGATGACTTTCTATTTTACGGCGGCAGTCATTCTTTTTGAACTTATTCATGTGTTGATCGTCCGTCGCTTTGAATATGGGCACTCTTTTTTACGGAGCCGCGTGTTCAAAGTTACATCTCACCTTGCGTTTTCGCTCGGAGTGTTCTTATTGATTTTATCCATGTCTCAGTTCTTTTTAGGTAACGTCATGATTCGTTAAGCGGAAAGGAAAAAAATCCTTTCCCTTTTTTTATGTTTTTTTGAAACGTGTTGCAAACTTTTCACGTACACTGAAGTGAAGACTATAAAAAAGGATGGGTTACAATGAGATCTGAATGGAAACAACATGCACGACAAGCACTGAAAGGAAAATGGTGGCTCATGGCTGGATTGGCTCTCTTGTTCATGATCATCAACGGGATTCCACAAGGATTTGCTCCGAGTGTGGACCCGAATTCTACAGAACCGCTCACATCGACAGACGTCACATTAAGTTTCGTGTCGAACGTTCTTCAAATCTTGATTGCACCACTTGCCATCGGTTGGTCATGGCTCGCCCTTAACGTATCACGCGGAAATGGCGCATCACTCTCGACATTGTTCAAACCGTTCCAAAAACGTTATGTTAAACATGTCATCACGTCTTTCGTGATGGGTGTGTTCCTTGTATTGTGGACGTTATTGCTCATCGTACCTGGAATCATCAAAGGATTCTCGTACTCGCTTACGCCGTATATCTTACGCGATCAGCCTGAGCTTTCGGCACTCGAGTCGATTACGGAATCGCGGCGTCTCATGGACGGGCATAAGATGGAAGCATTCATGCTCTTCTTGTCGTTCTTCGGATGGTTCCTCGTCGGGATTTTGACGCTCGGAATTGGATTCTTCTTCATCGGTCCTTACTTCTCGACAACGTATGCGACGTTCTATGACTCGATTCGCGACAATCAAGTTGGTTCGGACGAGCCAGTGCACGGAACGGAACAAGGGTTTTAATCAAACAAACGCCTCGCTCATTTCATTGAGCAAGGCGTTTTTTAGGCGTTGACTTCAGTTTTTTGTAAGTATGGCTTCAATGACAAGTGATGTTCAGCCACGACTTTACGAATCGTGCGTGTCTTCGATCGCATGACGAGTGACGTCGTCTCGACGATATCATCCGTCAAGAACTTGACGCCATCGAGCAACTCACCAGACGTGACACCAGTCGCAGCAAAGATGCAGTCATCGCTCTTGACGAGGTCGTCGAGCGTGAGGAGTTGGAGTGGATCTTCAATTCCCATTGAGATGACGCGAGCTGATTCCTCTTCGTTCATCGGATGTAGACGGGCCTGCATGTCTCCACCGAGCGCTTTGACAGCAGCGGCTGTGATAACTCCTTCAGGAGCTCCACCTGTACTGATGAAAATATCAATCGGGTTTGATTTAACGGCAGCAGCGATTCCTGCAGACACATCGCCATCTTCGAATAGCTTGACGCGTGCGCCAACGTTCATGACGGCTTGACGAAGATGTTCGTGGCGGTCACGGTCTTGCATGATGACCGTCACTTCCTCGATGCGCTTGTTATTATATTTCGCAGCTTTTTCAATGATAGACTCGAGCGGTTCGTCGAGTGAGACTTTCCCTTTTAAGTTTGGACCGACGACAAGTTTGTCCATGTACATATCTGGTGCGTGGAGGAGGGCACCTTCATCAGCAACGGCGATGACGACCATCGCATCTCCAAGGCCTTTTGCGACAATGGATGTTCCTTCGAGTGGATCGACAGCGATGTCAACTTTCGGACCGAATGTTGTTCCGAGTTTTTCCCCGATGTAGAGCATCGGGGCCTCATCGAGTTCACCTTCTCCGATGACAACTGTCGCGTCCATGTTGACCGTTCCAAGAACTTCTCGCATCGCTGACGTAGCTGCATCATCGGCCTCATTCTTTTGGCCGCGTCCGATCCATTTCGATGATGCGAGTGCTGCTGCCTCTGTTGCCCGTACGATTTCTAATGCTAATTCACGTTCCATAGTGTTGTACCCTCCACGTTATCTCTATTCAATGTGTTATACTTTTTACGGCTTAAATCCGTTGATTAGTGTATCACAATCTTATAAATGATGTAAATAGGACAGATTCTTTTCTCCTGACCGAAAAAGCATTAGTATTAACAGCAGGGGGGATTATCATGTATTTTGTGAATAGAGAGAAGATTAATCAGACACTGGAACAGATGGAGACGATGTTAGCGCATACCGATCAATTGACCGGGGATGCGTTCACGGTAGATCTTGCGAAACAGCGAATGGCCGTCCTTCTTATGGAAGGGGTCATCGATGTTGGGAACTCGATGATTGACGGGTTCATCATGCGAGACCCTGGAAGTTATGAAGACATTGTCGACATCTTACTCGATGAGCGCGTGCTCGATGAGACGACGGCGAAAGCGACAAAAGCACTCGTCGGATTACGTGCCTACTACGTTCGTGAGTTTGTGCACGCCGATGCATCAAAGTTTGACGAATGGGTGAAGACGTCGAAACAAGACTTCACGGCATTCTCCACACAAGTTCATCGCTACTTAGAAGTCGAACTTGGACCAGTGTCCGCATTCTTACCAGAAAGCGAGTGATTGGATGGAACCGATTAAAGGATATTTGTTTGATTTAGACGGTACGATGTATGCCGGTACGGAACCCGTACAGGCAGCTGTCGATTTCGTCAACGAACTAGAAGCGACAGGCGTCCCATATTTGTTCGTCACAAACAACGCATCGATGACGCAACAACAGATTGCTGACAAGTTGATTGAGATGGGGGCGAACGTGAAAGCGGAGAACGTTTTGACGAGCGCGATGGCAACGGCTTTTTATATTGAAAAGATGTCTCCGGGGGCAACTGTCTATATGATTGGGGAAGATGGACTTCGTCTTGCGTTAGAATCTCGTGGTTTTCATGTCACGGACGAACCGAAAGCGGACTATGTGGTCATCGGCCTTGACCGACACATCACATATGAGAAGTTGGCACGTGGCGCAATCGCCATCCGTTCGGGAGCTCGATTCATCTCGACAAATGGGGATATCGCGATTCCGACTGAACGTGGATTTCTACCGGGGAACGGGTCGCTCACGTCTGTATTGACCGTGACGACGGAGAAGGATCCTTTCTTCATCGGAAAACCGGAACCGGTCATGATCGACATCGCACTCGACATGATTGGACTAAATAAAGAGGATGTCGTCATGGTCGGGGATAACTACCATACGGATATTTTGTTTGGGATCAATGGTGGCATTCGTACGCTCCATGTCAACTCAGGTGTGCATGGACCGGCGTTTATCCAAGAACAAGAAAAACTCCCAACCTATATGGTCGAGAGTTTAGATGAATGGAAGCACGAAAAAAAGGGATGACGAATGTCTCCCTTTTTGCTTAGAATACTTGTTCTACTTCGACGATGCCTGGTACTTCTTCGATGAGCGCACGCTCAATACCGGCTTTTAACGTGATTGTTGAAGACGGGCAGCTGCCGCAAGCACCCATCAAACGGAGCTTGACGATGCCTTCTTCGACATCAACGAGTTCGACGTCTCCGCCGTCACGAAGCAAGAACGGACGCAATTTATCGAGCACTTCTTGGACTTGATCAAACATTTCCATGGTATCTACCCCTTTCTCGTTCTACTTTATTCTAGCAAGTTTGAGAGTGTTTCTCAATCATTTACACTGAGCGTTTCATCATCGGGAAATCGAAGAATTTTTGTATAATAGATTTGAGGGGGAATAAAGTTGAAAATTACGGTATATGGGGCAGAAGTTCAATGTGCAAGTTGTGTCGGTGCACCGAGTTCTACCGAAACGTATGAGTGGTTGCAAAGTGCGCTCGGACGGAAGTATCCGGAGCAATCCTTTTCGTTCGAATACATCGATTTCGAACAGAGCGAAGATGAGTTCGCCCAGGCGCTCAAAGAAGACGAATGGTTTTATCCGCTCGTCTTGCTCGACGGGGAAGTGATTGACGAGGGCGTGGTTCAGTTGCGGAAAGTATACGCGGCGATTGAGGCGAAGCAAGTATAAAACAATGAAGACAACAGGCGGACCGTGCGAGCGCAAGGTTCGTTTTTTTGTTTACCTATTCTTTTGAAAACAATTTTACAACTTTTGTCTATCGGGATAAACTGAACATAACTTGCATAATTTTTATAATATTTTGAAAATTTTACGAATCTATTCATTGAGGAGGACTGTTCAATGTTTGCTCGAAAACGGAATACACCGATCCATTTAGACATCTCATCACAAATGGAGCACCTGTTGATCGCTTTACCGGATGAGTTAGAACGTCAACGTCAGTTGATTCGCCTCGAACGTGAAGATCTCGTATATTTACGTGCGTATCAACATGAACTACGTCAATTGACGCCGCGTTTAGTGGATGTATTTTACGAGGAGCTCGAAAAAATTGATGAGATGAAAGAGTTGATTCGGCAACATTCGTCCTCGGACAAACTGAAACTCACCCTCTCGAATCACATCATGGAGATGTTTGAAGGGAAATTGAATGAGTCGTATATTAACAGACGTCTTGCCATCGCCAAACGTCACTACTTGATCGGTCTAAAGGGGAAGTGGTATATGGCTGCGTTTCAAAAAATATTTGAGACGCTCGTCTTATCCATCCAAGATGAACAACTTGATGCGGAATCAAAAATGAAGTTGATGATGGCCGTCTCTAAAATCTTTAATTTCGAGCAACAGATCGTGCTCGAAATGTTTGATGATGAGGCCGAGGTCGTTCGTGACCAGATGCAACTCGTAAAAGACGAGATTGGTCAGACAATCCAACAGGCAAGTGAAGACTTAGCGGCGCTCTCTCAAGAAGTCATGGCCAGCTTTCAATCGATGAACGAGCGGGCAGATGATATGAAGCATTCGAGTTCACTCACCCAGACAAAGCTGAGGACGGTACTTCATTCTTCGGTAAGTGGAAAAGACGCCATCTTGTCCGAGACGGGCCGCCTCGAAGAGATTACGCGTGACCTTTCGGATTCCGCTCAAGAAATCAAAGCACTTGAAAAGTTGATGAATGAAATTATGACGATTGCGGACTCAGTGAAACAAATCGCCAATCAGACGAACTTGCTCAGTTTGAATGCTGCCATCGAAGCTGCACGAGCGGGGGAGCAAGGGAAAGGATTCCACGTCGTCGCTTCCGAGGTACGGACGCTTGCGAGTCAGTCCAAACAAGCAGCGGAAGAAGTCGAGGACTTGGTGAAGCGACTCACGAATCAAATGGAAGAGACGTCGACCCGTGTCCTCTCAACCGAGCAAGAGATGAAGCAGACGATGGGGCGAATCAATCAAGTGACGGACGCCTTCCTGCAAATCTCGGGGGACTCTGAACATGCGGACGGACAGATGGGGAGCCTCGCCGGGGATATCGATGAGATTGTCGAGTCGATTGCCGAACTTAAGCGGGCGACGACGCAGATAGCGACGTCTTCGACACAGCTGATGGATACGGCGCAACGTTTATAGAAGTATGGAATCAACGTAAAAAACGAACCGAGTCGCTTCGAACGACTTGATTCGTTTTATAGAAAAGGTCGAGCGATTCGCTCGACCTTTTTCGGTTAGAGAAGTTGGAACGAAGATGTCGCCGAACCCGCTGTGTAACCAGTTAGTGTCGCGTCTGACTTCACTTGATACGAACCGCGTTGTGACCAAGAATTTGTAGAGAGCGTGAATGTGATCGCACCGGAAGCATTCGTCTTCCCTGTGCCGACGAGTGTCGCACCGTTCGGTTGTGTGACCGTCACACGGACATCAGCGTTTGCGACTGCTTGTCCATTCGAATTGCGCACCGTCGAAGAGATTGAGACGACTTCACCCGCGTAGTAGTATGACTTCGACGTCGATACCGTCGTCGTAAGTGCTTGTACCGGTTGTGTCGTACCACCAGAAGTAGGGGCTTGGACGAGTCCATTTCCGAACCAAGTGTCACGACCTGCCGTACCGAGGTCAATCGAATCTTGCGATAATTTCGTACGGAGTTGCGTGCTCGATAACGTCGGGAAGGCTTGCTTCATGAGCGCAAGGTTACCTGCGACGTAAGGTGTCGCCATCGATGTCCCACTCATTTGACCGTAGCCGCCATTAGAGAGTGTTGAATTGATGCTGACTCCAGGAGCCGCGACTTCGACTGTGCTACCTGTTGCTGAGAATGAGGCGCGGTTGTTATTGATATCTGTCGCAGCGACGGCGATTGCCGAGTTGTAACGAGCCGGGTAGTTGACGAGGTCGCCTGATCCATCGGTACGTCCATTGTTACCGGCTGCTGCAACGACGAGAATCCCTGCGTTATTCGCACGATCCACCACTTGTTGGAGTGTCGTCGAAGGACTTGTCGTTCCAAGGCTCAAGTTGATGATGTCCATGTCGTTCGTAATCGACCAGTCAATCCCGGCAATAATACTCGATAGACTACCACTTCCGTTTGCCTCGAGTGCTTTGACGGCATAAATACTTGCCTCGTGTGCGATTCCGACGGTCCCGATACTGTTGTTACGGGCTCCAATAATCCCAGCGACGTGCGTCCCGTGACCGTTGTCATCGGCATAAGAACTCGTCACCGTACTAAATGAGGCACCACCGGCAATCGTTAAGTCCGGGTGAGCGGAGATCCCGGTATCGACGACGGATACTTTGACACCTTTACCAGTGAATCCGCTCTGCCAAGCGGAAGGAGCTTGTAATTTAGGAATTCCCCAATCTTGGCTTTGGTTCTCGATATGTACCGTTTGATCCACTTCCACGTGTGCGACATGCGGGTTATTCTTCAGTCCGTTCAGGGCAGACTTCGGAACTTCGAGTGCCGCTGCTGGAATATTCGAATACTGTTGACGAACTTCCATGCCTTCAATCGAGAGCGGGATTTTCTTTGCCGATTCTTTGAAGACGACGAGGACGCGTTCTTTCTCTTTGTTCGGGGCAGCTTCTGCGCCTCCAGGTACGGTTGATAAGACGAGCAATGATGCGAGGACGGTGCTACAGATTTTTTTCAACTTGTTTCCTCCTTTAGGGTAGTAGGCAAGATGACAGGATGTCGGGCTGCCGTGTTCATAGAGTAACAAGTTTTTCCAACGTATAGAATATGTCGTAGGCATTAAAAATCTGAATATTTAGATAAGGATAGAGGGGATTAAGATACAAGACTTTTGACTCAATAAGACGGTGGTTGAATGAATAATCGATGATCGGATTTATAAAAAAAGCGAATCGACCAGTCAGGTCAATTCGCAATCGGTTATTTGATGACTTTATGTTTCCAAAGAATACCGGATTTCAATAGGCGAGCGACTTTTCCGGTGAGCGATTGTTTCCCCATAAACACCCCAAAGCCTGCTTTCTTCCCGAGGGAACCGAGCGTCCCTTTCAATTTGATGTCAGGTAACTCTGGATAGGCGAGCCCCTTCCACTTACAGAGGAGCACTTGAACGATTTGTTCTGCCTGAGCTTCGGCGAGTTGTCCAGACGGTGCGTACGGCAAGCTAGCGTTGTCTCCAACGACGAACACGTCCGGTAAGCCTGGTACGAAATGATGTTCCGTCAGTTTGACACGTCCGCCTCCATCGAGCTCCCATCCTTGGTTGCGTACGACAGCGACCGGTTGAATCCCAGCTGTCCATACGGTCAAGTCAGAAGGGAACAAATCTTCATGGTTCCATAAACCATCGGCATCGACGCGCGTAATGTTGGCGTTGTTAATGACTTCGACCCCATGCTCTTCGAACCAAGATTGGACATACATCGAGACACGATTGGATAAGAACGATAGCACGGAAGGTCCACGGTCAAACAAGCGAACCGTCAAATCAGGACGACTCTCGCGTAGTTCGCTTGCGAGTTCGACACCGGATAATCCTGCTCCAACGACTGAAACGACCGAGCCAGGTCGTAACCCGTTGATCGCTTGCTGTGTTTTACGCGATTCTTCAAGTGTTTGAATGCTGTACGTGAATTCCGCTGCCCCTTGGACGTTATGATACTTGTCCTCACAGCCTAATCCGATGACGAGGTCATCATACGGTACCTTTTCTCCACTCGCGAGAAGAACCATCTTGTCTTCGGTATCGATATCCGTGACTTGTCCGTATATGTAGTCAATTTCTTCCGGAAAGTCGATGCGAATATCGCGGTCCGAGACCGTTCCTGCAGCGAGCGCATAATACTCTGTTTTTAATCCATGATAAGGTAAGCGATCGACGAGCGTGACCGAGACGTCCTTCAACTGGTGCCCAAGAACTCTTTCGATGACACGCATTCCCCCATAACCGCCCCCTAAGACGACTAATTTGCGCATAATAATCCCCCTTTGTTACTCTTCAACTGTATCATGTTATAATCTGCCGTAGAAGAACCATTTTCCGATAATTCACGTAAAGAAAGACGGTGACATATATGATGAATCCAATCATCGAATTTTGTGCCTCGAATTTAGCGATGGGCTCACAGGTTGCCCGAGCAAAATTGGAGTCCGACCCGGACCTCGATGTAGTCGAATACGGCTGTACGGGCTACTGTGGCGTCTGTTCCCTCGATTTGTTCTGCCTTGTCGATGGGGAAGTTGTGACCGGTGAAACACCGGATGAATTAGTGACGAAGGTGTATGAAAAAATAGAAGAGATGGCATGGTAAAAAGTTTGGGGGATGACCTCAAACTTTTTTATTTCACCCGTTGCATTTTAAAAAGAGGGATGTTATATTCTAAGAGGTTCGAATGTAGGTTGTCTGACGTTTAACAACGAGAAAAAGAAAGCGTTTCAAACGGTAGGGCACATCTCTTTTCGGGTATGACACATATAATAGCTTTGTTTAATATGAAAGGAGCACAACATCAATGAAAATCATGAGTGTGGTTGGTATTTTGGCACTAATTGCAATCGCTTACATCTTCTCTACCAACCGTAAAGCCATCAAATGGCGCACGGTCTTGGCAGCGTTCGCTGTTCAATTCGCGTTTGCTTTCCTCGTGTTGTATACGTCTTGGGGACGTTCGGCACTTGAATGGATCTCGAGCGGGGTTCAAGCCATCTTGAACACGGCGGGTGACGGGATTGCGTTCGTATTCGGAACAGCAGTCGGCGGCGACAACTTCGTCTTCGCATTCCAAGTTCTTCCGATTATCGTTTTCATGTCATCATTAATCGCGTTACTTTACTATCTTGGCGTCATGCAGTGGGTCATCCGTATCCTCGGTACGGCACTTGCAAAAGCATTAGGAACGTCACGTAAAGAGTCACTTTCAGCAACAGCAAACATCTTCGTTGGTCAAACGGAAGCACCGCTTGTCATCAAGCCTTACCTTCCTACGATGACACAATCTGAGCTCTTCGCAGTCATGGTCGGTGGTCTCGCATCGGTTGCCGGTTCTGTACTTGCTGGATACGCAGCACTTGGTGTACCGCTCGAATACTTGCTCGCAGCAAGCTTCATGGCAGCACCAGCGGGTCTCTTATTTGCTAAAATCATCGTGCCAGAAACAGAAGAGTACGATGATGACATCGAGATTGCAGAGGAAGAAGAAGACAGAGCGGCGAACTTCGTCGATGCAGCGGCACGTGGTGCTTCTGACGGTCTCTTCCTTGCCTTGAACGTCGGTGCAATGCTTCTCGCATTCGTTTCATTGATTGCGCTCGTTAACTTGATCCTCGGTTCAGTCGGCGGACTCTTCGGATTCGATAGCTTGTCACTCGAATTGATTCTTGGTTATGTGTTCGCACCACTCGCGTTTGTCATTGGTGTGCCGTGGGCAGATGCTGTACAATTCGGTAGCTTCCTCGGTCAAAAACTAGTTTTGAACGAATTCGTTGCATTCTCTGAGTTCGCACCAATCATCGGTTCTGGTGATTTGTCAGCTCGTACAGAAGCAATGATCGCATTTGCACTTTGTGGTTTCGCAAACATCTCGTCACTCGCGATCCTTCTCGGTGGTCTTGGTGGTATGGCGCCAAACCGTCGTGGTGACATCGCACGTATGGGTGTTCTCGCGATTCTCGCAGGTACGCTTGCAAACTTGATGTCAGCTACATTGGCTGGACTTCTTCTCTAATCGATATAAGAAAACGCGATCACTTCGGTGGTCGCGTTTTTTAACGTAGGAATTATGTATACAATTTGACGTTCGGCCATTGAGCTGGCCAATTTTTTTGAGCCATTCGTTTCAAGTAGATTGGATGTTTTGAGGTGCTTGTTTCAAAATACGGTGTAGGTCTAACTTGTAGTGTGAGAAGGTCTTGAACGCCATAGGGTGCTGAGAGAATGAGCTCACCGTCTAAATTGAGACGTACCCCGATTGCTGTCACAGTTTCGGGGAAATGGGCTAGCGCATCGATTGATGAGGTATACGGAGGCAGATGGTTCACATGATGCATTCTTGCTTGGTTTTTGACAGACCAAGGCATGTCTGGATCTCGTTGATACAACGTCTGCTCTAACTCTTTCTCGATTGCTTCTTCTGGCTGGGTAGGGTCGAAATAAATCACATCCACATCGTCTGTTTGTGTCGGAGTATCGTATCCGTGGAGATGATCCCATATTTTTGCGCGGATATAGCCCGCGCAAATCCACCAGTCTGGTAGATGAAGAGTAGCGACGGTGCGAAGGTGCTTCATGAGTTCTGCATCTTGCTGTAAGAAATGGATCAAGTCCTGTTCATGTTTCATCAATCAAACTCCTTCTGATCAATAGGATTTAGAAAAAGCACCTAGGCAATGCCTAGATGCTTGTATATCGATTACGCTTGAAGCTGTACACGTTGACGTTCGATCCACGGCTTCAATTTCAAGAAGAGTGGAACGAAGAGTGCGCTGATCAAGATCGCTTTAATCAAGTTGAACGGTAAAATCCCGTAAAGGACGAGGTCCGTCTTCACGGCCGGATCGGCCATGTCTGCCATTCCGAAGAAGAAAGCATAGGCTGGCAAGATGACGAGATAGTTTAAGATGGCGAGGCTGAGTGCCATTGTGATTGTACCGGCGAGTAGTCCAGAAGCGAGTGCTTTGTTCGTCTTCCGTTTGTGATAGAACCATGCGACCGGGTACATGAATGCGACACCTGCGAAGAAGTTTGCGACTTCTCCGACCGGGACACCGCCACCGTTAAAGACATAATACAAGACGTTTTTCAATCCGACGACCACGACACCTGCGAGTGGTGAAAAGACGATCCCGGCAATGAGTGCAGGAATGTCACTAAAGTCCACTTTGAGGAATGGCGGTAAAAATGGGAGCGGGAAGTTGAATAGCATGAGTACGAACGAAATCGTCCCGAGCATCGCCAAAGTCACCATTGTTGTCAGTCGTTTGTTGCGCGTAGTTTTCATCAGAATCTCTCCTTTAGGTCGCTCCTCGATGAATGGCACCCGTCGCATATAAAAACCCGATTGCAATGAAGACAATCGGGAGAGTTTACGCGCATACGAAATAGATGTTTTCCGAGGTGGAAGAGTCCACGTCAAAGAAAACATCCGGATATCGGTCGGATGCCGCCATCTTCTCCCATCCAGACTATACTGTCGGCTTTCGAATCTCACGAAATCAGCAAGCAACGCCTTGCTCGCTCACGGGCTGAGAAGAATAAATTCTTCAATACCGCCGGTCGGGAATTTCACCCTGCCCCGAAGATGGAACGATTTAATTTTTTTTGTTACAGTTTAGTTATACAAGATAATGCACAAAACTACAAGTCAATTGACTTGAAATGAAGATAAAATGAGGAGGAGTTCAGATGATTCATTTGACAGAATCAGCAGCACTTCAAGTACAAGAGATGATGAAACAGACCGAACGCCCGGATGCACAATATTTGCGAGTAAAGGTCCAAGGTGGCGGATGTACAGGACTTTCATATGGAATGGGCTTTGATGAGGAGAAAACGGACAAAGATGTTCAATTTGATCATCATGGTGTCCGCGTCATCGTCGCTGAAGTGGATCATGGTGTCGTCGATGGACTTGAGATCGACTATAAGCAGTCGATGCTCGGCGGAGGCTTTACGATTAAAAACCCGAATGCGATCGCCACGTGTGGATGCGGCTCAAGTTTCCGTACGGCAACGAACGCCGGTACACCAGGAGAATGTTAAAGAATAAAGAACCGATCGCACTCGCGATCGGTTCTTTATTCTTCTTCTGTCAAAATCAAACGAATCACTTTAGCGGTGACATCGAGTTCGATATGGTGCTGCCAAGGTCGAAAGCCCGTGATTGTACACGTGTCATTCGTGATTCGGAATGAGCAAACGCTCTCCTCTTCTTGGTCGAGGACGGAATAACGACTGAAGTCTGATAAGCTCTGATAAATCGCATACTGTGGCGGCAATTCGTAAGTCCATCCTTTTTCTAGCATGATTTGATGCATATTCAGGTCCCCCTAACGAGTCTTTACTTATAACAATAGCAAGAAAACGTGTGAAAGTGGTAGATTAGTCTGTTTCTTTGAAGGGAAAATGAGTAGGGACGTCATTACAAAATGGAGGATTGAGGGTCATGAGAAAAGTATTGATATTCGGAGGGTCACGCTATTTCGGGAAACGACTTGCCTTGCGACTCGCGGAGGCGGGGGACGATGTGACGATTGTGACGAGAGGGCAACTGCAAGTGCCAGAAGCCGAAGGGATACGTTCGATCAAAGGAGATCGGCAATCGGTCGCAACGATGAAAGACTTGGCACGCGAACGGTACGACCTCGTCTACGACAATATTTGTTTTACGCCGTATCAGGCAAAGATTGCGTCGGACGCGTTCATGGACAAAGTGGGGAAATATGTATTGACGTCTACGATGTCGGTGTATGCTCCGGGTCCTGACTTAAAAGAGAGTGACTTCAATCCGCTCCATTATGAATATCATCTAGAAGCCGAGCATGATTACGGACAAGGAAAGCGAGAGGCCGAATCGTTCTTCTTCCACCGGGCCTCGTTCCCGGTCGCGACCGTTCGCCTGCCGATTGTCTTAGGGCCGGACGATTATACAGATCGACTCAAATTTTATGTGGATGCGATTCGTAACGAGGAACCGGTTGTCTTGCATCATCCGGAAGCGAAGATGGGCTTCATTTCGAGTGCGGAAGCAGCGGCATTTTTAGAATGGGTAGGACGCGCGAACGTGACGGGTCCATTCAACGCGGCAAGTGACGGTCTGATCTCCATGGGTGCTCTGATGGAACGGATCGGTCATCACGTCGGAAAACCGGTCCATATTATAAAAGACGGGGAGTCGTCCCCATATGATTCGGATGTCGACTATTACATGTCAATCGCTGAAGCGAAAAAAGCGGGCTACGTCTTCACGCAGTTGGATGACTGGATTGACCGGGTCATCATTCAGACGATGCGGAAATAAAAAAATCCTCTGTGGATACGGTCCACAGAGGATTGATGATTATTTCCCGGCAAATACAGATGTCGAGTGTTGTGGGTGACGAGCAGTCGGGTCCACAAGTTGTTTTACTTGGTTGATAGCGATTGGGGCTTCACCGAAACCTGTTGCGATCAACTTCACTTTTCCTTCGTATGTGGCGATATCACCACAAGCGAAGATGCCAGCGACTGTCGTTTCCATACGTGAGTCGACACGGATTGTGTTCTTCTCGAATTCCATTCCCCAGTTCTTGATTGGACCAAGAGATGAAACGAATCCGTAGTTACAAATCAAATCATCAATTTCAACGATTTTCGACTCACCGTCTTTATCTGTCAGTTCGACAGATTCGATGTGTGTCTCACCTGAAAGTGACTCGATGTTGTATGGGGTAAGGACGTTAATCGTCGATGCTCTCATCTGCTCGACCGTATGTTCGTGAGCACGGAAGCGGTCGCGACGGTGGACGATGTGTACTTCTTTCGCAATCCCTTCAAGCATGAGCGCCCAGTCGACGGCTGAATCTCCGCCACCTGCAATCATGACACGGCGATCACGGAATTTCTCCATGTTGTCGACGAAGTAATGAAGGTTTGCGTAATCTTCACAGCCGTCAAGACCGAGTGGACGAGCCGAGAAGGCACCGTTTCCTGCAGTGATGATGATGGCTTTCGTATGATATTCTTCTTTATTTGTCGTCAAAACAAATGTGCCGTCCTCAAGACGTTCCACTGTTTCAACCGTTTCGCCGAGGCGGTAGTCTTGCTCGAATTGATCAGCTTGCGCTTTCAATTGATCGATCAAGTCCTGTGCTTTCACTTTCGGGAAACCAGCGATATCATAAATATATTTTTCAGGATAGAGCGTTGACAACTGACCGCCGAGTTGCGGTAAGCTTTCAATCAACGTCGTATCGAGTTGGCGCATGCCTGCGTAAAATGCGGTGAACAGTCCGACCGGGCCGCCACCGATGATGATTACATCTTTCGTCGTCTTCATCGAATTCCTCCTCAAAGCGTATACATCTATTATAGAGAGTTTATTGAATTAAATCCATTCAGTACAAACATGCAACACTTTCAAAAAAAATTCAAGAAGATAAGCTTTTCCATTGAGAATTCAATTTAAAGAGCGTACAATAAAGCAGAAGCAATTGTGAACAGATGTTGAACAAGAATGGGCTTTATTGTGAACATCTATGTGAAGAAACACACAACATAGTTGTTCAAAAAAACAAAACTTTAAACAAGGTGGAAATGAACATGAAACGACCTAACATTGTTATTCTTGGCGCGGGCTTTGGCGGACTTATTACAGCTGTCAACCTTCAAAAGACACTCGCTGCAGGTGATGCGAACATCACGCTCATCAACAAGCATGATTATCACTACCAAACGACATGGCTTCACGAACCAGCTGCTGGAACGATGAACCCAGACCAAGCACGCATTTACATTAACGACATTGTGAACCCGTCACGTGTGAAACTTGTCAAAGGGATCGTCGATCGCGTCGATACTGCTGCGAAACAAGTGACGCTCGAAGATGGTTCTGTCGTCGAATACGACTACGTTGTCATCGGTCTCGGTGGTGTTCCTGAAACATTCGGTATCCCAGGCTTGAAAGAAAACGCGATGACAATCAGCTCGTTGAACAGTGTTCGTAAAATCAAAGAGCACATCGAGTACTCATTCGCTCAATATAAAACAAACGGTTCTTCTGACAACTCGTTCGTCACGATCGTTGTCGGTGGTGCTGGATTCACAGGAATCGAATTCCTCGGTGAAATCGTCAACCGAATCCCTGAGCTTTGCAAACAGTATGACGTTCCACGCGAAGCGGTTCGCATCGTCAACATTGAAGCAGCGCCAACAGTTCTTCCAGGATTCGATCCGGAACTCACAACATACGCACAGAAATGGTTGGAGCGTAACGGTGTCGAGATGAAACTCGGTAACGGAATCAAAGGCGTCGAACCAGGTGTCGTCACATTCGGTCCACTCCAAGGTGACACAACGGAGACAATCCGTGCCAACACAATCATTTGGACAGGTGGCGTAAGTGGTAGCCCAATCATCGAAAAATCAGGATTTGAAGCGGTTCGTAACCGTGTCATGGTGGAAGCGGACAACCGTGCACCAGGTCACGACAACGTCTTCATCATCGGTGACTGCTCAGCAGTCATGGACCCTGCATCAAACCGTCCATACCCACCGACGGCACAAATCGCGACGCAACAAGCGCACAACGTTGCGAAAAACATCGCGGCGCTTATCAACGGCAAATCGACTTCGAAGTTCACTTACGAGAGCAAAGGAACAGTCGCTTCGCTCGGTCATAACGATGGAATCGGAATCGTCATGGGTAAAAAAATCTTCGGTCGCAACGCTTCATTCATGAAGAAAGTCATCGACAACAAACACTTCATCGAATTGAAAAAATACGGACTCGTCCTCAAAAAAGGGAAGTTCTAATTCGCGATTCACGTACGGCTCGTTCTCATTCAGAACGAGCTGTTTTCTTTAGAAATTGTCATAGGAAGTTCTTTGACCACGTTGGTCGAAATTTTGTATAATGGAGAGCGGACAAGGGGGACATCACATGCATATTATCCAAGCAGTCATTGGGGCCGTCTTATATATGACGATTTTTTTCAGTATCGGCTTCATCTTGAATATGTTACTTAAAAAGACATGGACACTTGTGTTCATTTATCCAATTTTTGTCATCATGATGATTGATAATGTCAAACTTTCGAGTTACGTGACCGAGACGTCAACTGCACTCACGGGGATCTATGAAGGACTCGTCGGATTGCAACTTCTCGATTTGTTCATGCTCGGTTTCGGATTGCTCGGTGCAATCTTAGCTGGCGTGACGATTCGTTTCTTACGGAAGAGCGGTTATTCAATGTTCTAAATGGCGACAGAAATGTTCGCCATTTTTGTTTTGTCCCTACTTTTTTAGGGCATGAACCGATATACTAGATAGCGAAACGATTTTAGTAAGGGATGCGATGCGAATGACATTACCGATGTATACGATCAAAAAAGTGTTGAATAATAGCGTTGTCATTTGTCAACATGATACGGATCCGGAAGTCATTCTACTCGGGAAGGGAATTGGCTTTGGTAAAAAACCAGGCGACCTCGTCGACCCGGCCAGCGTCCCGGAGAAAGTGTATCAACTGACAGATAAAGAAGAACAGTCGCAATACCAAGAACTCGTCAAACATGTCGATGAGGATTTTATTGCGTTCATGCAAGAGATTGTCGGCTTCATCGAAACGAGTACGGGTAAGAAAGTCGATGAACATATTCACATCGGTTTGACCGACCATTTGTTCTTTACGATGAAACGAATCGAGCAAGGAATGGAAGTGACGAATCCGTTTTTACTTGAAACAGAATCGCTTTATCCAAACGAGTTTGCGCTCGCGGAACGGATTGTCGATATGTTTCATGAACGATTGAACGTACTCCTACCGGATGCGGAGACTGGATTCATCGCCCTCCACATCCACTCGGCGACGACGTTTAAGAATGTCCTTGAAGTGAATCGTCATAACCAAATCATCGGCCAAATCGTCCAGACGATTGAGAGTCGTTTGAACGTAAAAATGGACCGGACTTCACTCGATTATAAGCGCTTACTTCGGCATTTAAGGTACGCCGTTGAGCGGGTTGCGACGGGTGAGATGGTCGAGGCCCCACAAAAAATTGAAAAGGTGTTGCGCGACGAATATCCGCTATGCTATAGTACTGCTTGGGAGCTGATGGGCATCATGGAACGCGAATTAAAGCGTCCCGTCCCACGAGGTGAAGCGACATATTTGACGATGCATCTCCAGCGCCTAACAAGTAGATAAATGATACCACGTGTCTTACGTGTTACTGATTCGATCAGGCATGAGTAAGGAGTGGAACGTTATGTGATTTCTCCATTGGGAGAGGTCTACGTTCTATCCTTATTCATGCCTTTTCTGTTTTTATAAACGTGATTTATGAAAACGTTTAGATACGTCGGTTGTCTGACATCTACACCGCTATCATATTGTTTATACGTACTTAAAAAAGGAGGAAATGTTGATGTTTAAGCAGATCTTTGGTGTTCTTCAAAAAGTCGGTAAAGCACTTATGCTTCCTGTTGCAATCCTACCGGCAGCCGGTCTTCTTCTTGCATTCGGTAACGCAATGCAAAACCCACAACTTACATCACGCGCTGGTTGGTTAACAAACGAAGGCATCGTGAAATTCGCTCAATTGATGGAGCAAGCAGGTGGAATCATCTTCTCGAACTTGGCGCTCTTGTTCGCAGTCGGTGTCGCCATCGGTTTAGCCGGTGACGGGGTTGCCGGACTTGCAGCAATCGTTGGATTCTTGATCATGAACAAAGTAATGGGTGTTTGGCTCGAACTCACACCTGAAGTGTTAGCACAAGGTGACCCAGCTTACGCGAACGTACTCGGTATCCCAACACTCCAAACTGGGGTATTCGGAGGGATCATCATGGGTCTCATCGCCGCATGGGCCTATAACAAGTATTTCAATATCGAATTGCCACAATTCCTTGGTTTCTTCGCTGGTAAACGTTTCGTTCCAATCGTAACAGCAGTAGCAGCAGTATTTGCTGGTTTCGTCATGCTTTTAATTTGGCCGCCAGTACAAGATGGTTTGAACGCATTCTCTAAAATCATGTTGGAAGAGAATCGCACATTCGCAGCGTTCGTCTTCGGTTTGATCGAACGTTCATTGATTCCATTCGGTCTTCACCACATCTTCTACTCACCGTTCTGGTTTGAATTCGGTTCATACACAGATGCAGCGGGTAACGTCGTTCGTGGTGACCAAGCGATCTTCTTCGCACAAATTCGTGACGGCGCTGAGTTGACAGCAGGTACGTTCATGACTGGTAAATTCCCGTTCATGATGTTCGGTCTTCCTGCAGCAGCACTCGCAATGTACCACGAAGCACGTCCTGAGCGTAAAGCGGTTGTCGGTGGTCTCTTGGCTTCTGCTGCCCTTACATCGTTCTTGACTGGTATCACAGAACCAATCGAGTTCTCATTCTTGTTCGTTGCACCACTTCTCTTCGCAGTACACGCAGTATTCGCAGGTCTTTCATTCATGACGATGCACCTCTTGAACGTTAAGATCGGGATGACGTTCTCAGGTGGTTTGATCGACTTCTTGCTCTTTGGTGTTCTTCCAGGTCGTACGGCTTGGTGGCTCGTTATTCCAGTCGGTCTCGTGTTCGCGGTTGTTTACTACTTCGGATTCCGTTTCGTTATCCGCAAGTTCAACCTTAAAACACCAGGTCGTGAAGATGAGGTTGTTGAACAATCAACAGCTACTGGTTCGGAACTTGCACAAGATATCCTCGTTGGTCTTGGTGGCTCACAAAACATCAAGCACCTCGATGCATGTATCACACGTCTTCGTGTCGAAGTAAAAGACAAGAACCAAGTCAACAAAGATGAGTTGAAACGCCTTGGCGCATCTGGTGTCCTTGAAGTTGGTAACAACATTCAAGCAATCTTCGGACCACGTTCGGATGCATTGAAATCAGAAATCCAAGCGGTCATCGCTTCAGGTAACGAAAAGAAAGCAAACTAATGATCATTGAGACCAATCCTTCGGGGTTGGTCTTTTTCTTTGTGAAACGGTTTCATCCAAACGTTAGAGGGAAAAAGTAAGTATTCTGACAAAGGAGGGAACCATGATGTGGAAGAAAGTGTTTGGCGTTTTACAACGGGTCGGGAAAGCACTCATGCTTCCGGTTGCGATCTTACCGGCAGCCGGTCTTCTCTTGGCGTTTGGTACCGCATTCCAAAACCCGGACCTCGTTGAATTGCTCCCGTTTCTGGCGAATGACTCACTTGTCCTGATTTGGCAAGTCATGACAGATGCCGGGGACATCGTCTTCGCAAACTTAGGGTTACTGTTTGCCGTCGGGGTCGCAATCGGCCTTGCGAATGGTGATGGGGTTGCTGGTCTAGCAGCCATTGTCGGTTATTTGATCATGAACAAAGTTATTAGCACGTGGAACGGGATTACCGCGGAAATTGCTCAGGGCGACCCGCAGTATGCAACCGTTCTCGGGATTCCGACACTCCAAATGGGGGTATTCGGGGGTATTATCGCAGGTCTTGTTGCAGCATATGCGTACAACAAGTATTTCAATATCAAGTTGCCAGATTTCTTAGGATTCTTTGCCGGGAAGCGGTTCGTCCCAATTGCGACGGCCGCATTCAGTTTGATTATCGGGATTGCGCTCGCTTATATATGGCCACCGATCGGGAATGCGATCAATACGTTCTCAAGTACGGTCATTGAGGCAAACGTTGCCTTATCAGCATTTATCTTTGGATTGGTAGAACGTTCCTTGATTCCGTTCGGTCTTCACCATATTTGGTATTCTCCGTTCTGGTTCCAGTTCGGTGAATACACGAACCAAGCGGGTGATCTCGTACAAGGGGACCAGCGGATCTTCTTTGCGCAACTACGTGACGGCGTCGAGTTCACTGCTGGTACGTACATGACCGGGAAATTCCCGTTCATGATGTTCGGATTGCCAGCTGCCTGTCTCGCCATGTTCCATACGGTTCCGAAAGAACGTCGGAAAGATGTCGAAGGTCTCTATTTCTCAGCTGCCCTCACATCATTCTTGACTGGGATCACAGAACCAGTCGAATTCTCATTTGTTTTCGTAGCACCACTTCTCTTCGGAATTCACGCCGTCTTTGCTGGGCTCTCCTTCATGACGATGCATTTACTGAACGTCAAGATTGGGATGACCTTCTCGGGCGGTCTCATTGACTATCTTCTCTTCGGTGTCTTGCCGAACCGGACGGCCTGGTGGCTCGTCATTCCGGTCGGGCTCGTCTTTGCGGTCATCTATTACTTTGGATTCCGATTCGCCATTACGAAATTCGATCTGAAAATCCCTGGACGTGACGTTCAGACCGGCACGAAAGGGGACAAAGCAGGTATTGGGGACGACTTGCCATATGAAGTGCTCGTCGGACTTGGCGGACCTGAAAACATCAAACATTTGGATGCTTGTATCACGCGACTTCGTGTCACCGTAAATGACGTGAAGCAAGTTGACAAAGACCTACTGAAAACACTCGGTGCTGCCGGTGTCCTTGAGGTAGGGGATAACATTCAGGCCATCTTTGGACCGAAATCGGATACGCTCAAATCACAAATCGCGACCATCATCGAAGGTGGCGAGTATAAACCGAAAGAAAAAGTTGAGAAAGCTGTGATCACACCGGAAGCGGCTGAACAAGCCGATCATCGCTTCCTCGCTCCGATGTCAGGTGTATTGCTCTCACTCGATGATGTACCGGACCAAGTCTTCTCGGGTCGCATGATGGGAGAAGGATTTGCGATTGAACCAAGCTCAGGTCAGGTCGTTTCACCGGTGACCGGTCAAATCACGACATTCTTCCCGACGAAACACGCGATCGGTATCTTGGCTGACGATGGACGCGAACTGTTGATTCACGTCGGTCTCGATACGGTCAACCTGAAAGGGGAAGGATTCACTGCGAAAGTAGAGGAGGGCGCACGGGTCGAAGCAGGAGACGTACTTCTTGAAGTCGATCTCAGCGCAATTCGCGATAAAGTACCATCACTCATCACACCAATCATTTGGACAAACGGAGACGGAAAAGTTGTCGTCGTACCGTTTGGTGAGACAGTCGTCGCAGGTGAAGCGCTCGATTTTAGAGCCGATGACAGAGGTCCAGAATAAACATGTGTTACACGCCGCTCCAGCAATGGGGCGGTTTTTTTGTAGTTACCTCAATGTGCCTTATTCCAGAAAGTGAGAATCCCATTTATAGTGGAGGAGAATTCTCACGAAAGAAGGGGTACGAATGAAACAATCGATACAGTTAAATCACGGTCAGAAAGCCATTCCTGCTATTGGACTTGGTGTCTTCAAAGTAGAAGACGGGGATACGGTCATCGATGCCGTCGTGGAAGCGATTCGTCAAGGCTACCGCCATATCGATACGGCAGCCGTTTACGAGAACGAGGAAGGTGTCGGAATCGGAATTCGGAAAGGGATGGAGATTGCGAATATTTCCCGGGATGATTTGTTCATTACGTCGAAGCTATGGAATGCCGATCAAGGATATGATGCCGCCATCGCTGCGTATGAAGCTTCACTCGAACGCCTCGGCTTAGAACAATTGGATTTGTATTTGATCCATTGGCCGGTGGAAGACAAAATCGTTGACTCTTGGAGCGCGCTTGAACAATTGTATCGAGACGGACGTGTCGGAGCGGTCGGAGTGAGTAACTTCCAGGCACATCACCTTGAGACCTTGGCTGTGAACAGTGAACTTGTTCCAGCAGTGAACCAAGTCGAGCGGCATCCACTGCTACGTCAAACCGAGTTGTCCTCGTATATGAGCGAGCATGGAATCGTACCAGTCGCTTGGGCACCGCTCATGCAAGGTGGGTTGTTTGAAGAACCGACGTTAGTAGAGATTGCGAAAGAAGTGGAGCGTTCTGTCGCCCAAGTGATCTTACGCTGGCATCTTCAGACAGGGTGGGTCATCATTCCGAAATCCGTCAAATCACATCGTATCGAAGAAAACTTCAACTTATATGACTTTGAGTTGAGCGATGAGCAAATGAATCGAATCGATGCACTCGATCAGCATAAACGTGTCGGTCCGGACCCAGACGATTTCGATTTCTGAATAGGTATGTAAAAAAATCCTTCTCTCGGGCGAGAGAAGGATTTTTGACGTTATTTTTTAATGTCGAACTTTTCGCTAAGGAAGTTCACGACTTCTTCAGCTGTATCCATGTTGAGGACTTCGTTGACGATTGATTCTGTCTCTGTCTTCGTCAAGCGTTTCACGAGGCTACGTGCACGAAGGACGCTTGAAGCAGACATTGAGAATTCATCGAGTCCGAGACCGAGAAGGATAGGAATCGCGAGCTCTTCTCCGGCCATCTCTCCACACATACCGACCCATTTGCCAGCTTTGTGTGCCTCTGTGATGACATTGTGGAGAAGGTTCAAGATGGCAGGGTTGAACGGTTGGTACAAGTAAGATACTTTTTCGTTCATGCGGTCAGCCGCCATCGTGTATTGAATCAAGTCGTTTGTACCGACTGAGAAGAAGTCGACTTCTTTTGCGAATTGTTTCGCCATGACAGCCGTTGATGGAATCTCAACCATCATCCCTGTTTCATATTGACCGACTTCGATTCCTTCTTCTTTCAACTTCGCTTCTTCTTCAAGGAGAAGGGCTTTCGCTGCGCGGAACTCTTCAAGTGTCGCAATCATTGGGAACATGATCGCGAGGTTACCATGAGCTGACGCGCGGAGAAGGGCACGAAGTTGTGTGCGGAACAAATCAGTTTCCTCGAGGCAAAGGCGAATCGCACGATAGCCGAGGAACGGGTTCATCTCTTTCGGGAGGTCGAGGTAAGACAATTCTTTGTCGCCACCGATGTCGAGTGTACGGATGACGACTTGCTTGCCTTCCATACCTTCAAGAACCGTTTTGTATGCTGTGTACTGCTCTTCTTCTGTCGGGAATGTTTCAGAGTCCATGTATAAGAACTCTGTACGATAAAGACCGATTGCGTCTGAACCGTTTTTCAAAACGCCTTCTAAGTCGTTTGGCGTACCGATGTTCGCTGCGAGCTTCACTTTATGACCGTCTGCTGTGACAGACTCTTCATTGACGAGTTGCTTCAACTCTTCTTTGTAAGCTTCGAAATCAGCACGTTTGCCTTCATACTCTTTGACGAGGTCTTCTGAAGGGTTGACGAAAACGTCACCTTCCGTACCGTCGATGATGACGAGGTCACCGTTTTTGATTTCTTCAAGGGCCACTTTCGTTCCAACGACCGCTGGAATTTCAAGTGAACGTGACATGATGGCAGAGTGTGATGTACGTCCACCGATGTTTGTCGCGAACCCTTTGACGTATTTACGGTTAAGTTGCGCCGTGTCTGAAGGTGTCAAGTCTTCGGCGATGATGATGACTTCTTCAGAGATCGATGCAGGTGTCACGAACGTCACCCCGAGAATATGAGCCAAAACACGTTTTGTCACGTCACGAACGTCAGCTGCACGCTCGCGCATGTACTCGTTGTCCATCGATTCGAAAATCATGATCATTGTTTGTGCGACTTCGTCGAGTGCTTTCGCAGCATTCATGTTTTCGCTTTCAATTTTATCGTTCACTTGCGAAACGATTTCTGGGTCCTCAACGATTAAAAGGTGAGCTGAGAAAATCTCGGCTTTGTCTGGACCAAGTTCACGAAGCGTGTGTTCGCGGATTTCTTCAAGCTCCGTTTTAGATTGTGCGATTGCATCTTGGAAACGTGCCTTTTCTGCAGCGACATCTTCAACCTTGTGTGATGGGATATCGAATGAAGGTGTCTCCATGACGAATGCTTTTGCAACTGCGATTCCTGCAGATGCACCAATACCTTTAATGTGTGACATAAGCGTAGTCCCTCTTTTCAAAGAAATAGTGTACTTTCCTGCCTCGTTACTTCATACCCGAAAAGAAAAAAGAATTAACGAGAACGGAGAAAGTTAAAGTAGCAACGGTCTACGACTAGGGGAAGCCTCGACCAGTCAAATTGGCCTCACTTCACGATGAAGAGAAGCCCGATTGCGTACTTTCTTATCCTATCATAAAATAAAACAACGTCACAACGAGGAGATAGCCCATGAATTCGAAGATTTCTTGACTCTTACGCATACTATTTCATTATTTTGGAGAAGTTCGCTATGCTTACCATATATAAAGAAGGGAAGTGGCAACATGTATCAAATTGCTCAATTAAATTGGACAGATTCATATGACACGATGGTCGTCGGAATCGGAGCGGCTGATTCAATCGATGAAGGGCTCGACACATTGTTCGGTGGACGTGTGAAAGCACTCATTCAATCAGGAGACCTCTCTACGAAAACAGGAGAAGTGACATTATTGCCAACGTTCGCTGGGGAAACGGCACGTGTCTTATTTGTCGGGCTCGGTCAACGCAACGATATTACGACGGAGAATGTTCGAAACTGGTTCGGGAAAGTGTCGAAACTCGTCCACGCACGTGGTCTGAAGGACGTTGCGGTCGCACTCGACACGTTCACGAACGACGCGGCTCGCACGTTCACAGAAGCATTTGAAATGGCGACGTATGCCCATCCTACATACAAGTCAGAGCCGAAACAAACAATCGAAGAACCGACAATCACGCTCCTTGGCGATGTGTTGCAAGAGGATATCGACGCAGGTGTTGCTTATGGAAAAGGGGTCAACGTCGCACGAACGTTGACAATGATGCCGGCTAACATCTTAACAGCAGAAAGTTTGGCGGATTATGCAGTGGAGTTAGCGAAACGTCATGATTTCAAATACCGAGTTTTAGAAAAAGAAGAAATGGAAGGCCTCGGAATGGGGGCGTTGCTCGCTGTGAACCAAGGCTCGACAATCCCGCCAAAGTTGATCGTGTTAGAATATCGTGGCGCAGATGAAGAAGCTCCGATTGCGGTTGTCGGCAAAGGTGTCACATTCGATACAGGTGGCTATTCGATTAAACCGAAAGATGGCATCGTTGGGATGAAAGGGGATATGGGTGGTGCGGCTACCGTCCTCGGTTTATTCGAGACACTCGGACGCACACGCCCGAATAAAAACGTCATCGGGATCATCGGGGCGACCGACAACATGATCTCAGGCGACGCTTTCAAACCGGATGATGTCATCACGGCAATGAACGGAAAAACGATTGAAGTGTTGAATACGGACGCAGAAGGACGACTTGTCCTAGCGGATGCCGTCACGTTTGCGAAAACGTATGAACCTAAAGCCATCATCGACGTAGCTACGCTTACAGGTGGGGTACTCGTCGCGCTCGGTACGGACGTCACAGGCTGTCTGACGAACGATGATACACTCTATCGGGCACTTGAAGAAGCGAGCCGCGAGACGAATGAGCTCGTTTGGCAAATGCCTTACTTTGATGTCTTCATCGACAAAGTTAGAAAGTCAGAAGTGGCCGACTTGAACAACTCGCCAGGTCGATTCGGACACATGATTTTCGGTGGAGCGTTTGTCGGCGAATTTGTCGGCGACACACCGTGGCTTCATCTTGATATCGCGGGCACGAGCGAGCGTGCGGCAGCGAACGACCTCGGTCCGAAAGGCCCGACTGGCGTAATGGTTCGAACGCTTGCCCGGATGATTGAAACGTGGGAGCGTTAAGAGCGCTCCTCTTAATCGGTTTGGCTATTCTGTGTGGCTTTGCCTACACAGTTTGGCCGAACCGAATTTGGTTAGGATGTACAGTATTTTTCGCCGTGTTCGGCGTGTTGATGATGTTACAGGAGGTACGACATGGTAGGAGTAGGAATTGATGGCGCACGTGGTGGCTGGGTACGCATCACATACGATAGCATTTCTTTATGCTTGACGATTTCAGAATCGCTAGAAGAGTTGTTTATTGACGGTGCCATGCATTTTGTAGATATGCCAAAAGATTTAGGGACGGTCGACCAATCGAGTCGAGCATGCGACGCTTGGATGCGGAGTCAACTTGTAGAGCGGAAGTCTTCCGTCTTTACCCCGCCGATTCAAGAAGTCCTTCATGAAGCGACATACGAGGAAGCGAACGAAAAAAGTCGGACGCTAATCAGTAAAGGGATCAGCAAACAGGCGTGGAATTTAGTCCCGCGTATCCGTGAGTTCCAACAAGTGGAGGCTGAGAACGTTTATGAATCTCATCCGGAGGTCTGTTTCTCGGTCATGATGGGGCGTGAGGCAAGTCATTCGAAAAAGACAGCCGAAGGTCAGGAGGAGCGAATCGAGTTACTTCGAAAGTACTCGAAGAGTTCTCCGTGGAAATGGAAGATGTCGAACGTCCAAGTAGACGACATAATCGATGCCTGTATTCTGGCGGTAGCCGCCTATGAAGCGGGAACAAGTGGTCTTTCGTTACACCCTGAAGAGGCGAATGAACCGATAGTGGCTGTACCTCAAATGAAAAAAGAGCGATGAAATATTGATTTCATCGCTCTTTTGTTGTCGTGGCAGACGGTCCGACGATGAACCGCCACATATAATGAAAGACTTTGGCGTTGTAGACAGCCTTTAACAGTACGGCGAGCACTGGGCCTAAGATAAAGCCGAATACACCGAATAGTTTTAGACCGACAAAAATCGAGATGAGTGCGGCAAGCGGGTTCAACCCGATATGGGAACCGACAATCTTTGGTTCGGCTAAGTTTCGCTGAACGATGACAATGATATATAGCACAACCAACCCAATGGCGACGAACCAATCACCTGAAACTGCAGCATAGGCGGCCCATGGAATGAGTAGTGTCCCGACGCCTAAATAGGGCAAGAGGTCGAAGAATCCCGCGAGTAAAGCGAATGAAAGCGGGTTGTCGACTCGGAGAATGAACATACCGACCAATACGATCCCGAACGTGATGGAGATGAGTGTAAGTTGTGCTCGGACGTAACCGAATAGAGCGGACTTCAAGTTGATCATCACTTCCTCGAACTCTTTAAAGCCTTTACGTTCATTGAGTCGATTGAGTGAGGTCACATAGGACGGCCAATCTTTTGTGATAAAGAACCAGGCGAGCACAATGACGACAACGAGCAACAGGACAAGCGGTAGTGCTGCCAACATGTTTTGTAGCACACTAGCCACACCACGGGATAACACCCCGATTGCTGCTGCAAGTTGAACGCCGATTTCTGTAATGCCGCCTTCTAGTGATGTCGTCTGACCGGGATTCAACTGTTGATAGCTCTCGTACGCGTCATTGACGAGTGGTGCAATTTTTTCATTGAATAGCCGTTGGACGTATTCGGTGAACGTTTGGATTTGTTCAGGAAGTCGCTCCGCTGCGATCGTCGCATAATGGATCAATTGGATGATGACGATAGTGATGATGCCGATGACGATGCTGAGGACGAACAATAAAGAAATAAGTGTCCCGAGAGCTCGTGGCATATTGGTTTTTCGCTCAAAAAAATTGACGAGTGGGACCGTCAAGAGAGATAAGAGTAAGGCAAAGACGAACGGGTACGTATATTCGAAGAGGATGTTCAATACCCACGTAACCAAAAATAAGCCGATCACGACGAGCACGAACCGAAGCAGTTGCCAAAGTCTTACCGAAGACATGAAAAACCCACCCTTTCCGGACAGTTAGATTGAGCATAGTATATCATGTAGACGGTAAATAAAGCAGAAAGATAGGTGAATGAACATGAGAGAGATTCAACAAAAAATTGATGCGATGATTCTTCATTTGGGAGGCTACTGGAGGCCATTATCGGGTCTGGCACGATTGTTAGAAGAAGTCGGAGAAGTCGGGGGAGCGATGCGGAAAGGAACAGCGGATGAGCTAAAAGAGGAGTTGCTCGATGTCCTTGTCATTTCCACGTGTCTCGCAAACCAGTATGCCATCTCACTCCAACAACCAGAAGTGAATGGAGGGGAAGTGACGAAAGAACAGCTATATTTCCAAATCGTAGAAGAGGCGGGCGAAGTGGCGCGGATATTGAATGCGTACGAAGGGGATAAAAAGCTAAAGCCGAATCGTCAAGGTGCTTCATTGCAACTGCATATTGAACAATTACAACGTGCCGTGATTTCTTTAGGGGAGCAATGTAACTATGAATTGTTTGACTCGTTATATGCGTTGATTGATGAAAAGTCGACACGTGACTTCGGGCGATTCGATCATACGCCAGACCCGATTACGGAAGATTCGGTCAGAACGTATATTGCTTATCAATTTGGTCGCTATTGGGGTGGGATTGAACCTAAACCTTTTGAGCGATTCGACCGATATATGGAGAGAGAGAAACATTTAGCACGCTTTATAAAAATTGCTCATATCGAGGGACTAGATGGATTTGTGATTCCACAACCAACTGATGGTCTTTTATATGATCGAGATCAACAATATAAGATTCCTGAAAGCTTTCATATTGTAGAAGAAGCTTACGGGACACATCATTTTTTAGTCGTCAAACCCCAATAATAAAAACATTTACCTTTTTATCAAAAACATTCATCTTATTTTCAAATATTTACTTTTTTTAAAAAAGCATTATGCTAATATGAAATTGTTGTTAGTAGGAAATGCCGCTAGAAGAAAGGAATATTTTGGATGAAAATGAAGCTCGTAAAAATCGCACTCATCTTAACGGTTCTCTTATTTGGAATGCAACTTCCTTCAGTTGAAGCCGCAACGTACGATGGGGAGACCACTGTGAATTTGAATATTCGTTCAACACCAAGTTTGAGCGGAGCAGTCGTCAAGACATTGCCGAAAGGCACGAAAGTGAAATACGGGACATATAATCAGTCCTGGCATAAGGTGTATGTCGATAGTCGTACATATTATGCATCGGCACAGTACATTCGCAAACTTTCTTCTTCGTCTAGTTCGTTGACGACTCAGTCGGCAACTTCAACCGGTGTGACAACCGTCAATTTGAATATCCGTGTCACATCACATCGTGCAGCCAGTATTGTCACGACGTTGAAAAAAGGGACTGAAGTAAAGTATGCCGTTCATAATTCTTCATGGGCGAAAGTTTACTTGAACGGTAAGACGTACTATGCTGCGAAGATGTATATCGCACCAAAGTTGTCTGATGCAACTGTGAACCGAACAGAAGGTTACGCAAACCGCGAGATGAAATTGTTTGCGATGCGGAGTCAAAGTTCGCCTGTCCAAAAAGTATTGCCGAAACATACGGTCGTCACGTCGAGCAAGTACAACTCAAGCTGGTCAACCGTTTATATTGGAAGCTCGACATACTATACGCCAACTTCGTGGATCACACCTGGGTCACTCAAGCCACAGATTGTCAAAGAGAATGGTTACGCAAACCGAGATTTAAAACTATTCGTGATGCGGAGCCAAAGTTCTAGCGTAGCTAAAGTATTGCCAATCAATACTGCAGTCGTTTCAAGCAAGTACAATTCAAGTTGGTCGACGGTGTATATCGGGAATGAGACATACTATACACCGACAGCTTGGATCTCAACTTCTAAAACGGAAATACAGCCACCTACAACAACGGAACCAAACGACGGATTGACTGAAGGATACGCAAACCGAAACGTCAACTTGTTCGGAAGAACGCATCAAAGTTCGCCAGTTCAACTTGTTCTTCCGAAATACACAGCGGTATCATACAAGTCGTATAATGCAAGCTGGTCGACGGTTCATATCGGGTCGAAAGTCTACTACACGGCAAGCTCATGGTTGACTGCTGGAAAAGCTCCGGCTGCACCTGAAGCAGCACCAAAAGGAACAGTATATATTAATACACCAGGTGATGTGTTAAATGTACGTTCTCAAGCTAGTCTTAACTCGAATGTAGTAGGGAAGCTCGATCACGGTACGGCCGTTCCTCACTATGGGACAATTAATGGTTTCCACAAAATCAAATACAATGGTAAAGATGCTTACGTTTCTTCAGCTTTCGTCTCGTCGTCAAAACCAAGTGAATCTTCTGGAGCTGTCATTGTGCTAGATCCTGGACATGGTGGGAAAGACCCGGGAGCTGTGAACGGTTCGCTCTATGAAAAGACGATTGTACTAGATGTCACACAACGTGTGGAAGCATATCTTCGTTCGAAATACGGTTATACGGTTCGCCTTACACGTTCGACAGATGTCTACTTGACACTTGATCAACGTGTCGCTGCAGCGAAGTCATTGCGTGGTGACTTATTCGTGAGCATGCACGTCAACGCGGCGGGTTCATCAGCAGCTAAAGGGGTGGAAACATTCTACTCGACACGTTCAGCCCACAGTGCACGCAGCAGCGTGTTGGCCTCAAACATTCAAAGTAATTTAGCTGGGAAGATGAGCGGGATGTCGAACCGAGGTGTGAAGACGGCAAACTATTACGTCATCACGTATAATACGATGCCATCTGCGCTCGTTGAACTTGGATTCATCTCTTCTCCTACGGATTTGACATATCTTCGCAGTGACGCATCTCGCCAGCGTATGGCAGAAGGTGTTGCGGAAGGAATCGCCAAATACGTACAAACATACCATTGATTCGAGAACCTTAGACGATCCTGTCTAAGGTTTTTTTGTTGCATCAAAAAAACCGAACCTCGTAAAGGTTCGGTTTACAGATGATCTTACAAGTCGTCGAAACCGTTCGCGTCTGTCACTTTCGCATACGAACGCGATTTCTGTTCAAAGAAATCAGATTTCGTTGCGTTGAGGGAGTCGTCTGAATACGCACGAATCCATGGCATGACATCTTCATCGTATCCTTCATACAAGTCATTCAGACCGATTACGCGTAAGCGTTTGTTTGCCAAGTATTTAACGTAATCACGCATCTCACTGACGTCGAGTCCGTCGAGGTCGCGAAGTACGTACTCGCACCATTCGATCTCGAGGTCGACGGCCTCTGACATCGTATCGTATACGAACTGGCTGAACTGCCCGTCTGCATCGATCTTTGGATTTTCCGTCAACACGGCACGGAGCAACTGGCTAATGAAGTATGAGTGTTGCATCTCGTCACGCTGAATGTAACTGATCATCGTTGACGTACCGACCATCTTTTGATGACGGGCAAGGTTATAGAAGTAGGCGAATCCGGAATAGAAGTTGATGCCTTCTAAAATAACTGAGGCAACGAGTGATTTAGCGAAATTCTCCGCATTTGGCGTGTCGCGGAACTCTTCATATAAGTCCAGGATGAATTGGTTGCGTTTCATGACCATCTCGTCATCTTTCGCAATGTCAAAGATGCGATTTTGTTCGGCGAGCGGCACAAGGCTCGAGAGAACGTAACTATACGATTGGTTGTGCACGACTTCTTGTTGTGCGATGACGGCGAGTACCGCGTGCACGGATGAATCTGATGAGAACATCGACGATTCGAGAATGTATCGTGTCTGGACAGAATCGAGAATCGATAAGAGGCCGATGATCCGTTTGAACGCGTCTTGTTCACGTTCCGTCAGTTGTGGCCACTGTTGCATATCTTTAGACATCGAGATCTCATCTGGGATCCAAAAGTTTGAAAGCAATTGTTTGTAAATCGTATAGAACTGAGGATACGCGATATCGTTCCAGTTCACGATTGAACTTGTTTCGCCACCGATGATGGCCGTTGCCCGGTTAGGATGTTTGGGCGACAATAATTTGATTTTCTGAATCGACATGATGCATGACTCCTTCTTCTACATTCTGAGCCATCCGTTCTGCCCAGTGCTGGACGTTGAACGGTTGGTTACGAGGTGACTGCTCGATTTTGAGCAATTCACCGGCGAGCGGGATTCCGTATTTTGAAAGGTGGTACGCCATCTCGTCGACAGCTCGGCAGAAGTGAACAAACATTTTGTCACCCGTCCCAAATACCGCTGCCTGACGAATCGGTACATTCAATTCCTTCAGGACGAGGCGGAACGTGTCTTTCATTTCGTCCGGTAGGATACCGTCTGCCCATGTGTAGGACCCGAAATAGACGAGGTCGCACGAAGCGAGAGACCGAGCTTCCCGATACCCGACCCGATCGGCATCGTAGCGGACGACGTGGTCGCCGCGATGATGGTGGGTCGACTCGATGAGCGTTGCCACTTCTTCCGTGTTTCCGCTCATCGAATGACAAATGATTGCAATGTTCATGTCGTAAACCACCTTTCTTAAAAACGGACAAATTCGTTATCCAATCTGTTTATGAGGCACAAGACTCACATTCATCTACTTCAACGGTCGTTGAACGTGTGTAGTAAATCGATTTCATGCCGAGAGACCAAGCTTCTAGGTGCATCGCAAGAAGCTCTGTCGCTTTCACATCGTTCTTGACGTACAAGTTAAAGCTGATTGCTTGGTCGATGTGGCGTTGACGCGATGCGTTCTGACGGATGCTCCACAATTGATCGACTTCGAAAGCAGATTTATAGAACCAGTTCGTCTCAGGTGTCAAATCAGGCACTGTGACCGGGATTTTATAGTTCTTCTTCTCTTCCGAATAGACTTTCTTGTAAACCGGGTCAATCGAAGCAGTACTACCGGCGATGATTGCAGTCGAAGAGTTCGGCGCGACAGCCATCATATAGGCGTTACGGACACCATTTTGATGAACGGCTTCAGCGAGGCCGTCCCAATCCAAGTCGTCGTGCGAACGATAGTTACGGCGTTTGAAGTACTCACCTGTGTGCCATTCCGATCCTTCGAAGACACCGAATGCACCTTTTTCCTTAGCGAGTTCCATCGATGCTTGAATCGTGAGATAAGCAATCTTTTCGTAGAGTTTTTCCGCATACTGTACGGCGTCGACCGACTCCCAGCGGATTCCTTCGAGAGCGAGCAAATGATGCCATCCGAATGTACCAAGACCGACAGCACGATATTTTTGGTTCGTGATCATCGCTTGTGGCACTTCAATGGTGTTCAAGTCGATGACATTGTCGAGCATACGCATTTGAACCGGGATGAGGCGTTCGAGCACGTCTGCTTTCACCGCACGGGCGAGTGCGATTGAACTCAAGTTACAGACGACGAAATCACCTGGAGTTTTTGTGATGACGATTTTCCCGTCTTGTGTGTACTCTTCTTCAATTGTCGTTGCCGACATGTTTTGTGCGATCTCTGAGCAGAGGTTCGAACTATAAATCATACCCGCGTGTTTGTTCGGGTTGGCACGGTTCACGGCGTCACGGAAGAACATATACGGTGTTCCCGTCTCAAGCTGCGAACGCATGTAACGTTTCACGAGGTCGATGGCAGGGACCGTTACGCGAGACAATTCTGGCGTGTTGACACACTCCATATACTTCTCAGTGAAGCTACCCCCGTTCTCCGTTTCGTCAAAGTAGTCTTCGAGGCTGTAGCCCATTACCGTGCGAATCTCATGTGGGTCGAACAAGTGCCATTCACCACGCGCTTCGACCGTCCGCATGAAGAGGTCCGGTAAGCAGACACCCGTGAACAAGTCGTGTGTCCGAAGACGCTCATCGCCGTTATTTAACTTCGCATCTAGAAATTCAAAGATATCTTTGTGCCAAATGTCTAGATATACAGCAATCGAACCTTGGCGCATACCGAGCTGGTCAACGGAGACGGCCGTATTGTTCAGTTGTTTCATCCAAGGGAGGGCTCCGCTTGAGACGCCTTTAAATCCTTTGATGTCACTTCCACGTGAGCGGATTTTACCGAGATAGACACCGATTCCGCCGCCACCTTTTGAAAGTGTCGCCACGTCCGTGTTGGAATCGTAAATTCCGCGAAGCGAGTCATCGACTGTATCGATAAAGCAAGAACTGAGCTGACCGTATGATTTACCAGCATTTGATAACGTCGGCGTTGCGACGGTCATGTAAAGATTTGAGAGCGCCCAGTACGCTTCTTCCACGAGTTTGAGGCGAGTCTTTTCATCCTCTTTTTGCATGAGGGTCATCGCGATGACCATGAACCGCTCTTGTGGGAGCTCGTACAAGTTCTTTACATGATCGCGACCGAGATAACGGTCTGATAGTGTGCGAAGTCCGATATACGTGAAGAGACGGTCGCGAGACGGATCAATCAATGTCTCGAGGTGGTCCATATCTTCTTTTGAATACGTATCGAGCAGTGCTGAAGTGAAGATGCGTTTTGACGTCAACGTCTCAATCAAATGATAGAAGTTGCCGTAGCGCATCGACGCATCATAGCCACGATTGCGTGCCGCCTCGAGATAGAGACGGTTCAAATACATCTCGGTCGCCACGAACGTCCAGTCCGGTTCTTCGGCTTTCAACATATCGAGCGCATGCATCGTCAATAAGTCATATACTACATCTTGTGTTAGCGTCTTCGTCTCGAGCGCCCGAATCGCGCGTTCCTCGTAACGCTGTACACTTAAATGAGGATACCGTGTTTGGATAGATTGAATAAGAGAAGCGACGTCAGCAAGCGTTGGTGCCGCTGGTAGCATCGTCTCGTGATGGATAGGGGATGTCAAAATTGATCACTCCTTTAATAGATGTAGACGTTATGAAAGTATAATAAGAACTTCCTAACCTGTCACAATAATGTATCAACGCTCAAAATAGCTGTTAACTATATATTGACACATTTTTATCTTTTTAATCATAAAACACCTATATTTAGTTTTTCAATCCTTGACATTCTCGAATGTGCGAGACGTTCTTTTGCTTTTGTTCAAAAAGGGCTTCATGACCCAATTTGAGACAGAGATCTGAGATGAAAAATATTTAGTGACACTATTTGCTCGTTCTTTCACAACAAGATGAATTCGATTTCATCATCGGAAAAGGTTTGTTTGGACCTCGATTTAAGCACGAATGTATTGTATTTGATGTCGATTAACGAAATACCTGCATGAATCAATCAATACTAGATATAGTGTTTCACGAAATCGTGATGCGTGAATCGATTTGTCAAGGCTGGTATCCGAACAAAAAGTAAGGTAGATTGATGGAGTAGGACATGGATTTCAACGAAAAGAAGGGTTTAACAAGTGCGTACAGAAAACATATTATTATCATGGGACCCGCTCGGTTATGGACCAGGTTCATACGGACCAGAGTTCGATGAGGTGATGATGGCATTAACCTATGTCGAATCCGCGGAACAATTGACCGAGGTGATTCACCGTACGTTTCTTGAGGCGTTCGATGAGTGTCCACCTGAACAAGAGATCTTCAAGATGGCGCAGCGACTACTTGCGTCGTCATCTTGCCAACTATAAGGAGGAATAATGATGTTACGAATTGATCCAACACCAAACCCAAATGCGATGAAAGTTACACTTCCAGAAAACGTATTCGGCGCAAAGAGCCAAAGTGTGAAAGCGGGAGAAGCGACAGATCAGCCGCTACTTGCGAAACTTGTCGAGATTGAAGGCGTCGAGAGCGTATTTGCATACGGCGATTTCGTGACTGTTTCCAAAGAGAACGGTGTGAGCTGGGAAGCAATTCTTCCACAGGTCGAGACGGCATATCGCGGATGAACCCGATTGTCACGATCGTCATCCCGGCTTACAAACGTGAGACGGAATTGACGGAGCTGCTCGAAAGCTTAACGGTCCAAACGTTTCAGCAGTTCGAAGTCTTGGTCATGAATAATGAAGGGCCGCCAAAACAGCATATTTTGGCGCCTTTTTTGAATCAATTGGATGTGCGTGTGCTTGAGGTCGGTGAGAACCACCATGTCCGTGCGCGAAATCGTGGCGTTCTTGAAGCGAAAGGCGACGTCATCCTATTGTTAGACGACGATGATTTATTGATGCCAACGCATATCGAAGATGGTTTGCGTGACCTTCAAGAAGCAGATTTCGTCTATACAGATGCTGAGTTGTTCCGTTTTGAATGGAAAGAGGGTCGACGGACCGTGACTGACTGGGAACCATTCGCATATGACTTCGATCGTGTGCGGATGCGAAAAGACTCGACGTTCATTCCGTCCGGCACGATGTATCGAAAATCAATCCACGAGACAATCGGTCTCTTTGATGAGGATGTCTACAATTATTGGGACTGGGATTTTTTCTTGAGGGTCATGGAGAAGTTCACCGTGTCCCATCCCGCTCGCGCGACGGTTCTCTATGCATTCAATGGGACAGACAACCTATCGGCAAAACAAGATGAGACGAGACGTCGTTACTTTGACCGTTTTTGTCAGAAGCATCGACTGACAGACATGGGAATGAAGAATTTCCATATGGTCCAAGAAGAGCGGCGTCCATATGTGAGACAAACAGAGAGAACGTTCACAGGCGAGTTACCTGGTCGGACGGAAGGAGATTAAGTATGTATTCATCAAAAGAACTAGAACTATTAGAGCTGTTGGAAGAGAAGGGCTACCTAGAGACGAAACTGTTGGCTGATTTGTTGGCGCTCGATGAAGAGACGATTGAGTCGATGCTCGAGAAGTTCAAACAAGACGGGATCTTACTTGGATTCCGAGCAATGGTCAATTGGCAAAAAATCAATCGGCACGATGTCACGGCGTTTATTGACGTCAAAGTTGCGCCGAAACGGGGGCGTGGATTCGACGATGTGGCCGAGCGTATTTATCGTTTCCCGGAAGTGACGGCCCTTTATTTGATGTCAGGTGCTTACGATCTCCAAGTCGTCATCCAGGCGAATTCGCTCCAAGACGTGGCTTCGTTCGTCTCTGACAAGTTGTCACCGCTTGACTCGGTCTTATCGACGACGACACACTTTAAGTTGAAGACGTACAAGCACGACGGGATTTTGTTCACCCCACAAACTGAAGACAAACGGTTGAACATCACACCATGAAGTCATTATCGAATCAAGTCGTCTCGATGAAACCATCAGGCATTCGTCGTTTCTTTGATTTGGCACAGACGATGGAAAATGTGGTCTCTCTCGGGGTGGGAGAACCGGATTTCATCACGCCATGGAACGTTCGAGAAGCAAGCTATGCCGCCCTTGAACAAGGGTATACAGCATACAGCGCCAATGCGGGACTCATCGAATTGCGAGAAGAGATTGCGATTTATATGAAAGAACGGTTCTCAGTCGAATACGATCCGACGACGGAATTGATTGTGACGACAGGTGCTTCACAAGCGCTCGATATCGCGTTCCGTTCCCTCCTGAACCCAGGGGATGAGGTCATCGTCGTCGAACCGGCCTTCGTATCATACGGTCCGCTCATCGAGATGGCAGGCGGGAAAGTCGTTCCTGTCGCTTGTCGCCCGGAAAATGGTTTTCGTCTCGACCGGGATGACGTTGAACGTGTCATCACCGAACGGACAAAGGCGATTCTTCTCTGCTTCCCATCGAATCCGACGGGGGCGACGATGAACGGCGATGAGCTCGCTCAAATCGCAGAGCTCGCGACCAAATATGACCTTTGGGTCGTCAGTGACGAGATTTATGCGGAACTCTGCTATGACGAAGCATTTACAAGCTTTGCGACACTTCACGATATGCGGGACCGGACAATCGTCATCAACGGATTCTCGAAAGCGTTCGCGATGACCGGATGGCGCCTCGGTTTCACCTGCGCGCCTGAAGTCGTGACGAGGGAAATGTTGAAGGTTCATCAATATGGGATGATGTGTGCACCGACGCTCGTTCAATTCGGTGGACTCGAGGCACTTCGTTCGCGTCATCAACATGTGCCGAACATGGTGAAGAGCTATCGTCAACGACGGAACTATTTCATCCAGGCGCTGAATGAGGCCGGTCTTCCGACACACGTGCCGGGTGGTGCCTTCTACGCGTTCCCGTCGATTCGCCATACTGGATTGACGAGTGAGGAATTTGCGGAACGTCTCTTGCTTGAAGAGCGCGTCGCCGTCGTTCCAGGGAACGCCTTTGGTGAAAGCGGTGAAGGATTCGTTCGGGCGAGCTATGCGACATCGCTCGAGCAGTTGCAAGAAGCGATTCGTCGTATTCATCGATTTATGCAACAATTCGAAGTCGCAGCGGTCAAGGACTCTCATTCGTGAGAGTCTTTTGGCGTTTTAGCGATATAATGAAGGGGAAAAGACGGGCGAGGTGAAGAAGATGAAACAAGTTGACTTTGTTGCAATCGGATGTGGGCCTTATAATCTTGGTTTAATGGCCCTTGCCGAAAAGACGACGTTACGTGGGATTTGCTTTGAAAAGCGAGAAGAAATGATGTGGCATGAAGGAATGCTCATCGAAGGGATGACGATGCAGACACATTACTTGCAAGATCTCGTCACGCTCGCGGATCCGACAAATCCATCGAGTTTTCTGAATTACTTGAGTGAGACGGGGCGTCTTCAGACGTTCATCACGCAAGAACAAGATAAGATTCCTCGGACAGAGTACAATCGCTACTTGCGATGGGTGACCGAACGCTTATCGACCATCCACTTCGATCACGAAGTAACGGATGTGAAAGTCGAACCAGATGGATTTCTCGTGACGATCGAATCGAATGGTGAAACGACTCACGTACGCGCGACGCACATCGTTCTTGGTACAGGGGCCGCACCGTTCGTACCAGACGGTTTTGAACAAGTCATCCATACGAGCGATTATTTGACATATCGAGACGTGCTTCGAGACCGATATCGTGTTGCTGTTGTAGGCAGTGGGCAGAGTGCTGCAGAGGTGTTCCTTGATTTATTCCGTGAAGCAACGGATGAACAACGCGTGGATTGGATCACGCGTTCTGATCATTTCGAGTCACTCGAAGCAGGGAAGCTCGGGGACGAGATTTTTAGTGTGGACTATGTCGAATATTTTCATGGTCTGTCGTACGCATCGCGTCAGGAATTACTTCGGACATTTGAACGCTTCCGCCACGGTGTCAACCCGGAAACGATGACGGCGATTTATGAGGCGCTCTATCATCGAACCGCAGAAGGTGAACCAAAGCGAGCAGAGATGCTAACGCAAGTCGAAGTAGAATCCATTTCCTATGATTGGTTGAAGCATCACTTAAAGGGGACGCAACGATATACAGGAGAAGTGTTTGAGAAGGAGTATGACCTTGTTGTCGTGGCAACGGGATACCGTCCAGTGATTCCGACTTGGGTCGAGAAGCTCCCGATTGTATGGGAAGCAGAGGGTGAGTGGGCTGTTCATGATACGTACGAGGTGGTCATGAGCGAGTCGTTGAAGGGAAAATTGTTCACGCATACGAATTTGGAACATTCCCATGGACCCGCTGCGACGAATCTAGGGATGGCCGTATACCGAAATGCGGTGATGTTGAACGAGATGGCTGGGGAAACGGTCTATCCGATTCGCCATCAAAAGCCGTTCACGACATTTTAAACAAAAAAAGGGCTAGGCGAGTCGCCTAGCGGAATCAGGGGGGAATACTTGAAGTCTTGCTTGATTTGTATTTACCCCGCACTTCGACTTTAAAACATGACAACACGTCAAAAATAATCTTTTTTACTAATTTGTACACTTTATCGAAAAAAGTATGTTATAGTAAGTTGATGAATTTAGCATAGGAGTTGTTTGTAATGGCAAAATACGAAAAAGATCAAGTATTAACAGGTAAAGTAACAGGAATTCAACCTTTCGGTGCTTTCGTAGCACTCGATGACGAGACTCAAGGTCTTGTACACATTTCAGAAATCTCACACGACTACGTAAAAGACGTAAACGATTACGTTCAAGTTGGTCAAGAAGTTGAAGTGAAAATCCTTGAAGTGGACGAAGCTTCTAAAAAGATCAAGCTTTCAATGAAAGCGACTCAAGAAGCTCCAAAACGCGAGAAGTCTGCGAAGCCAGCTCGTCGTGCGCCACGCCGCAACGAAGCATCTTCAAACTTCAAGCAAGAAGAAGCTCCAGGATTCACAGTCCTCAAAGACAAACTTGAAGACTGGATCAAAAACACAAACTTCAAGAAGTAAGTGTTCGAAGGTGACCCGTTCTAAACGGGTCACCTTTTTTGTGTTTTACAGGAATCGACGGACCGTGTGACGAAACTGTAAACCGAACAGGAGGAGATCATATGAAGATTGGTATCATCGGGACGGGCGGGATTGCGACGAGTGCCCACATTCCGAATTATGTAAAAGCAGGAATGGATGTGGTAGCGGTCATGAACCGGACACGGGCGAACGGGGAACGTGTCGCACGGGAGTTTGGAATCCCGAACGTCTATGAGACGGTCGAGGAGATGCTTTCAAAGGAACAGCTCGATGCCGTCAGCATCTGTACACCGAACGCCTTACATAAAGAGCAGGTGATTCTAGCACTTGAAGCAGGGTGTCACGTCCTCTGCGAGAAGCCACCAGGCATCTCAGAGAAAGAAGCAATCGAGATGTTAGAAGTTGCAAAACGAGCCGAAAAAACGCTCCACTATGGGTTTCATTATCGTCACCGCGCCGATACGGTTCTCTTAAAGCGAATGATTGATGCGGGAGAACTTGGGGATATCTATGCGGCCACGGCACTTGCGCTACGTCGTCGCGGCATTCCAGGATGGGGTGTGTTCACGAACAAGGAGCTTCAGGGCGGAGGGGCGCTACTCGATATCGGTGTTCATATGTTAGACCTTGCACTCTACTTGATGGATTATCCTGAACCAGAAGCGGTCGTCGGTCATGTCGGACAATATTTAGGGAACCGTCCGGGTGTTGGTTTGATGGGCGAATGGGACCATGAATCGTTATCGGTCGAAGATACGGCAAGGGCGATGATCACGTTCGAGACGGGAGCGTCCTTGGTGCTCGATGTCAGCTACATGGCCAATGTAGAGGCGGAAGACACGATGCGGGTCGAGTGCCGTGGGACGAACGCCGGGGCAAGTCTGTTTCCACTCACCCTTCATACCGAAAAATATGGGGCGCTGTTTGACGAGCGGCCTGCTTATTTGACGGAGCATAATCCATACGAACGTCAAATTCAGCTGTTTCTCGAAGCATGCCGAGAGAAACCGAACTACCGCCAAGCAGAGGAAGCGGTCATTCTTCATCGCATCATCGATCGAATATACGCGTAAGCACGATACTTTTCATTCTTTGAAAACAGGGTATATAGTGTAGGTGTTACATATTTCTATGAGGAGGATGAATCATGCACAACTTTGAATACAAAAACCCGACAAAACTGATTTTTGGTACACATCAGGTCGATAAATTAGCTGGAGAACTCGATGCGCTCGACGCGAAGAAAGTGATGCTCGTCTATGGTGGCGGAAGCATCAAAAAGAATGGGACGTACGACGAAGTCGTGGCTGAGCTAGACAAGGCTGGCATCTCATACGTTGATTTTTCAGGCGTTGAACCGAACCCACGCATCGAGACGGTACGTCGTGCAGTCAAATTTGCACGCGAAGAAAACGTCGATGCGTTGCTTGCGGTCGGCGGAGGGTCAGTCATCGACTGTACGAAACTGATTTCAGCGGCTATTCCGTATGATGGGGATGCTTGGGACATCGTTCTCCGTGAACACATCCCGACAGAGGCAGTACCATTCGGGACGGTCCTCACACTCGCGGCAACTGGTTCAGAAATGAACTCAGGGTCTGTCATCACGAACTGGGAGACACAAGAAAAGTTCGGTTGGGGTCACCCACTCGTCTTCCCAACATTCTCAATCCTTGATCCACGTTATACAGTCTCGGTTCCAAAAGACCAGACAATTTACGGGATTGTCGATATGATGAGCCACTGTTTCGAACAATACTTCCACCCGAACCATGCACCGGTACAAGAGCGCATGACAGAAGGTGTGTTAAAAGCGGTCGTTGAATCGGCACCGAAACTCGTGAACGATTTGGAAAACGTAGACCTTCGCGCCATCATCTTATTCTCAGGTACGATGGCATTGAATGGTGTCCTCCAGATGGGTGCTGCTGGTGACTGGGCATCGCATAACATTGAACACGCAGTGTCTGCTGTCCATGACATCCCTCACGCAGGAGGTCTCGCAATCCTCTTCCCACGTTGGATGGAGCACGTATTGGACGAAGACAATGCCGCACGTTTCGCTCGACTCGGTACAGAAGTATTCGATGTGGAGCCAGGCGAAAACGACTTGGAGACTGGGAAGCGTACAATCGAAGCGATTCGTGCATTCTTCGACCAACTCGGCGCACCAAACTCACTCCGTGACTATGATATTGATGAATCGACGTTCGACGCGATTCTTGATTCAGCGATGAAACGAGGCGCGTTCGGTCGTTTCCGTACACTCGAACGGGAAGATGTCGCTCATATTCTTGAATTGAGTAAATAAGGCGAATTCTTGCCTATTTTGCAATAATGATTGAACGAATCTAGCGTTTCCGTTTATGATGGGTCATGTATGGCTCTTTTACGAGCGATTTAAAGGAGGAAATGACATGTCAACTGTACGTTTCGATTATTCAAACGCGCTCTCATTCGTAGGGAAGCACGAAATCGACCAAATGCAAGAAACGGTAAAAACTCTCCACTCGGTGATTCATGAGCGGAGCGGAGCCGGAAGTGATTTTCTTGGGTGGGTCGACCTTCCGACCGAATACGATCAAGATGAGTTCGCACGAATCAAAGCTGCGGCGGAACGAATTCGCGAGAATTCAGACGTTCTCGTCGTCGTCGGAATCGGAGGATCATACCTCGGTGCCCGTGCAGCGATCGAAATGCTTCAACATTCGTTCTTCAACGTATTGTCAAAAGAAGAGCGTAAGGCACCACAAGTATTCTATGCGGGCCACAATATCTCTTCAACGTATATGAGAGAGTTGCTTCAAGTGCTTGAAGGAAAAGAAGTCTCAATCAACGTCATCTCGAAATCAGGAACGACGACTGAACCTGCGATTGCATTCCGTGTCCTCAAGCAGTTCATGGAAGACAAGTACGGTCAAGATGGAGCACGTGAGCGTATCTACGCGACGACAGACCGTGCCCGTGGTGCACTCAAGACGCTCGCGGACGCAGAAGGATACGAGACATTCGTTATCCCAGATGATGTCGGTGGACGTTTCTCTGTCCTCACTCCAGTCGGACTTCTTCCGATTGCAGCTGCAGGGATCGATATCGATGCTTTGATGGAAGGTGCACGTGACGCGCAAAATGCTTACAGCTCACCAGAGTTGGCTGAGAACGAAGCATATCAATATGCGGTCGTCCGTAATGCCCTTTACGCAAAAGGCAAATCGATCGAGATGCTCGTCAACTACGAGCCAGCTCTTCATTATGTGTCAGAGTGGTGGAAACAGCTTTACGGTGAATCAGAAGGGAAAGACAACAAAGGGATCTTCCCAGCGGCTGTCGACTTCTCGACAGACCTCCACTCGATGGGACAATATATCCAAGAAGGTCGTCGTGACTTGTTCGAGACGGTCATCCGTGTGAAAGAAGTCCGTCATTCGATGAACGTTCCAGAAGACGCTCAAGATTTAGACGGTTTGAACTTCCTCGCAGGTGAAACGATTCAGTTCGTGAACGACAAGGCGACAGAAGGAACGCTTCTCGCACACACTGACGGCGATGTACCGAACTTGGTCGTCGAATTGCCGGAGATGACACCGTATCACCTCGGTTACTTGTTCTACTTCTTCGAAAAAGCATGCGCGATGAGCGGATACATTCTCGGAGTGAACCCGTTCAACCAGCCAGGCGTCGAAGCTTACAAAGCGAACATGTTCGCGTTACTCGGTAAACCGGGTTATGAAGAACAAAAAGCAGAGCTTGAAAAACGCTTGAATCAATAAGAAAACGAATCGGTCCGCGCGTCGGACCGATTTTTTTGTTTGAAACTAGGTGAAGACAAGGTAAAGTGAGAGTAGACATGGGAAAGAAAGGGATGGACTATGAAGACATTCAAGGACTACTATCATAATCAAGTCGAGTTAAGCTTCACCCATTATCCGTTCTCAGACACACCGCTCCACGTCTGGGTCGTCGCCCGCTTTGAAGACAAATGGGTATTGACGAAGCATAAACAACGGGGGCTCGAGTTTCCAGGTGGGAAAGTCGAACCTGGAGAACACGAGGACGATGCCGCCATTCGGGAAGTCTATGAAGAGACTGGTGGAATCGTCAAAACGTTACGGTATCTAGGACAGTATCGTGTGCTAGGTCGTGGCGATACGGTCATCAAAAACATTTACTATGCGGAGATTGAGCGATTCGAGGATCATCCTGCCATTGATGAGACAGATGGGGCTGTCTTAATCGATGCCTTGCCGGACAATTTATTGCGCAATCCACGCTACAGCTTCATGATGAAAGATCGTGTCCTACCAGAAACGATAAGGGTTCTATATGATCAGAAATTGGTTTGATCGAATCGATGTCCTCCCACCATATGCGGGTTATCGCGTGACACGGGGATGGTACACGACGACAGATGGGGAAGAGGTCGTGGCGTATTCGATTGAACCGAAACGTTCAAACGGCCAAGTATTGATGTACTTACGAGGCGGGACGGCACGGATCGGGGATGTTCGTTTGCCACGTCTCATGCAGTTTGCTTCGCGCGGCTTTCATGTCGTGGCACCGGTCTATCGTGGCAACCATGGTGGGACTGGAAAAGAAGATTTCGGTGGAGAAGACTTAGAGGACGTGCTTTCGCTATTCGACCGTGTCCACATGAGCGGACGACCGATCCATGTGCTCGGCTTTTCGAGAGGGGGTATGATGGCCCTCTCGCTCGCTTCCGAACGACCGGTCACAACGGTTACTTCCTGGGCTGGCGTGACAAATCTCGAATGGACATATGAGGAGCAACGCTCGATGCGGAAGATGTTACGGCGCATGACGGGTGGTGACCCGGAATCGGCAGAATCTGCGTATGTCGACCGTTCTCCACTCTATAAGGAGTGGGTGGCCCCGACGCTTCTCATCCACGGTACGGACGATGAACAAGTTCGCTTGCGTCATGCGACAGCCGTCGCCGAAAAATTAGGAGAGCAAGCGGAGTTTTGGGTGCTTCCGTTCGGTCACCAGCTTCCGTTTTGGGATAAATGGGAGACGACTGAACAGGCGATGGATTGGATGTTGCGACAAGAAAAAGCACTGACTCGTTAAAAATCGAGTCAGTGCTTTTTGTGTCAGATGACGAGTGGTCCGGCTGCGATGATCGACTCACTCGCTTTCGTGAATCGATTGAAGTTCTCTTTAAATTTCATGGCGAGTGCTTTTGCCTCTACGTCGTAACGGGCTGGGTCGCTCCACGTATCTCGTGGGTTGAGTACGTCACTCGGTACGCCATCGATGGCTACAGGAATCTCGACATTGAAAATGTCATGCTTCATCGTCTTGACGTCGCGGAGTTGACCATTGACCGCGGCATTGACCATTGCACGTGTATAGGCGAGTTTCATACGCGAACCTTCGCCGTATGCCCCACCTGTCCAACCTGTGTTGACAAGGTAGACATCCACATCGTGTTCTTCAATTAACTGACCGAGCATATCCGCATAACGCTCAGGAGCGAGCGGGAGGAACGGTGAACCGAAGCAAGTCGAGAACGTCGCTTGTGGTTCTGTGACCCCACGCTCCGTACCAGCAAGTTTAGACGTATAACCAGACAAGAAATGATACATCGCCTGTTCTTTCGTTAGTTTGCTGATTGGAGGTAAGACACCGTACGCATCTGCCGTCAAGAAGACGATTGTATTCGGATGACCGGCACGTGATGGAAGTAAGGCGTTGTCGATGAACTCGATCGGATACGCCGCACGTGTATTTTCCGTCAAGGAAATGTTCTTATAGTCAGGCGTACGATCTTCGTTTAATACGACGTTTTCGATCAATGAACCGAATCGGATCGCATCATAGATTTGTGGTTCGTTCTCACGTGACAGGTTGATCGTCTTCGCGTAGCAACCACCCTCGATGTTGAAGACCCCATCCGGTGACCATCCGTGCTCGTCGTCTCCAATCAAATGGCGCTCCGGATCTGCCGAGAGTGTCGTCTTTCCAGTTCCCGACAATCCAAAGAAGAGGGCCGTTTCGTTTGCATCATTGACGTTTGCCGAGCAGTGCATCGATAATACGTTTTGCTCAGGCAACAAGAAGTTCATGACGGAGAAAATTGACTTTTTAATTTCGCCACCGTATTCTGTTCCCCCGATCAGAATCGTGCGCTTGGCGAATGAAACGAGAATGAACGTCTCTGAATTCGTACCATCGACTACAGGGTCTGCTTTATAACTCGGTGCATAGATGACCGTGAACGGATCGAACGCACCTTTCGTCGGCCATTCACGTAAGAATAATTGCTTCGCGAACAGGCTGTGCCATGCATATTCTGTGATCGCACGAACCGGTAGCGTATAGTGCTCATCGGCACCTGCAGACGCTTCGAGGTAATAAAGCTTATCTTTCTTTTCTAAATGGTCGAGTACTTTGTCAAGAAGTGCTGAAAACTTCTCTTCTGCGATTGGTTGGTTCACTTTTCCCCAATCAACAAGGTTGTTGCTGACTTCATCTTGTACGACGAATTTGTCTTTCGGTGACCGTCCGGTAAAAGCACCGGTGCTGACAGATAAAGCCCCGTCTTTTGTCAGTACACCTTCACCGTTTTGAATGGCTTCTTCCACCAGTTCTGGAACTGTCAAGTTCCGTTTCATGTCGGCACCATTAATTAATTCTTCGATTTTCAGGAGCGTTGTCGCCATCCTGAATCCCACCTTTCCCCTAAATAGATGTGGATGAAATCCGCATACTTCCGCGATTACGATTAATCAGTATGACATTTTTAATTATATGTGACACACTAATTAAACACAAGCGTTTCTTCTCTCTAAGTAAGCGCTTTCTTACAAAGACAGTTTATCACATTCTCTTATCACAAGGTGTTAAAAAACAGAAACGAATTAAAAAAATGTTTGACAATTCACAAACAGAAATGTTTTGCAAGTCAGTGAAAACTTTTACGAATTCGTCTGATTCCCTTGACATAATCGAGCGTCATTTATATGATGGTTTTCGTAACGGATACTCTTATTCTGAGCGGTGGAGGGAACAAGGCCCTACGAAGCCCAGCAACCGTCCGACATGAAGTCTTGTGCGGAAAAGGTGCTATCCTGAAGCGAAGCCATTAGCTTCGAACGATAAGAGGGTAAGGAAGAACGATTCAACCTTTCCCCATGTATGTCATCGGGGGAGGTTTTTTTCATTACCGTCCCAAAGCAACGCGTAAGGGGAACGAGTACCGTCCACATATCACCCTTATTATAGGAGGTTTTTTGAATGTCAAAATTGAACCGTCGACTTTTTACTTCAGAGTCGGTTACTGAAGGACATCCAGATAAAATTTGTGATCAGATCTCTGACTCGATTTTGGATGCCATTTTAGCGGAAGACCCGAATGCCCGTGTTGCGGCAGAAACGTCTGTCACAACAGGTCTTGTACTCGTAGCTGGTGAAATCACAACGTCAACTTACGTGGATATCCCGAAAGTTGTCCGTGAAACAATCCGTGAAATCGGATACACACGTGCGAAATATGGTTTCGACGCAGAAACATGTGCGGTCTTGACGTCGATTGACGAGCAGTCAGTAGACATCGCGCAAGGTGTTGACCAGGCTCTTGAAGCACGTGAAGGTCAGATGACTGAAGAGGAACTTGATGCAATCGGTGCAGGTGACCAAGGTCTCATGTTCGGATATGCGACAAACGAGACACCTGAGCTCATGCCGCTCCCAATCTCATTGGCGCACAAGTTGTCACGTCGTCTTGCTGAAGTTCGTAAGAACGGTACGCTTGAATACCTCCGTCCGGATGGTAAGACGCAAGTGACGGTCGAGTACGATGAGGACAACAACCCTGTTCGTATCGATACAATCGTCATCTCGACACAACACGCTGAAGAAATCACACTTGAGCAAATTCAAGAAGACTTGAAAAAACATGTCATCGAAGCAGTCATCCCGGCTGAACTCATCGATGCTGAAACGAAATACTTCATTAACCCGACTGGTCGCTTCGTAATCGGTGGACCACAAGGGGATGCGGGTCTTACAGGACGTAAAATCATCGTCGATACGTACGGTGGTTACGCTCGTCACGGCGGTGGCGCGTTCTCTGGTAAAGATCCTACAAAAGTTGACCGTTCAGCGGCGTACGCAGCTCGTTATGTAGCGAAAAACATCGTTGCAGCAGGACTTGCGGATAAAGCAGAAGTTCAACTCGCTTACGCGATTGGGGTAGCACATCCAGTATCAATCGCTGTCGATACGTTCGGCACTGGTAAATTGAGCGAAACAGAGCTCGTTGAACTCGTTCGTGAGAACTTCGACCTCCGTCCAGCAGGCATCATCAAGATGCTTGACCTTCGCCGTCCAATCTACAAGCAAACAGCAGCTTACGGTCACTTCGGTCGTACAGATATCGAACTCCCATGGGAGCAAACAGATAAAGCAGCAGTTCTTGAAGAAGGCGCGAAGCGTTTCGCGTAATCAAAAAAGCCGACCTTTCCACGGAAAGGTCGGTTTTTTTAGGTTAAGTCGTTGGTGGCGTCTGTTTATTGTCATTCGAAGTCGAATCAGTGGAAGTTGTTTCTTGTCCAAGTGCGGTATCTTTCGCATCGACGACTTTTTCACCGATGTCTTGTAAATCAGATTTTGCTTCTTGGGCCGTCTCGACGATTTTATTGACGTCTTCTTTGACCGTATCGACTTCTCCGACAACTTTTTCATATACGTTTTGAACGTCTGTAGAGACTTCCTGAATCTTGCCGGAAGCGGTCTTCACCTGTTCAATCACTTGAGATGCTTTTCCGGCTGGATCTTGTTTAACTTCATTGACGATGCCGCCGACCGAGGATTTTGCATTTGTAAGAGATTGTTTCGTCTGCTCCCGATTCGAGGAGCTAAGTAAGGCGAGGAGACCACCGACGAGCGCACCGAGTAACATTCCGGTCACAACGCTGATTTTTGGACTCCCTGCATCCATTTGGTCGAATTGACGATTTGGATTCTCTGTTTGTTCAACTTTCGGGTCATGCTCTAATTTTGGTTCCATGTTGTTCCACTCCTTCATGTGATTGGCATTGATAGTGTTATACCCTAGTCGAATCCGGACATAACGTTTTCTTATGAATCGTCATGAAAAAGAAATGAAAGAGCAGGATAAAAACGCTGTGATAGGGAATGATACAAATAGATTGGCTAAAAGGGGGAAGCTGTCATGAACATGAGGGAAGCAGTTCCAGAAGATGCAGCATTGATTCGGACAATTGCACTTGCAACGATTTCAGAGGATGATTTCAATCGGTTGAAAGCAATGGAGCGTGCCTATCGACAAGAAGAAATTGTACGAGCAATCAGTTCAAGTGAAGAAGCACGAGAACAATATTTTATCGTGGGCGAGTTCGAAGAAGATGTCATCGGATTTTGTCATGCCATCGATCGCGGTGACATGTGGGAGATGCTTCGTCTCTATCTTCACCCCGATTATCACCGAAACGGGTATGGAGCGGCTTTTTTGAACTATCTCCAATCAAAAAAACCACAACCGATGGAAGTGTACGTTGAAAATTCAAATGACCAAGCGATCGCTTTTCTCTTGCATCAATCGTTTACAGAAGTAAATCGTATCCAAGAAGAGGTGTACGACCAGCCGATGGAGCTGATTCATTTACGATACGACCCAAGCTAAGCCTCCAGACGGATTTTCTTCAAACATCAGTTGCGGCTGATGTTTTTTTGATACAATACACATAGTCTTTGAACTACCTCCACCTACGCTTTGCTTAGAGATGGAGGATTCCTGAGTTATCCGACCTAACGTTCGGAACCTGATCAGGCTAACCCCGTCGTCCCGACGGTTGAAAGTCAATCTTGTCAGTTTCTTTTCCGCGGATGCCTACTCTGCTTGGTTTTCGCTACTTCGGTCATCCGCAAGGTGAACGTTGAAGATTTTACGTGACAGACGAACTTCCTGTCACAACCCTATATCTTCAGTTTTCAAAGAACATGACATATTTTTATTCCCGATTCCGAGTATTTTCAAGCCAAGATCGTCGGGCAATTGATGTGTCTCAAGACACACCTTGCCCGAAGGCGATTCATCTCCCACTTTCACTAGGGCTTTGCCCTGAACGTTTAGAAGTGGGAGTATTCTCGATTATTTTTGATAAATGAGGTGACGGCAGCATGACATATGAAGAAGCACGAAAAGGGGTCATCGTCATCGTGTATCCGCTACAGTTCACGTCTCGGATTAGCGAAAACTTTATTCGACGTCTCCAAGAGGAATATGAAGTCCTTGTCGTTCGGGACCAGTCGGTCGGATTGACGGCAGATGACCATAAACAGCTCATCAAGCGAGCGTTGCGAGAGGCAGGGGAGTATAAACTTCCGATCCACGTGGTGGCATTTAGTCTCGGAGCACTTTTCACGAACCGGCTCTTACAGGAGTATGATGTGCCGCTAGGGAGTTTGACGTATATCTCTCCTTTATTTGATTGGCATGCCACTCGCCAAATCGGCGGGTTGAAACAAGTCGTCGCGAGTGCTGTCGACCGTTTTCGCCCAGACTTACCGCTCGGGATGATGACATTCACCGGTGGCGGCGAGGAATCGTCCCGCTTCGGTGAAATCACGTATGCGCAATATCGCGAGATTGAAGAAGAGATTGTAGAACATCAAGAGGAGAAGAAGCACCTACCACGACTTCCGCTCGCTTGTTTCTACGCTCCGGACGATCAATTCGCGGACGTGAAGTTGACGTTGAACGTCTGTCGGAAGATTGGTGGGGACCAAGTGTATATCCGTCGATTGGAAGGTTTCCCGCATTTTGGATATGAACGCTTAAACACTAAATTTGCGGAAACGTTGATGACGTTTTATGAATTGATTCAGGAGTGACAAAAAGGCGACTCTTAAAAGAGCCGCCTTTTGCTTATGCCCGTTTCTCGATCGCCACGATGAATGGGGGATGGTTGATTTGGTTGATAAAACCGTAACGGAGGACGCCTGCCTGTTTTTGATCAAGCGACTCCACATAATGGAGCACCTCATCTCGTTCGACTTTTCCGCTCTCATGTCCGTGATAGATGACAATGACGATGACGCCACCGATGGTCATGACCTCTAACAATTGAGACAATGCGGCAATCGTTGTATTGCCATGCGTCGTGATGGATTTGTTGCTCCCCGGTAAATAACCTAAATTGAAGACGGCAGCGGTGATAGGGCGTGTCTCGTTTGCGACGACCGCTTGCACCGTATCGTGACTATCATGAATGACGGTCACCCGTTCAACGACACCGGCTTCTTCGATGCGTGCGCGGGTCGATGCGACCGCTTCTGATTGGATATCGAAAGCGTACACGTGACCTGTCTCTCCAACTGCATTCGCTAAGAATAGCGTATCATGACCGTTCCCGGCGGTCATGTCGATGGCGACATGCCCTTCCTCGAGGTGGTCATGTAGTAATTGTTTTGCAAACGGTAGAACTCTCATTAATCCCATATATCTCATCCTTCTTTTTTCCTTGGAAAGAATCCCGTCGTTCCAATTCTGCACGGATCTTGTTTAACACCTGCATCTTGTGACGACTCCATAACGGGCCGATCAATAAGTCGGGTGGACCGTCTCCTGTCAAGCGATGGACGATAACGTCGGGAGGAATACTTTCGAGTTGATCGCAGACGAGAGAGACATAGGCGTCTTCCTCCATCAACTCGAGTAACCCTTTCTCATATTGACGGGCGAGAGGTGTGTGTTTCAAGACGTGGAGTAAGTGAATCTTGATTCCTTGTATGTCCATTTTAGCAACTTCACGGGCTGTGTCGAGCATCATCTCACATGTCTCCCCTGGCAAGCCGTTGATAATATGGACACAGACGCGGATGTTATGGCGTCTGAGTTTCGCAAGTCCGGTCAAAAACGTCTCGTAATCATGCCCTCGATTGATCTTTTTCGCCGTCATGTCGTGAATGGTCTGAAGGCCAAGTTCGACCCAGAGTGAAGTCCGTTCATTTAACTCCGCCAAATAGGCGACGACGTCATCTGGCAAACAGTCCGGTCGTGTCGCAATCGAGAGACCGACGACACCATCTTCTTGAAGTGCCGGTTCATACAACTCACGTAACCGTTCGACCGGGGCGTACGTATTACTGAATGCTTGAAAATACGCGATGTAGTTCGCATTCTTCCATTTTCGGTGAAGACGTGCCTTCACTTCGGCAAACTGGACGGGAATCGGATCACAAGCATTTCCCGCAAAATCACCACTCCCATCGTCTGAACAGAACGTACATCCTCCTTTTGAAACACGGCCGTCACGATTCGGACAGGTGAAGCCGCCATCAAGTGGGACCTTGAAAACTTTTCCTCCATATTCTCGGCGATACGCTTCATTCAACGTATGATATCGGTTTTGACCAAATGGATTCATTCAGCATCTCTCCTTCCTTGCTCATGCTATCACAAATGAAAAATGTCAAAACTTCATAATAAGTAATTTTTCTTGACACTTCTTTGGCATTCGTTTAGGTTTGATAAGGAAATCTTGTCGATTCGGCCATTCGTGCCGATTTTTTTTGATGTGAAAGAGGAATGAAAGGAGGACTTGGTGTGAACAATAAAATGCCAATCTCGGTATGGATTCTAGTCATTGCGATGGCGCTCAATACAACGGCGGCGTCTTTTTTATGGCCATTTAACACACTGTATATTCATGATTTTTTAGGTGAGTCGATGACACTTGCTGGGGTGGCACTACTTGTGAACTCTGCACTCGCGATTGTCGGAAACTACATCGGAGGGACATTATTCGACCGAATCGGTGGAAAGATGACACTCATGATTTCTGTCGGGTTGTTGCTTGCGAGCTCACTCGGTTTTTTACTGTTCCACGCCACGTTCTTCGGTTATTTGGTGTGGCTTGGTCTAATCGGATTCTCAGGTGGACTCGTCTTTCCGACCGTCTATGCATTTGCGGGACTGATTTGGCCAGAAGGGGGACGTCGTTCGTTCAATGCGATTTACGTTGCACAAAACGTCGGTGTCGCACTCGGGACGGCCATGAGTGGTCAAATCGCGCGGTTGAACATCGAGTGGATCTTTTATGCGAACTTCTTCTTGTCGGTCTTATTTGTCGTGGTCCTATTGTTTGGACTTCGTTATTTGAAAAATCCGGCACGTCCGGTCGTTCAGTCGCAACTAGAGGCAGCAGCCACGACGCTCTCGAGCGCGACGATGAAGTCGATGTGGTATGTCGCAGTCGGTTATGCCGTGCTTTGGTTCGTCTATGTTCAGTGGCAAGGGACGATTGCGGTCCATTCAAAAGACCTCGGTGTCACAATCAGTCAATATTCACTACTATGGACGGTGAACGGGGCGATGATCGTATTTGCACAACCACTCCTCAACCGCGTCTTGCGACAGTTTGAGGACGATTTAAAACGTCAATTGATTATCGGCGCGTCGATTTTCCTCGGTGCCTTCTTGATTGTGCCGTTCGCTGGCGGATTCGGCATGTTCATGGTTGCCATGGTCGTCATGACAATCGGGGAAATGTTCGTCTGGCCAGCAGTCCCAACAATTGCAGCGAAACTTGCCCCTCCTGGTAAGGCGGGACAATATCAGGGGCTTGTCAATATCGCAGCATCTGTCGGTCGAATGATTGGACCGACATTGTCTGGATTTGTCTATGACATGTTTGGTATTACAGCGGTATTCGGCATGCTTCTTCTACTCGCTACGTTTGCCCTTACTCTATTTGTCATCATGAAAGACATTCGCGTCGCTGAAAAATCAAGTTGACGTTGAATTTCAGAATGGGCTAAAATAGACTACGATGAATAGCAAGCGATGAAGAGGATTAGTAGCGAACGTTCCGTTTCAAAGAGAGTCGATGGTTGGTGTGAATCGATAAATGGAGGTCGTGAACTCGCCTTGGAGCTGTTTTCCTGAATCGAGTAGGGAAAACCGGGGTTACGCCTCGTTATCGGCGTCTCAAGTGGCAGTAATGCAACATGGGTGGTACCGCGGAGAGCTTTCAAGCCTTTCGTCCCATTTTCGGGGACGGAAGGCTTTTTATTATGCAGAGGAGGAAGAATGTTGAGCTATTTTAAACATCAAGAAATCGAGCCGAAATGGCAAAAGCGTTGGGAAGAGAAAGACGCATTCAAAACGACAGAAGACCCGGAGAAGGATTGTTTCTACGTCCTTGATATGTTCCCGTACCCATCAGGTGCAGGCCTTCACGTCGGTCACCCGGAAGGATATACGGCGACGGACATCATCGCCCGTATGAAACGGATGCAAGGATATAACGTGCTTCACCCAATCGGTTGGGATGCGTTCGGTCTTCCTGCCGAGCAGTACGCACTCGATACGGGAAATGACCCGCGCGAATTCACAGCACGTAACATCGAGACGTTCCGCCGTCAGTTGAAGGAACTTGGTTTCTCGTATGACTGGGCTCGTGAAATCAGCACGACAGACCCGAAATATTATAAATGGACACAATGGATCTTCACGCAACTCTTCGAGCGTGGACTCGCTTACGTCGATGAAGTTGCCGTCAACTGGTGCCCGGCACTCGGTACGGTTCTTGCGAACGAAGAAGTAATCGACGGCTTGTCAGAGCGTGGGAACCACCCGGTATACCGTGTACCGATGAAACAGTGGGTGCTCCGCATCACAGAATACGCAGAGCGTTTGCTTGAAGACTTGGAAGGTCTTGACTGGCCGGAGAGCGTCAAAGAGATGCAACGAAACTGGATTGGTAAATCGGTCGGTGCCGAGGTCGATTTCAAAGTCGACGGTCACGATAAGATCGTCACGGTCTTTACGACACGTCCGGACACGCTTCACGGAGCGACATATGTGACACTTGCACCGGAGCATCCGTTCACAAAAGTGATCACAACACCTGAGCAATCGACAGCGGTCGAAGCCTACATCGAGGAAGTGTCGAAGAAGACGGACCTTGAGCGTACGGACCTCGCGAAAGAGAAGACGGGTGTCTTCACAGGCGCTTATGCGATCAACCCGGTAAACGGCGAGAAGCTTCCGATTTGGACAGCAGACTATGTCCTCTCGACATACGGTACAGGTGCGGTCATGGCTGTTCCTGGACACGATGAGCGCGATTACGAGTTTGCGAAGACGTTCGATCTTCCGATTCGTGAAGTCGTCAAAGGTGGAAACGTGGAAGAAGCGGCTTACATCGAAGACGGGGAACACGTCAACTCAGGTAGCTTGAACGGACTCAATAAGGCAGATGCGATCAAGACGATCATTGAAGAGCTTGAAGCTGCTGGCACAGGTCGTGCGAAGACGACATACCGTCTTCGTGACTGGTTGTTCAGTCGTCAACGTTACTGGGGAGAGCCGATTCCGGTCGTCCATATGGAAGACGGAACGATGAAGACAGTACCGGTCGAAGAGCTTCCGCTCGAACTTCCGATCATCGATGAAATCAAACCATCTGGTACGGGTGAGTCGCCGCTCGCGAACGCAGAAGAATGGCTGACGTACACGGACCCTGTCACTGGTGAAAAAGGTCGTCGCGAGACGAACACGATGCCACAATGGGCAGGTAGCTGCTGGTATTACATCCGTTACATCGATCCGGATAACGAAGAAATGATTGCGGACCCTGAAAAACTTAAGCGTTGGCTTCCAGTCGACTTATATATCGGTGGAACAGAGCATGCCGTTCTTCACTTGCTCTATGCACGTTTCTGGCATAAAGTCCTCTTCGATATCGGCGTTGTCCCAACGAACGAGCCGTTCCAAAAACTCTACAACCAAGGGATGATCCTCGGCGAGAACAATGAGAAGATGTCGAAATCTCGTGGAAACGTCGTCAACCCAGATGATATCGTGAAGTCGCACGGGGCAGATACACTTCGCCTCTACGAAATGTTCATGGGACCGCTTGATGCTGCAATCGCGTGGTCAACAAACGGACTTGACGGGGCTCGTCGTTTCCTCGACCGCGTATGGCGCTTGTTCGACCAAACGAACTTCGCGGACGTGGCGCCGACTGCTGACTTTGAACGCACGTATCATCAGACGGTGAAAAAGGTCACGGAAGACTATGAAGCACTTCGCTTCAACACGGCGATTTCGCAATTGATGGTCTTCGTCAATGAAGCGAACAAACAAGAGACATTGCCGAAATCGCAAATGGTCGACTTCATCAAGATGCTCTCACCAGTCGCTCCACACTTGTCTGAAGAGTTGTGGGAGAAGATGGGTATGACAGAAGAGTTGACGTATGCCGCTTGGCCAACTTACGATGAGTCAAAACTTGTGAGTGACACGATTGAAGTCGTCATCCAGGTGAACGGGAAACTCCGTGCGAAAATGCACGTTTCGCGTGACGCATCAAAAGAAGCACTTGAAGCGGAAGCACTCGGCAATGAGCGCGTACAAGAGTTCACAGAAGGCAAGACGGTTCGTAAAGTCATTGTCGTTCCTGGAAAACTCGTCAATATTGTAGTTGGATAATCGAAAGAATGTGTGACATTGTCGCACATTCTTTTCTTTTTGGTGAGGTCATTTTCTTTTACGGTCGGTTTTGATACACTAAAGGGCGATACTGAAGTAGAAGGGGACGACATGTCCATGAAACGTTCTTATGTGCTATACACGACACTATGTGCTGTCGTGGTCGGCGTGATCCTTTGCTATGTCTTTGTCTTCTCTGATGAAGAGATTCAGCGACAGGTCGCCTCGACATTTGAAAAAATCGACATTCAAACGAGTCATCAAACGGCATCCCTCCCACCTGTGGAGGCAGCACAAGATGACGAAGATATTGATACGACCGATGCGCTCGAGCAAATCAACCAGATCGATGAAGTGTACTACAGCGATACGATTGGGGCTTATCTCGTACTTACCGAGCAGGCTGAGTTTTTCGAAGTGAGTGGGAACGGTACACGCGTCAACTCAGTGCTTCAACTCGAAAATACGGGTCAGGCGCGCCTCGATGACTTTATCGGGATGCGGATGGTCGAAGAGAACCTAGTATATGCGGTGACAGCTAACGGGACCCTCATCACGATTGAGCGAGAAGAAGGACGCTGGGTCGAACGGCCGCGTAAACAAATCAAAGGTCTCGTATCGGAAGACCGAATCTTTGGTCTCGGCTATGACCGAGAATCGAATCGTCTCTTCATGATGAACCGATTGGCAGACACACCGGACCTTGAGCTCCTCTATATTGAAGAGCGTGAAATCGAGCCGGAAGTGCCTGCGGAAAACGGGTCAGAAGAATCGACAGAATCTGATGATAATGTTGAAGGCACTGAAGAATCAACAGAAGAAACGACAACAGAAAACGTTTCGACGAGTGACGGTGTCTCTAGTGAGACGGCCGTTGCGGAAGAAGAGGCACCTGAGAATGAGCAGGATGCGCCAGATGAGGCAGTCGAGGAAAAAGAACCGGAAACGGAGTGGATGCTCGATTCGCGTCAAGCGTTATCGGCTGACGGGATGAGCGCCTCAATCCAGCAAAAGTTTGAGCGATTCGAAGGCGTCGGGCTTGTCGAACGACAAGGCCGGATTTACGTTCTCGACTCGGAAGAACTCGTCCTCTACACAGTGAACCCGGAAGAAAGTACCATCAACGGTCAGATGGTGACACCTCGCGTGTATGACTCAACCGGCATGTTTTTACAAGACAATGAAATCTTTGCAATCGTCCACCCGGAAGTATTCGATTTGGATGCGTTCGTTTCTGTGGACTGACAATGGGGGAAAGACAGATGAGTAAACGTTACTTTTTTGAAGAAGTGAAACAGTTTCATGAAACATTTGGACATCCGGGAGCGGCAACGCCGCAACCGTTAACGCTTGATCGCGCGACGAAGCGGTCGGTTTGGACGGCGGAAGAAGCGGTCGTCGAATTTTTACACCAATCGTCTCAATCAGAAGACGAGTTTTTACAGGCAATCGAGCAATTCCAACAGGGATTCCAGAAAGCCGTTCAAAAATCGTTACAAGACGCACCACCTACAAATGAAGTAGAGCGACTCGTCGGACAAGGGGATGCGTTGACGGATGCTTTATACTTCGTGATGGGTAGTTTCGTTGAACTTGGACTCGATCCGGTCCCATTGTTTGAAATCGTTCAACGCGCCAATATGGCGAAACTCGGACCAGACGGGAAGCCAATCTTACGCGAGTCGGACAATAAAGTCATGAAGCCTGAGGGTTGGATGCCACCCGAACCGGAGCTCGAAAAAGAAGTGCGTCGTCAAATTGCAGGGAAATAAAATGAAGCATGGTCGCCGTTGCGACCATGCTTTTTTAACGTTCTGTAGCCAGTTCGGCTGCGTGTGAACCGGCACAATGTCCTGTTGTGAAGGCGGCCGTGATGTTGTAGCCACCCGTATATCCATGGATGTCGAGCACTTCACCTGCGAAGAAGAGACCGGGTGCTTTCTTTGACATCATTGTCTGTGGCGCGACTTCTTTCACGGAAACGCCGCCTCCCGTGACGAACGCCTTGTCAAAGTCGAGTGTCCCGACGGCGTGCATCTCGAACATTTTCAAACGGCTTGCGAAATCGATGACGGATTGTCTTTTCAATTGACTCGCGTCTTCCTCGCCAAATGCGAGTTCTTCGAGCAACAAGTCAAGAAGTCGCTCTGGGATATAGCCTTTCCATACGTTTTTGACGGCACGCTTCGGTTGGCTCTGAACTTGGTTCCACAGTTCTTGGACGAGTTCGTCACGTGACGTGTCCGGGAAGAAGTCGAGTGACAGGAGGACGACTTGTTCTTTGCTGCGCTTCCGCTCTTTGATCGTGTACTGACTGCAACGGAGTGCGATCGGACCCGAGATCCCGAAATGGGTAAAGATCATGTCCCCTTGGTGCGTCTTGATTGCCTTCCCTTTTTTACCGTGTACCGTCAATGCGACATCACGTAACGATAGTCCTTGAAGTTGTTTCGTTCCGATGAATCCATCATTCAACTTGATCGGTACCTCTGTCGGGAATAGTTCCGTGATCGTGTGTCCCGCTTTTTGTGCCCATGGATAGCCGTCACCTGTCGAACCGGTATGAGGAACAGATTGTCCACCGACCGCGACGACACAAGCTTTGGCTTCAATCATTTCACCGTCCATCAACTCGACCGCGTGAAACTCGTTTTCTTCATTAAAATGTAGCGTTTTGACTTCTGCCTTTTTTCGAATCTCGACACCGAGGTCTTCGATTGCACGAAGCAACGTGTTGACCACGTCCTGTGCCTTATCCGTCACTGGGAACATGCGCCCGTTGTCCTCTTCTTTTAGCGGGATGCCGAATCCTGTAAAGAGGTCGATGATGGATTGGTTGTCGAACTGGGCGAGGGCGCTATATAAAAAGCGACCGTTCCCCGGGATGAACTGAATCAATTCATCGATTGGTTTTCGGTTCGTGACGTTACACCGTCCACCACCTGAAATCGCTAATTTCCGACCGAGTTTGGATCCTTTATCGATCAACAAGGTCGATGCGCCACTCTTTGCAGCTGCATACGTTGCCATAAGTCCGCTTGGACCTCCGCCGATGACGATGACATCTTTCATGTAAAATCTCCTCATTTCTTCATCTATATGATTAGTAAAATTATCGTAACTTTATTATCCGTAACAGTAAGAGTATAATGAGAAGCGGTTGTTTTGTAAAACCGAATTCATTTGAATAGTTGATTTATAGATGGAGGTGCCTCATGTCATCAAGCGCCAAACAAGATTCTGGAAGAGCCTCCTTCGTCAAAGGAACGCTTCTTTTATCGGCGGGAAACTTGATTTCTCGAATGTTAGGGCTATTGTACACATTCCCGTTCCAAGCGATGGTCGGGATTGCCGGAGTGACGTTGTATCAAGCCGCATATACGTATTACGCAATCATGATCTCCATATCGACGGCAGGGATTCCTGTTGCCGTCTCGAAATTTATCGCCAAATATAATGCGCTAGGGGAGTATGGAACGAGTCAACGATTGTTCCGACAAGGAATGAAGCTGATGCTTGCGACCGGTGTCGTCGCTTTTTTATTACTCTTTTTTGCGGCACCATGGTTATCCGAGCTGATGGTTCGAAACTCGGAGAACAATCAGCAATACATTGACTCGCTCACACTCGTGACGAGAAGTGTCAGTTTTGCGTTACTGCTCATCCCTGCGATGAGTATGGTTCGTGGTTATTTCCAAGGACATCAAGACATGGCTCCGACGGCAATCTCACAAGTCGTCGAACAAATCGTACGTATTCTATTCCTCCTCAGCGGGACAATGCTCGTCTTGTTCGTCTTTGCGGACTCTGACTTCATTCGACCAATCGCAAACGCTCTCGGAGGGACACAATCTGTCGAGACGACTGAATTGAATGGATTGAAAGTCATCGCCGTCACGATTGCGACGTTCAGTGCATTCGTCGGGGCAATCGGTAGTTTCGTGGTTCTTATGATGTACTGGAAACGTCGAAAAGACATTCATCGTCAGACCGATAATCCGGCGGGCACACCTGTCCGTTCGATGAAATCGCTGTTACTTGAGTTGCTCAGTTACTCGATCCCAATCGTGATGGTCGGGGTATCGACCCCTCTCTATCAGTTGATTGATCAGTTGACGATGGTCAACACGTTACTCAGCTCTGGTGCGACCGTGTCCGAAGCGACTTCAGCTTATGGATTCTTGACCGGAAACGCCCATAAAATTGTATTGATCCCGGTTTCGATTGCAGCGAGTGTCTCGATGGCGACCATCCCACTCGTGACCCGTTCATTTACGACGGGAGATATGCAGAAGGTACGGAATCAAGTCAATCATATTTTCCAAGTCTCGTTCTTCGTGACGATTCCTGCCGTCATAGGACTCGTCGCTCTCGCGGAGCCGCTATTTGGGACGTTGTTCCCGGGCGATCGTGAAGGATGGGTGTATTTACTACACTATGCACCGAGTGCTTTCTTCTTGGCGTATTACTCGGTCGCGGCTGCCATTCTCCAAGGGATTAACCGTCAGTACTTCACCATCTTTGCCACATCGATGGGGCTCTTGGCGAAACTTGCCTTGAACGTGCCGTTCGTGTATTGGCTCGGTGGCATTGGAGCAGGTTATGCGACGATTGCTGGATATATCGTGGCTATTGTTCTCATGGTATGGATGATTCAGCGGTCTCTTCATTTCCCATACAAGCAATTGCTTCGTCGGACCATCTTGATGTTCTTGATGGGGGCGGCGATGTTTGCGGCTGTTTACCTTTCTCTTCTCGTTACGTTACAAGAAGAAGCGAGTTGGGGAAATGACATCTTCGCGACGATCGTTGGTGTCATTGTCGGGATGCTCGTTTACGGATATCTAGGCTGGCGGAGTCATCTCGCAGGAAAATTATTAGGGAAACGCTTTGAATATCGGAGGAACGTGTAATGCGAATTGATAAATTGTTATCGAACATGGGCTATGGTTCACGAAAAGATGTGAAAATCCTATTAAAACAAGGTGCGGTACGAGTCGATGATGCACCTGTAAAAGATGCGAAACGTCACGTCAATCCAGAATCCGAGCGGGTGACCGTGTTCGGGGAAGTCGTTGAATATCGTCCATACATCTATTTCATGATGAACAAGCCGGAAGGGGTCGTCAGTGCGACGGAAGACCAAGTCGAGACGACAGTCATCGAATTGATTGATCCGGAGTACGCCCATTATGACCTCTTTCCGGTCGGACGTCTCGACAAAGATACGACGGGACTTCTCCTCATCACGAACGACGGCGCGTTCAATCATGCGCTCATGTCACCTCGTAAACATGTCGACAAGGTGTATATCGCCGAAGTCGATGGAGAGATGACGGCTGAGGACATCAAAACGTTCGCGAACGGAGTCGAATTAGAGGATGGATATAGGACGAAGCCGGCCCGACTCGAGATTTTGAGCCGGAGCGGGCGTCGGTCTGTCATCCGGCTGACGTTGTCTGAAGGAAAATATCACCAAGTGAAGCGAATGGTCGCGGCGGTAGGCAAACACGTCGAGCGATTAGAGCGTGTGCAAATCGGGGAACTTGAACTCGATGAGACGCTTGAACTCGGTGCATATCGTGAATTGACCGAGGAAGAAGTTCAACTGTTTGTTCAATCATGAGTAAGATGAGAGAATCTGTCCGATAGGGCTGATTCTTTTTTGTTTAGTAAGAAAAAAGAGACCTGAACGCCAGGTCTCTTGGATATACATATACGTTTCAATTTGCCGTCTTGAGTGAACGTTTTGATGAAGTCCACGTGCCACGGCTAGGGCTCTCCACAAGGTTATTGTACTCAAGTACGTTCAAATCACGTTGCACGGTACGCGACGTGATGCCGAACTCTTCTACTAGTTCTGAAGTGGTAACTGTCTCCCTTTCATTGATGAACAAATAAATGGACTTGATGCGCGTTAACATCCGATCTGTTGAGCCTTTCATTGGATAACCTCCCAATGCGTAGAATAATGACAAACCATACCTACAGACGACAAAATGAAATATAAAATTGTTATTTTCTAAAATTACACCTTTAGTATACCGCTCCTGAACAAAAATGCAAGTGAAAAGCACGAACAATATGTTTGTAAAGATTTGATTATGAACGTAAATATCGAATGAAGTTTGTTTTTTTGTATTTAAAACGAGGTCAAACACGAACGAAAAAAACTTTTCTAAATGAATGTTCGTCTTTCATTCATTTGGATATACTAGTAAGGGAGAGAACATTCGCAAAAGGGGAGATGAACATGAATTGGAGACAAGAAGTCGACAATCGTAAAGATGCATTTTTAGAGGATTTAAAAGGATTATTACAAATCCCTAGCGTGCTCGATGAATCAAATGCCGCACCGAACATGCCGTTCGGGCCAGAGGTCCGAAAAGCGCTCGACTACATGTTTGAACTTGGTGAGCGAGATGGCTTTAAAACGAAAGACGTCGGTGGATATGCCGGACACTTGGAATATGGGGATGGTGAGGAAATCGTCGGGATCTTATGTCACCTGGACGTCGTTCCTGCAGGCGAAGGGTGGACGTATGGTGCGTTCAATCCGACGATTACGACAGACGGAAAAATCGTCGCTCGCGGAAGCAATGATGATAAAGGACCATCGATGGCTGCTTACTATGGTTTACGCATCGTCAAAGAACTCGGGTTACCGCTCTCGAAACGTGTCCGCCTGATTGCGGGTTGCGACGAGGAGAGCGAATGGCGCTGTGTCCGCGAATACTTTAAACAAGAACAGATGCCGACATATGGCTTCGCACCTGACGCTGACTTCCCAATCATTAACGCGGAGAAAGGGCTATATGACGGCGTGTTGACGCAACTACCGATTCAACGCGCGCCAGAGTCTGCATACCATCTCCTTTCGTTCACGAGTGGGGAGCGTCCGAATATGGTGCCGGACTTCGCGAAAGCTGAACTGAAGACAGATGAAGTGCTTGAAGAGAAGTTTGAGGCATATCTAGCAAAGTATGAAGCGGACGGGACGTGTGTATATGACCGCGGAACGTATACGTTTACCATGAAAGGGAAAGCGGCGCACGCGATGGAACCGGACAACGGGATCAATGCGGCCTATGTCCTCGCTGGATTCTTGTTGCACCTTCCTCTTGATATTCAAGGGGAGCGCTATATTGAATTCGTTCGTCACGTATTTGCCGATTCTCGTGGGATTTCGCTCGGGATTGAGGCGAGTGACGAGACGGGTGATTTGACGATCAATGGTGGTGTGTTCCGTTACAATGACGACGAGCGCACGGCTACGGTTAACATTCGCTATCCTTATACGGCGAAGTTCGAAGAACGGTTGCAAAACTTACGTGAAATCGCATTGTCGTTCGGATTTGAATTGAAGACGCGTCAACATATGCCACCACATCACGTGGCTGAAGATCATCCGCTCGTGAAGACGCTTGCTAGTGTGTATGAACGTCAAACGGGGGAACATGCGAACTTGATGGCAATCGGTGGGGGGACATATGCTCGTTCGCTCGAAGCTGGTGTCGCGTTTGGTGCATTGTTCCCAGGCGCTAAAGATGTGGCGCATCAGGTCGATGAATATATGGAGATAGAAGATTTATTACGCGCGGCAGCCATTTATGCTGAAGCGATTTACGAGCTCGCTAAATAAGAAATGAGGAGAGCTGACTGATGTAGTCGGCTCTCTGTCCTTTAGGAAGGAAGTTATCATTGGATTCGCAAAAAAGATTGTTTCAATCTGTGTACGTCGCCATTTTCTTCGCACAAGGGGCATTGATCCCTTATATGACTTTATATTTTTCGCAAGATCAATTTGGACTCACTCCGAGTCAGGTGGGGGTTATTGTAGCCATCCTTCCGATTCTATCGATTGGGGTGCAACCGCTTTGGGGAATGTTGACTGATCGGACCGGGCGGGTTCGGGCATGGCTCATTTTAGCGATGTTAAGCGCCGCTCTCATTTCGTTTACTTTTTTAGTGGCAACCTCATATATTTGGATTGTGGTGCTCATGGTGATTTGGTCTGTGTTCCAATGCGCACACATTCCTCTCGTCGATATGATGACGCTTGACTTTACGGCACGTTCGAAAGTTGATTACGGTGCGATTCGTCTATACGGATCGGCAGGTTTCGCCATTGCGGTATTCGCGATGGGACGGATTTCCGACACGACGTGGGGATTAGCCAGTACGTTCGTGTTGAGTGCGGTTTTTCTGATCATCGGAAGTGTGTTCGTTCGAATGATTCCGGAAAAGAGCTCGATTCGTGACGTCACGTTAGCCCCACTCTCATGGACGGCTGTGTGGAACAGGTCGTTCTTATTCTTCCTGCTCGGGGGCATGCTCGTCTTCGGACCAATTTATGCGAACAATTATTATTTTGGGCTGTACGTGACAAATAGTGGGGGCTCGACTACATTGGTCGGAACATTATTTCTTGTCGCGGTATTGTTTGAAATCCCATTTATGAAAGTAGCGTCACAACTTGTAGAGCGCTTCGGTAGTGTTCCTGTACTCGTCGGGGCGGCAGTCATCTCAGCCGTGCGAAATGGGATCTTAGCTTTAGAACCACCGATTTGGGTCGTTTGGCTTCTCGCCATCGCACAAGGACTTGTCGTCGGACTCTTAATCCCGGTCGCGCTTCAATTCGTCCGGACACTCGTCGATCGCCAAGTTTCTTCAACGGCAATCGGTGTTTATATGGCATTGACTTCAGGACTTGCGACAGCAGGATTCAACATGTTGAGTGGTAAAATCATCGAGCTTGATGACATCTTAGGTGTATTTTGGATGTATACGGTCGTCACCGCAATCGGGGCGTTTATTTGGGTTAGTATGTCACGTCGCGCTATGAAAGGATGAATGAGATGAGCACGCATTATTTTATTGCGATTCCGATCGAGGCGACCGAACTCGTCGCTGTACAACAAGCCATCTTACCGTATTACTCGTATCGGCGGATTTATCGACCCGACGAGTTCCATTTAACGCTTCAATTTTTAGGAGATATCGATGGAGAAGAACTCGATGAAGTGAAAGAAATTACACGAAGAATCTGTCAGGACATCCCGCCGTTCACCTTGACCTTTCGCACAATCGATCATTTCGGAAGAGCGGACCGTCCACGTGTCTTGACGATTGTACCTGATGCGTCAGATTCTCTTCAACGATTGGCGGTGGCGCTCCGTCAAGAGCTCGTCGAATTGATTCCAAGGCTGGACCGAAAAGCGTTTGTTCCTCATGTGACACTCGCTAAAAAGTGGGACACAGGGGAACCAATCGATTACGTTCCACCTGAGTTCAACATAACCGAATCGGTAGAAGAGGTCGTTCTGTATGAAGTGCAGCCGAATCATACACCGTCCTATCGGGCGGTTGAAGTATTTCCGTTAAGACGGCCAGAGGAGGACATATGGCAATCCCGGTTAAAATTTTTGACGTAATTTCAAAATATGAACGTGATGTATTAGACCAATATAATCGTTATTTAGAATATGTAGAATCCGATACGGCTCGTCTGCAGCGTCTTCATGAAAACAATCGACTGAGCCCGGTCGAAGTGCTTGAGATCGACCGCCCGTGGTGGAAATTTTGGGCGAAGTCGGAACGGATTGAACTAGAACCGAAACCGCTCGCCGAATCACAATATCAAAAGCTACTTCGAGAGCGCCGACACATTCAAAAGCTTCAGTTTGCTTGCGAAGGGGTGCTTGAGGCAGATTTACCGCATTTGGCGTTCACTCGCGATTTTGCATATCGCGTGATGCGTTCCGAATGGAATGAACGACACTTCTTCTTTTATCGTCCTGTCATCGAGTGGAACGGTGCGACCGTTGAATTAAGTCATGTCCTCGTCGGTCCGACGCATCTCTATATCGTGGAGTGGCTTGAGGGGGATCGAAGCATCTATCACATATCGAAAGAGAAGACGTGGGTTCATCAACCGCTGAAAGGGGAAAATACTCGTGTAGTGAACCCGCTCATCGCGTTGACACGAACCGAAGAACTCGTTCGTCAAATTGTACCGAACTATGCGGGTGTACTCCAAAAGGTCGTCATTGCAGCAGATGGTTACTTTGATAACGTCCCGAGCGTTCGAACGACGCATTATGTGGGACGAAATGAGTATAAAGAATGGATGAAACAAGTGAATGGACGTGCGCCGATTGTTAAAGCGCAGCAAATCCGCGATGTCGCTACATTATTAGAAGTGACTGCCAAGATGCCGTTTCGTCAATTTATGGACCAATGATTGAGAGGAAGGGACGCATATGCATCACACACCAGATCAAAAGACCGCCTCGCATATAACCATTGAGAGCGCGTCTTTCGTATCATTTGAGACTATACAACTTGAGATTGTGCGCGAATATGAATCCGTTCCAGTACAAATCGAACAGAATGGACGCCCGATCGATTACATGGTCGAACAACAACATGTGACTGAATCAGGGATGATCGAACAAATTCTACGATTATATGAACCAATATCTCTAGAGACGATGTATACGGTGTTCCACCCAGGACAAAAGACGACGGTGATCGTTCCACGAGAGATTGTGCGCTCCGAAGAGTTCGAGCGTCGGTTCTCTTATGACGGACCACTCGGTGTATCTTTTACGCCACACGGGATGGAAGTGACGGTCTGGTCACCAGTCGCACTCTCGATGTGGATTACCGTCCATGACGACACGAACCATCGTGAACTTGAACGATTCCATATGCATCGAGGTTCTCGCGGGGAGTGGAATGGGGATGTACCAAAAGCGTTCGAAGGAATGCTTTATCGTTTGGAAGTCAAGACGCCCGTCGATACGAGACAAGTCGTTGATCCTTATGCAAGAGCGGTTAGCTTGAACGGAGAGTACGGGGTGTTGATGGACGTGGAACGATTTGTGAATGAACAAGTCGAACAGGCTCCGCGTCCCGCTCTCTGGAAAGCGACCGATGCCGTCATCTATGAACTGCACATTCGGGACTTTACGAGCCATCCTTCGTCGAAGAGTAGACTGAAAGGTCTGTACGGAGGGGTGACGGAAAAAGGCGTTCAGACGAAGGAAGGTCATAGTGCCGGACTTGATTATTTGAAAGAACTCGGTGTGACGCATGTCCAGTTATTGCCGGTCCATGATTTTGGAAGTGTCGATGAAGCGACACGAATGCCATATAACTGGGGGTACGATCCCATTCATTGGTTCAGTCTTGAAGGCAGTTACGCCTCGAGTCCAGATGTGCCGATGAGTCGAGTGTTCGAATACGCGTCACTTGTCGCAGATCTTCATCAGGCAGGTCTTCGCGTCGTAACAGACGTCGTGATGAATCACATCTATATCCGCGAACATTCACCGCTCGAGGCGCTCGTCCCTTATTATTATTTTCGTTATGAGCATGACGGGACGGTCGCGAACGGGACAGGTGTCGGGAACGATACCGCTTCGGAACGTTATATGATGCGACGGATGATTGTTGACTTCGTTTCGTATTTTGCGACGACTTACCGAGTGGACGGGTTCCGTTTCGACTTGATGGGCATCCATGACGTCGAGACGATGAATCAAGTACGAGCCGCTCTCGATAAAGTTGACCCTTCTATCCTTGTTTACGGAGAAGGGTGGGACTTGGCGACACCGCTCGGTCAGTCGTTAAAGGCGACTTCACAAAATGCTGCCCGAATGCCTCGAATCGGGCACTTTAACGATATGATTCGAGATGCCCTGAAAGGCTCGACCTTTAATGACCGGGAACGCGGATTCATATCAGGAAATGAGTGGCGAGAATGGGAACTACGTGAGTGCCTCACCGGAGCCGTCCATATCCCGAACGTGACGGTCGGACGGTTCCCGAGCCCGACCTATTCCATCAACTATGCCGAAGCCCACGACAATTACACGATTTATGATAAATTACAGTTGTCTTGCGAAGGAATCGATGAAGAAACGCGCCTCGCGATGCAGCGACTAGCCAATGCGGTCGTCATCACGTCCCAAGGAATCCCGTTTATCCATGCGGGTCAAGAGTTCGGTCGAACAAAGCATGGTGTTGAGAATAGCTATAACTCACCAGACCATATCAATCACTTTGATTGGGATTTACGCGATGCGCGAATGAATGAGATCGAGTATGTGAAGACGCTTTTGAAACTGCGACGACTGCATACATGTTTCCGCTACGATTCTCGTCAAGAGGTCATCGACCATTTCACATTCCTACCGTCGCCGCCTGGCGTCATTATTTACGAACTGACGGCAAGTCACTCGTATGATGCATGGCAGCGAGTACGTGTATATGTGAATGGAACGTTTGAAAATCTATCCTTTGAGAGCGATGCGAAATGGAACGTCTACGTGCAAGGCAAAACGGCCAGCCTCGTTCCGCTCGAAAGAAACCCGTCACACATTCAAGTCGAGTCGTTGTCAATGACGATTCTCGCGTGTTAAGATGTTGATTGTATCTCTTTAATTTCAAGTAAGATTTGAGCGTGATGAATATGTATTCAGATATAGTCGGTGCGCTCGGTAAAGAGTGGACAGTCGCTTCTGCCGGAGGTATTACGGGCGAAGCGTATGTAGCGACGACGCGCCAACAGAAGATTTTTGTGAAACGGAACTCTTCTCCATTCTTGGCGATTCTTTCAGCAGAAGGAATTGTTCCGAAACTTCTTTGGACAAAGCGGATGTTTAACGGGGACGTATTAAGTGCCCAACAATTCATTGAGAGCCGCGAACTTTCACCAGAAGATATGAAGCGACCAGATGTCGCGGCACAACTCGGAAAGATTCATGATTCGAAAGAGCTATTATTCATGTTACAACAATTAAATCACACACCGATGACGCCGCATCTATTGCTCCGTCAGTGTGAGGCATATGAACAAGATGAGACGGACCCGACGATTGGTGAAGCGATTCAATGGTTAAAACACCATTTACCGAAAGTCGACGAGCAGGAATTTGTCGTATGTCACTCTGATTTAAATCATAACAATTGGATTGAAGATGAAAACGGTCTTCTCTATTTGACGGATTGGGATGATGCCATCATCGCGGACCGTGCGTTTGATTTGGCGATGGTAGTCTATAGCTATGTCGAAGAGGCGGAATGGGAGCGTTGGTTCACGCATTATGGAGTTGAGGTTTCGAGTGAGCTTCATAATCGAATGCATTGGTATGCGATTGCCCAGACGATTTTAACAATCTATGGGGAGCAGAACGATGCAGCGCGAACAGAAGGTTTTCATGTATTACGTGAATTGATCGACGAGGCGTATGAACGAATCAATTAAAAGGGATGGCTGTGCGCCACCCCTTTTTAAATGTGTTTAGATGTCGTCTGGATTCATGAAGTAAGCCCAAACGAACGTTGCGATGACGCCTGCGAAAAACGTAAGTGGAGCCGCATAAAAAATAAGGAATTGATCTAATGTACTCATCGTATATAACCTCCTTGTGAAGGATGATTCACGTTCATTAAACTATGATTTCGTGTATAATCGCAAGAGGACTGCTCGTACGTAACGTGCATATTCCCATTAAACTTGAACATTTGATGAACGAAAGGTAGGATTTTCATGCGTTTACGACATAAGCCTTGGGCAAAAGAATATATGGAAGCCCAAGAACACGTATTTATTCAACATCCTGAACAACTGAAAGGGAAGTGGGGCGAAGAGTTTGGCAATGATCACCCACTCTTTATCGAAGTCGGTTCAGGGAAAGGCCAATTCATTTTAGGAATGGCGAAACAACATCCGGACGTGAACTTTATCGCAATCGAACTATTTGAAAGCGTAGCCGTCTCAATCGTTCAAAAGCTCGTCGAAACACCGATGCCGAACGTGAGAGTGTTGACGGTTGATGCGAAACGACTTGTCGATTATTTCGAAGCAGGAGAAGTCGACCGCGTATACTTAAACTTCTCAGACCCATGGCCGAAGACACGCCATGCGAAACGTCGCTTGACGTATAAGACATTTTTAGCGACATATGAGGCGATTCTTCCGAAAGCAGGGGAGATTCATTTCAAGACGGACAACCGCGGACTCTTTGAATATTCTCTTCAAAGCATGAGCCAATACGGGATGTTCTTCACAGAAATTTCACTTGATTTGCATAAAAATGAACCAGAAGATAATATTCGAACAGAGTATGAAGAGCGCTTTAGCGCACTCGGTCAGCCAATCTATCGAATGGAAGCTGTATTCCGTCCGAAAAATTGACACGCTTTTTTCTTATTTTAATAGTATTTTCTTCACACTTTTTTCTTTCTTCTTGGTACAATAGGAATGACGCTAAACTGGAATAAGAGAAGGGGGAACATGGGGATGTTGAAAAAAGCATGGGCAAGCCTGCTTGCAGTAATCTTCATTCTAACAATCGCACCAATGAATACCTCAGCGAACGAAGCGTTCTTAGACGCACTCGAAGAGGATTTGAAAGCGACGCATTACGATTATAAAGAAGGAACAGCTGAAATCATCAAAGAAGAGACGCTTCGCCATTCAAATGGCAACGAAGTGATCGCGGCTGTCGTAGAACTCGATACGATTCGTGATGGGATCTTCATCACACGTAAAACCGAGTACCATTACTTTGATGCGACAGACAACAAGATCCTCTCATCAGCAGACCTCGTAGAAGTTGAAGGAGCAGCCGAATTCGCAGATGCGAACATCGATATGCTCGGTCATGAAATTGTCTACTGGTTGCCGGTATTGGTATTGCTTCTATTGATTGCGATTCCAGCACTCATTTTGTTCTTGGTCGTACCACGTTTCTATTCAACAAGCTCATATATGAACGCTGTATATGAAAAGAATGACAACCCACGTTAAGACATAAAAGCACCCCGTTCTCCTGAACGGGGTGCTTTTTCACTGTTGCTTCAACTGTTCGACGATGTCTGTGAGAGACATGTCATTTCCTGAGGAGACCGAAGCGATGAAGGCACTTTCGACAATCGGACCGTCGAAAAATGCGACCTCTTTACTTCCTTCGTACATATCGATGGCGAGTTCGGCATTCATCGTCGCCGAACCGATATCGCTGAGAAGAAGCGCTTCCCCTTCAACTTGGTCGAGTGCCGCTAAGATGCGAGTGACGTCTGTTCCAATCGAACCGTCTTCAAGACCGCCAGCTAAATGAATGGGGACGGATGGCGCCATCTCCTTCATGAGATCTTGGATACCTTCCGCAATTTTTGCACTATGCGAGACGATAATCAATTCAACGATGTCAATCGACCTCCTTCATAATCGCGGCTAACAGAATCGAACTGGAGAGTGCGCCCGGGTCGACCGTTCCACGCGAATTCTCACCGAAATAAGAAGCCCGACCTTTCGTCGCCACCATATCTTCCGTTTTTTGCACGAGTTCGTCTAACTGTTGTTTGTAGTCGTCCCCTTGTTTTACATGTTCAAGGAACGGGTCCCAGACATCGACCATCGTTTTTTGACCGACTTCTGACTTTCCTCGCGCTTTAATCGAATTGGAACCTTCTTGGAGTGCTTCTTTGAGAAGGTCAAAGTCAGCTTCGGTCGCATCCCCGAACTTGGTCGCCATCTTGACGAAAGCAGAACCATATAATGGACCAGCCGCTCCGCCGACTTTTGACATAAGTGTCATACCAACTTTTTTACTGAGGGCGCCAAGGGAGTCATAGTCCTCATCCAAAATGGAAGAGACCGCGTCGAAGCCACGCGACATGTTGATTCCGTGATCTCCATCCCCGATGGCCCGGTCTAAATCTGTCAGCGTGTCTTTTTGGTCTTCAATCCCAACTTGTGTGTCACGTAATGCTTGCTTCATCCGATCAATCGTCAACATAAACCAAACACCTCATTCATCAAAGTTTAAATCCAAGTGCTTCCGATGGCGCATCTAGGTAACTGGTCATCTCATCATCAAGCGGTAATAGGGTAATCGAGAATCCGTGCATCTCGAGTGATGTCATATAGTTACCGACATATTTCCGTTTCAGCGTATATCCTGCAGCTTCGAGTTTTTGAGCGACGAAATGGTATGTCACGTATAATTCGGATAGTGGGGTTCCCCCCATTCCGTTTACCATGACGGCGACTTCACCAGGCTCAACTTCTTTTTTCAAATGGCTGAGAAGATCATCGACGATTTGGTCGACATCGCTCGTCGGTTTACGTTCGACACCACGCTCCCCATGAATCCCGATCCCGATTTCCATCTCTTCCTCATTCAAGTCGAAACCAGGCTTTCCACTCACTGGCATGTAGCAAGGCTCTACCGCCATCCCCATCGAGCGGACATGTGAAGCGACTTTTTCAGCAATCGATTTAACTTCCTCGAGTGATTTACCGCTAGCGGCGGCGGCACCTGCGATTTTATGAACAAAGACGGTACCGGCAACACCACGACGGTCTTCCTTATTTGAAATCGCGACATCATCAGCGACGACGACATGGTCGACTTTGATTCCATCTCCTTCAGCAAGCTCAGCGGCGAGTTCGAAGTTCATAACATCCCCCGAGTAATTTTTCACGATCAACAAGACCCCGTTGCCACCGTCAGCTGCTTTGATTCCTTCAAGCACCATATCTGGAGTAGGGGATGTAAAGACTTCTCCGCAAACTGCTGCATCGAGCATGCCGTCTCCGACATAGCCAGCGTGTGCGGGTTCGTGTCCGCTACCGCCACCTGAGACGAGGCCGACCTTACCAGATTTCGCTCCGTTTGCCCGACAGATGACATTGACACCTTCAACACGACCATACAGTTCAGGATGGGCATGGACCATTCCTTCTACCATTTGCGATACGAGTTCACTTGCCTCACCGATTAGCTTTTTCACGCGAGATCACTCCTTTTTTAAATTGAAAACTACCAATTTCAATTTTCCACTCTTTCGCGGTAACTAAACAAAAAAACCGACGAATCATTCGTCGGTTTCGTGTCATGCATATTCGAGTAAAGCGCCAGTCTCAGAGTCGACTGTGAACTCATACGTTTTCTCTTCATCGTTCTCAAGAACTGAAATTCCACCTTTGTAGACATCGTATTCACGACCGTCGTACGTGTAAATCTCAGGTGATGCCGAAATCCATGCCCCTTGGACATGACCTTTCGCTGAGAAAGCACGTTTTGTATATTCCAACGCGTTTTCTGCAGATAAGCTACGTTCATCTAAAGCCTTTTTCGTCATAAGTGCGGCAATGACGGCAACCCCGATTCCAATAAACCAATACCTTTTTTTCATATGACTACCTCCCCTTGAACTATGGCTATCATGTACATCGTACCAAAACCTGTACCCGAATGGAATGAAAAGCATTCGCATCCTGTCAAAACTTTTGTATATAATGAGACAAGAACGGTTAAGAAGGGATGATAAAAGATGGATCAAAAGACGAGAGATTTATTCAAGACGTTAACAGAACTACCAGGAGCTCCTGGGTTCGAGTCAGAAGTTCGTCAGTTCGTACGTGGACGAATCGAACCACATTCAGATGAAATCGTCACGGATGGCATCGGATCAATTTTTGGGAAGCGTGTCGGGGACGAAGCGGGACCTAAAGTAATGGTAGCCGGTCACATGGATGAGGTTGCCTTCATGGTGACACGTATCACGGAAAACGGAATGCTATACATACAACCGCTCGGCGGCTGGTGGAGCCAAGTGCTCATGGCACAACGCTTTGACATCATCACATCGAACGGGAAAGTTCCAGGCGTCGTCGCTTCGACACCGCCTCACTTACTCGGACCAGATGCGATGAGTAAACCGATGGACATCAAACAAATGTTCATCGATATCGGAGCCGATTCAAAAGAAGAGGCGGAATCATGGGGAGTGCGTCCAGGAGTTCCTGCGGTACCATCGAGCGCATTCACACCACTTCACCACCCGAAAAAGATTATGGCGAAAGCATGGGACAACCGTTACGGGGTCGGTCTTGCTGTCGAATTGTTAGAAGAGACGACTAAAGCGGACCATCCGAACATTTTATTCTCGGGCGCCACAGTACAAGAAGAAGTCGGATTGCGTGGAGCGCAGACGGCATCTGAATTGATTCAACCAGATGTTGCACTCGTTCTCGATGCTTCACCAGCGAACGACGCTTCAGGAAGCAAGACGGAATTTGGACAGCTCGGTGAGGGTGCCTTAATTCGAATTTTAGATCGGGTCATGGTGATGTCGCCTGAGATGCGTGACTTCTTGCTTGACACGGCTTCTGACGAAAATATTAAAACTCAATACTTCGTCTCGCCAGGTGGTACGGATGCAGGACGTGTGCATATGAGCGGTGAAGGTGTTCCGACTGCCGTCATCGGTGTCGCATCACGTTACATTCATACACATGCTTCCATTCTTCACACAGACGATTACGATGCGGCGAAAGCGTTACTCAAAGCGTTGGTCAAACGACTTGACCGTTCGACGCTCGAAACGCTTCGTCCTTCCCGATAATTTGAACGTGCCGTTCACTCATGGTCATGAGTGGACGGTTTTTTTGTGTAGTTGTTCTTGCTATTTCAAAAAAACGCCTTATACTGATAGAGGTGTTTATACACGTTATTTACTTATGACAAGACACCTGTATAAGTGTAGGGAGGATATGACATGTTCAAGAAAAAAGGAATCTCATTTAGCCCGTCTATTTATTTCGTGACGGCTCTTAGTTATATGGCGCTCGGATTGTTCAGCACGTTGATTATTGGTCTGATTATGAAAACGATTGGTGGACAACTTGACGGGACGGCGCTCGCAGGAGTAAGCGACACGCTCATTCAAATTGGAGAAGTCGCGATGAGCCTGACGGGTCCTGCCATCGGGATTGCGATTGCGTACGCTCTTGAGGCGCCGCCTCTTATTTTGTTTTCTGCACTCGTTGTCGGCACGTTTGGATATGAGTTTGGACCTGCTGGAAGTTACGTTGCCACACTTTTAGCAGTGGAGGTATCAAAACTTGTATCGAAATCGACGAAGCTTGATATCTTGGTGACGCCATTTACGACAATCGCAGTCGGTTTCTTTACCGCCACATATATCGGAAAATATGTCGGGTTGTTCATGACGCAGCTCGGCAGTTGGATTGAATGGGGGACTGAGCAACAACCGTTGTTCATGGGAGTCGTCGTGGCGACACTCATGGGGTTGGCATTGACCGCACCGATTTCAAGTGCTGCCATCGCTTTAATGCTTGGATTGAACGGTATTGCGGCTGGTGCCGCGACGGTCGGATGTGCGGCTCAGATGATTGGATTTGCGATTACGAGTTATCGTGATAACGGAGTCGGTGGGGCGATTGCCCAAGGTATTGGCACATCGATGCTTCAAGTCGGGAATATCGTGAAAAATCCGTGGATTCTTTTACCTCCAACGCTGGCTGGAGCGGTTTTAGCACCTATTTCCATCTTATTGTTTAACCTAGAAAGTGTGGCAGCTGGTGCAGGGATGGGAACGAGCGGTCTTGTCGGTCCGATTGTGATGCTTGAAACGATGGGCTTTAGTTGGTATACACTCATGGTTGTCCTCGGGTTCTTGATCATCGGACCTGCTTTGTTAAGTTATGCGGTCTATGCTGTATTGACAAGGACTGGACGAATTCAGCCGAATGACATGAAAATTGACTATTAAAAAGAGCGCCGTTTGGAGAAAACGGCGCTTTTTCATCGTCATCCGATTCCGAAAAATACTTTGACGGAATCTATCGTTTCGCGGGGCACACGAAAGCTAATGAGGAACAGTAAGAGAACAATCACGTAAATTGGGATTAAATATCGTTTTCGTACAATCGGTAAGTGTCGGGCTAGTTGCTTGAGCCACTTCTCGAGAACATAAATGACGGCAAAGCCGACAACGAGCCAAATCAAAATTTCAAGTCTCGTCTTATCCGTATCAATAAACAAATATCCATAGCGCAAAATGGCGAGCATACCGAAAACGCCTACCATCTGTTCGAGCGGATGTTTCATTTCAGGGTTTAATTTTTCTCGTGTCAATTTCATTTGGTTTCACCTGTTTCAACTAGTTTCGGCTTTGATTATAACAAACAGCAGAGCAGAATGTGTGACTAGACTTATGCTATTATAAGTGAGGAAAAAACGAACAGGAGTGGTCAATCATGAAACAACTATCAACAACGACAGAATATATGGAAGCGAAAGAAGCGAAAAGTATTTTCATGTTCTCGGCAACATGGTGTGGGGATTGCCGTTTCCTCGACCCGTTCATGCCAGAAATCGAACAGAAATTTGAAGACTGGACGTTTTATTACGTCGATCGTGACGAGTTTATGGAACTCGCGCAAGAACTTGATATTTTCGGAATCCCAAGCTTTGTCGCATTTGAAAACGGTAAAGAAATCGATCGGTACGTTGGTCGTGAACGTAAAACACCAGAACAGGTCGAAGCCTTTTTGAACGGATTAGGGTGACCTTTATGGAACGGAATGAATTGAGACGCTATTTAGAGGCGAATTTTAAAGAAGATTATCGCACATCTTACGACCGTGAGAATGAGGTGTTGCGCGTCGAACGAAAGTCAGACCGCTTCGGTGTGAATATTCGTCTCGCGCCGATTGTCGCAAAAGCGAAAACGCGAGGCAAAGTGGCTGTCGATGAAGTAATCGAGTACATCGAGTCGGCAATGAAGGCAGATGATGATATTTCACTCGCCGGAAAGTTAGATGCGATCTATCCAGTCATTCGTTCGAACTCGTTTGCTAAAACGACGAAAAGCGGTGAACCGCTTATTTTTACTCCTCATACGGCGGAAACGGCCATCTTTTATGCATTAGATCGTGGAAATGGTTATCGTTTAATCGAGGAAAAACATGTATCAGGTGAGCTGAACCTTGAGACGATTGAGCGCATCGCTCGTGAGAATGTCAAAAAACTCCCGACCGAGATGAAGCAAGATGAGGTTGCCGGAAACCCGTTTTACTTTTTGTCGACGCGAGACGGCTATGAGGCGTCGCGTATCTTAAATGATGACTTTCTTCGAATGATGGAGCGCCGAGTCGAAGGGGACATGCTCGTCGGTGTTCCGCATCAGGATGTCATGATTATCGCTGATATCCGAAACGACCAAGGCTATGATGCGATGCAACAATTGATGTTTGATTTCTTTACGAATGGTCGTGTCCCGGTGACTGCGCTCGCCTTTCATTATGAGGCAGGGCAACTTGAACCGATTTTTATTGTCGGAAAAAAGACCCCGCCATCGAACACATAATCTGATAAAATAAGTGAGATTAGTTTGAAAGAAGGGACGTAGGAAAGTATGCAAATGAATGTGTTTTATAACCAAGAAGGAATCGGCGATGTACTCATGGTATTATTAAAAGAGGGAGAACGTCACCATCAATCTGTAGAGCGGACAGGTGACGTGGCCATCGTCAAGTCTGAAGACGGAAGCGTCAACGGATACAACTTGTTCCAAGCAAGTGAGCACTTTGACGTCACAGGTTGGAATGGACCAGTTGATTTGACAACAGAATTGGTTGAACAGATTCGAACTGTTTTGAAAAAACATGGAATTGAAGAAGACTTCTCATGGGTAGATGTGACACCGAAGTTTGTCGTTGGGTATGTCGAAAGTGCGGAAAAACATCCGGATGCTGACAAGTTGTCGGTTTGCCAAGTTCAAATCGACCAAGGCACGGTTCAAATCGTGTGTGGCGCACCAAACGTGGCGACGGGACAAAAGGTAGTCGTAGCAAAACCAGGAGCGGTTATGCCGACCGGTTTGATTATTCGTCCGTCTGCACTTCGTGGGGAGAGCTCGCATGGAATGATTTGTTCGGCGCGTGAATTAAATCTGCCGAATGCCCCGCAAGAAAAAGGAATTTTAGTATTAGATAACGAATATGAAGTAGGTACAGCATTTGAAATCGGTCGCTAAACTCGACCGATTTTTTGTTAAATATGGATTGAGTGAAAAAGCGAGGAATCAAGTATGGATGCATATGAACGTTCACTGAAACAACAAGCAGATCGAATCAAACGAGAGCTTTCAAGAGAAGGACAGACGGTCTCACCACCCCCGAAGGTAGATATCACAGATGAATTCATCCCGACTGATGTCCCTTCACCGATTTACGGATATGCTCGTCCAAAACCGAAGATTGTACTACCGGTCGAGCATTCTCCTGAAACGAGAGAACCGTTCGAAATGAGCACAGAGCCTGAAGTGGTCTTGACAGAAGAGTCACTTCAAGAGGATGAGAACGAATCGAGCCCTATTCCTGAAGTAGAGGACGAACATGTCGAAGAAATTTCCGAGGAAACAATCGAAGAAGAAAAATCAATTCTCGGTCAGGTTTCGATTCTAGATAACGGTTTTTCGTCCGTCTTTATGCAATCGACGGATCTCTCCGGATCGAAAAAAGAAGAAGTCGTGGAAGTTCATCAACATGCAGCGCCAGGTGAAGATTTAGACATCGACGGATCTGTAGAACAAATCGGGGAATCGATTGAGCAGATTGCAGAAAAATTACAAACGCCATCTGAACAACAAGAATTACCGGTTGACACCGATTTGACACCGGCTGTTCACGTTTCGTTTAAAGCCGATCAACCGCCCGTAAACGTGATGATGACGCCAAAAGATCGCATGGCGATGTACCGTAGCCGACGACTTGCACAAAAAAACAATAATCTGTAATAGCACGACTCAGTGAGTTTTGCTATAATGACAAAGGTTTGTCGCATTTTGACGAGCCGCAATGAATTAGGGGGGCTATTTACAGATGAACCGTTATCACTTCGTCGGAATTAAAGGAACGGGCATGAGTCCTTTAGCTCAAATTTTATTTGATATGAATAATGAGGTCCGTGGATCGGACGTTGAAAAAGCATTTTTTACAGAAGAAGCATTGAAACGCAAAGGGATTGAAATTTTGCCATTCGACCCTGAAAATATTTCTGAAGATCAAATCGTCGTACAAGGAAACGCGTTTAGCGACGATCATCCAGAAATCGTACGCGCGCGTGAACTTGGATTAACGATTTATAAGTACTACGAGTTTTTAGGTGAGCTCGCAAACCATTACACAAGTGTCGCCATTACGGGGTCACACGGTAAAACATCGACAACTGGGTTGCTTGCACATGTCATGCGTGGAATCGAGCCGACATCATTCTTGATTGGTGATGGGACAGGTGAAGGTGTCGCTGATTCGAAGAACTTTGTCTTCGAGGCTTGCGAATATAAGCGTCACTTCTTATATTACCGACCAGACTATGCCATCATGACGAATATCGACTTCGACCATTCAGACTATTTCTCTGGTCTAGACGATGTCATCGATGCGTTCCAGGAGATGGCGAAGCAAGTGAAGAAAGGTATCATTGCCTGTGGCGATGATGAAAACCTTCAGCACATTCAAGCGAACGTTCCACTCGTCTATTATGGATTCGGAACGCATAACGATTTTCGTGCGGAAAACGTTACGTCGACAGAAAACGGAACGACGTTTGACGTCTTCTTACGTGACGATTTCTATGGAACATTCCGCATTCCTGGATACGGCGACCATAGCGTGTTGAACGCTCTTGCTGTAATCGCTACGTGTGATTATGAGAACTTACCAAAAGAGTTGGTAAAAGAACGTCTTGCATCATTCAACGGGGTGAAGCGTCGTTTTAGTGAATCAACGCTTAACAATCAAGTACTCGTTGACGATTATGCACACCATCCACGTGAGATTAGTGCAACGGTCGAAGCGGCTCGGAAGAAGTATGGAGAGCGGGAAGTTGTTGCGATTTTCCAACCGCATACGTACACACGTCTAAAATCATTCATGGATGACTTTGCAACGGCATTGGCTGAAGCAGACACGGTCTATCTTTGTGATATTTTCGGTTCAGCCCGTGAACAAGAAGGGACTGTCACAATCGAGGACCTTCAGTCACGAATCGACGGTGCACATATTTTGAAACGTGGTGGCACAAGTGTCTTACGTAACCATGACAAGGCAGTACTTTTGTTCATGGGTGCGGGTGATATCCAAACGTATCAACGTGAATATGAAGAAATCGTAAAACTTGAAGCATAAGACAGGGGAGGGACGAATGTCTCTCCTTTTTTATGTTTAGCGATCCAAAATCTCGGTAATAGTAGTATCGATGAATAAGACAAAGGAGATGTTTGGAATGGCTAGTCAAGGTGCACTCAATACGTTAAATAAGGAAGTCGCAAACTATGGTCTATTGTTTGTGAAACTTCATAATTACCACTGGTATATTAGTGGTCCTCACTTCTTTACGTATCATGAGAAACTCGAAGAGCTCTATAACTTAGTGGCGGAACTCTACGATGACGTGGCAGAGAGACTTCTCATGAACGACGGGGAACCGTTCGCGACGATGAAAGAGTACTTGGAACACTCGACGCTAAATGAAGGCGATCGTCATGCGGAAACGGATCAAATGATTAAAGATATCATCAACGACTTCAAACAAATTCGCCAAGAAATGCAAGATGCGATGGAAAACTTCGAAGACGGGGATGAGGCAATTGAAGATACGTTCGTCTCTCATATCGAGCGACTCGAGAAAGAGATTTGGATGATGTCTGCCGCACTCGGCAAAAAAACAAAATTATAAACATAAAAATGGTGCGCCTGATGAAGGCGCACCATTTTTATGTTATTTCAAGTTTTCTGGATTAAGTGGTTGCAATGAATCGATGACGAAACGTCCGTCTTTTCGGATGAGTTGATCGTCAAACCAGATCTCACCACCGCCGTAATCCGGGCGTTGGATGTTGACGAGGTCCCAATGGACAGATGAGTTGTTGCCATTATAAGCATCATCATACGCTTGACCTGGCGTGAAGTGGAAGCTACCGTCAATTTTCTCATCGAAGAGGATATCTTTCATCGGATGCTGGATGTATGGGTTCACACCGATCGCGAACTCACCGACATATCGAGCCCCTTCATCTGTGTTGAACACTTCATTGATCCGCTCTGTATCATTGGCCGTCGCGTCCACGATCTTACCGTCTTTGAACGTCAACTTCACATTTTCGAACGTAAACCCTTGGTATGGAGATGGTGTGTTATACGTGATCACGCCATTGACCGAATCTTTAACCGGTGCCGTGAACACTTCCCCGTCTGGGATGTTCATTTGACCAGAGCACTTGATCGCCGGAATATCTTTGATTGAGAACGAGAGGTCCGTTCCTGGACCTTTCAATGTGACACGGTCCGTCTTGTTCATCAATTCGACCAATGCGTCCATCGCACGGTCCATTTTCCCGTAGTCGAGTGTACATACGTTGAAGTAGAAGTCTTCGAACCCTTCTGTCGATTTACCTGCGAGTTGTGCCATTGATGGAGAAGGGTAACGAAGTACGACCCATTTCGTCCCTTTGACACGGTCTTCTGTATGCATTTTGCCGAGTGTGGCGCCGACGAGTTTTTGTTGCTCACTCGGGACGTCAGAGAGTTCGTTGATGTTATCACCGGCACGTAACCCGATGTACGCATCCATTGCCTGCATCTGTTTCCGTTCGATGTCGGCCATGAGTTCGAGTTGTTCACGGCTTGCGCCTGTGTACAATTTTCGTAAAATCCGGCTTTCTTTTAGTAAGACGAACGGATGACCACCTGCCTCATATGCTTTCTCAACGAGTGCCTCGACGAGCGATTCCTCTACACCAAAATTCTCGATCAGGACGTTTTCCCCCGGTTGTAACTTGACGGAATAATTGATTAAACCGTCTGCTAATTGTGTAATTCTTGGATCTCTCACACGACCACCCCTAATTATTTTTATGAATTTCTATTTTAGTGTAATCGAAAACATAAAAACGGGTAAAGGAATAATCAGACCGAATGGCGAAAACGGTTGTAGCAAATCTTTTCAGTCATAATGGTGCTATAATGAAACAAGAAACGATTGAATAGGAGGAATGGATTGAATGGAGATCACATTAGGAGGCATCGCTGGCCTGATTGCGGCCCTCGCGTTTGTCGTACTCGTCATCTTCTTGGCACGTGTCTTATCGAATGTAAACCGTACACTCGGTAGCGTCGCCAATACGACAGAAAACTTAGAACGCCAGCTCGACGGAATCACAATGGAAGTGACGGCGCTCTTACATAAGACGAACCGTCTCGTCGATAACGTGGAAGAAAAGACAGAGTTGCTTGCACCTGTTGCCCATGCACTCGATGAACTAGGAACTTCACTAAACGAGGTAACCGAATCGGTCCGTACCGTCTCGACTTCTGTCCACTCGGCAGCTGATGAAAACAAAGAACAGATTGCTCAAGCGGTTCGATGGGGATCGGTCGCGGTAGAATTGTTCAAGAAAAACAAACCAGAATCATCAACTACGAAAGAACGTCCACGTCGTCGTACACGACGTGAAAAGAAAGAGGAAACACCTGTATCGCCCGACATGATTAACACGGACGATACAATCAAATAACGATACATCGGGGAGGAACTCACACATGACAGACCAAAAGCAACCAACAGAACAGAATCAATCAAGCAGTGGATTTTTGACGGGTGTCATTCTCGGAGGGATTGTCGGAGCGGCTGTCGCATTGTTGACATCACCGAAAAGCGGACGTGAAGTGCGAACGTACCTCGACGAAAAGACATCTACATCGCGTGAACGATTGACTGTCAAATCGAAAGAAATGCGTGAGAAGGCAGAACCAGTCGTCGGTGAATGGATTAAAGTGGCGAGCGATAAAGCGGCACCGGTCCTCAATATCGTAAAAGATAAGGCGCGTGAAGCGGCCGAATTGAAACAACAGATGGACGAGGATGACCTCTCGATTGAAGAGGCGATGGAGAAAGCCGATCAACTCGTCGCGGAAGCGGAATCTGAAGTGAAAGAACAGATGGACCGTGCGGCTGAAGAAGAGACGATGGACTCATCGCTTGAGTCTGAGTCAGACGATTCACTCGAAGCACCTGTCAATGAGATGCTCGATGATGAGTCGAAAGAAGAACTCGATGAGTTGAAGAAAGACCTTAAGAAAGAAGAATGATGTAGAAGGACCGAATACGTTCGGTCCTTTTTTGGTGATTTTGTGACGTAGAAGGTTTCCTTATGACAAAGTGCACAAAGTTCGATATAATTAGGTTTCTGGAAAGAACGGCTTAAGAATGTGAGGGAAACGAATGAGTCCACAAGATCAATTGAATCGATTACGTCGAGAAATGGATGAATTGAACCATGAAATGCTCGACTTGCTGAGTCGACGTGGTGCACTTGCCGTCGAAATTGGAAAAATCAAACGTCTTCAAGGCGTCGAACGCTACGACCCGGTCCGAGAACGGGAGATGCTCGATTTTATCGCAGCTTCCAACCAAGGACCGTTCGAAACGTCACGCCTTCAACATATTTTTAAAGAAGTATTTAAAGCGTCTGCTGAACTTCAAGGCGAAGACCGGGATAAGACGTTACTTGTTTCACGCAAACGTCAACCGGAAGATACGTTGGTCCATGTAAAGGACGTGACGATTGGGAACGGGCGTCCGCAATTGATTGCGGGACCATGTGCCGTCGAATCGTTCGAACAAGTGAACGCAGTCGCAGAAAAGCTCGCCTTGTCGGGTGTGAAAGTGATGCGAGGCGGGGCGTACAAGCCACGTACATCACCGTATGACTTCCAAGGTCTAGGATTTGAAGGATTGAAAATGCTGAAGTCAGCAGCGGACCGTCATGATTTACGCGTCATCACGGAGATTATGACGCCAGGTGCAGTCGAGTCGGCATTGCCATATGTCGATATCATTCAAGTCGGTGCCCGGAATATGCAAAACTTTGATTTGTTAAAAGAAGTCGGTAAGACAGACAAGCCGGTCTTGTTGAAGCGTGGATTATCCGCTACAATCGAAGAGTTCATTTATGCGGCAGAGTACATCATGGCGAGTGGGAACAGCCAAGTCATCTTGTGCGAGCGAGGGATTCGGACGTATGAGCGTGCGACACGCAATACGTTAGATATCACGGCGGTGCCGATTTTAAAGCAAGAGACGCATTTACCGGTTATGGTAGACGTCACCCATTCGACAGGTCGTCGTGACTTGTTGTTGCCGGCTGCGAAAGCAGCGCTTGCCATCGGGGCGGACGGTGTCATGGTCGAGGTGCACCCGAATCCTGCCATCGCATTATCGGATGCGCAACAACAATTGGACTTCGATCAATTCGATCAATTTGTGGAAGGACTAACGGTCCAGTTTCCCCAACTTGATTTGGTGAAAAAGTAAGCTTTCCAAATGGAAACGTTTTATATCGCATGAAGACAGGGTAAATGGATGACAGATACCTGTCTTCCTTTTTTAAGACGTTTTATGAAAACTTTTTGAAAATCAGGACTTGTAGGAGGAGTAGTTTATGAATAGTAATAACGTAACGATTTACGATGTCGCACGAGAAGCCGGGGTGTCTATGGCGACCGTCTCTCGTGTCGTCAACGGAAACCCGAACGTCAAACCGACGACACGTAAGAAAGTACAAGATGCGATTGACCGCCTCGGCTATCGTCCGAACGCCGTCGCGCGTGGACTAGCAAGCAAGAAAACGACGACGGTCGGTGTCATCGTACCGGATATCTCGAACATTTTCTTCGCTGACTTAGCGCGAGGGATTGAAGATGTGGCGACGATGTACAAATACAACATCATCCTTGGAAACTCGGATTCAAGTCGTGACAAAGAAGTGCATTTATTGAATACGCTGTTAGGGAAACAAGTGGACGGTATCATCTTTATGGGTGGACGTCTGCATGAGGATCTCGTCGAAGAATTCAAAAAATCACCGGTTCCAATCGTTCTCGCAGCGACGTTGAACCAAGGATATGATCTCCCGGCCGTCAACATCGATTATGAACAAGCGGCTTATGACGCAACACAGATGTTGATCAACCACGGACATGACCGTGTTGGATTTATCACGGGACCACTCGAGCAACAGATCAATGGCGAGAAGAAGTTCGCGGGATATCGTCGTGCCCTTGAAGATGCAGGTCTTCCATTCCACGACAACGATATGATTCTTGGGAATTACACGTACGCATCAGGTCTCGAAGCGATGCAAAAAATGTTGCAACGAGATGATTGCCCGAAAGCCATCTTTGCTGGGACAGATGAGATGGCCCTCGGTGTCATCCACGCGATTCAAGATGCTGGCTATTCAGTTCCGAACGACTTTGAAGTCGTCGGTCACGATAATACGCGTCTCGCGACGATGATTCGTCCGAAATTGACGACAGTCGTTCAACCGATGTACGACATCGGAGCCGTCGCGATGCGTCTCTTGACGAAAATCTTGAACGCGGAAGAAATTGAAGAGAAAAACGTCGTTCTTCCTCACCGAATCGAACGTCGTGACTCCCTTCGCCAAGACTAAAAGAAAGCCTCCCCATCCGTCACAACATGTGTGGAAGGGGAGGCTTATTTTTATAGGTAAATTGATTTTCGATCATTTGAGATGAATGGCCAGAAGGCACGCTTCGTGACTTCCCAATTCTTTTCTTCGATTTGTTGACGTCGCGGGATATGGTCAAACGAATATAGAGAGTCGTCCCACCGAGTAGGCAACGGTTGACCAGCGATACCTGACCACTTCTCAATCCACTCGCGCGGAATATCTCCAGAGTAGGGTGCCTCTCTCGTCAGACCGGCCCATACTTGTGCCCATGCGCGCGGTACGGCACGGTACCAATCATAGCCGCCACCACCGAGCGCGACGAGGCGACCTTCTGTATATTCATCGGCTAGTCGTGAGGCAATCTGCGGAATTTGTTCGAATGTCCGAATTGACGACGCCAAATGGGTGAGCGGATCAAAGACATGGGCATCGGCACCATTTTGGGTCAGAATGATATCGGGTTTGAACCATTCGCACGCCTCTCGTAAAACCGTTTCATAGCATTTCAAGAACGAATCATCTTGGGTGAACGCATCGACCGGTACGTTCCAACTGTAGCCATATCCTTTGCCGTTCCCCCGTTCTGTCACCATTCCGGTACCGGGGAACAGGTAACGTCCCGTCTCGTGAATCGATAGTGTCATCACGTCATCATCGTCATAAAAGAGCCACTGGACGCCGTCTCCATGATGCGCATCGGTGTCGACATAAAGGACGCGAGACCCGTATTGTTTCCTGACATGGGCAATCGCGACGGCTGCGTCGTTGTATACACAAAACCCTGATGCCTTGCGTCGCATACCATGATGTAACCCGCCTCCGACGTGAAAGGCACGCTCCCCTTTCCCGCTCGCCACGAGGTCGAGCGCATGAATCGTTCCGCCGACAAGACGAGCCGCTCCCTCATGAATGCTCGGAAAAATGGGTGTGTCTTCCGTGCCAAGACCAAACTTATTTGCTTTCAATGTAGAGAGTTCTCCTGCTGCCGCAGCTTGGACGGCTTCGATGTAGTCGAGGTCATGAACGAGCGCTAACTCATCCACCGAAGCGAGTGGAGGGGGCACGCATTCCGATTTGGAAAGTTTTCCGGCTGCAATCAGAAGGGATGTCGTCAATTCCAGTCGTAACGGATTGAACGGATGATCCTCATGAAAGCGATAAGACGTCTCGTCTTCGCCAAATATGTAAATCGGTCTCATCGCGACATCTCCGGACCGAGTACATCATAACCTTCACGTTTCAAGCGTTCGATGATTCGGAGCGGATTCATCGTCTGGACACGGAATGAGATGATGCGTTTATACGGATCGCTCGTCGGATGAACGAAGACGTTGATGATATTGACGTTCGTTTTGGCGAGGAGTCGGGTCACTTTTTCGAGTGTGCCGGTCGTATTTTCGACGAGAATCTCGATTTGCGAACTCGGTTCGAGTGCGCCGGTCAATTGTACGAAATAACGCAATAAATCGGTCTCCGTCAACACACCGACGAGTTTCCCTTGTTCGACGATTGGGAGACAGGTTAGTCGGTTTTCATAAAATAACGCAGCTGCATCTTCAAAGAAATCAAAAGGATGCGCGGTCGGTACCTCGGACCGCATGATACTCGATACAGGATTTTGAAAGTCCGCGTTTTCACTTTCTGGATGAAAGACGCTCGTCGCGCCACTCATCTCGAATTGCCCGACAATCCCAACGACTTGTCGAGCAGGATTTGTCACAATCAAATGTCGGACACGATGTTCACGCATCAATTTTGCGGCATGGGCAATCGTATTGGTCGGTTGAATCGTCACGACATGTCGATTCATCATCTGTTCGATTAACATGAAATCCCCTCCTTAGTCGTACATAAATCGTCGGCGAAGACGAAGTGAATCAAAATGGTCGATTGATTCTTGGCGCACGTTTTTTCCGATGCGAGCCATTAAACAGTTGGCAGGATGAGAGGCAATTTCAGGATCGTCTGTCGGGAAGAAAACAAGTCCACCGTGATTCATCATCTTCTCCATGACTTTGCGATAATCCCAAATCGAGAGTCCGCTACCCTTCAAGTCCCAGTGCCAATAATATTCGGTCGTCAAAATTAAAAAGTCATCCATATGTGGGTCCATCATCGATACTTCGAGTAATTGTTTCCCGATTCGTTGACCACGGAAGCGAGGACTCACCTCGATTGCCCCGAGTTCAAGGATGTATGGGTCGTTTCCTTCACTCCAACGCTCATAAGGGTCGGGGTAGAGGAACGTCACGTATCCAATCACGAGGTCGTCTTGCCTGGCGACGATGATTCTTCCTTCTTTTAACCCAGCAATATCGACGAGTGCCTCGTGCTGATCTTCCGGTTCACGAAAAGCTGTCAATCCTTCATCAAGACGATACGTCCGCAACACGTCAGGTGCCACCGGACCGTCAATCGTGACGTCACCTTGTGAGGTCTGCCACACTTTTGAATGATATTGTTTTTCCATAGGGTCACCACCTTTTCCACCTCTTATTATAGCGCTTTCATCAAGTAGGAATCATCCTGTTTTGATGAAATTGGAAATTCATTGATTTGTCATAATTTTAACACTATACTGAAAGTGGTTATACCAATCTTTACAGGGGAGGCGAATCTTTAACGATGGAAAAATTGAAAGCGTTAACAGGGGAACATCAATTAGCGTCGTATGAAGAGGCTTGTCAGTCGTTTGAATGGACACAAGCAGAAGCTTTATTTTCTTGGAACTTGACGGGGAAAGTCAATTTGGCGTACGAAGCAATCGATCGCCATGCAGAAAGTGAATTGGCGACAAAAGTGGCATTGCTCTATTTCGATGGGGATCGGGAAGAGCGCTACACGTATGCAGATATGAAGCAAGAGAGTAATCGTTCTGGTAATGTTCTGAAGTCGATTGGTGTGGAGAAAGGCGACCGCGTCTTTATCTTTATGCCACGTCAGCCAGAACTTTATTTTATTTTACTCGGTGCCATCAAACTCGGTGCAATCGTAGGGCCGTTATTTGAGGCGTTCATGGAACAGGCGGTACATGATCGATTGCTCGACTCTGAAGCAAAAGTGATCGTGACGACGAAAGAACTGTTACCACGTGTACCGGTCGACCAGTTGCCACACCTTGAGACGATTTTACTCGTCGGTGACGATGTCGAAGAGTCGGGGAAAGTGCTCGACTTTCGCAAACTGGCGAACGATGCGACGACAGATCTTGAATTGACATGGGTCGACCGAGAAGACGGTCTGATTTTACACTATACATCAGGTTCGACAGGGAAGCCAAAAGGGGTTCTCCACGTTCATAACGCCATGATTCAACATATGATGACAGGTAAATGGGTGCTCGACCTTCAGCCAGACGATATCTATTGGTGCACCGCTGACCCAGGCTGGGTGACAGGGACAAGCTATGGTATTTTTGCACCGTTCTTGAACGGGGCGACGAACGTTATCGTCGGGGGACGATTCAATCCAGAATTTTGGTATTCGGTCATTGAACGATTCAGTGTGACGGTCTGGTATAGTGCACCGACGGCGTTCCGCATGCTCATGGGTGCGGGGGATGAGGCGTTTGAAAAGTATGACTTGTCGTCATTGCGTCATATTTTATCGGTCGGTGAGCCGTTGAACCCTGAAGTCATTCGTTGGGGACACGAGGCGTTCGACCTCCGAATCCATGATACGTGGTGGATGACAGAAACGGGTGCGATGATGATTTGTAACTACCCGACGATGGACATCAAACCGGGTTCAATGGGGAAACCAATCCCGGGATGCGAAGCTGCCATTTTAGACGATCGGGGTCAACCACTTCCGCCGCACCGAATGGGGAACTTGGCACTCAAAACGCCTTGGCCTTCGATGATGCGGAAGATTTGGAAGAATGATGCGAAGTATGAGAGCTATTTCTGGGGAGATTGGTACGTATCTGGCGACTCGGCTTACATGGATGAAGACGGATACTTCTGGTTCCAAGGACGTGTGGATGACGTCATCATGACGGCTGGAGAACGCGTCGGACCATTTGAAGTGGAGAGTCGACTCGTGGAACATCCGGCTGTCGCTGAGGCGGGTGTCATCGGGAAACCGGACCCGATCCGAGGCGAAATCATCAAAGCGTTCATCGCGCTTCGAAAAGGCTATGAGCCGTCGGATGAATTGAAACAAGAAATTCAGCAATTCGTCAAAGAAGGATTAGCTGCCCATGCGGCACCACGTGAAATCGAATTCAAAGACAAGCTTCCAAAAACACGAAGTGGTAAGATCATGCGTCGTGTCTTGAAAGCTTGGGAGTTGAACCTCGAGACAGGTGACCTCTCGACGATGGAAGATTGAGATATGAAAAAGGTCGACACGCGATGTGTCGACCTTTTGTTTATGCACCGTCCGAATCGGCGTTATCTTCAGCTGGTTGATCGGCTTCTTGTTGAGCTTCTTCTTCAGCTTTCTTCTTCGCTTCTTCCTCGGCCTTTTTCTTAGCGGCAGCTTCGGCTTCAGCTTTCTTCTTCGCCTCTTCCTCAGCTTTTTTCTTAGCGGCAGCATCATCAGCGGCTTCTTGTTTCTTCTCTTCAGCCTCTTCCTTCGCTTCCTCCGCTTCTCGTTTCTTCTCTTCTTCTTCCTTCTTCTTCTTCTCTTCCTCTTCTTTTTCTTTCTCTTCTACTTTCTTCTTCTCAGAGAATGAACCAGAATCTTTGAAGTCTTTCGCAGTTACGCTAGAAGGTTGTTTGAAGCGGGCATTGACATTGAAAGCATCAGCATTAGCTGCATACGCGAGGTTCATCGTTTCTGACCAAATCCGTTGCGTACGTTGATAGTAACGACCATATCCATTACCATCTTTCATAGTGGCTAATTGTGTATCATAGCCAGACCATACTGCTAAAGTCACTTCAGGATTCGAACCAATCAAATATGAATCTTTTTGGTCATTGTTTGTACCTGTCTTACCTATCCAGTCCCCAGGGACATTAAACAATGAGTTTGCATAAGTGGCAGTACCTGATGTGAAGACGTCTCGGAGCATATCGACGACAAGGTATGATGTTCGGTCAGAGTATATCCGTGTTTTCTTTGGATTTGCCTCATAAATCGTCTCACCTTGATAATCAATACGTTCGACGAGATAAGGGTCTACATGTTCCCCGTAGTTAGCTAACATCGCATATGCAGAGGCTAACTTAATTGGTGTGACTTCGCCTACACCTAGTGCCATCGATGAAGCATTGCGGTTAACTTCCGAAACAGGGATGCCCATGTCGATTAATTTTTTGGTGTCCGCGTATTTTTGATTGTGTTCCTCATAAATCTTAACAGCTGGTACGTTTAAAGAAAGTTTTAACGCTTCGCGTACTGTGACAGGCCCTCGGAAATTTCCTCCCTCATTGGAGACCGATTTTTTATCTTGACCCGGACCAGTGAATTGGTAAAAATATTCTTCATCTACCACAACTGTAGCTGGAGTAATAAGACCAGCTTCTATAGCGTTCGGATAGACTAGAATTGGTTTTGCAGTGGAAGCGATTTGTCGGTTTGCATAAAATGCTCTGTTCAAATCATCCGGCTTACCATTCACATAACGACCACCCACAAATCCAAGGACTTTTCCGGTTTTGTTTTCAATCATGATAGAAGACGTTTGTTCAGGATATGTTTTATCATTTTCCTCAACGTACTGATTTGGACCGAAGTTCCCTGCATTTTTGGCGGGTTGTTGCATCGCTTCGTGAATCTTTTTATCAAGTGTTAGATGAATATTAAATCCGCCCTGACGTAGCATATTGTGAGCACGTTTTGCGTAGCTAGATCGAATTTCTTTCAGTTCTTTCGGTTCAAGGTCGTTCACATTGATTCCATCTTGCTTAATCAAATAGTCTGTGACGATTTCTCGTGTTTGAAGCTCGGCTTCATCAATAACGTACGGATATTTATCCCGCGGCTTCGACTGCGTCTTCATGAAATCTTGCGTAATGTCGTAGTTATAAGCGGCGTCATACTCTTCTTGCGTAATCTTCCCTGCGACGTACATCCGGTTCAAGACGGTCTTCATTCGGTTGACCGCACCTGACACATCTTCTTTAATGACTCCACCTTGGTAGTAAGGCGTATAGAAGAACGGGTTTTTTGGAATACCTGCTAAAAATGCTGCTTGTGGAAGCGTCAATTTCTCAGCAGAAGTGTTGAAGACGCCGTTCGCAGCGGCTTCGATTCCTGAAATGTTGCGTCCCATCGAGTTACGACCGAATGAGACGACGTTCAAGTAGGCATTTAAAATTTCATCTTTATCCATCGCTTTTTCAAGACGGAGGGCAAGTAAAATTTCTTTTGCTTTGCGTTCGAATGATACTTCGTTCGTCAGCATTTGGTTTTTGATCAATTGTTGCGTCAAGGTCGAACCACCAGTACGATCCTCTGACCCTGTCGCTTCTTGTAAGATTGCGCGTAGTGTTGCTTTCGGCACGACTCCGTCGTGTTCATAAAACTCGACGTCCTCTGTCGCGAGAAGCGCGTCAACGACATATGGTGATACTTTTTCCATTGGGATTGGAACTCGGACTTCATCGGTCGTGTAGTTCCCGATTCGTTCTCCGCTCCCAAAATAAATATTCGACGTCGACGTATACGTATTAATTTGTGACGTCATCGTTTTATAGGCAGGGGTCGGCATATCTTTAACAAGGGATGCGAAATATCCGACACCGATTCCGGCACCTAAAAATCCGATTAGTACAACAGAAATGATGGTGAGGAGTAAAACGTTCCACGACACATCATAAATCACATTGGCATAACGACGTGTTTTCATGGACGTCGGATTATTCCATAAGTCTCGAATCTTCTGCAGCATGACAGCCTCCTTAATATGGTGTAAAACTATTTTAGACAGTAATATATTCGATTATAGCACAATTTCAATCTACACCTTATCGTGAAACGGATGTATCGTGCAAGTTTCGATATGGGAGTTGACAAGTTGAAAACGATGCTTATAAAATGAATAGCATAGTCAACGATATAATGACGCAATGAAGAAAGCGAAGTAGTCGGTGGGCCTCTTGTCCAGAAAGCTAGTGGTTGCTGTGAACTAGCCAATGCCAAACGATGAATTACACTTTCAGAGCGTGCCTTCGGGCCGGTTCGAGACCGTTATCTCTCGCTCAAGCGGTCGCAAATTGCGACAAGTAGGGTGGTACCGCGGAATCTCCGTCCCTTCTCATATGAGAAGGGACGTTTTTTTATGTCAATTGAAGGAGTGGAACAGATGGAACTATTAAAAGATTTAGAGTTTCGAGGGCTTGTCAACCAAATGACAGATGAAGAAGGTTTAAAAGAACAATTGAAACAACCAACGACGTTGTACACGGGGTTTGACCCGACGGCAGACTCGCTTCATATCGGGCACTTGCTCCCGATTTTGACGCTAAAACGTTTCCAGCAAGCAGGCCATCAGGTCATCGCGCTCGTCGGTGGGGCGACAGGTATGATTGGAGACCCGTCTGGTCGTTCGGATGAACGTTCATTGAACACATTGGATACGGTCAAACTTTTCTCAGATCGCATCAAGGACCAGTTGAGCCGATTCCTTCCACTTGAAGGGGAAAACCCAATCACGATTCGCAACAACTACGAATGGACAGAAGAGATGTCAATCATCGACTTCCTCCGCGACATCGGAAAGCACTTCCCGATCAGTTACATGCTTGCGAAAGATTCGGTCGACTCGCGTATGGAGAACGGGATTTCTTACACAGAATTCTCATACATGTTGCTTCAATCTTACGACTTCCTGAAATTATACGAGACAGAGAAATGCCGTCTTCAAGTCGGCGGAAGTGACCAATGGGGAAACATTACGGCAGGTCTTGAATTGATTCGTCGTTTTGGCCATTCAGAAAAAGCGTTCGGTCTTACGGTTCCGCTTGTCACAAAGTCGGACGGACAAAAGTTCGGGAAGACGGCTGGCGGTGCAGTTTGGTTAGACGCTGACAAGACGTCACCATACGAGTTCTACCAGTTTTGGATCAACGTTGACGATGCGGATGTCATCAAGTTCATCAAATACTTCACGTTCATGTCGCATGAAGAGATTGAAGTGCTCGCGGCTGAAGTGGCAGAAGCGCCTGAGAAACGCGTGGCACAGCGCCGTCTTGCAGAAGAAATGACGAAACTCGTCCACGGAGAAGCGGGACTTGAGCAAGCGGAACGCATCACGAAAGCGTTCTTTAGCGGAGATTTGACGTCGCTCCAACCGGAAGACATGGAAGACGCATTTAAAGGAATGCCACAATTCGAACTCGACGGAGAGCGCAATATTGTCGACCTCCTCGTCGAAGCGAAAATCTCACCATCGAAACGTCAAGCACGTGAAGACGTGACGAACGGAGCGATTTACTTGAACGGTGAACGTGAACAAGCGCTCGATAAAGTCGTGACACGCGAAGACACGCTCGGTGAATTTACAATCATTCGTCGCGGTAAGAAGAAATACTTTGTGATTCGTCACGTATGATGACTACGTCCGTTCCTCATTTGTTGAGGAATGGACGTTTTTTGATGCATGACGAGCAGGCTGAATTTGATAAAATGGAGAAAGAGGAGGGCTGAAGATGGAAATCGAAGAATTTTTCGGCGATCAATTCCAGCAATGGCGCGAGCACTTCCGCTATTACGAAATGGCAATCACGGAGCTCGAGAGCGACCTTGGAATCATCGACTTGGATTGGCAGACGAGGCTCGGTTATTCACCGATTGAACACGTGAAGACGAGAATGAAGACGTTACCGTCCATCGTGCGCAAAATGAAGCGAAAAGATTTACCGTTAGAGGTTTCTGCACTTTGGGAACATGTACACGATGTGGCAGGAATCCGAATTGTCACGAGCTTCCGTGATGATATTTATGAGATTTTGAGACATCTTGAGGCGCGAGATGATTTAGACATCATCGAAGTCAAAGATTATATCGAACATCCGAAGCCGAGCGGATATCGGAGTTTACATCTGATTGTGAAGACGAAAGTCTATTTGGCGGAACGAATCATCTGGGTACCGGCTGAGATTCAAATTCGTACGCTCGCCATGGATTTTTGGGCAGCGACGGAACATAAGCTTCAATATAAATACCAGCATGATGTACCGGAATCATCTAAAGAAGAGTTAATAGAGGCAGCACTTATGGCGGATGCCCTCGATACACAGATGGGACGCATTCGACATGAGATATTAAAGAAATAAAAAAATCCCCTTCGGAAGAAGGGGATTAAAAGCATTAACGTGAGTAGTACTCGACGATCAATTGCTCTTTGATTTGGTCGTTAAGTTCAGCGCGTTCTGGGAGACGTACGAATGTACCTTCGAGTTTCTCAGCGTCAAACGATACGAAGTCTTTTGTAGCTGGTGCTACTTCAAGAGCTTCAGCGATTGCTTTAACGTTTTTCGACTTTTCGCGAACTGCGATAACTTGACCTGGTTTTACGCGGTAAGACGCGATGTCTACGCGTGATCCGTCAACTGTGATGTGACCGTGGTTGACGAGTTGGCGTGCTCCACGACGTGTGCGAGCGAGACCGAAACGGTAAACGAGGTTGTCAAGGCGTGATTCGAGCAAGAACATGAAGTTCTCACCGTGGATGCCTGGCATTTTACCAGCATCGTTGAAGATGCGGCGGAATTGCTTCTCGTTCACTCCGTACATGTGACGAAGTGCTTGCTTCGCTTGAAGCTGAAGACCGTATTCTGAGATTTTCTTACGACCATTTCCGTGTTGACCTGGTGCGTAAGGACGTTTTACTAATTCTTTACCCGTTTCGCTAAGCGAGATGCCTAAGCGACGCGAGAGTTTCCAAGCTGGACCTGTGTAACGAGCCATGATTGGATTCCTCCTTGTTGTTCATGTATTTTGCACAAAAGAACAACGGTGTCAAAGACGAGTAACGCCCCTTTCAAGGTGCAAGCACCTTCACTTGATAGCGAAGCTACGAGATGCCCCTCCGACAAAAGTCGAGGCCCGAAAGGTGGATACGTTTGTCAATGACTGCTATCGTCATTTCATGCACAAAGATGAGTATACGATGAAAGTAATCGCTTGTCAATCAAATAAAGCGAAGTAACGTCTCACAAAAACGCTCGAGGCCTTCACGGTCGACTTCAGAGAAGCGGTCAAATTCTGGACTGTCGATATCGAGGACGCCGATTGTTTTCCCATCGCGTACAAGCGGGACTACAATTTCAGAGTTCGAAGCCGCATCACAAGCGATGTGTCCCGGGAATTGATGGACGTCAGCGACGAGTTGCGTTTCTTGTGTAGCCGCGGCTGTTCCGCACACGCCTTTTCCGAATGCGATATGCACACAAGCTGGAAGACCTTGGAAAGGACCGAGAATCAAGCTATCCTCAGAGTTTGTTACGTAAAAGCCGACCCAGTTGATTCGGTCTAAAAATTGATTCAATAAAGCACTAGCGTTGGCAAGGTTGGCAACCGTATTTGTTTCGCCTTCTAATAAAGCAGCGAGTTGTTTATTTAAGAGTTCATAACCGGCCGCTAAATCGCCAGAATAGGATGTCGTTTGGAACATGTTGAATCCCCTCCATCTTTCTTGTTTTTAGAATTTAGCATTATGGTACACGCAAATTTCGGATTTGTCTTGCCTGAAAGTTCCGAAAAAATGAACAATCTCCACTGAAACCATTGGAAAACCTATGCAAATCATTGGTTCTATAATATGATTAGGTATATCTATTCTTATAAAATACTTCTTTTTTATATAAGGTACATAAGTCCACGAAAGCGGCTTGGAGGTTGTGACAAAGATGGATTACGGAATTTATGGATTAATCATTGGAATCATCGTCGTCGTATTAGGCGGTATGTTGGGGAGTATGCTCATTCGAAGGAATTTTTACCAAAAAATCGATGACTTGGATATGAGGAAACAAAGTGTGCTCAGCGCGAGCATACCGGTTGAACTTCAAAAGTTCAAGCAGTGGCCAATGGAAGGGGAAACGAAAGAAAAGTTTGATCGTTGGCATCAATCTTGGGATGAGTTGGTCAGTGTGCATGCAGGTCAAATCGATGAAGCGTTATACCGGGCCGAGGAAGACTTGGATAAATATCGCTTTATGAAAGTGAAGGCGGACTTGAATGCGACAGAGCAACTCATCGAAGAACTCGAGACGATGGTACACGCCATGCTCGATGAGATGGATGAATTCACGACACACCACACTTCGCTTATGGACATTGTGAAGCAAGACGAAAAGGAATTGTATCAATTCCGCAAAACATTGAATTCACAAAATCATGCGTTCGGACCGACATATACACTTGTTGAACAAGAAATTGCCGCCGCCGAGGCGAAACGCAGTGAAATGATCAACTTGAAACAAATCGGTCAAGTATCTGAAGCGTTTGAGACTGGACAATCCTTGTCAGATCAAGTCGGTCACATTCGTGAATTGATTCGAATCATTCCACAATTCGTACGTACGGTACAAGTGGAGTTAAAGCAACAGCTTCAACAGTTACGGTCTGGACATAAGGAAATGCAAATGGACGGGTACGCGCTCGAACCGCTCGGGTTGATGGATGAAATCGATCAAGCGGAAGAGCGTCGTGAAGAACTGATGGCTCGAATCGAACGATTAGAGTTCGATCACTTTGAAGAGGATATGCAACAGTTGAGTTCCGATATCGACCAGCTGTTTGAAGCGTTCCGAACGGAAGTCGATGCACGCCAATACGTGAAAAAAGAATTTGCAACGATTCAGGAGCGTGAGCGTCAGTCTGCTGAAGTCATGAACAACCTGCAATCGGAAATGTCTCGACTCGTCAGTAACTATGAGATTAACGCTCGCGTCGGTGAAGAGTTTGAACAGCTCGAGCGCGAGCGGACGACACTCACTGCGAACGTACTTGATATCGAACAAGCGCTTGTCGCCCAAATGTTACCGTTCAGCATGATTAAATCGAAAGTCCAAGAAGCGAAACGTTCGCTCGATCAATTCAATGCCATGCATGAACGATTCATCGAGGATACGAATTCGTTACGAAAAGAAGAACTCGAAGTACGACATAAGCTCGAAACATGGAAGAAAGAATTGTCAGCGCATCGACGCCTCTTGGCGAAAAGTGCGATGCCTGTCGTCCCGAATGACTTATCCAACGACTTACGCCAACTGCAAAAAGGTGTCCAGTCGTTAGATGAACAGTTCGATAAAGCGCCATTCAATATGACGTATATCGTAGGACTCAGTCATGATGTGGAAGAAATGATGGATCATTTCCGCGACCGTGTTCATGCGCTCATTCGTCAAGTGACGTATGCTGAACAGTTGTTACAATACGCCAACCGATTCCGTCGTCGTGACAACGAAGTACACATCGCTTTGACACTTGCAGAAAACAAGTTTTTGCATGGTGAGTACGGAACTGCCGTTGAAATCGGTGAGCGTGTGCTTGGTCGATTCGAAGAGGAAGGCGCGCACGAGATTCGTCGCCGTGTCGATCAAGGATTGGAACAGCAAGAGTTGCTAAAAAAATAAACAATGCATGAAGATTGACGGAAACGGGAAAAACGTAGACGTCAATCTTTTTTCAATCGAGGAGGAATCGTCAGATGGGTACGTTATGGGTTAATGGAAACATCTATACGTTGAATAAACCGGGTGAGATGATGCGTGCCATGTTTGTAGAACATGGTCGTATATTAAAAATGGGGGAAGAAGGACATCTCCGTCGTACATACGCCGGTCGAATTGAGGAGATTGTGAACTTAGAAGGAAAGAGTGTCTATCCTGCCTTCACAGACTCACACATTCACCTCGTCGGCTACGGAGAAGCGCTAGATCGTGTCGATGCAAGCGAGGCGACCAACCTTCGAGAATTACTTGAGACGATGAAACAACAAGGGTCGGATGACGACTGGGTGGTGGCTGAAGGATTTGATGATCGGTTACTTGGTGAAATGCCGACGCGTGACATGATTGACGAAGTCATTTCGGATCGTCCTGTCGTTTTGAAGCGTGTGTGCCGACATGTGGCCGTCGTGAACTCGAAAGGACTTGAGCGACTTGGTTTGATCCATCACACGGTCATCGAAGGTGGAAAACTTGGTCGGGACGACGAAGGGAAGTTGAATGGTGTCTTATATGATGCTGCGCTCGACCTCTTATATAAAGAGTTGAGTGGAAACCGAAAGAAAAATGCGGCGTCGCTGCGACGGGCGATCGACTCGTTGTTCGCGCACGGTATCGTCGGAGCCCATACCGAAGACTTGTTCTATCATGGAGACCCACTTGAAACGATTCAAGCGTATGAGGATGTACTGGGTGAAACGCCATTCCAAGCGCACCTTCTCGTTCATGAGCAAGTCGTGGACCGTGTGATTCAACATGACGCGATGACAAAGCGAAAGCGATTTGATTTTGGGGCGATGAAGTTGTTCGTGGATGGTTCATTTGGTGGTCGCACTGCCCTCTTGTCCGCTCCATACGCAGACGACCGGGGACAGCGTGGAATCGAAGTCCACCGACCGGATCATCTAGAGGCTCTCGTGAAAAAGGCGCGAACATACGGGATGAATGTCGCGGCCCACGTCATTGGGGATGCAGCCGTCGAACAGTTTGTCAGCCTACTTGAGAAGTATCCTGCTAAAAAAGGGACGCGTGACCGAATTATTCACGCTTCCTTGTTGAACGATTCGTTGATCAAACGCATCAAATCATTGCCTGTCCTGATTGACGCGCAACCGGTCTTCCTTTCAGACGACTTGGACATGTTGTTTGAACGACTAGGGAATGAGCGCGTTCACGACGTGTATCGGTTCAAATCACTCCTCGATACGGGGGCACTCCTATTAGGAGGAAGTGATGCTCCGATTTCATCCGTCGATGTTCGAAAAGGATTGTTCGGTGCAGTGGCAAGACAGTCATTTAAAGGATCGAGCACGTTAAACCCAAGCGAACGCCTGTCCATGTATGAGGCGCTTCGGAGCTTTACGTATTCACCACATGTCGCGACGGGCACTCACGGGAGAAACGGGTTATTGATTCAAAGTTACAACGCGAACTTCACGGTGTGGGACGAAGATTTCTTCACATTACAGGGAGAAGACATCCTTCAAAATCGTCTAGCCATGACGGTCGTCGAAGGAAAGCCGGTATATGAGGCAGAAGTCGTCACATCATAAACTAAAGAGGAGCCGATTGATCCAACTAGGGTCAACCGGCTCCTCTTGTGTATTAGAAGAATGAACGTTGTACTTTATGCCAGAACGAGTTCGTGCGTAGCTTGACAGTCTTAATGACTTTGTCAGAGAGTTCGATGTCGATTCGGTCCGTGTACTTCAAACTGAGCGCTTCGTTATCCATACCGATGATCGGGTAATCGTTTCCGTCTTCAACGATGCGAAGCGATAACTTCCGCGATTCGTGGACGATAAAGGAAGAGCCGAGTGTACGGTAACGGTTATTGTTGACCGAAGCGATTTCACTGACTTGCATACATGGAATGAGCGGGTCAACGACCGCGCCGCTCAACGATTTGTTATACGCGGTCGAACCGGTAGGAGTCGACACAACCATTCCGTCCCCACGGAATGTCTCGAAGTGCAAGTCATCAATATAGACTTCGATGGCGAGTGATTTAATGATACTCGATTTAATGGAAGCTTCATTTAAACAAAGAAGCGGTGTTGATTCGTTAATCGATGCAGAGAGTAGTGGATACTTGCGTACTTCTAGACCTTCTTCGATTCGCGTCGAGTTGTCCGAGAAGAGGCGGTCGACTTCATCGAGTTTATGTATGTCAAAGTCACAATAAAACTCGTTCAATCCGCGTCCGAATCCGACATAAATGGCATCTTGACGAAAACCAGTATAGCGAACGGCCTGTAAGAAGGCGCCGTCTCCTCCGACCGCAGCGATGATATTCGCATCTTCCGGTTGATTGACGATGTTAAACCCGTGTTTTTCCCCGATTTCTTTTAGCTTCTTCACTTCTTTAGTGAATTCGTTGACGTTACGATGGTACAAATAGACGTTATTTCTCATCTGAGTCATCCCCTTTGTCAATGGTGTCCCTCTTATTATAACGTGTTTCCTTCAACCAATATAGGGAAAACTGAAACAGAGCCAAAAGCAGGAAGTTTGTCAAAGGCTCAATTTCATCGATATGATGAGAAGGTAACTACAACAAAGGGGATGAGTTCATGCCAACATTTAAAGGGAACAACGTGACATTACAAGGAAATCCGGTAAAAGTGGGAGACCAGGCTCCTGACTTCCGCGTTTTGACGACAGCTCTAGAAGAAGTGACATTAGCAAGCTATCCGGGGAAAAAATTGATCAGTGTCATTCCTTCTATTGATACAGGCGTATGTGACGCACAAACGCGTGAGTTCAACGAGAAAGCATCATCACTTGGTGGAACAGTCTTGACTGTATCAAACGACTTGCCATTCGCACAGCGTCGCTGGTGCTCAGCCTCAGGTCTAGACAACGTGGTCACACTCTCTGACCACCTTGATTTATCATTTGCGAAAGCGTACGGCGTATTAATTGAAGAAATGCGTCTTCTCGCTCGTTCGGTGTTCGTCGTCGACTCAAACGGCGTCGTCCAGTACGTTCAATATATGGATGAAATGACGGATGAAGTCGATTTCGAAGCAGCACTCAAGGCGTTCGAACAAGCGAATTGATTCGTTTGGCGAAATTGATTAAAATAGCTTACACTAGTACGTGAACCGACCGGTCCTCTTATGGGGGCCGGTTTTGTATGGAAAGGATGAACGAAAATGGAACGTTTTGAACAACTGTATCGTGATTGGAAGAAAGAAGCGAAAAAACTTGTCAACGACCTTGATGTCTTACCGATTGAGGCACTCGTGCAAGTGTTTGACCATGTCGACATCGAAAATGAGAAGATGGATGACGTGCGAAAAGCCGTCAGTCTACTCGTGCTCGAAGAAACGACGCAACTCCCACCGAACAACCAACCGACACCGGATGCGGTCAGCTTGTTCATGGGCTATTTGGCAACGAAGTTACTCAAGGATGGCGCGACGATTCTTGATCTTGGGAGCGGAACGGGCACGTTGACGCATGCGGTCCTCTCGCAATTGAAAGAAGCGACGGCACAAGCGGTTGAAGTCGATGAATTGTTGCTTCGTCTCTCTTATTCAATCAGCAACTTATTAGGAGAGCCGGTTTCATACTTCCATCAAGACGCGCTCGCCCCGCTATTTGTCGAACCGAGCGATTTGTCACTTGCGGATCTTCCAATCGGTTACTACCCAAATGATGAAGTCGCGGACGAATACGATATGAAACGTGACGAAGGACACGCCTATTCTCATTTCTTGATGATGGAGCAGGCGATTCGTCACACGAAACCGGGTGGACACGGATTGTTCGTCATTCCGAACAATTTGTTTGAACAGGATGACGAAGGGAAATTAAAACAGTGGATGGACCGTGAAGCGGTTGTCAAAGGTGTGATTCAACTTCCGACGACGATGTTTAAAGACGAGCGGTATGCGAAAAGTTTGTTGCTCCTTCAAAAAGTAGGGGAGGGCGTCACACGTCCGAAACAAGCCTTATTCGTTGAGCTTCCGTCATTTACGGATGTCCGAGCAGTTGCCAATGTAGTGAAACAGATTGATGATTGGTTCAAAACAACGCAAAAATAATAGACAAAATACTTGAAAAAGGTATTCAAAATCAAGTATCTTCATTATGATACAGTTATCAGTTTTAAATTGAACAGATAAAGAAACGCGTTTAAAACGAAAGGTAAGAGGTGTATGACATGACGAAAATTATGGCAGTCAATGCTGGTAGTTCATCGCTCAAGTTCCAGTTACTCGAGATGCCAACGGAAGAGTTGCTCGCAGTCGGATTGGTTGAGCGTGTAGGGAAAGAAGATGCAATTTTTACAATCAAGTACGGTGAAGGACAGAAGTTCAACGTGGTCACACCACTTCACACGCACAAAGAAGCGGTTGAATTGGCATTAGAAAAATTGATCGAGCTTGATATCATTCAATCGTTCGACGAGATTTCTGGCGTAGGTCACCGTGTATTACACGGGAAAGAGTTGTATGCGGATTCGGTCGTGATCGACGACGAAGTCATGAAGAACATCGAGTCTTTCACAGAGCTTGGACCGCTTCACATCCCACCAAACTTGACTGGGATTCGTGCTTTCCAAACAATCTTGCCAAACGTTCCACAAGTTGCGGTATTCGACACGGCATTCCACCAATCGATGCCAGAAGAGAACTTCTTGTACAGTCTCCCGTATGAATACTATACAGAGCACGGTGTTCGTAAATATGGTTTCCACGGGACTAGCCACAAGTATGTGACACAACGTGCGGCAGAACTTCTCGGTCGTCCGCTCGAAGACTTGCGTTTAATCTCATGTCACCTTGGTAGCGGTGCGTCAATCGCAGCCGTTGCAGGCGGTCGCTCAATCGATACGACAATGGGCTTCACACCACTTGAAGGAATCACGATGGGAACTCGCTCGGGTTCACTTGACCCAGCCCTTATCCCATTCTTGATGCAAAAAACAGGGAAGTCTGCAGAAGACGTCTTGAACGTCATGAACAAAGAGTCTGGTGTCTATGGTCTCTCTGGTATTTCGAGTGACTTGCGTGATATCGAGCAAGCTGCTGCAGAAGGAAACCACCGTGCAGAAGTATCGTTAAAAATCTTCTCAAACCGTATTCACGGTTACATCGGTCAATATGCCGCTGAGATGAATGGTGTCGACGCCATCATCTTCACAGCAGGCGTCGGTGAAAACTCGGACGTCATCCGTGAGCGTATCCTTCGCGGTCTTGAATTCATGGGCGTTTACTGGGATCCTTCACTTAACAACGGTGCACGTGGCAAAGAGTTGTTCATCAACTACCCGCACTCACCAGTTAAAGTCATCATCATCCCGACGAACGAAGAGTTGGTCATCGCGCGTGACACAGTTCGCATTGCAAACCTCGTTGAAGAGCACGCATAAGATCACTCAAACCCACGTTACTTCGCGTAACGTGGGTTTTTTTGAGCCTTTTTTCCTAATGGCGTAGAGATTGAATGGGACAAATGATTTTCTGTTTGTAACATAAGGTGGATTATTTGCATCGTTTTGTAACATCTAAGTCATGAATTAACCATATATTGGATGTTAATTTATATAAAAAACTCTGCTTCGTTTCAAAATTGCGATTTTGAGCAAGAAGACGACCGTTTTGACATCAATTTGTAACGTTCATGACATTCAAATGAACCGTAAGTGTAACGGCACTGACTCATGTTTCGTCATATAGTTATCTGGACGAAACATTCGATGTACAGTTCATCGATGATACGATCTGAACTAAGGGAGGATACAGTGCATGCTTAAAAAGTTAGGATGGATGATGCTAATTACGATTTTAGTTTCAACGCTTTTCCTGCCACAATCGCAAGTGCAAGCTGCCTCTTCTAATAAAGTTTACGTCGTCAGTAAAGTGAACGATTTAAATATCCGTTCGGATGCACGAATGGGTACTAAAATTTTAGGTAAGTTAAACAAAGGTCAAAAGTTACAACGTTTAGGTTCGAAAGGGGCCTGGACACAAGTTTATTATAAAAAGAAAAAAGCATGGGTTGCGACAAGCTATGTCACGACAACGGGAGCTAAGAAACAGTCTGTCGGCAAAACGTATACGATGAAAGCATCGGCGTATACACCTTATTGCAAAGGCTGTTCAGGTAAGACGGCACTCGGTTGGAATGTTCGTACACAAAAACGTAATGTAATCGCGGTCGATCCGCGTGTCATCCCGCTTGGAACGAAAGTTCAGGTATATGTAGGGAGCAAGTTGTTAGGCACGTATACGGCTGCAGATACAGGCGGCGCAATCAAAGGAAATAAAATCGATATCTTAATGTATTCGCACAGTGCGGCGATTCAATTCGGTCGTAAAACGGTTACGGTCAAGGTGTTGTAATAATAGGAAAAGGGTCTTGCGATTGCGCAAGACCCTTTTTTCGAGAATGGACGGTTATTGACGGACGATGAGAACGTCGCACTTCGCGTAGCGAACAATGCTTTCTGAAACGCTTCCGATAAAGAAGCGTTCGACAGCGTTCAACCCAGTCGCGCCACAAATAATAAGATCAATATCATGGTTAGGTGCAATCTTTTTAGCGATTGTCACTTTCGGAGAACCGTATTCAATGACGGTCTCGACTTCTTTCACGCCGCGTTCTTTCGCACGGTTCACATAGTCTTCAAGTAACTCTTTGGCATACGTTTCAGCGCGCTCGGTAATCGTGCGATCATATGCTTCAACGGTCGCAAATGTACGCGTATCAATCACGTGACCTACATACAGTTTTCCTTCGTTACGAATCGCAACATCGATTGCGGTCTCAAATGCACGTTCCGCCTCTTTAGAGCCGTCGACGGCAGATAGAATGTGTTTGTATACAATTGCCATGTAAATCCCAACCTTTCGCTCGAAATATACGTTCGGCTTACATATATAGTATACCACTTCTCTCGGTTTTCACGCTTTTTCGTCATGAAAATGAGTGAATTTTTTCATGAGGTTGTTCACGACATGTCCAAGTTTGGAATTCGCGTGACAGAACGGGTAAAATAAGGCGGAGGAGGTTGGACGATGAAACATGTAATGATTACATCTGGTGCGAAAGGAATTGGGCGTGTCGTGACGGAACGTCTGTTACAAGAAGGATGGCACGTCAGTATATTGCAACGAAATCCGATTGATTGGGAACATGAGCGGATACATATGATCGAGGCAGGGTTGACGGATCGTGAACAACTGCTCTCCGCCTATGAGGAAGCAGTCGAGCGGTTTGGTGAACCGGACGCATTGATTTTAAACGCAGGTCCTTATATTTTTGAACGGAAACCACTCGTCGAATTGACGGATGAAGAGTGGGATGAAGTGGTGACCGGCAACTTGTCCGCCTCGTTTTGGCTGATGCGTCGAGCAATCCCTGCCATGCGCTCCAAACGTTTCGGGCGCATTATTTCATATGGGTTTCCGGAAAGTGCATCGGCTCCTGGGTGGATTCACCGTTCAGCTTTTGCGGCAGCGAAAACAGCGCTCGTCAGTTTGACGAAATCGGTTGCTCTCGAGGAAGCACCTTTTGGGATTACGGCGAATATGGTCAATCCCGGGAATATCGTCGGATCTCAAAAGGAAATGCGCATCGAGGAAGCGGAAGTGGATGAAGGGACACCGGTTGGTCGACATGGGACTGGAGAAGACATCGCCCGCCTTATTTCCTTCTTATTACATGAGGAATCCGATATGATCACAGGCGCCGTCATTGATGTGACTGGCGGAGTCAATGTTGTCCATCAATATCGAAAGTGAGGGGAAGGTAGATGAGGATTGGGGTTGTGACAGACGTCCATGGGAATCTAGAGGCGCTAGAGGCGGTCCTTCGCGCGTTGGATACAGAACGGGTCGACGTGATTTGGTCGCTCGGTGACATGATTGCGATGGGACCGGACTCGAACGCGGTCATGGAGCGATTGATTGATCGCGGGGCACACATGATTTCCGGCAATCATGACGAGGCGGTCGTCTCGCTCATAACCGGACAAGGTCACCCGGAAAGCTATGCGCACACACGACCGCATCACGAATGGGTCGCACGTCATCTTGATGCTAAATATGTGGATGTTCTTGAGTCGCTTCCGCGAACGATGACAGGTGAGGTTGCAGGTCAGAAGGCGTTCGGTATCCATTACCATATCCCGAGCGAAAAGCGGCAAGCGACGATTGTCGAAGAGCCATTTCATGAAATTCTCGAACCGACACTTGAAAACATGCAACGGTTGTATGGAGAGTACGATGGGGATGTCATCTTATTTGGTCATCACCACCCGGTTCACCTATTCCAAGACGAGAAGAAGCGCTACGTCAATCCAGGTGCGCTTGGTGTCGCCCGAGATGAACTTGCGCGCTTTGCTATTTTAACTGAAGGTGAGCGCGGGATGCGGGTTGACATGAGGGCAGTTCCATATGACAAGCGAACCTTTTTAGAAAAAATGGAGCGATTCGAAGTGCCGCAACGCGATGTCATGTTCCGATTGTTCTATTGATGAATATATAGGTAAAGGTGGGATCCTAAATTGGACCCCACCTTTTTCTTATTGAATCTCTTGAAGTGTTTTCGGATAGCTCGTCAACGTGATCGGACCGCTCTCTGTCATGACGAGGTCATCTTCGATACGGACACCACCGACACCCGGTAGATAAATACCTGGTTCGACCGTAAACGTCATCCCGACTTGAGCTGTCATGTCATTGTTCGCCGCCATGGATGGATGTTCATGAACTTCGATTCCGATTCCATGACCGATACGGTGCGTGAAGTACTCGCCGTATCCAGCAGACGTGATGACTTGACGGGCTGCGATATCAATCGCTCCAAGCGTCGTACCGACGTTTGCCATCTCAATGGCTGCTTCTTCTGCCTGTAGCACTGTTTCGTAAATTTCGCGTTGTTTCGTACTCGCCTCACCGAAGACGACCGTTCGAGTAATGTCCGAGCAATATCCTTGCCAGACGACACCAAGGTCGAACAGGGCGAAATCACCTTTCTTCAAACGATTGTTGCCTGGTACACCATGTGGGTCGGCGCTGTTTTCACCGAACAATACGAGTGTATCAAATGACATTTCCCGAACGCCTTGTTGTTTCATCGCATATTCGATATCCGCGATGACCTCGAGTTCGGTCACGCCTTCGCGGAGTGAACGAATACCGGCTTCGATTGCCATGTCTGCGAGTTCAGCGGCACGTTTCATCGTACGAACTTCATCTGGTGATTTGATCATGCGTAATGTTTGAAGTTCGTCTGTCAAATCGATAATCGACAATCCGGCAAAACCGGCGCGGAGCTGTTCGACACGATTGAATGTCAAATGCTCACCTTCGATGCCGATGCGCTCAGGAACGATTTGATTATCGAGGAACAACTTAACGATTTTATCCCATGGATTCTCGTGGTCCATGTATGTCACGATTTCACCTGTCCACTCACTTGATTCGACAATTCCCTTTTCTAGGGCAGGACAAATAATGGCAGTTGTCCCGTTCTTTAGGACTAGAATGGCGATTAGTCGTTCATGTGCTTCTGCGTATACTCCCGAGAAGTAAAATACAGATGCCTTTGACGTGACAAATGCCGCGTCTAATCCTTTCGTCGCTAAAGATTGTGCAATTTGATTGGTGCGTTGATTCAAGATGAATCCCTTCCCTTCTCACTCTTACGTTGACTACTCGTCTATTATAGCTGTTTCGAAAACAGAAAGGAAATGTTGCAATTTGATTAGTACAGTTTGAACAAGTTTGACTGATACAGTATACTAAAAAGAGTAGAAAATGTATTGAGAGAAGGGACTCCGCGTATGACCACAAAACATGAACAGATCATAGCACATATCGAGTCACTCGATGTTGGGTCAAAAATTTCGGTCCGCCAAATCGCCAAAGAGTTGGCTGTATCAGAAGGTACGGCTTATCGGGCCATCAAGGAAGCTGAGAACCTGGGCTTTGTCTCTACCATCGAACGTGTAGGGACGATTCGAATCAAGCGTAAACAAAAAGAGAATATTGAGAAACTGACATTTGCCGAAGTCGTCAATATTGTTGATGGGCAAGTGTTGGGTGGACGGAACGGCTTGCACAAGACGTTATCTAAATTTGTCATTGGAGCCATGAAACTGGAAGCGATGATGCGTTATATCGATGTCGACTCGCTCGTCATCATCGGGAACCGCGAAAAGGCGCATGAACTCGTCTTGCAATCCGGGGGGGCCGTGTTGATCACTGGTGGATTTGATACGACGGATGAAGTGAAACGAATGGCGGATAAGTACGATATGCCTGTCATTTCCACTTCTTATGATAGCTTTACCGTCGCAACGATGATTAACCGAGCAATCTATGACCGTCTCATCAAAAAAGAAATTCTTCTCGTTTCGGACATCGTCATCCCGCTTCACGACACGTTTTATTTGAAATCGGATGACACGGTAAAACGTTGGCACGAATTGAATGAACGTACGAAACACAATCGTTATCCGGTCATCGATGAGCAGATGAAAGTAGTCGGGGTAATCACGGCGAAGGACGTCATCGATAAATCTCATGACTACGATATCGAAAAAGTTATGACAAAAAGTCCAATCACGGTCGGGGTTCAGACGAGCGTAACGAACGCTGCGCACCAAATGGTGTGGGAGGGCATCGAGATGCTCCCAGTCGTCGATAATTATGGGCGTTTGCTCGGAATCATCAGTCGTCAGGATGTATTGAAGGCGCTACAACTCGCGAATCGTCAGCCTCAAGTCGGTGAAACGTTCGACAATATGATCACGAATCAATTAAAAGAAGATCCTGCATCGAACGGTACCGCGTTTACTGTCGAGGTCGCACCGCAAATGACGAGCCATATGGGAACTGCGTCATCCGGTGTATTGACGACTCTATTAGTCGAAGGAGCGACGCGAAGTCTGCGTCATATGAAAAAAGGGGATTTAGTGGTCGAGAACATCACTGTTTATTTCATGAAACCGATTCAAATCGAGAGTCAGATTCGAGTGTCGGCGAACGTCTTTGACCTCGGACGAAAGTTCGGGAAAGTTGATGTGGAAATGACACAAGGTACACAACTTGTCGCTAAGGCGCTTGTCACAGCACAGTTGATTGATCGGTAACGAAAAGAGCACCCACTACATGAGTAGCGGGTGCTCTTGTTTATGAAGGTGTATTCGTCGGTTCTTCTGCGGCGAGCGGATAGATTTTCCGATAACGGATAAATCCAACGACCGCGTTACCTAAGCCAACGACCAACATGACGATGCTGACAATCCAACCGACCGATGAATTCAGCCCGAATCCACCAACCATTTGGTTCGCGGCAAACAGCGCGAGGAATAAACTTAACCAGATTAAAGCTTGTGTATTGAACAAAGCTTTACGGTTTGGCGTCTTTGTCAAAAAAGCACGACGCTTGAAGACAAGGTACGCTCCGAGCGCGAACAAAATGAGTCCAATCATGACAAGTTGCAAGTGAAGGAACCCCTTTCTTTCTCGTAATCTGTTATCATCATACCATAATAGTGTGTAAGAAAGTGAGGAATCATCATGTGGGCATGGCAGAAAGCGGATTCAATCAAAACAGAAATCGAGGCGGCTGACACCATTTTTATTCACCGACATGTCAGACCAGACCCTGATGCATTGGGGAGTCAGCTCGGGCTCCAACGTATTTTAAAGTCGGTTCATCCAGATAAAAAGATCTATGTAGTCGGCGGTATGGTACCCGACCTTGAATTTTTAGGGAAGATGGAACACGTCGAGGAAGAAATGTATAAGGATGCACTCGTTTTGATTCTAGATACAGCGAATCAGGAACGAATCGATGGACCGTATGCGCTAAAAGGAAAAACAATCATTAAAATCGACCATCACCCTGATGAAGACCCGTATGCGATGACACAAATCGTGGACACCACGGTCAGTTCGACGTCCGAGATGATTGTGGAATTAGCGAACATTTGGGATTATCCGATTGATCAAGAAGCGGCCTTCTTATTATATGCCGGTATCGTCGGTGACACGGGGCGCTTCCAGTTCCGTAATGCCACGGCTCGCACGTTTGAGATTGCTTCGAGATTGATTGACAAAGGCATCGATACGAACAAGCTGTACCGACACATGTATAAAACCAATTTGGCAACGCTTCAGTTACAGGGATATGTATTACAACACGTTAACGTTACGGAAGAAGGCGTCGGCTACGTAAAGATTGATAAAGATGTGCTACGAACGTTCCATGCATCCCCGGAAGCGGCATCGCAACTCGTCAACAGCTTCTCTGGGCTAGAAGGATTAAAATGTTGGGTCATGTTCGTCGAAAACAAAGAAGAGATTCGTGTCCGGATTCGGTCGAAAGGCCCTGTAATCAATGAAGTGGCGAAGCGCTACCGTGGAGGCGGCCATCCGATGGCATCAGGCGCTACGATTGATACGTGGGAAGAAATGGATGACGTGATTGCTGCTTTAAATGAAGTGGCAGGGGAATTCACGTTTGAAGAAAATGAAGAGAGCTGACCGCGGTCAGCTCTCTTCATTTGTCTCCGTTTTCTTTTGGAATAAACCACGTGCCACGGTCGGTCACGTCCTCGACGACATCTAGTTGGTATTCTGCAATGTACTTTCGAAGTCGGTCGATGATTTCTGGACTGTCCGCAAATACGGTTTGACCGTTCTGTAATTTTTCTAACTTATCGCGCGCAATTTGTCCCCGATTGATAATCATACGCTTTTGCCCCCTTTTATCGTGAGTTTTGTCTATAATTATTGTATCAGAGAAGTGGGGAATTGAGTTTGACAATTCCAGTAATATAGAGAGGAGGTCTAAGATGATTCACCTTAATGTCAGGACTGCTTATAGTTTACTACAAAGCACGATTCGACTAGAACAATATGTAATGCAGATGACGGAGCGGGGGAGCCGCGCGGTCGCGATTGCGGACGATGCGTTTTATGGTGTCCCGTCGTTTCTGACATACTGCAAGCGATATGGGGTAAAACCGCTCGTTGGGCTGCGAACCGTCCTTCGACTAGATGGTCTCGACGTATCGGTGCTTGCTTATGCATCGAACGAGACTGAACTAAAAGAGCAATATCGAATCATCAAGACAGGGGGGATTGACGGACGCACGACGATGCCTCTCATTGTCCTACCTGAAAACTGGAAAGCGAGCGATCCGGTCCACCGACGTCGTCTGTATCATCAACTACTGTCATTTGTAGATGAGGACAGGCTATGGCTTGGCCTCCCGGCACCTCAGACGACAGAACAAGTACAATTGTTGAAGCAACTCCGTCTGATGAAGGAGGAACTCGATGTCCAGTTGATTCCGGTACCTGAAACGAGGTATATGCGCCCAGAAGATGTAGAAGGATTCCGTGCGATCTCCGCCATTCGAGAAGGGGATGTGATGTCAGAAGAGGATGTTCGTCAAAAAGGGTTGCATGTCCGCCTTCCGAGCGAGATGAACGACTGGTTCACAGCCGAAGAACTAGCCGAACTTGAACGATTCGAGACAATCATTCAGCTCGACCATCTTCCGCAAGCGGAAGGTGCGATTCCAGAGTTACCAGATGCAGATCAAAAATTAAAGCGGCTCGTCGGCGAGCGGTTGAAGATGATGGAACTCATGAAAGAACCGTATATCGACCGAGCGAAGTTCGAGCTAGATGTCATCGCCAAGACTGGATTTTCATCGTATTTCTTGATTGTCGAAGACATCATCCGATTCGCCCGTGAGTCTGGGATTGAAGTTGGTCCGGGTCGGGGTTCAGCGGCAGGTTCCCTCGTCAGTTTTGCGCTTCACATTACAGAAGTTGACCCGGTTCGTTATGGACTACTGTTCGAACGGTTTCTGAATCCCGAACGTGTCTCGATGCCGGATATTGATTTGGACTTCGAAGATGAGCGCCGGGAAGAAGTCGTTTCGTACGTCTTATCAAAATACGGGGAAGCTCATGCGGCACAAATCGGGACACTCGCAACTTTCGGGGCAAAGGCAGCGATTCGTGACGTCGCTAGAGCGCTCGGGATGACGTTAGAAGAAGGGCAAGCCGCAAGCAAACAAGTGAAGGCTGGTGGCTTAGACGAATTGATGGCAAATCCGAAGCAGATGAAATGGTTCGCCGGTAGCCAAAAGCGTCAACAGTTGATTCGGATTGCGAAACAGTTAGAAGGATTGCCGCGTCAATCGTCCGTTCACGCTGCAGGGATCGTACTCAGTCGTCAACCGATTGAAGAAGTGACCCCGCTCCAGCCAGAACTTGATGAGCATGTGACACAATATAATATGAAGGATTTGGAAGAAATCGGGCTACTCAAAATCGATTTGCTTGGTCTACGGAACTTGAGTCGCCTTCGTCAAATGGAGGAGTTGGTCCGTGAAACCGATGCGATGTTCTCACTGAAGACCATTCCATTACATGACGCTCGAACATATCGACTATTAGCGAGAGGGGATACGGACGGAATCTTTCAGTTTGAGTCGTCAGGTATGAAACAGGCGCTGCGTCAAGTCAAGCCGACGGAGTTTGAAGACATCGTCGTGACGATGTCGCTCTATCGACCAGGGCCGATGCAGTTTATCGAAACGTATGCGAAGCGAAAACATGGGATGCCTTATCAACCAATTCATCCGGACGTTGAGGAGATCATGAAGTCGACGTATGGAGTACTCGTCTATCAGGAGCAGGTCATGCGCCTTCTACGGAAACTCGGTGGATATTCATATGCCGAGGCGGATTTGATCAGACGGGCGATTGCAAAAAAAGATACCAGTACGATTGAACGGGAACGAGAACGATTTTTGCGTCAATCCGAAGGGAATGATCGCGATGTCCTATCCCAAATATTCTCTTGGATTGAAAAGTTCGCAGGGTATGGATTCAACCGTTCCCATGCGGTCGCTTATAGTTTAATTAGTTATCGACTGGCGTATGTCAAAGCGCATTATCCGCGTGTCTTTCATGTGGTGACGTCAGAAAAGACGAGTCAACTCGTAAGACTGTTGCGGAAAGATAAAATTCCCGTGTATCCGCCAGATGTGTTGCACGGTCATACCGAAGCGACATTAGAAGGACCGGGTGTACGACTCGGTCTAAAAGCAATCCAAGGACTGACGAAACGAGACGTCGAAAGACTTGTTGAGCTAAATGGACAACTGAAAGACGTCAGAACTCTTCAAGAAGCGATGGAATGGAAGAATAAAGATCAACTGAAGTTGAGACGTTTACTTGGTGCCGGGGCACTCGACCGGATGTATCATGGCGACCGAACGAGTGCTTTTGAAGCAGTCGAACGTTTACGGGAAGAGGCTGGCACACACTTCTTGCCTGATGAACTGTCGTCACTCGGGCTCAAACAGAAAAAAGCGAAAGAACCGAACTGGTCCGAAGAAGAACGGGAAGCGCTCGGGACATGGGTCGTCCATTCTCCGTTGACGACGATTCCTGACGTAGGGATTGAGCCTTCCACGATTGAGGACGTCATGAACGGGACTGACGGATATTTAGTCGTTTATGTGGATGACGTGCGTACGTTTATGACGAAGAAACAAGAACGGATGGGTGTCATGATGGTGGACGATGGCGTGACGCAAGAAGAAGTCGTCGTCTTTCCGCGAACGTTCGCTCAATTTGGACGATCCCTTTACGTCGGTAACATTCTATTGCTTGAGGTTCATTCGAACGAACGAGATGGACGGAAACAATTGATTGTTGAACGGGTACGTCCGTTGCATGGACAGGCCTTGTTTGTGAGGCTCACGTTAGATCGTTTCCCTGAACTCGAAGAATGGATTCAGCGCGCTCAAGGAGACGTTCCGGTCATCTGTCGATTCACAGACTCGAAAGAAGTGAAACAATTGGCATCTGCTTTTTCAATCAATCCGAGCGAGGAATATGTGGCAGTAGCGAAGAAACGATTTGGGGAAGAAAATGTCATCTTAAAACGAATCGATATGAAAATGGTTGGTCCAGAAACTAGTACCAAGTCCTAAAAAGTGATATAATCGCACTAATTGGTCTGACCACTTAAGTATGATAAGTGATCCAAAAAAGGGAGTTGAACGGTCAGATGCATGAAAAACACGCATCCTCATTTCACGAAAATATTTCAAAGATACGAAAATTAATTGTCCAATCTTCATTGGTTCCAGGAGATCGCCTTCCATCCGAACGTGAACTTGCTGAAACACTATCGATTAGTCGTGCTTCTGTCCGGGAGGCGTTACGCGCGTTAAGCTTCTTAGGGATTGTCGAGACAAGGCGCGGTGGCGGCACCTTCTTATGTGAACAAGACCGACATCGCTACATCGAAATCCTGTCGGAGTTTATTGTGACGAAACAGACGAAAGCGACCGATATCGTCGAGATGCTCAAATTGTTAGAGCGTATGGCATTTTCAGAAATCAAACCGACAGATGAGCGACTGACTCAATTAGAGGCAGTGGTTGAAGATGATCGAACGTTTCGACAGCGACTCATTTTTCAATTGGAGAATGACTTGTTCATTCGGATTTGGAGCGAAGTGAACCGATTTTTTGAAGGGTTGGATGTTGGGGATTTATATATGCTTGATGAACGGAAGCGTTTTGTCGAGACGTGGCGTGGAATGGGGATGCCGGAATGAACGAGGGGGAAGCGATGACTGCTTTTTTCAAGAAACCAAAACGATATATGCCATTGCGTCAAAGAGAGCCAAAAATTGACGCACCACAGGGATTAATGACGAAATGTCCATCTTGTAAATATATGCATTATACAAAACAGTTGAACGAAAACCATAAAGTGTGTGACTGTGGCTACCATTTTCCACTTCATGCTCAGGAGCGTATTGACATGCTTGTCGATGAAGGGTCATTTGAACGTTTTGCCGGACCTTCCGTCAAAGCGAATCCGCTCGACTTCCCTGACTATGAAGAAAAGTTGAGTAAAGACCGCGAGCGAACAGGAATTGAAGAGGCGGTCGTTTGTGGAAAGGCGACGATTGATGGTTTGCCACTCGTCGTTTGTGTGATGGATGCTCGATTCCGAATGGGATCGATGGGCGCTTACGTAGGAGAAGCGATTGCTTCTGCTGTCCGCCGAGCGACGTCACTTCGTCTACCGGTCGTCTTATTCACCGCATCAGGTGGCGCACGGATGCAAGAAGGGATGGTCAGCTTAATGCAGATGGCGAACACGTCGATCGCATTAAAAGAACACGATGAAGCTGGGCTTCTCTATATCGCCTACTTGACGCATCCGACGACGGGTGGAGTTTCAGCAAGCTTTGCGATGCTCGGTGACTTAAACGTCGCAGAACCGGGTGCGCTTATTGGATTTGCCGGAAGACGAATCATTGAACAGACGATTCGAGAAAAACTTCCGGAAAACTTCCAGACAGCAGAGTTCTTGCTCGAGTCTGGCCAATTGGATGCGGTCATCCATCGTGAACAGATGCGTTCGTTCTTGAAGAAAATGATCGGATTACACGATGGGGGTGTTCATCATGTTTGACCCAATCAAAGAAGTGACCGAACAATTAAATAAATTGCGTGAAACAGCCGAAACAAAAGGGATTGATCTATCACGTGAGATCCGTCACCTTGAGTTGAAGCTCGACCGATTAGAAAAAGATATTTATGGGAATATGAAACCGTGGGACCGCGTACAATTGGCGCGAAACCCGAAACGCCCGACAACACTTGATTACATTCATCATATGTTCCCAGATTTCATGGAACTCCATGGCGATCGACACGGATATGATGATGCGGCGATTGTATCGGGACTTGCGACATTTGAAGGTGTTCCGGTGACCATCATCGGACATCAGCGTGGTCGAAATACGAAAGAGAACATGAAGCGAAATTTTGGGATGCCACACCCGGAGGGATACCGAAAAGCATTGCGTTTCATGAAGCAGGCTGAGAAGTTTAACCGTCCGATTTTGACATTCATTGACACGAAAGGGGCTTATCCAGGGAAAGCCGCTGAGGAGAGAGGTCAAAGTGAAGCGATTGCTCGAAACTTGTTTGAGATGGCGACATTAAAAGTACCGATTGTATCTGTCGTCATCGGAGAAGGCGGTTCTGGTGGCGCGCTAGGAATTGGTGTTTGCGACCGGTTATTGATGCTTGAGAATAGTACGTACTCGGTCATCTCTCCAGAAGGTGCAGCGGCACTTTTGTGGAAGGACGCCAAACAAGCAGAACGCGCAGCAGAAACGATGAAAATTACGGCACAAGATTTATTCAACTTAGGGATTGTGGATGAAGTTGTAGGGGAAGTATATGGCGGTGCTCACGTTGATGTCTCATTACAGTCATCACTCTTGAAACCTGTATTACTACAGCATATGAACGAGTTGCTCGATCTGACGACTTCTCAGCTCATTCAAGGACGTGCGACCAAATATCATCAAATTGGCACAATTAGTGAGTGAAAACGGTAACAATGGCTTTGAATATAGCATTATTCATTCATCAAGTGACTGCTTTTTGAGATACCCTATGCATTTTTTTCACATACTTGTGTTGTAAAACAAAGGTCAGACATGGTATTTTATTTTCAGATTTCGTTAAAACACATAAGAGGTGAGTGACGTGAATTTAAAACGTATTGCGGTATTAACGAGCGGAGGAGACGCTCCTGGAATGAACGCTGCTGTCCGTGCCGTGACCCGAAAAGCGATTTTCGAAGGTCTTGAAGTGTACGGTGTGTATAACGGCTACCAAGGATTAATCGAAGGTGATTTAGTCGAATTAAACCTTGGATCAGTCGGCGACATCATTCAACGTGGAGGTACGTTCCTTCGCTCTGCACGCTGTCCTGAATTCAGAACAGAAGAAGGACGCGCGAAAGCAGTAGAACAGTTGAAGAAGTTCAATATCGATGCCCTTGTGGTCATCGGTGGAGACGGCTCTTATCGCGGAGCTCAAAAATTGACGGAACTCGGATTCCCAACAATCGGCCTTCCTGGTACGATTGATAACGATATTCCGGGAACGGACGCGACAATCGGTTTCGACACAGCGCTCAACACGGCGCTTGACGCAATCGACAAAATTCGCGACACAGCTTCATCTCATGAACGCACATATGTGATTGAAGTAATGGGTCGCGATGCTGGTGATATCGCACTTTATTCTGGTCTCGCTGGTGGCGCGGAGTCGATTCTTGTCCCAGAACGCCCAGAAGAATTGAACGCGATCGTGGAACGAATCAATCACGGGATTGCGCGCGGTAAGAAGCACTCGATCGTCATCGTTGCTGAAGGTGCTGGAAGTGCCGAAGAAATCGGTAAATTGATTGCTGAGAAGACGAACTCGGAGACACGTGTTACAATTCTCGGACACATTCAACGTGGTGGTTCCCCAACTGCTGCAGACCGTGTACTTGCAAGTCGTATGGGTGCTTATGCTGTTGAGATTCTTCTCGAAGGGAAAGCGGGCCGCGTTGTCGGGATCCGTAATAACCAGATGATGGATCTTGATATCGATGAGGCGCTCGACAACAACAAGCACACGATCGATATGCAATTGATTGACCTCGTCAACCAATTGTCGATTTAAACGAAGTAAGTTGCAGAGACGGGATCAGGTCTACGGCCCCCCGTTTTCTGCATGTAAGTTGCACTATATCCCCTAGGAGGTTTTTATATTATGCGTAGAACGAAAATTGTATGTACGATTGGACCGGCTTCTGAGAAGCGTCTTCCTGAAATGATTGAAGCTGGAATGAACGTTGCCCGTCTCAACTTCTCACACGGTGACTATGAAGAGCATGGCGCACGTATCCGTGACATCCGTGAAGCGGCGAAAGCAGCTGGAAAAGTAGTCACAGTACTTCTTGACACGAAAGGTCCAGAAATCCGTACACATACGTTTGAAGATGGAAAAGCTCTTCTTGAAAAAGGGAAAGAAGTTACAATCGTTTCAAGCGAAGAAATCGTTGGAACGAAAGATCGTTTCTCTGTGACGTATGAAGGTCTTTACGAAGATGTAGAAGTCGGTTCACACATCATGCTCGACGACGGTCTCATCGGACTCCGTGTCGTGGAGAAACTTCCGAACCGCGACCTCCGTTGTGTGATTGAAAACGAAGGAATCATCAAGACGAAGAAAGGTGTTAACTTGCCAAACGTCAAGGTAAACCTTCCTGCCCTCACAGACAAAGATATCGCAGACATCGAGTTCGGTATCTCGCAAGACATCGACGTCATCGCAGCATCATTCGTACGTCGTGCGTCTGACGTTGTAGAAATTCGTCAATTGCTTGAAAAGCATAACGCGTCACACATCAAGATCTATCCGAAAATCGAGAACCAAGAAGGTGTGGATAACATCGAAGAAATCTTGGCGATTTCTGACGGCTTGATGGTTGCCCGTGGTGACCTCGGTATCGAGATCCCGACGGAAGAAGTCACACCTGTTCAAAAAGAACTCATCAAGAAGTGTAATGACCTCGGTAAGCCAGTCATCACTGCAACACAAATGCTCGATTCGATGCAACGTAACCCACGTCCGACACGTGCGGAAGCATCTGACGTAGCGAACGCTATCTTGGACGGAACAGATGCAGTCATGCTTTCTGGTGAGACAGCAGCAGGGGACTACCCAATCGAGTCAGTTCAAATGCAAGCTGCTATCGCAGAGCGTACAGAGCGCATGCTCGACTACAAGAACTTGTTAAAAGATCGTCAGAAGCGTAGTGAGCATACGGTAACGGATGCAATCTCACAAGCGGTTGCCCACACAGCAATCAACTTGAATGCCAAAGCAATCTTGACACCAACACAATCAGGATACACAGCGGCTCGTACGGCAAAATACCGTCCGGAAGCGAACATCATCGCGGTCACTGAATCTGAGCGCGTTGCACGTCAATTGAACCTCGTTTGGGGTGTATACCCAATCGTTGCTGAGACGATGCCGAACAACACGGATGAAATGTTGGTTCAAGCATCTGAAGCAGCTCGTCATGCTGGATTCGTCACTGACGGTGACCTCGTTGTCATCTCGGCTGGTATTCCTGCAGCGACAGCTGGTACGACGAACATGATGAAAGTTCATATCGTCGGTCACGCTCTCGCGGACGGACGTGGAATCGGCGAGCGCGGTGTGGTCGGAGAAGTCGTTGTCGCAAAAAATGCGGAAGAAGCAAACGCAAAAGCGAAAGACGGCATGATTCTCGTCGCACCATTCACAGATAAAGAAATGATGCCTGCTATCGAAAAAGCGGCTGGAATCATCACTGAAGACGGTGGATTGACAAGCCATGCTGGAATCGTTGGACCATCACTTCGTAAGCCAGTCATCGTAGGTGTGGATACAGCTACAACTTCACTTCGTGACGGTCAGATGATTTCAATCGACCCACTCACAGGTAAAATCTACAACGCATAATTGAACGACAATCGAACCGGCCTTCTTCAAAGGTCGGTTCTTTTTCCGTTCGAAGAAAGGAACACGTATGAGTGCATATCTTTTTTTATTGATGCTCGTGTTAATCGGTGTCATTTCAAATAATCAATCTGTCATTATTGCAAGTAGTGTTTTGCTAATCATTAAAGCGATTGGTTTCGGTGATCAATTATTTCCGACACTCGCAGCAAAAGGAATCAGCTGGGGTGTGACGATTATTACAATCGCCGTTCTCGTACCGATTGCAACCGGAGATATCGGTTTTAAAGAATTGTGGAATAGTATTAAAGGACCTGTCGGGATTGTCGCATTTGCATCAGGAATGTTTGTAGCAATCGCGGCTGGACAAGGTGTTCAATTGATGCGCGTGGACCCCGTCGTCACGACGGCGCTTCTCGCAGGCACGATTCTAGCGGTCGGATTCATGAAAGGGATACCTGTCGGACCACTTGTAGGAGCTGGAATCGCGGCCTTGATTTTAGGTGGATATCAAGTCATCGAAAAATGGTTTTGATATTTTCTGACAACTGAAGCCGCTTACATTTCTTTTTTGCAATAAATTGTTTATACTATATAAAGGACAGGGTAAACGGAGACTGGGTGAATGCAGGGGAAAAGCCCGTCCCGTATCCTTATTCCCTACACATAGACTGTTTTTACGGTCGACCACTTTCAAACAAGACTGAGGGGGAGTTATGAATGTCAACGACAAAAGGGTTAGAAGGTATTGTGGCAGCAGCCTCAAAAGTCAGCTCAATTATTGACGGACAATTGACTTATGGAGGATACACCATTGATGATTTAGCGGACCATGCCACATTTGAAGAAGTTGTATTTTTATTGTGGAATGACCGCTTACCAAATGCAGAAGAATTGAAATCGCTTTCGGAGGCACTCGTTAAAGAAGCGACGTTGCCAGAAGAAGTGATTGATACGTTAGCACGTGCACCAAAATCAGCCAATGCAATGGCGACGATTCGCACGGCGCTCTCGCAGCTCGCTCTCTATGATGAAGAATCTGAAGATATGAGTGACGAGGCAAACATGCGTAAAGCAATCCGTCTTCAAGCTCAAGTTGCTACAATCGTGACGGCATTCGCGCGTCTTCGTAAAGGAGAGCAACCTGTTGCGCCGAAGCCAGGTCTCTCTTATGCAGCAAACTTCTTATACATGTTGAATGGTGAGGAACCAAGCGAAGTCGCAGAAAAGACAATCGATAAGGCGCTCATCCTCCATGCAGACCATGAGTTGAACGCTTCGACGTTCACAGCGCGTGTCTGTGTGGCGACGCTCTCTGATATGTATTCTGGTGTGACGGCAGCGATGGGAGCACTCAAAGGGCCACTTCACGGTGGTGCGAACGAAGCAGTTATGAAAATGCTCCATGAAATCGACACGGTCGACCGCGTCGAAGAATATGTACGTGGCAAATTCGAACGCAAAGAGAAAATCATGGGCTTTGGTCACCGCGTCTATAAGGACGGCGACCCACGTGCGAAACACTTGAAAGAAATGAGTCGTCAGTTGACTGCTCAAATCGGCGAGCCGAAATGGTATGAGATGTCAGAGAAAATCGATCATCTCGTCGAGACGGAAAAAGGATTGAAACCAAATGTCGACTTTTACTCGGCATCAACATACTATGCGCTCGGTCTTGAAGAAGACCTCTTCACACCAATTTTCGCCGTATCACGGATGTCTGGCTGGATTGCGCACATTCTCGAGCAATATGCGGACAACCGCTTGATTCGTCCACGCGCGGAATATGTCGGTGAAACAAGCCGTAAATATGTTCCTGTAAGCGAACGTTAATTCGAGACACATTTTAGACAAAAGTTTGGTAAACTAACAAGTGACGTAGGTCGGCGTACGCGTCGACCTACAGTAATGTACTTAGGGGGATTCATTATGTTGACACAAGGACAAAAAATTACAGTTGAAAACGGTGTATTGAACGTACCAAACGTTCCGACGGTACCATTTATTATCGGTGACGGCACAGGACCTGATATTTGGAATGCGGCTGTTCGTGTATTTGACGCTGCGGTTGAAAAAGCATACGGCGGCGAAAAGAAAATCGAATGGATGGAAGTATACGCTGGTGAGAAAGCTTATAACGAAAAAGGTGAGTGGCTCCCGGCAGAAACACTCGATCAAATTCGTGAGTACTTGATTGCCATCAAAGGACCGCTTACGACACCGGTCGGTGGTGGAATCCGTTCATTGAACGTTGCACTTCGTCAAGAGCTCGACTTATACACATGCCTTCGCCCAGTTCGTTACTTCACAGGTGTTCCATCACCAGTAAAACGTCCTGAAGACACAGACATGGTCATCTTCCGTGAGAATACAGAAGATATCTATGCAGGAATTGAGTACGCTTCAGGAAGCGACGAAGTGAAAAAACTCATCAAATTCTTGCGAGATGAGATGAACGTGAACAAGATTCGTTTCCCAGAGACTTCAGGAATCGGTATCAAGCCAGTTTCTTCTGAAGGAACAGAGCGTCTTGTCCGTGCTGCAATTGAGTACGCAATTGATAACAACCGTAAATCGGTCACGCTCGTACACAAAGGGAATATCATGAAATATACAGAAGGTGCATTCAAAAACTGGGGTTATGCACTTGCTGAAGCGGAATACGGCGACAAAGTGTTCACATGGGCACAATACGATCGCATCAAAGATGAGTCTGGTGAAGCAGCTGCGAACGAAGCTCAGTCGAAAGCTGAAGCTGAAGGCAAAATCATCGTCAAAGATTCAATCGCTGATATCTTCCTCCAGCAAATCTTGACTCGTCCACGTGAGTTCGATGTCGTTGCGACAATGAACTTGAACGGTGACTACATCTCAGACGCACTTGCTGCACAAGTAGGTGGAATCGGGATTGCACCTGGTGCGAACATCAACTACATCACAGGACATGCAATCTTCGAAGCGACACACGGTACAGCTCCGAAATATGCGGGCCTTGATAAAGTAAACCCATCTTCAGTCATCCTTTCAGGTGAGATGATGCTTCGTCACATGAACTGGAACGAAGCGGCTGACCTCATTATCAACTCGATGGAGAAGTCAATCGCTTCGAAAGTTGTCACTTATGACTTCGCACGTCTCATGGACGGCGCAACAGAAGTGAAGTGCTCTGAATTTGCGGATGAATTGATCAAAAATATGTAAGTCATACGAATAAGTCGCCAATTGAGGGGGAGAGCTCATGATTCGTCGAAACAAAATTTCTGTAATTGGAAGTGGCTTCACCGGTGCAACTACTGCACTGTATCTGGCTCAACGTGAGCTAGGGGATGTCGTCCTACTCGATATGGAAGAAAAAGTTGGACCGACGAAAGGGAAAGCGCTCGACATGCAAGAAACAGCACCAATTCAAGGGTTTGACGCTTGGATTACCGGAACATCAGATTACGCAGATACGGCTGATTCGGATATCGTCGTCATCACTGCGGGAATCGCGCGTAAGCCTGGAATGAGTCGAGATGATCTCGTTGCAACGAACGCGAACGTGATGCGTTCCGTCGTCAAAGAAATCGCTCGCTATTCGCCGGAAGCGATTTTGATTGTCTTGACGAACCCGGTAGATGCGATGACCTATGCGGCGTTCAAAGAATCGGGTTTCCCGAAAGAACGCGTCATCGGACAATCTGGTGTACTGGATACGGCTCGTTTCCGAACGTTTGTCGCACAAGAATTAAACGTTTCCGTCAAAGATGTATCTGGATTCGTTCTTGGTGGACATGGCGACGATATGGTGCCTCTCGTGCGTTATTCATACGCCGGTGGCATCCCGCTTGAAAAACTCATACCACATGAGCGAATCGAGCAAATCGTCGAGCGGACACGAAAAGGTGGCGGTGAAATCGTCCAACTGTTAGGTGATGGATCAGCGTATTATGCGCCAGCTGCCGCAATCGTAGAAATGGTTGAGGCGATTTTAAAGGATCAACGTCGAATCTTACCTGCTATTGCTTATTTAGAAGGCGAGTATGGATTTAACGATTTGTATCTAGGTGTTCCGACCATTCTTGGAAAACATGGCATCGAGCAAGTACTCGAGCTCGATTTGACGGATGAAGAGAAAGCGGCGCTTTCACGATCTGCAGACTCTGTTCGCTCCGTATTGGGCGTCTTATAAGTAAAAGTGCTTCCTGCAATCTTGTGGGAAGCACTTTTTTTGCGGTTTCCATCTTGTGGGGCGTGCTACACTAAAAGTGGATTTGTTTTGTTTTTGTAAAGATTTGCTTTGAGGTTGGTCGTTTCAAGCTTTGATTTGTAAAATAGAGAGTGACATTTGATGGATCAAGAGGAGGAAGTAGTGTGGCTGATAAAGTAATTGTTGTCGATGATGAAGTATCGATTGCGACGTTATTAAAATTTAATTTAGAACAAGCTGGTTTCGAGGTGGAGACTGCGCATGATGGAAAAACCGGACTGGAATTGGCTGAAAAGAAAGATGCCGTCTTAATCGTGCTCGACTTGATGCTTCCGGAAATGGATGGACTTGAAGTGTGTAAACGGCTGCGTCAACAAAAAGTCAATACGCCAATTTTGATGCTGACAGCAAAAGACGATGAGTTTGATAAGGTACTCGGTCTTGAGCTCGGTGCAGACGATTATTTGACGAAGCCGTTCAGTCCACGCGAAGTCGTGGCACGTGTCAAAGCGATTTTAAGACGCTCTGCCCCACAAGAGACTGCGGTCGAAGAAGATGTCATTCAAATCGGTGACGTTAAAATTGTCGCCTCTAACTACGAAGTGTTCAAGCAAGGCGAACGCCTCGAATTGACACCGAAAGAGTTCGAGTTGTTAGCCTACTTGGCAAAAAATAAAGGGCGTGTGCTCACTCGAGATCAATTGCTATCGGCTATTTGGAATTATGATTTTGTCGGTGATACGCGAATCGTCGATGTCCATATCAGTCACCTTCGTGAAAAAATCGAGCCTGTCACGAAGAAACCGACGTACATCAAGACGATTCGTGGACTCGGCTATAAAATGGAGGAGCCGACTTCGGAATGAAGACGTATCGCTCTAGATTCATGACGACGCTCATCCTACTCGTCACGGGCGTCCTCCTGACACTTGGCATCGTACTCGGTCAGCTGTTCAAAGATTTTTATTTAGATTCTGAGCGAGACCGCTTAAAAGAGGATGCTCAGCTGGCCGCCTTGTATCTTGAAGGAGGAGAGCTAGACGAGATTCGCGAGTATGTCGGTCAAATCGATGATGGGAGTAGCTTTGACATTTTACTACTCAACAGCAGGATGGAAGTCATCGCCGGGACTCCATTTCGTGTCGGATCAATCGATTATAAAATTGAACCGAGTCTAGTACCCGATGAAGGGACGTTCGGTGAAGCGGATGAGGACGAACTGATTCAGTTTACAAAACCAATCGAACTAGCAACAGGCGAAACGGTCTACTTGACGTTCATTCGTTACGTGTCCGACCTTGAAGGGGTGTATGATCGAATCTGGCTGACGATTGCACTGGCGCTATTCTTTTCATTTTTCATCATTTTGTTCGTCCTTCAACATTTGACGAACCAATTCATCCGACCAATCGATGAGGCGACGATCGTCTTACGGGAGCTGGCGGATGGGAATTACCGGGCTCGTGTTTATGAACTGAGAAACGATGAAGAGACCGGCAGTCTGGCGGGATCGATCAATGTCCTCGCCAGAAACCTGGAGTCAATCTCACTTGGAGAATCGGTTCAGCGGGCGAGACTCGAATCGCTGATTGAATATATGGGGGCTGGTCTTCTTCTCGTGGACGAGCGAGGCATCGTCACGTTAGTCAACCGATCGTATCGGGAGATGTTCCAATATGATGACTTGTCAATTGGACAATTTTATCATGGGATTCTACCGAGTCCTGACGTCGAGTCCCTGATTGAGGATGTTTATTTGACGGAAGAAGTCCATCGCCGTCAACTGTCGATTCGAACCGGCTTTAATCAGAAGACGTATATGGTATCTGCTGCGCCGATTTTCAGTGATACCGGAATGCTTCGTGGTACCACGCTTTTATTCAACGATATCACAGAGTTGAAGCGACTCGAGAAGATGCGGAAAGACTTTGTCGCGAACGTCAGTCATGAACTGAAGACCCCACTCACGTCCATTCGTGGATTTAGTGAGACACTTCTCGACGGTGCAAAAGAAGTGCCTGAACTCCGAGACCAGTTTTTAGACATCATTCAAAAAGAGGCGACGCGGATGCAGATGCTTGTTGAAGATTTGCTTGAGCTGTCGAGATTAGAACGTGATGATTTCCAGATGGAACTGGTCTCTGTCGATTTGAACCAGCTCGTCGATGAAGTATGTCTCCTGCTCAGTCAGAAAGCGAGCAAGAAGTCAATTCAGCTAGAAGCCAAGCATCATGGGACTGCTGTCTTGCAAGCTGACTTGAACCGTATGAAACAAGTCATCATGAACCTTGTCGCAAACGCTATTAATTATTCTCCTGAAGGAAGTCGCGTTGAGATTTCTGTCGAAGCGGAGGGGGACGCATACAAGTTACGAGTGAAAGACAATGGAATCGGGATCGCTGAAAAAGAAGTGAGTCGCATCTTTGAACGATTCTATCGTGTCGACAAAGCGAGAAGTCGAAATTCAGGGGGGACAGGTCTTGGTCTTGCCATCGTGAAACACATCATTGATTTGCATCATGCATCAATCGATGTCGATAGTGTCGAAGGGAAAGGGACGACGTTCACAATCACGTTCCCGAGGGATTAATTTTCCAGGTTGCATTCACTTTACAAAACCTTGCTATTTCATTCATATTTGCTTTACAAAACCTTGCTATTCTATGGATGAGACCTCTTCATCATCTCGTGACTCGATCGGTGCTCATCTCCACGCGGTCGAGAATTTGGCCCTTTTCTATTCGTAGAAAAGGGTCTTTTTTTTCGAACGCATGTACCCGTATGGTATGATGGATGAAGAGAAGAATGGAGGTCGATTGAATGAATAAACTACTAGTCCTAGATGGGAATTCCTTAACATATCGTGCGTTTTTTGCACTGCCTCCGATGTCGGACGCGTCAGGTCGGAATACGAACGCGGTGTATGGTTTTACGATGATGTTGTTGAAGTTGATGGAAGACGAGCAACCGACGCATTTCGCTGTTGCGTTCGATGCATCAAAGAAGACGTTCCGTCATGATACGTTTGCCGAGTACAAAGGTGGGCGTCAAAAAACGCCTGGAGAATTACGAGAACAATTCCCCCTCGTGCGCGACGTCTGTCGGGCCTTTGGCATCTCTGTCTTAGAGCTCGATCAATATGAGGCAGATGATATCATCGGTACGCTCTCAAAAGATGCATCGTTTGATCAAGTAACGATTGTTACGGGAGATAAAGATTTATTGCAACTCATCAACGATCGCGTGACCGTCTACTTGACGAAGCGAGGCATCACCGATGTCGAAAAAATGAACGAGACGGCATTCCAAGAACGTTATGAAGGACTACAACCGATTCAGATGATCGATTTAAAAGGACTGATGGGGGATAAATCGGATAACATCCCTGGAATACCGGGGGTGGGTGAAAAGACGGCACTCAAGCTGATTTCTACGTATGGTACCGTCGAAGCCCTATATGAACATACAGATGAGCTAAAAGGGAAACAAAAAGAAAAGGTAGAGGCGAATGAGCGGGAAGCAAAAATGTCAAAACAATTGGCGACCATTTATACGGACGTCCCGCTTGATGTAACCGTCGACGACCTCGTGTTCAAGCCGTATGACGCTTCCGCCGTGAAGCCCCTGTTCATGGAACTTCAATTCAAATCCTTGATTGGCAAACTGTCGGACAGCTCTACAGAAGAAACGGTTGAAAAAGAAGTACGACCGACCATCGACCTTTCTGATCAAGATTTGTCGCGGGCCGTTCTGTTTCTTGAGCAGTTGCACGACGATTATTTTGAAGAGACTATCGTCGGGGTTGCGATCGCATCAGATCGTGGAGTGACGATTGGCGATGTGACGCTGCTACAAGATGAACGAGTCAAAGAATGGATTGAAGATGAATCCAGGACGACCATTTGTCTCGATGCCAAACAGACAATCATTCAGTTGAAACGCCAACAGCTATCCCTTCGCGGTTATGAAGATTTACTCGTTGCCGGCTACTTATTGAACTTATCTGGTGGAACGTCACTCAGCTCGATTGCTTCTCATTTCGCATACCCTCTTGAAGAAGATGAAACGGTCTATGGAAAAGGTGCAAAAATCAAAGTGCCGGAAGAGGATGTGTTCCATACGCATCTCGCTGAAAAAGCACATGCGATTTTGACGTTATTCGAACGGGTCGTTTCAGAACTGAAAGAAAACGAGCAGACGGAACTGTATGAAGCGCTCGAAAAACCGCTCGTCTCGGTGTTGGCTGAGATGGAGTGGGCAGGTATTCATGTAAATGTTGAGACACTTCAGCATATGGAGACAGATCTTCGAGAGCGTCTAACCGCACTTGAGGTGACGATTCATGAATTGGCCGGGGAACCGTTCAACATCAATTCGCCAAAACAGCTAGGGGTTGTCCTATTTGAAAAATTAGCGCTACCTCCTGTGAAAAAGACAAAGACGGGATACTCGACCGCAGCGGATGTCCTTGAAAAGTTGGCACCGCTTCATCCCATCATCGAGAAAATCATGCACTATCGCGAACTTGGTAAATTGCAGTCGACCTATGTAGAAGGGTTACAGAAAGTTGTGAAAGAAGACGGCAAGATTCACACTCGATACACGCAGACGTTGACGCAAACCGGGCGACTCTCGTCAGTCAATCCGAACTTACAAAACATCCCGATTCGATTAGAGGAAGGACGTCGTATCCGTAAGGCGTTCACCGCAAGCGAACCTGGCTGGGTCCTGTATGCGGTCGATTACTCGCAGATTGAACTCCGGATTATGGCGCATATGTCACAAGATGAGAAAATGATGGCTGCTTTCTTACACGATGAGGATATCCATACCTCGACGGCGGCGAACGTCTTCAAAGTCGCAAATGAAGAAGTCACTTCCCTCATGCGGCGCCAGGCGAAAGCGGTCAACTTTGGAATCATTTATGGAATCAGTGATTACGGCCTGTCGCAAAATCTAGGAATCACGCGAAAAGAAGCGCAAACCTTCATCGATACGTACTTTGAGCAGTTCCCAGGAGTGAAGACGTTCATGGATGCCGCGATTGAACGGGCTCGTGAATATGGTTTCGTCGAGACGATGTTAAAACGCCGGCGGAACATCCCGGATATCCATTCTCGTAATTTTAACTTGCGAGGATTTGCCGAGCGTACAGCCATCAATACTCCGATTCAAGGAACGGCAGCTGATATCATCAAAAAAGCGATGATTGACGTCGATCACGCTCTTCAATCGTCACACCTTCAATCCAAACTGTTGCTACAAGTTCATGATGAACTGATTTTTGAAGGGCCGGCAGAAGAGATGGAAGCATTAGAAAAATTGGTGACAGATGCGATGGAACATACGGTGACACTCGATGTACCGTTACGCGCGGACGGAGCCGTGGGAACAACATGGTTCGATACGAAATAAGAGGATAGAAAGGAAGTCAGTATGCCAGAATTACCAGAAGTCGAAACGGTTTGTCGTAGATTGCGACCTGCCGTTTCCGGAAAGACGATTCAGTCCGTCGATGTGCTTGACCCTAAAATCATTCGGGGACATGAGCCTGATGAATGGGTACACCACTTGATTGGAGAGACCATCACGGATGTGGAACGCCGTGGGAAATTTATCTTATTCAAATTAACAAACGGGTATCTTGTCTCCCATCTCCGCATGGAAGGGAAATTCTTCCCTTATGAGACAATTACAGAACCGGCCAAACATACACATGTCATCATCAACTTCACGGATCAATCGACGTTACATTATAACGACGTGCGTAAATTTGGTACGATGGAATTACGGACGAATGAAACGGTTCACACGACACCTCCTCTTTCGCTACTTGCGTTCGAACCGTTTGACGAACGTGTGACAGCGGAAGCGTTGCATCGACGTTTAGAACGGATGAAGACGCGTGCCATCAAGACGGCACTACTCGATCAATCGATCTTCGTCGGATTAGGGAACATTTATGTGGATGAAACACTGTTTCGCGCCGGCGTGCATCCAACACGACCAGCGGCTAGTTTGACACGTGAGGAAGTAGAACGTGTACGCGTGGAAGCGGTCGCTGTACTGAGTGAGGCGATTGAACGTGGGGGAAGTACAATTCGTAGTTATACAAACCCAGACGGGGCGACGGGAACGTTTCAAGAGACGCTTTATGTATACGGACAAGCGGGTGAGCCGTGCCGTCGCTGCGGACAGGAAATCGAAAAGATGAAATTAGGCGGGCGTGGCACGCATTATTGTCCACGCTGTCAACAACGTTAAGGAGTGGGCGTTATGTTGAAGATTGGATTGACGGGTGGGATTGCAACCGGGAAGTCCACGGTGTCTCGACTATTTCGGGAAAGAGGGATCCCGATTATCGATGCCGATTTGATTGCGAGGAAGGTAGTCGAACCCGGTGGAAAGGCGATAGAGGGTGTAAAAACGGCATTTCCAAAATGTTTTAACGGTGATGTCTTAAACCGTCCCGCATTAGGGCGCGAAATCTTTCATGATGAGACGAAGCGACAACAGTTAAACCAGTTGATGCATCCAGCGATACGTGAAGAGATGAAGGAGCAGATGCGTTCACATGAAGCGGCCGGGGAGTCTGTCGTCATTTTTGATATTCCGCTCTTATTTGAAGGGACAATGCTCGATCTCGTCGATTATTCTGTCGTCGTCTATTGCCGCGAAGAGATTCAATTGATGCGTCTCATGGAACGGAATGGATTGACGAAAGAAGAGGCGCTCGCACGCATCCATTCTCAAATCCCGATTGAGGAGAAAAAGCATCAGGCCGATTTTCTCGTCAATAACAACGGTTCACTCGGGGATTTACCCTCGCAAATCGACCGCTTAGTCGAACAATTTAAAGCCATAGAAAAAGAAGGCGAATAATAATCGCCTTCTTTTTTAATTCAATGGATCGGAGTCGGGTGACCCCTTCTTCCATGTGTCATAAATCGCCCGTCCATCACTCGGATGACCGTTTGAATAATAGATAGGATACAGTGAAAAGAAAATATAATAAAACGAGAAATAAGCGAACTGATACGTATATAGGGTCGGTTCAATCTCTCGTCTTAAAATAAACGCATTCACAATCAAGATACTCGCTAAATTAAAGATGGCTCCACCGCCATATACAAGAGAGCGTGTGACCTTATTGCTCCATTTTAAATCTGTAAACTGACACCACGCATCATAAAAATAGACGCGGTTCACTTGAAGACGTCCTACTTTAAACATTTTCTTGCCTGTCCCGATTTGCATGTCGAGTGAGCCACCGAACAATTTTGCGAAAAAGAAGTGACCGAACTCATGAATCAACGTCACAATCGGTAAGATGATAAAGAATGAAATGAAGAATTTATCGATATCTCCCCAATCAAACATGATGACGCCTCCTTTCTAATGTGCTTCACGACAAGAAATTTCCCTCATTTTCAAAAAATAAACAAAGAAAAACGAAAAAAATGTGACGATTCATAGTGAAAACGCTTACAGCAATCCGTTATAATGAAACCGTAATGTAGAAAAAGGGGGATTTAGCATGGGGACAAAAGTTGCGATTAACGGATTCGGTCGAATTGGGAGAATGGTATTCCGGAAATTGATGCTCGAAGGACGTCATGAAGTTGTGGCAATCAACGCGAGTTATCCTGCGGAAACGCTCGCTCATCTCATCAAACACGATTCGATTCACGGACCATTCGGATTAACAGTTCGAGCGCAAGGGGACGCGCTTGAAGTTGATGGGAAACGAATTGAACTGATCTCAGAACGTGATCCATCACGTTTACCGTGGGAAGAACTTGGTATCGATATCGTTGTCGAGGCGACGGGGAAATTCAACTCTGATATCGGAGCGAAGCTACATCTAGATGCAGGTGCAAAAAAAGTGATTTTGACTGCACCAGGTAAAGGGGATTTACGTACGATCGTGATGGGGGTCAACGATCGGGATTATCGCCCAGAAGAAGACCATATCATTTCAAATGCATCGTGTACGACAAACTGTCTAGGTCCAGTCGTGAAGGTATTGCATTCAACGTTCGGGATTGAAACAGGTTTGGTAACGACTGTTCATGCGTACACGAACGACCAAAATAATATTGATAACCCGCATAAAGACTTACGTCGAGCGCGTGCTTGTGGCAGTTCCATTATCCCGACATCAACTGGGGCGGCTAAAGCAATCGGGCTCGTCATGCCGGAACTTCAAGGCAAATTGAACGGAATGGCACTTCGCGTCCCGACACCGAACGTTTCACTTGTCGACTTAGTCGTCGAACTTCACCGTGACGTCACGGTCGATGAGGTGAATGAAGCGTTTGAACGTGCAGCGTTTGGAGAGATGACGGGCGTGTTAGGTGTTTCTCATGAACCACTCGTATCGATTGATTTCAATGGAGACGATCGCTCGTCAATTATCGATATGGATTCGACGATGGTACTCGGCGGAAATCATGTAAAAGTGCTCGCGTGGTATGACAATGAGTGGGGCTATTCGTGCCGTGTCGTCGACTTGTTAGATATGGTGGCGAGCTACCTTCAAATCGGACAACAAGAAACACACGCCTAAAAAATATTACGTTCTAAAAAATATTTCTGATTTTTTTAAACAAATGTCTTGTAACGACGTCCCAAACACGTTACACTCAGTTTCGTGAACTTCAATTGGTCTGACAAACGCAGCTTAAAGGGTTAGGACCTCTTAGGACTAACTTGCCCCCGTGGTTGTGGGCGATTCAGGCACAAAGTGAGTGATCATCAACTACTTTGAGACCATTGATGTAAAGGGGGATCCACTAATATGGATACTATGGGACGTCACATTATTACAGAACTTTGGGAGTGCAATCCCGACAAATTGAATGATATCGACTACATCGAGCGTTTGTTCGTCGATGCTGCTCTTCGTTCGGGCGCTGAAGTCCGCGAAGTCGCTTTCCACAAATTTGCGCCGCACGGTGTGAGTGGAGTCGTCATCATTTCAGAATCACACTTAACGATTCACAGTTTCCCAGAGCATGGCTACGCGTCAGTTGACGTGTTCACATGTGGAGATCGAATCGATCCAGCTACGGCATCGCAATACATCGCCGAAGGTTTGGATGCAAAAGTACGTGAAGATGTGAAACTTGAGCGTGGGATGGGACCGATTCGTGTTCCAGAAGCACAAGTTGCACTAACTAAATAATTCTGAAGAACCTTTTGAGGCTGGCCGTTTAACGGTCAGCCCTTTTAATTGTTTTGTTGTCGCCTTAATTTTGATATGCTTAACGTATATAACTCAGGCGTTGAGGTGGATTATGGGACTGTTAGATAAGTTACAAACACATATCGAAACAAAAGACACACATAAAAATGAAACGCTTCGGACGCGTTACTACGCAGCATCTCCGAACGCAATCTTACAATGGTTAGAAAGTCAGGTTCAATCGAATGGTCAAACGGTACGCCGGATTGATTCAAATCGAGGCGAACTCTCATTTATTGGTGAAGGATGGGACGGGCTCATTACAATCGTGCAAGTAGACGGTGGTCGTACAGCGGTCGACTTCACGTTAAATCGTGAACAGCGACTTGGTGCAGACCTTGCACAAATCATCACGCACTATTATGAGGCGCTCACACAACAATTCCCGCTTCGTGCTATTGGAAATAAATCTGTCGAACGATAAGGAGGCTTGAGCATGCGTTGTCCGAAATGTGATCACAATGGAACGAGAGTGCTCGATTCCCGACCGGTGCAAGACCATTATTCGATTCGACGTCGTCGTGAATGTGAAAAATGCGGGTATCGATTCACAACCTTTGAGACGGTGGAACAGACTCCGCTCATTATCGTGAAGAAAGATGGAAATCGAGAAGAGTTCAGCCGTGAAAAAGTGCTGCGCGGAATCATTCGTGCGTGTGAAAAGCGACCGGTCACCCTCGAACAGCTTGAAGGAGTCGTGACAAAAGTCGAACAGCAACTCCGTGCCCTCGCACAGTCGGAAATCCCGAGTGAACAAGTGGGTGAGTTGGTGATGAATGAACTCGCACGTGTCGACGAAGTCGCATACGTTCGTTTTGCTTCGGTTTATCGCCAATTCAAAGACATCACGGTATTCTTTAAAGAACTTGAAGATTTAATGAAGCAAGAAAATTCGACCAACTAAAGGGCGGCCTGCTGGTCGCCCTTTTTCAGGGGAGAGAGCTATGGAGAAAGAACGTACAATCTTTGGGACGGACGAACTGTTAATCATGAGTACGGGTCTTGTCGACCGTGAATCGTATCAGTCCCTCTATCATTTATATCAACCTGTCATTGGTGTGAAGGCGCTCGCACTTTACCAGACGCTGTGGAGCGAATTGAAACCAGGGAAGATGAAGTCGAACTATATGTCACATAGTGCCTTGTGTGAAATGTTGGATTACTCGATCAATGAATTGACGGATAGTCTCTTTCGATTAGAGGCAATCGGGTTGGTCAGAACGTATAAAACGAAAGATGCTCGCTTGACACAATACGTTTATCAGTTGCGTGTCCCGCTCGCACCGCATACTTTTTTAAATGATGGGCTACTGTCTAGCTTCCTCTTCTATAAAGTTGGGGAAGTGCGATTTAAACAATTGCAAGGACGCTTTACCATCGACCCTTTACCGGCAGGAATCGTCGAGGTGACAAAAGACTTTAATGAAGTATTTGACGTGAAAGGTGTCAATCATCGAGCGTTCACACAAAAGAATTACGAAAAACCAGACCGTGCGAAGATTGAAATCAACTATTCGTTCGATATGGACATTGTGAAGAAACTGACGAATTTCCCGGTCGGATTCTTCACAAAAAAATTAGACGAAACCATCACAAAACTCGCTTACGTGTCTCAACTCGATGAAGAGACGATGGCAGAAATGTTAAAAGAATATTTCGTCCACGAAGCGTATCTTCCGCTCAGTGAGCAAGAGAAACGGGACGGATGTCGTCAGATGGTATTGCAGTTGAAGAAGAAACAGACGCGTCATCGGAAAGAGAAAACGGTGGAGCTCGAACAGACAAAACTAGGAGATCTTCATGACCCTGAGGTGATGGAAGCGGCTCATCCTCATCAATATGTATCGACACTACGGAAGACACCTCAGTTATCGAAGAGTGACGAACAATTAGTCATCGAACTTGTCGACACGCTCGGACTCGCTCCAGGTGTGATCAATGCACTCTTCTATTATTGTATCGAAGTGAAAAAGCAGACGCGTCTGAGCGAGAACTATGTCCTCCGCATCGCCACGAGTTGGAAGACTGCGGGCTATACGAACGCAAAAGAAGCATTAGAACGCGAAGAAACACAAGATGCATTGATTGAGAAGAAACAGCAAAAACGTGAAAATGTGCAGCGGACGACTGTCGGGTCGCGTCGGAAACCCCAACAAGGTGAGATGCCGAAATGGCTAGAAGATGAAGCGAAACAACAGCGGTCTTACGATCAGGCACGGAAGAAAGAATTGGAATCTTCCGTACCTGATGACGCGGAGCTCGTGAAACTATTAAATGAATTGAAAGAGAAGGGGTGAGGGGATGGAACGTATCAACCAGTCATTATCGCAGTTGATGAATCGAAAAGAAGTCCGGGAAGCGTATGAGTCGATTCGCAGACGAACACTCAACCATCCGGGCGTGATCGCCTTTTTAAACGCTCATCCTGAACTAGATGAGAAAGCGATTGAGATTGGGTTCACGAAACTGAGTGAGTATGCCGAACAGATGGACGGGAAGACGTTCATCGAGGAACAGGCCGTCATCCCTGGGCATCAACCGGTGCTCTATGTCGATCTTGGTCAGATTGCGATTCGTTATGAAGAGACGGTCGCTCACCGACAAGGACGACGACAAAAAGAGATGGATCGAAAGTTTAAGAGCCTGTTCTTACCGGAAGAAGTTCGTGAGGCGAGCTTCGAGTCGTTCGACTGGGCAGATGATGCACGTAAGATTGCGCTTCGAGAAGCGATGCGTTTCGTGACGGGTATGAAGTCCAAACAAAAAGTGAACGGACTCTATTTGCACGGTAGCTTCGGTGTCGGGAAGACGTATTTACTCGCCGCCATTGCCAATGAATTGAAAGTGGCGGATATCGAGACAATCTTGGTCCACGCTCCGGGCTTTGTATCAGAGGCAAAACGAAAAATCCGTACCGACTCATTCGATTCGTTTTTAACGTCGTTTCAACACGTGCCGGTTTTATTGATTGATGATATCGGAGCAGAGGCGATCAGTCCGTGGGTACGAGACGAGTTGTTCGGCATCATTCTTCAATATCGGATGATGCACCGACTCCCGACGTTATATAGTTCAAACTTTAGTGGAGAAGAACTCGAGACGCACTTTTCAATCGATGGATCCGCACAAAATAAAATGAAAGCGCAGCGTCTCATGCAGCGCATTTCAACGACGACGACACAAATCGAACTAAAGGGTGAAAATCGCCGTCGGTAAAGGATTGTTTTTCTTGGATGAGTTGACTATACTAATAACCATATAAGTGATGCATAGAAGAGGATATGGATCATCGAGACGAGTTTTAGCGAGGGAAGGGTGGTGGAAGCTTCCTAACGACGACGATGCATTTACTCCCTCAGAGCACCGTACGGGTCAATCGTGCGGCGATTCACACTCGTTATCGTGTGTTCGAGCCAAGCACTTTGCTTGGGAACGAGGGTGGTACCACGAGAATCAAAGCTCGTCCCTTTTTGAGGGATGGGCTTTTTTTATATTCATTTTTGAGAGGGGACAGATGTACATGATTCAATTGACATTTCCAGATGGCGCGGTAAAAGAATTTGATGCTGGCGTCACAGCAGAAGACGTCGCAGGCTCAATTAGCCCGGGACTTCGCAAAAAGGCAATCGCAGCAAAATTAGACGGAGAACTCATCGACTACCGTCGTCCGATTGAACAAGATGGCAAAATCGAACTCGTCATGCCAGATTCAGAGGACGGTCTCGATTTGATGCGTCACTCGTCGGCACACTTGATGGCACAAGCAATCAAACGTCTGTATGGCGAAGAGAATAACATTTATCTCGGGATTGGACCGACGATTGAGAACGGATTCTATTACGATATTGAAATGGACCGACGAATCAATGAGGAAGATCTTCCCGAGATTGAGAAGATGATGAAACGCATCGTCGATGAAAACTTAGAAATCACTCGTGAAGTCGTTTCGCGTGACGAAGCACTCGCTCGTTATAAAGAGTTGGGAGACCCGCTGAAAATCGAGTTGATCGAGGATATTCCTGCCGATCAGACACTTACAATCTATCATCAAGGTGAATTCTTCGACCTTTGCCGCGGACCACACGTTCCATCGACTTCAAAGTTGAAAATCTTTAAATTGATGAGCGTGGCTGGCGCGTACTGGCGTGGCGACTCTGACAACAAGATGTTACAACGTATTTACGGAACGGCTTGGGCGACGAAAGAACAACTCGCAGAGCATTTGCGTCTTCTTGAAGAAGCAAAAGAACGCGATCATCGTAAACTCGGAAAAGAACTCGATCTCTTCTTCGTTTCACAAGAAGTCGGTCAAGGTCTTCCGATGTGGCTTCCAAAAGGTGCATCGATCCGTCGTACGGTCGAGCGCTACATCGTCGATAAAGAGCTCGAACTTGGATACCAACACGTATATACACCGGTGCTTGGATCGGTCGATTTGTACAAGACATCTGGGCACTGGGATCATTACCAAGATGACATGTTCCCGAAAATGGAGATGGACAATGAGGAACTCGTCCTTCGTCCGATGAACTGTCCGCACCACATGACAATCTACAAACATGAGCCACGCTCATACCGTGAGCTTCCGCTCCGAATCGCTGAGCTTGGTGGGATGCACCGCTACGAGATGTCAGGTGCACTCACAGGACTTCAACGTGTCCGTTACATGGTGTTGAATGATGGGCATACGTTCGTCACACCAGAACAAATGAAACAAGAGTTCAAAGACATCGTTCACTTGATTCAAGAAGTGTACGCTGACTTTGGTATTAAAGATTACCGTTTCCGTCTCTCGTATCGCGATCCTGCCGATAAAGAGAAGTACTTCGATAACGATGCGATTTGGGAAATGGCACAGAGCCAGTTGAAAGAAACAATGGACGAGCTCGAACTTCCGTACTTCGAAGCGGAAGGGGAAGCGGCATTCTACGGACCGAAACTCGACGTGCAAGTACGCACGGCGCTCGGGAAAGAAGAGACGCTTTCGACAGTTCAGCTTGATTTCTTGCTTCCGGAACGTTTCGATTTGACTTACACAGGACCAGACGGAAAAGACCATCGTCCAATCGTCTTGCACCGTGGTGTCGTCTCGACAATGGAACGATTTGTTGCATATTTGATTGAGGAGTACAAAGGAGCGTTCCCAACATGGCTCGCACCGGTACAAGTCAAATTGATTCCAGTATCACACGTCCATGATGAGTACGTTGCTGAAGTGAAAGCGGAACTCGTCAAACGTGGTGTCCGGGTGGAAACGGACCTTCGTGATGAAAAACTTGGCTACAAGATTCGCGAAGCACAAATGAAGAAGATTCCGATGACGCTCGTTCTTGGAGACAAAGAACGTGACGAGCGCGCAGTCAACATTCGCCGTTACGGTCAACAAGAACAAGTTTCAGCATCACTTGACGAGTTCATCGCATCGCTCACAGAAGAGATTGCGAATCGTTCACGCTAAGTGAAAGGCCACCTTTCCATCTAGAAAGGTGGCCTTTTTTCGGTCTATAGACGGATGTGTATTTAAGCGTCTCCACGTATCGTAAACATAAGGAGTGATAATGAATGAATTATATGAAGCCAGTATTGGCACTTACTATTGGAGCAGTCGCATTTACAGGAGCACTTCCGAAAGTCGGGGCGGAGGCAATCGTCAACGACACGATCGTCACACTCGGGGAGTCGCTATCTTCGGAGCAACAAAAATGGGTACTCGAGCGTATGGACGCGCCGGAAGGAATCGAACCGATTATCACAACGGCCGCGGATGAAGAAAAATATTTGGGAGATTCTGTCCCACAAGCGCAACGTGGAGGCGGGATGTATTCATCCGCACGAATCAAATTGACGGACGGTACCGGTCTTGATATTCAAACTGAAAATGTGACATGGGTCACGAAGGATATGTATGCGAACGCGCTTGTCACGGCAGGTGTGACGGATGCCGATATCTATATCACGTCACCGATTAACGTGACAGGGACATCCGCTCTGACAGGCATCATGAAGGCGTATGATCAAACAGCAGCCGAAACGGGAATCGAATTGTCTGAAGAGCGCAAAGAGCTTGCGCAAGAAGAGTTGGCGGTCACGTCTGAAATCGGAAAGACGGTCGGTCAAGAGGACGTAGCAGGTCTCATGAACGAGATTAAAGCCGAGATTGCGAATCAGATGCCGGAGACGAACATTGAGATTCGTGACATCGTCATTCAAGTACTGAACCAAAATAACGTTCAATTATCCGAAGCACAACTCGACCAATTGACGACGCTGTTTGAGAACATGCAACAAGCAAATCTTGACTGGTCTGCAATCAGTAACGGATTAAAAGATGCGGGTCAAGACGTACAAGCTTTCCTTGAGCAAGAGGAAGTGCAAGGATTTTTCGCGAGATTGTTCGAAGCAATCAGCAACTTCTTTAAATCGCTCACGAATTGATTGTGTGTCATTGTGGAAAAATAGAAAAGTGGATATAAACATCATTGAACTGGGTAAATAACTCTCATCTATTATCCAATTATTAAGGAGGAATCGTTATGCTCGGTGGGGTCCCGCTACATCCATTGCTCGTGCACGCTCCGATTGGTCTACTATTGTTTGGGACGTTCTTAATTTTACTCAGTTTCAAATGGACAAGTTTTCGACTGTTTGCACTCGTCACACTCGTTGCGGGATTACTTTCAGGTGGGGTCGCCTTTCTATCCGGTGATAGTGCCGAGGAGTATGCAGAAGCAAATCTTCCTTCGGTCACAGAAGCGATGATTGAAAACCATGAACATTTTGCCTTGTATAGTTTGATTGCGTTTGGCATCACGATTGTTTTGCTTGCTGTCGGATATCGTGCGAAAGGGAAGCTGTGGACCACACTTAGTTTCGTGATCGCACTCATTGGAGCAGGACTCCTTGCTTACGCCGGTCACCTCGGTGGTCAAATGGTGTATGCACAGTAAATACAAAAAACGTCCGTTTCCTTGATTGTGGAGCGGACGTTTAATATTTATATACGCATGATGAAAGAGCGATCAGATTGTACAACTGGATTCGCTTAGTACCATCTTTTATGGATATAATTTTGAGCCGACTCGTGATCATCGACGATTTTCAATGTGATACGATTCATCTCTTCCAATAAGTCCGTTAACACGGCCTGTAACTTCTCATCCTCTAAGCCGTGTGCTTGCATGGTCTTGCTGACAATCTGCTGAACTTGGTCGTGATAGTCATGTTCGCGCGAGACGTCTTTTCGCCAGTTCATGTAAATCCCTCCTTTGTAATTCATTATTCCCTTTGAAAAGGTATTGCGAAACGAGGGAATGACTGGTATCATCATAAAAGTGTGAGCTACCAATTATTCATGCGCGATATCTTGACATCTTTTCCTGCTAGTGCTAAGATGACATAGTGATTAAAAACAACAAAGCAGAAGCACCCGCTTTTCACCTCGTCTGAAAAACATCAGGCAGGTCCATCAAGTTCTTGGTTCAATCGGCATCGTCTGCCGTTTTATGACCTCAACTGATGTGTGGGTGGGAAACTGCCGACGCTTTTTTTATTGCCATGTTGTCTTGTCAATCTAAATCTCGTGCAATTGCACGATGGAGGTGCTAACCATTAGCAAAGAGCTCTTTATCAACGAAAACATTCGTGCCCGTGAAGTACGTCTCATTGGCGCAGACGGCGCACAACTCGGTGTGAAATCGCGTAACGATGCGTTACGTTTAGCTGAAGAAGCGGAACTAGACTTAGTCTTAGTCGCGGATAAAGCGAATCCACCGGTCGCTAAAATTATGGATTATGGGAAGTACCGTTTCGAACTCCAGAAAAAGGAGAAAGAAGCGCGTAAAAACCAAAAAGTCATCCAAATGAAAGAAGTACGTCTCAGTCCAACAATCGAGGACAACGATTTCCAAACAAAATTGCGTAACGCACGCAAGTTCCTTGAAAAAGGTAACAAGGTGAAGGCTTCGATTCGTTTCCGCGGACGTGCCATCACACACTCGGAAATCGGGAAACGTGTTTTGGACAAAATGGCAGCGGAATGTGCCGATTTGGCAACAGTTGAACAAAAGCCGAAGATGGAAGGACGCAGCATGTTCTTAGTGCTGGCTCCGAACAAAGAAGATTAATCATCGATTCTCAGTGGGGAGGAAATACTCATGCCGAAAATGAAATCGCACCGCGGTGCTTCAAAACGTTTCAAACGTACAGCATCAGGTAAACTCAAGCGTTCACACGCTTACACAAGTCACTTGTTCGCAAACAAATCGACTAAAGCGAAACGTAAGCTCCGTAAAGGCGCTATCGTATCAGCTGGAGACTTCAAACGCATTCGCAACATGATCGCGAAGTAATACAGAAACAATTTAGGAGGGAATCCATATGCCACGCGTAAAAGGCGGTTATACGACTCGTCAACGTCGTAAAAAGCAAATTAAACTTGCCAAAGGATACTTTGGTTCGAAACACATTCTATTTAAAGTAGCAAAACAACAGGTCATGAAGTCACTCATGTACGCTTACCGTGACCGTCGTCAGAAGAAACGTGATTTCCGTCGTCTTTGGATCACACGTATCAATGCGGCAGCACGCACAAACGGTCTCTCATACAGCCGTATGATGCACGGCCTCAAGCTTGCAGGAATCGACATCAACCGTAAGATGCTTGCTGAGCTTGCTGTGACAGATGCACAGGCATTCGCGTCACTCGCTGAAACAGCTAAATCAAAATTGAACGCGTAATCGTTCAATCGAAAGCGCCGAGACATTCTCTCGGCGCTTTCTTTTTTCTTCAGAATTTCTTAGAATTAAGAGAAGGAGGAAATCGTATGAACCAATCGGTTGTCGCAATCGTTGCCCTTGCTCTGATTGTCTTGAACGTTTATACCTATTTTCAGGCAAAGCGTTATACGCACGGCGATGGTGATTTCAACGTGCTATACGCGTATGCGGGAGGAGCCATCGGTGCCTTGTTCGGTCTCCATTTGACACGCAAAAAGACCGTTCATGCCCCAAAATTGCTTCAATTACAAGTATTGATTTTAGCGGTAGGCTGGTCTTTAATGATTTTAGTACTGCTATAAGTGGAGATAGAGGAGGAACATCCGGTGAACTGGACAACATTGTTTGATCGGCAGCGCGAATTAGACGAGCGGATCAAAGAACAACATGGATTATCCGGCAATCAATTTGATGAACGGTTACTGGCGCTGCTTGTCGAGCTCGGTGAACTGGCTAACGAAACACGTAGCTTTAAGTTTTGGTCGAAGAAAGGACCGTCGCCTCAAGATGTGATCTTAGAAGAATATGTAGACGGCATTCATTTCTTACTGTCACTCGGCCTTGCGCTTGGGTATGAACGAGACGCATTTCCTGCGGGAAGCTCATATCTTGATGCGACTGATGCTTTTTTAGATATTTATCGAAAAGTGACGAACTTTGGTCTTTCGAAAACAGAAGCGATGTACGAGACGCTGATGGCAGCGTATCTTGAACTAGGATATACGCTTGGCTTCAACGAGCAGCTGATCATCATGGCGTATATGAATAAAAATGAAGTGAACCATGAGCGACAGCGATTAGGCTATTAATGAAAAGGAGCGGATTGGGATGAATGAATCATTACATATGTTAAAACGCCTGACAGACGCGACTGGCGTCCCGGGAAATGAGGGTGAAGTCCGTCAATTGATGCGTGAATATCTTGAACCACATGTCGAGTCGTTTAAACAAGACGGTCTTGGAAGTTTGTTCGGTCAAGTGACAGGAGACACAGAAGGTCCCCGTGTGATGATTGCAGGTCATATGGATGAAGTCGGTTTTATGGTCACACGTATAGAGGAAGGTGGCTTCCTACGCTTCCAGGCGCTTGGTGGATGGTGGAACCAAGTTTTATTGGCACAACGAATGGATGTGGTGACGCGTTCTGGCGAGAAAATTCCAGGAGTAATCGGTGCGAAACCACCACACGTCCTTCCACTTGAAGCACGTAAAAAACCAGTTGAAATCAAAGACATGTTTTTAGATATCGGAGCGACATCAAAAGACGAAGTGGCTGAATGGGGAATTCGTCCGGGGGATACGGTCGTCCCGCATTGCGAATTCACGGTCATGAAAAATGAGAACTTCTTGATGGCGAAAGCTTGGGATAACCGTATTGGTTGTGCAATTGCAATTGAAGCTGCAAAACGTCTGAAAGAAGAATCGTTCCCAGGTGTCGTCTTTACAGGAGCGACGGTTCAAGAAGAAGTTGGATTACGTGGAGCTGTCACGGCGGCCAACTTGATTCAACCGGATGTGGCGATTGCGGTCGATACAGGAATTCCAAGTGACACACCTGGAATGACGCCTGCAGAAGGATTATCGAAGCTCGGCGATGGCGTTCAGGTCATCTTCTTTGATGCAACGACCGTGACGAATCCACGTCTCGTCGACCTCATTGTCGATGTAGCAAAAGAAAACGACATCAAATACCAACTCGATTTGACACCAGGAGGCGGAACGGATGCAGGACGATTCCATTTGTCTGGGATTGGAATGCCGGCGATCGCGTTGACGGTACCTGTACGTTATTTACACACGAATGTGTCAATCATTCATAAAGATGACTACGAGGCAGCGATTGAACTTGTTGTCGCATTGACGAAACGCTTAGACCACGAGACGGTCCAATGGTTGAAAGAGGGATAATATGACGAAGATTACGTCTACGAAGAGCGAGACGATTAAACGATTAAAACGATTGATGACGAAAAAAGGACGCCAAGAAACCGGTCAATTCCTCGTAGAAGGAGAACATCTGGTCGATGAGGCGATTCGAGCAGGTCGACTTGTACAACTCATCATGGCTGAATCATACGTACCGAAAAAGACGTGGCGCATCGAGGACATGCCGGTTCTCGAATTATCTGATCACGTCGCTGATCTTTTGTCGGAAACAGAAAAGACACAAGGTGTGTTTGCGGTCGTGAAGATGACACCGGTCGAGCGCAAGATGAAGAAAGTTCTCGTGTTAGACCGAGTGCAAGACCCAGGTAACCTTGGTACGATGATTCGGACTGCAGATGCGGCCGGATTTGATACGGTACTCCTTGGGAAAGGAACGGTTGATCCGTTCAATGCGAAAGTCGTTCGTGCGACACAAGGTTCCCTGTTTCACGTGAATGTGACTTCGGTTGATTTGCTTGATAAACTACCTGAACTGAAAGAAGAAGGGTTCCATGTGTACGGGACAGCCCTCTCGAAAGCGACATCATATGAGCAGGTAGCATTTGAGGATAAGATTGCCTTAGTCATCGGAAATGAAGCACAAGGGGTACATGCCGATGTATTGGCTCTTTGTGATACCCGAGTCCATATTCCGGTACTCGGTGAGGCGGAATCGCTCAATGCAGCGGTCGCTGCTGGTATTTTAATGTATCGCATCGCTTTACAATAATCTTGTCAGCACGTGAAAAACGTGATAGGTTAAACACATCGATGAATAGATTATGACGTTGAAAGAACATAGTAAGCGAATAACCGATTCCGTTCAGGGAGCATAGGCCGTGACTGAAAGCCTAAGCCGGAATCGTCGCTGAATTCACTCTGGAGTCGTGTTGGAGACAACACCGGTTTGGCATCTCGATAACGATGCTCTCAAGTGGGCCAATGATTGGCCAAGTAGGGTGGTACCGCGATGATTCGTCCCTTCAGTCAACGACTGAAGGGACTTTTTTATGTAGAGGAGGAAGTGAACACATGAAAGAGCAATTAGAACAGTTACAAATGGAAGCACTTGAAGAAATCAAGCAGGCATCCACACAAAAATCATTAAATGACGTTCGAATCAAATATTTAGGTAAGAAAGGACCGATGACCGAGGTACTTCGTGGGATGGGCAAGCTATCCGCTGAGGAACGTCCAGTCATTGGTGAATTGGCGAACACGGTTCGTACGTCGATTCAAAGTACGCTTGACGCTCGAATCGAAGAAGTGAAGGCGATTGAACTGGAAGAGAAGTTAAAAGCGGAAACGCTCGATGTGACGCTTCCGGGACGTACATCGGCTCCTGGACACCGTCACCTGTTGCAACAAATCATCGACGAGATGGAAGATTTATTCGTTGGACTCGGATATACGATTGCAGAAGGTCCTGAAGTCGAAACAGATTTATATAACTTTGAAATGCTCAACTTACCAAAAGACCATCCGGCACGCGATATGCAAGACTCGTTCTACATTACCGAGGAAACTTTGCTACGTACACATACGTCACCTGTACAGGCACGCACGATGTTAGAGGCGAATGGGAAACCGATTCGCATCATTTGCCCAGGGAAAGTATATCGTCGTGATGAAGATGATGCGACGCATTCACACCAATTCATGCAAATCGAAGGGCTCGTCGTCGATGAGTCGATTTCAATGGCAGATTTAAAAGGCACGCTTGAGGTGTTCGTGAAACAATTGTTCGGGGAAACACGCGAAATTCGTCTTCGCCCAAGCTTTTTCCCATTCACGGAGCCATCAGTTGAAGTCGATATTTCATGCTTCAAGTGTGGAGGCAAAGGTTGTAACGTCTGTAAAGGAACTGGATGGATTGAAATTCTCGGAGGCGGGATGGTACATCCACATGTGTTAGAGATGGCAGGCTATGACTCGTCAAAAGTATCAGGATTCGCATTCGGAATCGGAGTTGAGCGTATGGCGATGCTCAAACACGGTGTCGATGACATCCGCCACTTCTACACAAATGACTTACGCTTCATCGAGCAATTCTAAGGAGGAAGACAGATGTTACTATCAAAAAAATGGTTGAATCAATATATTGATGTGTCAGATTTGAGTGGAGAAGCACTTGGCGACTTGATCACAAAAAATGGGATTGAAGTCGAAAGTGTCACAAACCGTGGAGAAGGACTTTCTGGTATCGTCGTCGGGCATGTCCTTTCATGTGAGAAGCATCCGGAAGCGGATAAATTGAACGTGACAAAAGTAGACATCGGGGAATGTGATCCCGTTCAAATCGTCTGTGGCGCACCGAACGTACGTGAAGGTCAATACGTCATCGTAGCGAAAGTTGGCGCACGCTTACCAGGATTAAAAATCAAAAAAGCGAAACTTCGCGGTGTCGAATCTCAAGGGATGATTTGTTCGCTTGAGGAACTCGGGTTCGAGAAGAAACAAATTCGGGAAGATGAGCAAGACGGGATTCATACGTTCCGTGAAGATGTTCAAGTCGGGGCAGATGTGCTCGATTTACTCGACTTGAATGATGAGGTCATCGAACTCGGTTTGACTCCGAACCGTTCGGACTGCTTGAGCCTATATGGCATCATCCATGAAGTAGCGGCCATCTTAGAGCGTCCGTACACGTTACCGACGGCCGACATCACGTCTTCTTCTGCATCTGAAGTGTCTATTGAGCTCGCTACACCGAACTGCCCGTATTATGCAGCGCGTGAAGTGCGAGGGGTTACAATCACAGAATCTCCACAATGGCTTAAAAATATTTTGATTGCCGAGGGCGTTCGTCCAATCAATAACATTGTTGATGTGACGAACTATGTGATGCTAGAAATCGGTCAACCTCTTCATGCGTTCGATGCGAAAAAACTCGGTCAATCGATTGTGGTCCGTCAGGCTGAAAACGGAGAAGAGATGATTACCCTAGACGATGTAACACGTACGCTCGACGCTTCGATGATGGTCATCACAGATGGTCAGGCGCCAGTCGCAATCGCAGGTGTCATGGGTGGCGCAAACACAGAAGTAGATGCCTCAACGACAGATATCGTCTTAGAGTCCGCTTACTTTGATCCTGCCTCGGTACGTAAGACGAGCCGAACGCTCGGTCTTCGTTCAGACTCAAGCGCTCGTTTTGAGAAAGGTGTGGACCCAGAGCGTGTTATGCTCGCGCTTGATCGTGCCGCTCAATTAATTGTGGAGCTTGGTGGAGGTGACATTCGAGAAGCGACTGTGTCTGGTGAAAAAGAATCACGTGCTCGTCAAATCGAGGTCGCGGTCGATTATATCAATAATCGTTTAGGGATGACGCTCGAGCGTCAAACGATCGAACGCATTCTAGAGCGTCTCGGTCTTGCTACAGAAGGCGATGACGTATTGAGCGTTCATATCCCTTCCCGTCGACCTGACTTAGAGCTTCCGGCTGACATTACGGAAGAAGTGGCACGTCTATACGGTTACGATAGCCTCCCGTCGACGTTACCTGCATCTCATTCGAAAGGATATTTGCCGGCGATCAACGTGTTGCGCCGAAATACACGCCGCTTGTTGCAAGGTGTCGGCTTATCACAAGCAATCACCTACTCGTTAACGAGTGAGGCACATGCGACGCGATTCGGTGGTCAAGCCGATCAGCTCGTTCGTCTGGCAATGCCGATGAGTGAAGAGCGTTCTGTTCTTCGTACATCGCTCATTCCTGGATTGTTGGAGGCAGCACGTTACAATACAGCGCGCCAACAAGCGAACGTTGCACTATACGAAACGGGACGTGTCTATACAGAGCATGGTGATACGTTACCACGCGAAAAAGAACGAGTGGCAGGTGTCGTCACAGGCCTTTGGATGGATCATCGTTCACAAGGTACACGAATCCCGGTCGATTACTTCGTCGCGAAAGGGATTGTCGACACGTTAGTTCAAACACTTCGTCTCGATGTCACGTATGAAGCGGTATCTATGCCAGATATGCACCCAGGTCGTACGGCGAGCATCTTGATGAACGGTGACGTGATCGGATATGTAGGACAAGTACATCCAGGGACGTCAAAAGACGTTTACGGTATGAAAGAAGTGTATGTATTTGAACTCGACCTATTGGCGCTTAGTGGAGAAGAGACCCTTCTTTATCAAGACGTGCCACGTTATCCATCGATTTCACGAGACTTGGCACTCGTCTTGTCGCGTTCGATTCCGGCTGGGGCAGTGGAACAAACAATCCGCCAAGCGGCTGGTCCACTCTTGATTGACCTTGTCTTGTTTGACGTGTATACAGGGGAGAATGTCGGACCAGAAGAGAAGTCGATCGCCTTCTCACTCAAGTTCCAAGACCCGACACGTACGTTGCAAGATGAAGAAGTAACAGCAGCATATGAGACAATCGTTGAAGCGGTCCGTGTAGCACACGGCGCTGAAGTACGAGCGTAAAAATAAGGAGCGTTGTCCGATGTGGACAACGCTCCTTTCTTTCATTGAATCTCAAGTGCGAGGTCACCAAACTTCGTCCAACCGACAAGACTTGTGACACGATAAAGTGCCCAAGTAATGAGTGCGGGAAGAACGACACCGGTTACCGTAAAAATGAGAAACGCATCCATCCCTTGAACCGCTAAAATCTGAAGCGGGGCAATGAGGGAATTAAGTCCGAGACCGGCAATTTCATAAGGAACTTGAAGCGAGAACATCAATGTGGCAATCGGAGCAGAAATCATCGCAGCAATGAATGGTGGAACAACGATTCTCGGGTTTTTGATGATATTCGGGAACTGAACTTTCGGCGTGACGAAGAATGAGGCAACCAATCCACCTGGATCGGTTTGACGGTACGCCATCAATGTAAATCCGACAAACTGAGCAGAACAACCAATCAATGCGGCAGCGCTGGCAACCGGATCTAACTGAAGTGCGATGGCAAGTGCGGCCGACGAAGCCGGCGACATGAGCATGACACTGAAGACAAGGGCGATGACAAGAGATGTCGCAATGGGTGATGTTTCAACAGATGCTGTGATTCCTTGACTGATTGAATTGATCAGTGGTGTCGTGACAGCTGCAGCCGCCACACCGACGATGCCGCCTCCGAGAACCGCTGTTACGGGTACGACCATCATATCGAACTTTGTTTTTCCGAGGACACGTTTTCCGAGCCATACTGCTGCAGCTGCTGCAATCAACGCACTAATCGGTTGACCAGGTACGAGGACGAGACCGCTTTCAGTCGCTTTAAGTGCGGCACCGCCAATCGTTGCGGCAATCATTGCACTAAACAAGATAAGCGTATTGCCTCCGAGTTGAAAGGCGACGCCGGCTCCTAAAGCTGGAGCCAACAACGATTTAGCGACTTGCCCGATTTGAACGAGCATCGCAATCCCGGTCAAATTACCAATCGTCTCAATCAATAGACCAACACCGAGCGTGACGAGTACGGCGTTTGCCATTCCTGCTGAAATTTTTACCATTCGATCCATCATATACTGCTTCACTTCCATCATCTCCTCTTTGTCTATAGAGCAATAAAAAAACCTATCCGATTCGGATAGGCGCGGGTTACATCTACAGGCGCCTGTCCGATTACCACGGGAACAAGGGCCTGAAAAGTCGTTTGTAAGAACAAAACGATTTCAGTCCCTCAGTCGAATAATAATCAGCAGGCTGTTCATATGTACGGGTTTGAACATCTCAAGCATCTCCTCTTTGTTGGATTTGCTAAAGAATACCATCTATTTTTGTAATAATCAATATTTTCTGAAAATAAACTGAAAAAAATTCAGGATGTATGGTGGCATCCTGAATCAGCTCATTTTGAGTGCGAGTGCTTGAATTTGATCATCGATGAATTTCATCGACAATGAATTGAATTGCTCGGGTTGGTCCACATTCACGACGTGACCAGAGTCTGCAACGATTTCAACATTGGCAGTCGGTTGATGTTTTGCGGTCCGTTCCACAGCTTCGAGGAACATGTAATCTTCATCGCCCATAATATATAGAATGGGGACGTTCGTTTGAATCGAAGTAATTTGATTTAGTAATGGATTGATGTTCTCCGTCATCTTAAACCAGCGAATAAATTCACGCTGACACAAATTTGCAGCGTCTCGGACAAACATCATCCGCGATTTTTTATGACGTTTTTTCGGTAGTAAAATCCATGCGAACAATTTGTATAACCACATATAGGGAACGAAATTTTGAACGAGGCTACCGAGACGAATGAGAAGCGTTGAACGAACGTTGAACTTGACGATGGCGCCTCCGAGAACAACCGATGCAATCCGGTCCGGATAGTGCTCAAACATCGCCTGGATGACAATCGTCCCTAAAGAGAGACCGACCATATGACCTTTCTCAATACCTAAGTGATCCATCACCTCGATGACATCTTTGGCGACGACATCAAATGTATAGGCGTTCAACGGTTGTTTAAGCGATTGTTCGGCATCGTATGAACCACCGTGTCCACGCAAATCGACGAGTAACACATTATATTTCTTACGGAATGGGCGGAGTTGACGATACCAATGAGACAAACTTCCGCCGGCTCCGTGAATAAAGACGACCCAAGGATGGTCATCGCTGATCGTGTAGGTTTTATAATGCAACATGAACGCTATCCTCCAAAAATTTTAAGTTCATTTAACCATAAAACGAGTATATCATATTTGATAACGAACCTCTACAGACGACGTTCGTTCAAGGTTATTGCTTTTTTGGTATTGGCAAAATGGACTTTGGCGATTTTTTGTAAATAATCCTGCCCGTGTCGACGGATGATCTGAGCGGCCACTTGGTCAACTTTTGCTCCTGCCCCTTTCGGGAGCGTCAATCCTGCCTGTTCACTTAGTTTGTCCATTTCTTTTAAGAAAAAGGCGCGGGCTAAGATGGATGCGGCTGCGACTGCGACATGCAGTCCTTCTGCTTTTGTTGAAAAATAAACATCGTCGCGGACGACATCGCGTTCTGACCGTAAGTGCTGATAATAGACCGATTTTTCGGCAAATTGATCAATCAGGATGGCATCTGGTTTCTGTTCAAGTTTGTCGAGCAACGCATGCAACGCTGCGTTGTGCGCGATGGCAGTCATTTTACCTTGTGTCATCGTACGTTGCATCTTGTTATACGTTGGGTTGTGCAGTGTCGCTTTTTGATAAGGAATTGTGGCGTGTAAATCTCTAGCAATTCGGATAATCTCGGGATCAGACAATTGCTTTGAATCTTTGACACCGAGCTCTTTAACGAGTGCGATTTGGTCCCGTGATACGAAAGCAGAAACGACGACGAGTGGGCCAAAATAATCACCTTTTCCGACTTCGTCGCTACCGACGACGGACCAATCTGAAAAGCCTTTAGGTAATGTCGTATTCGGTGGAGACGCTTGTTTCTTCCCGGCAGGAGTTCCCCATTTCACTGCCTCGGTATCTGCATCTTTTCCTTGAAACATCACTTTTCCTGATTGATAAATCGTGACGACAAATCCAGGTGTCTTTGCGCTGAAAGTTGCGTAAGGTGGAGGTGTGACCGCGTACTTCTTATACATATTTTTTAGTTTTTCTTGGTCAGCAGTTGATAGCTTGATGACTTGGTTGCCCAAAATGAGCACTTCCTTTCTGTCTGGCAAATTCATTTTACATTTTTTTATGATTTTTTGAAACCGATGATGAGGTTTTATCGTATATGAAAGTGATTAGAACAAAGTGAGGTGAAGTGGACGTGTGGTGGCGCGATGACACGCATCAAGATGAGGTAGAGGAATTGTACAAGCACATTCTCGAGCTAGAAGCGAGAATTGCCAAGTTAGTGGCTCATCAAGTGAGAGTGCGTCGGCTGCTGATGCAAGATTCTTCTGAGGACGTGACGGATCAAGTGGTTCAGGTTCAAAAAGAAGTCGAATATTTTTTAAACAGGATGCGACTCGAACGTCAAGAGCTCGTCGATATATACAATCGAAAACGCATTGAACAATCGATTGGACGAGTTCGGGAAGCGAACGATTTATCTACGTCGTCACTTTCCGAGTGGGATGCGATTGAGGATCAGCTCGCCCTTGAAGTCGAGCAACTTCGGCGTATGTTACTGATGGAACAGAAACGTCGACAGGAGGAGGGGTGGTAATGGAGGCAATCGATCAACTGTACTGGTGGGTGTTGATCATCGCTGGTTTTGGAACCTTTATTTATATGATGTTCTCTGATGCGTTTGACATGTTTGAAGGCTGGTTCAATCCTGCTGTCATTTTATCATTTTTAGCATTAGGTGCCGGAATCGGACTCATTTTAAACGCGTTGGCGCATGTTTCGCCGGTGATTGGACTGGCTGTCGCATTGGTCGGGTCACTCGCTCTAACAACACTTCTCTATTTGTTCGTGTTGTTACCATTATCAAACGCTGAAGAATCAATCGGGTTGACGGATGAAGCACTGGTCGGTCGAGTTGGACGGTTGACGGTACCGATACCAGAAGGTGGATATGGCGAAGTGATGATCGAGACAGTAACAGGGTCTCTCTTGAAGACGGCTCAAAGTATGGACGGGACATCGATTTCAGCTGACCACCGAGTCATTATTATTGAAATGAAGAGTAATATTGCCATCGTCATGACATATGACGAACCTACGATTCGAGAGGAGAAATAACTTATGAATACGGCTATTTTAGTCAGCATCATCGTCGGGGTCATCATCCTTGCACTCGTGTTTGTATTCGTGTTGAAATATCGCACAGTCGGACCTGACGAAGCATTGATTGTTACGGGTAGTTATTTAGGCAAAAAAAATGTACATAGTGATACTTCCGGGAACCGCGTCAAAATTATTCGTGGTGGGGGGACGTTCGTCTTACCAGTGTTCCAACAAGCAGAACCACTTAGTTTACTTTCAAGCAAATTAGAAGTAACGACGCCTGAAGTATATACCGAACAAGGTGTACCGGTCATGGCGGATGGAACGGCCATCATTAAAATCGGCGGGTCAATCAGTGAAATTGCGACAGCTGCTGAACAGTTCCTCGGAAAACCGAAAGTAGAACGAGAGAATGAAGCAAAAGAAGTGTTAGAGGGTCATTTGCGATCTATTCTTGGGTCGATGACAGTCGAAGAAATTTACAAAAACCGAGACAAGTTTTCTCAAGAAGTGCAACGTGTCGCCTCACAAGACTTGGCGAAGATGGGACTCGTGATTGTTTCGTTCACCATTAAAGATGTTCGAGATAAAAACGGTTATTTAGAATCACTCGGTAAACCTCGTATCGCTCAGGTGAAGCGTGATGCCGATATCGCGACTGCGGAAGCAGACAAAGAGACGCGCATCAAACAGGCGGAAGCAATGAAAGATGCGAAAAAAGCAGAACTAGAACGAGCATCTGAAATTGCCGAAGCCGAAAAAGAGAATCAACTCCGTATTGCGGCATACCGTCGCGAGCAAGACGTCGCGAAAGCTCGGGCTGACCAAGCGTATGAACTCGAGGAAGCACGTGCGAAGCAAGAAGTTACAGAACAACAGATGCAAGTTCAAATCATCGAGCGTCAAAAGCAAATCGAGCTCGAAGAGAAAGAAATCATGCGTCGTGAGAAGCAATATGATTCTGAAGTGAAGAAAAAAGCCGATGCGGACCGTTACTCGATCGAACAGTCGGCCGCTGCGGATAAAGCACGTCAAATCGCAAGCGCAGATGCGGAAAAATATCGTATCGAAGCACAAGCGAAAGCGGATGCGGAACGTGTTCGATTGGCTGGTCTTGCTGAAGCCGATTCTGAACGTGCGAAGGGTGAAGCGGAAGCTGAAATCATTCGCTTGACGGGTCTTGCAGAAGCGGAAGCGAAAGAGAAAATCGCCGAGGCGTTCGCTCAATATGGACAGGCTGCGATTCTCGATATGGTCGTCAAAATGCTTCCAGATTATGCGAAGGAGATTGCTGCACCACTTGGCAATATCGATCAAATCACGGTCGTCGATACTGGCGGTGGTCAAAACGGTGGAGCAGGGAAAGTGACGGGATATGCAACGGACCTCATGGCTTCATTGCAACAAACGTTGAAAGCATCATCAGGCATCGATATTAAAGATTTGCTTGAAAACTTTGCAGGTAAAGGGAATGTCGCAAAAGCTCCTGCACCGGAGCGAGAGTTAGCAGATACGACAGTCGCTGCTTCAAAAGAATAAACGACACGAGCCATAGACGATGTCTATGGCTCTGTTTTTTGTGTAGCACGATGTTACGCATGATTGACTAGTACGAGATGACTTCTGTCACTTTTAGAACATCAATCAAGTAATACAATGTTGGTATGAATGTGATGAATAGGCCGATCCATTTCATCCGCGGTCTGAACTGTAAGATAAAGCCGACCGTCCATAGTGCGAACCATAGCATGAAATACCAATGATATTGTGGGATATCTGTTTCTGCTATACCAGGACCACTCAACCAAAGTGATAATCCGAGTACAAACAATCCAGATATGACGTTCCAACTATGTCAAATCATCTTTTCAATCATTCCCTCAATCCTCCCTTCGGATTTGTCATCATCGTCATTCATCTTATAAATTCAACAATTGGGAAAAATCCCCTTTTGAAACATCTCACATTGTCAGATATCCCCGACATTTTATTCCCACAACTTTTAAAAAAAATTATGGAGAACCGCTTCCTCTCTGTCGATAAAAGAGTTGTCAGACCAATAGAGAGAGGGAGTATGGAATACATGAAGAAAAGTATAATAATCAGTACATTCACAGCCTGTTCGTTGTGGCTATCTGGTTGCCAGTCGGTCATCGATGACCCAACTGCCGCTGTTGAAGAACGTCAGACGATGGGTGTCGTCCTATCGGATGTTGGTCTCGGGGACCAATCGTTCAGTGATGCGGCGATGCGTGGTATGGGGGAGTTACGCGAGACGGGCGAATGGTTCGTTGACTATCGTGAATTATCTGAGACCGAGACGTATCAAGCAGGGTTTGAAGAGTTGGTCAAAGAGGGCCATGATGTAATCGTCGGTCTTGGTTTTGCTTGTCAGGAAGATCTCGAGACGGTAGCGACAGCGCATCCGAATCAACAATTTGCCCTTATTGATGGCGTGTCAGAACTGCCGAACGTCTTAAATGTAACGTTTGAAGAAGGAGAAGGCAGTGCGCTCGCGGGAGCGGTTGCAGGTCTCGAGACAGCGTCCGATACAATCGGTTTTATCGGTGGAATGGATATTGAACTTATCCAGAAGTTCGAGTCTGGATTTGAACGAGGAGCAAAATCTGTAAACGAGGATGTCGAGATGCTCGTCGACTTCTCCAACGACTTCGCCTCACCAGAGCTTGGACGCGAGTTAGCGGAGAAACAAATCAAAGAAGGAGCGGACGTTCTCTATGCAGCGGCGGGCCTCACTGGAGTCGGGGTACTTGAGACTGCTGAAAAGTATGGAATAAAAGCAATCGGAGTCGATAGCGATCAATCGATGATTGCACCTGATGCAGTCGTGACTTCAATGTTGAAACAAGTCGATTTGGCAATCGTTGAAATCGCTGGTCGTGTGACAAAACAACCATTCAACGATCATGTCATTCTAGGTATTGAAGAAGGTGGTGTCGGCCTAGCGCCGCTTCGTCGTATTCAGTGGGATGAACAAGAGATGACCCAGTATGAATCGGTCGAGCGTCAACTGAAGGAGGGGACACTACAATGAGTTTGCGTAAACGTTTTATCTTCTCAACGGTGTTCACCGTCGTCTTAATTGTCCTTATGATGAGCTATGTGTTATCGACCTTAAATCGCTTGCAGACATACAATGAACAGTACGGTAGTCAAATGATTGAATTGTCTCAGCTCGAGACGTCACTCTTGCAAGAACAGTCGCTCTGGACATCACTCGGAGAGCAGTCGAATCAGTCCACACTTGTTCAGCTTGAACGAGTCCGTGAATTAAATGCGGAAACGTTTGATGAATTAAAACAATCATACTTGATTCCAGAATTTTCGAATCACCTAGATCGTGCCACGATGAAGTATGAACAAGTGAATGAAGATGTCGAATCTGCATTAGAAGGCGGGATTGGTGCTCGAATTCAAGCTGCCAAACTCGAAGGCTTGTTAAATGATATCAATACGTTGATTGCAAAGAACGGTTCGTTCTATGAAGCGCTACAAGTAGAGGCAGCGAATGAGACAGAACGTCTATTGTTCATCTCGATCTTGTTAACGGTTCTTGTCGTCATAGCGCTTGGAATTTACAACTTCTTCTTTGCACGTTCCATCACTCGCCCGCTCGAGCGAAATGTGAAGGTGGCAGAAGCTATTGCTTCTGGACGCCTCGTCACATTGCCGGAGTCGAATCGAAATGATGAAATCGGACGACTCGAACGCGCCATGCGTGAGATGACGGCATCGCTACAAACGGTCATCGGTTCGATTCGCGTGACATCGATGAAAGTGAATGGGATGACTGAAACGGCAGCAGCTGAAAATGAAGCGGTCGTCAGCACGACGTCAAATATCACGAATGCCGTGGATGAAATGGCACATGGTGCGCAGTCGATTGCCAATGAATTGCAAGAAACGCTAAGTTCGGTCCATACGATGGCAACGTCGTTCGAGACGAGCTTGAATCAAACGAAACAGACGACAGAAGAGACGTCGGAGATGACTCGTGAAGTGGCAGCAGGGATTGAGACGTTAACTGATCAGGAACATATCCTTGATCGCTCGAGTGAACGAAATGAAGTACTTGTCACGAGAATGGATCACTTTGCTAAACAGACGGCCGAGATTGAATCGATGGCGAAGCTCGTGGAAGATGTTGCGGCCCAGACGAACTTGCTTGCCTTAAACGCAGCGATTGAAGCGGCACGCGCAGGAGAAGCAGGGCGTGGGTTCGCAGTCGTAGCGAGCGAAGTGAAAAAGTTGGCGGAAGAGAGCAATAAGGCGACCCGTTCGATTTTCCATGTCGTTGAGACGATTCAACAAGAAGTTGTACGTTTGACGGAAACGGTTAATGAATCGAAACGTGAACAAGAAGCGCAGCTTGAAGCGTTTGGATTGACGAAGGAAGCCTTTAACCGAATCCATGAGCGTACAGACCATGTCGCTTCATTCGTCCGTACGATTGAACAAGAGATGCGGACATCAAGTACTGAAGTGAATAACGTGTTGCGACGAGTCGAGGAAGTATCGGGCGTAACGGAAGAATTGGCGGCTGGAAACGAGGAAGTGGCGGCCTCGATGAAAGAACAACAGGCTAGCTTTGATCAAATCTTTACATTGATGCAAGAACTAGAAGGGCAGGCAGCGGCACTCGCCGACCAAGTCCAGCATTTCGAAGAAGAGTAAGCATCCTTATGCAGAATGACCGAAGACCAACTATTGGTTTTCGGTTTTTTTGCTGTTTTAGTGTTTTAGGATCCGAAACAATTGGGGCGATATAAAATTAGTGATTGTCTTTCATAAAATATGAAAATCGGTTACACAGCACACAGTGAAACGATTTCGTTCTGAATGGGTAGACACCGTCAACATCACAAGTGTGGTCATTCGTGATTCGCCATACTAGAGTCAACAGTCTAATCAGAGGAGAGAATCGCCTTGGAAAAGTGGAAGCAGGTCATCATCGGTGTTGTCGTCGTCCTGTTTTTAGGGGTTGGTTATTTATTTTATAATAAAGAACCAGAAGAACGTGTCGTCGATGAATTAGTCGTAGAATCAGAAGAAGTGGCTCCACCTGAGACAGTAGAGCGATTAGAAATCGTGGTCTATGTCACAGGCGCGGTCGAGTCTCCGAACGTCTATACCGTTCCAGAAGGCGCGCGAGTCGGGGATGTTCTCTCATTGGCAGTATTAACAGATGAAGCCGACCCGGAACAGTTAAATTTGGCACAACTGCTCGTGGACGGGGTGAAAATCATCGTGCCGAAAAAAGGAGAAGCACCGATCGCGCAAGAGGTACCAAGCACAGAGCTAGAATCAAATGGGGTACATGTGAATAGTGCCACGAAAGAAGAATTAATGTCGGTCCCTGGTATTGGTCCTGCAAAAGCAGACGCGATTCTAAACCATCTAAAAGAGAATGGTCCATTTAAAACATACGAAGACTTAGGTGATGTGAAAGGATTCGGAGAGAAAACATTAGAAAGTATGAAGCCTTACTTATTGGTACCATGAGATGCCGTTATTTCCACTATTTGCGGTATTGATGGTGAGCGGATTGACTGAAGGAGTCTACCTCGTCACACTCGTTTCTGGTGTGTTATACGTGGCGTCACGAGATGGACAAAACCTGTATGCGAAAGTCGGTGTTATTCTCCTCGTCTTGATTGCATGGCTACACGCTGATACAGCAGAATGGACACCGACAGACACAGTGGCGTTTTCGATTGAGAGTCGTAAAGAGAACGGAAATTCGGTTCGGTTATATGGAAACGTCGAGACGCATGAAGGAGTGTTGCGGGGGAGAGAACTTTCTATTGGAAGACCAGGTGAGACGTGTCTCGTAGAAATGGAACACGAAACGTTTCAGCCATTGCGTAATATTGGGGGATTTGATGAAAGGGAGTGGGCGACGAGTTCGAACTTATCTTTTAAAGGAAAGATCAAGCGAATCGATGAGTGCCGTCCGACACCTGGAATGAACGGTTGGATGTTAAGGTGGAAAGAAAGACATCTCCAACAAATCGAACGACGGTATCGCGCCGATGTCGCACTTTATATAGAAGCATTACTGTTCGGAGAAAGCCGGATGCTCGATGAAGAGACCTCCTTTTCATATCGGGTGACAGGACTCTTACATCTCCTCGTCATCTCAGGTTCGCATATCGCTCTGTTGATTGTTGCCTTGCGAGCACTGTTTCGACCAATCCCGATTCGACGAGAGACAAAGACGATATTGATCCTTTTGACGATCACAGCGTTCGGATGGTTGACAGGTTTTTCGCCACCGGTCGCGCGAGCTGTCCTTGTGGCGGATGTCTTGCTCATCCTTTCTTTGTTTGGTATATCGGTCAGAGACCCGATTCGTCTGCTTAGTTGGTGCGCGGCCGCAATGCTCGCCTTCCAGCCATACCTTCTTTCGAATTTAGGATTTCAGTTAACGGTTGGGATGACGTTCTTCTTGTTGGTCACAAGACAAATGTGGACTGGATTGTTGGGTTTGTCCGTGTTCGCCCAATTATTTGGATTACTTATCCTCTGGCAAGTTCAACCGATTCTATCCGTCACCGCTCCACTTCTCAATATCGTGATGACCTTTTGCATATCATGGGTGATGATGCCGCTCGCTTTCATCGTCTGGGTCATTCCTGAAACCGCACCTGTATTCATGATGATCCTAGACGCCATCAACGGGATCTTCTCCATGCATGATGCATATCGCCCTTGGATGCCGTTGCATGAATTGCTGTTTCCGCAACAAGTCAGTTTATGGGTTGGAATATGGAGCAGTCTGCTTCTTCTTCAATATAAACGAAGGCTGGGATGGTGTATGGCCCTTGTCACGTGTATTCTCGTTGCTGGATGGTCGGAGTGGTCAGAGTCTCCACGGGTGACATTTTTAGATGTCGGTCAAGGTGATGCGATCGTCGTCGAGTCGGGAGAAACGATTGGTTTGATTGATGTCGGCGGCGTGTTTCAGGATCCAAAGGAACAAAAGCGGACTATATATGACCCCGGTGCGGACGTTGTGGCACCTTACATATGGAAGCGAGGAGAACGCGCAGTCGATTTTGTCCTTCTAACGCATGCGGACCACGACCACATCGGTGGTTTAGAAGGGTTGTTGAAGTTCGTGCATGTAAAAGAAATCTGGTTATCGAAAGAAGTGGCGAATGTTGAGAAACGTGAGGAGATTCTGCGGCTAGCCGTGAAGTACGGGGCGTCCATCCGCTATCTCGAGGCAGGAGATCGTCCGATGCCTTGGATGTGGGTCGTTGCACCGAACAAAGCACATGAGGATGAAAATGATCATTCAATCAGTCTCTACATGAATGTAGGTGGCATGCGGTATTTATTGACAGGAGATTTGCCGATTGAAGAAGAATTGGGGCTTCCGACACTTGATGTCGACGTGTTTAAATTAGGGCACCATGGCTCGAATACGTCTTCAGGAGAAGCGTTGCTCGAGCGAATCAATCCGGAGTGGGTGATTGCAAGCGTCGGGGCGAACAATCGTTATGGTCACCCGCATCAGGAAACGTTAGACCGGATTGTAGGGCGCCGTTTGTTACGGACCGACCTCGACGGGATGATCGTTTGCGAAAAAAGAATGTGTCGGGGGATCATCGACTAGCACATGAACAAATATGATACACTAAAAAACGATTGCTCCCCCGGGGCAATCGTTTGAAAACTTATAAGCTCAAGAATTTGATGACGACACCGATGAAGAAAATCGTGAAGAAAAAGCCAAATGGGACGATGAAGCCAATCGCAGAGTCGATGGCGTCATTACGTTTACATTGAACGTCATTTTCAAACGGGTTTTCACTCGGTGGACGTACAGAGTTGATTTGCATATTAGGTCCCTCCTTATCATACTTCCTTTATAAGTATAGCGAATCATGCGAAGATAATCTATGTTTAGATGAGAATAAATTGTGAAAGTGGTGTGTGTTTTGAATGAACCGTGGTTACATAATGGTAAACTAGCGAGCGTCTATGTTCTCTATGGAACTGAAAAATATTTATTAGAGAACTGGGAACGGGGAATCGTGAAGGCGGCCAATCCATCCGGTGATCAATTTGATGTCATGCAACTCGACCTGCAAGAGACGTCATTAGATACTGCGCTTGATGAAGCAGAGACCGTCCCTTTCTTCAGTGAATTTCGGACGGTTATCGTCAAGAATGCGCAATTTTTGACGGGGGCAAAAGAAAAACAAAAGCATAACGTGGACCGACTCGCCGAATATGTTGTTCAGCCGGCGACTTATTCTGTTCTCGTCTTAATTGTCGAGTCAGAAAAACTCGATGAACGAAAAAAGATTGTGAAACGTCTAAAAGAACGAGCCATCGTACTCGAAGCCAAGAAGCCGAGCCAAGCAGAATTGATGCGATATGTGAACGATACGCTCAGTCAAGATCAACAAAAAATGGAACGTGCGACTATGGAGCGACTTTTATTTTTATGCCAGGATGATTGGGGAAAATTAGTCCGAGAATTAGAGAAACTGCAACTTTATGCAGGAACAGGTGCAACGATCCCGATTGACATCGTGAATGATTTGGTACCACGTACGTTAGAAGATAACGTGTTTCAATTATCCGAACTACTCGTCAAACGGCGAGCGGATGCAGCGCTTCGGTTAGTACGTGACTTAGAGAAGCAAGGGCAAGAATTGATTGGACTTCTCGGATTGTTAGCAAGACAATATCGAAACATGTATTTATCGAAACAATTGACAGAGTCAGGGTATGGGGAAAAACAAATCGCATCAAAAATTGGGGCCCATCCTTACACCGTCAAACTAGCGACACAAGCGAGCCGTAACTTCTCGGAAGCCCAACTCGCGCAAGCATTGACATTGATTGCAGATGCAGATGAAGCAATGAAAACAGGTCGTGGCGACAAACAAATTATCTTTGATACACTCGTTTGCCAACTGGCCCTTTTGTGAGGTGAGAAGATGGGGTTGAAACAAGTGACATTACAAGATGTGATTCCACTTCGGCATATTGTTCTTAGACCAGGTAGAGGGATTGAGACCTGTTATTTTGAAGGGGATGAAGCGTCAACGACACGTCACTTTGCCTGGGTCGAAGAAGATCGCGTACAATCGGTCGCGACTGTCATGTTGTCCTCGAGACTAATCAATGGGGAATCGGTACCGTACCAACTGCGTGGAATGGCGACGGACCCGAATCTGGCCGGACAAGGAATCGGATCGTGCTTCTTACAGGCGTTGCATGAAGAATTAGGTGGGTCATGGTGGTGCAACGCCAGGGAAGTGGCCGTTCGTTTCTACGAACGGAACGGTCTCGTGCGAATCGGTAAACCGTTCGACATTCCTGGTATTGGTCCTCATTATGTCATGGTATACAAAAAAACAGCCGGCTCCGAGTAGGAGGCGGCTGTTTCGTTTGGTCTCTAATTAGAGAGCAGCGATACGAGCTGCGAGGCGTGATTTATCACGACCTGCTTTGTTTTTGTGGATAAGGCCTTTTGATGCAGCCTTGTCGAGCTTCTTCGTAGCGAGGACGAAAGCTTCTTGAGCAGCTTCTTTGTTTCCTTCGAGTACGAGAGCATCAACACGTTTTACTGCTGTACGCATTGCCGCTTTCTCTTGAGAGTTCGCAACACGACGTTTTTCAGAAGTTTTTGCACGTTTGATTGCTGATTTGATGTTTGCCATTGTTTGTCACCTCCTGAAACAAGAAAGTGTATGTTCTTATTACTTCAAGTAATCATTCAACAGAACAAGCACAATTGTAGCAAACGGTTATATGAAAAGCAACCACTTGATGATTATTCTGAAAACTATATGTGGTATTGTTGTAGTAGGTCGTACACATTACTTTAGGATTTTGATATAATGACACGGTATGCATGAGAAGGATAGGTGAACCCATATATGAACAAACAAGAATTAGAGAATCGTCAGAAGAAGATTCGTAACTTTTCGATCATCGCTCACATCGATCATGGAAAATCGACACTCGCTGACCGGATTCTTGAAAAAACTGGTGCACTCACGGCTCGTGAGATGAAAGAGCAGACGCTCGACGCGATGGATTTAGAGCGCGAGCGCGGAATTACAATCAAACTGAACGCCGTTAAGTTGAATTATACGGCAAAAGACGGAGAAGAGTATATTCTTCACTTGATCGACACGCCAGGACACGTCGACTTCACGTATGAAGTGTCGCGTTCGCTTGCGGCATGTGAAGGTGCGATTCTCGTCGTCGATGCGGCTCAAGGAATTGAAGCGCAAACTCTTGCGAACGTTTACTTAGCTCTCGATAACGACCTCGAAATCATTCCGGTCATCAATAAAATCGACTTGCCGTCAGCGGATGTCGATCGTGTCCGTCAAGAAATTGAAGACGTCATCGGACTCGACGCGAGCGATGCGGTTCCGACATCTGCGAAGGCAGGTATCGGAATTGAAGAGATTCTCGAGCAAATCGTGGAACTCGTCCCACCTCCGACGGGTGACCCTTCAGAACCGTTGCAAGCTTTGATTTTCGACTCGTATTATGATGCTTACCGTGGTGTCGTCGCATCGATTCGTATCGTCAACGGTTCGGTCAAAGTAGGAGATAAAGTTCAAATGATGGCAACTGGCAAGACGTTCGAAGTGACAGACCTCGGTGTATCGACACCGAAGCCGGTCTCGGTCAAAGAATTGAACGTCGGTGACGTAGGTACGCTTTCTGCGTCAATTAAAACAGTTGGAGATGTTCGTGTCGGGGATACGATCACACTCGCGAAAAACCCGGCAACGAGTCAGCTTCCTGGTTACCGTAAGATGAACCCGATGGTGTACTGCGGATTGTATCCGATTGATGCAGCCAACTACAATGACCTCCGTGAGGCACTCGAAAAGCTTCAACTTTCCGATGCTGCGCTCGAGTTTGAACCGGAGACGTCACAAGCGCTCGGATTCGGTTTCCGCTGTGGGTTCCTCGGAATGCTTCACATGGAAATCATCCAAGAACGGATTGAACGTGAATTTGGAATCGACTTGATCACGACAGCACCATCGGTTATCTATCACGTGACGACGACTTCAGGAGAAGTCGTTCACGTCGATAACCCATCGAAGATGCCTGAACAACAAAAGGTAGAGTCGATTGAAGAACCATACGTCAAAGCGGCTGTCATGACACCAAACGATTATGTCGGTGCCATCATGGAGCTTTGTCAGAAGAAACGTGGGACGTTCATCGATATGCAATATATCGATACGACACGAGTCAAAATCACGTATGAAATTCCGCTTAGTGAAATCGTTTATGACTTCTTCGACCAATTGAAATCGAGCACGAAAGGCTATGCGTCTCTCGATTATGAGTTGATCGGCTATCGCCAATCGCGTCTTGTGAAGATGGATATCTTGCTCAACAACGAAGTAGTCGATGCCCTCAGCTTCATCGTACACCGTGACTTTGCATATGAACGTGGAAAAGTCATCGTCGAGAAGTTGAAGGCGCTCATCCCGCGGATGCAGTTCGAAGTCCCGGTACAAGCTGCTGTCGGAACAAAAATCGTCGCCCGCTCGACAATCAAAGCACTTCGTAAAAACGTTCTTGCTAAATGTTATGGAGGAGATATCTCGCGTAAGCGGAAACTCCTTGAGAAACAAAAAGAAGGTAAGAAGCGCATGAAGATGGTCGGGTCTGTCGAAGTCCCGCAAGAAGCGTTCATGTCTGTACTTTCTATGGACGAAGAGTAATTGGATCGAATCATCCTGATTTTCGAATCAGGGTGATTTTTTTGTTTAGGCAGGAAATGGGACTTCGTGTAAGGAAGAGTACACCCTTAGACAGACTATAGAGGAGGAAACACCGTGTCGACGTATACATATTCTGCGGGTCCCGGCATGCTACCAAAAGAAGTGATGCAAGAGATTCAACAACATCTCCTGACGTTTGAATACGATGGGATTTCAATTATCGAAACGAGTCATCGCTCGGAGTCTTTCCAACATGTAGTCGACTCTCTTGAGGCGAGGCTGAGGAGACTCATGCATATCCCTGAGAACTATGCGGTTCTTTGGCTACAAGGTGGGGCGACGCTTCAATTTTCAATGATTCCGATGAACTTGCGGAATCAAAATCGATTCGCCTATGTCGATACTGGGGTGTGGTCTAAAAAAGCGATGGAAGATGCGAAACACTTTGGACAGGTCGACGTCATCCATCCACTCATAGATGAGGCGGGTGGGATGTCATTCGAGCCGAGTCTTGTCCAAGATGTCGACTATCTCCATGTGACGCTGAACAACACGATCGAAGGAACCCGATTTACAAATTTACCAGAAACGACTGTGCCGATTATTGCGGATGCCTCATCGAACATTTTGGCGGAGCACATCGACGTGGAGCGTTTCGGGATAATCTATGCTGGTGCCCAGAAGAATATCGGACCTGCAGGACTTACGGTCGTCATCATACGTCGCGACTTGATTCAGTCGAAGGAGTTACCAAGCTATCTTGATTATGCGTCTCATGTCGATACGTTATTCAACACACCATCGACGTTCAGTATGTATGCAGCCGAACGTGTCCTGAAGTGGGTGGAAGACCAAGGAGGCGTTGAGGCGATGGAGCGACTAAATCGTGAAAAAAGTGAGGCGGTTTATTCATTCCTTGAACAATCGAATGTATTTTCTCCTCTCGTTTCAGGTGAACGTCGATCATTGACGAACATTCCGTTCACGACAGGTGATCATGGTCGAGACTTAAGTTTTCAACAATTTGCCATCGAGAGAGGATTGCTTGAACTAGGTGGGCACCGTTCCGTCGGTGGGCTTCGAGCAAGTTTATACAACGCGATGCCACGTGAAGGTGCTGAACGCCTTGTCGACGTCATGAAAGCATTTGAGGAGGAGAACGATGTATCACATCAAAACATTTAACCAAATCGCTGCTGCCGGCCTGAAACGATTTGAGCCGAACGAGTATGTCATCAATGCATCAGACCAAGCAGACGCCTGGGTACTGAGAAGTCATAATGTGCACGATGAAGAAATTCCGCCGCACCTGCTTGCCATCGCCAGAGCCGGGGCTGGTGTCAACAATCTACCGCTCGATCAACTCGCGAAACAAGGCGTTGTGGCGTTCCATACTCCGGGTGCAAATGCGAATGCCGTAAAAGAACTTGTCCTCGCGAGCATGATTCTCTCAGTAAGACCGATTGTCAAAGGTTTCAACTGGGTAAATGAACAGACGACCGAGTCGCAATCTCAGTTAGAAAAAGCGATGGAACAACAGAAACGGCAGTTCCTCGGGGCCGAGTTACGGGGGAAGAAAGTAGGAATCATTGGGCTTGGTGCCATCGGGGCTTCACTTGCCAATGATCTCCTTCAACTCGGGGTCGATGTTATCGGATATGATCCTCATCTCTCGGTCGATGCCGCTTGGAACATTTCGAAACACGTCACACGCGCCAAACATTTAAGTGAGGTTTTAGGAGCGGTTGACCTTTTGTCGATTCATATGCCACTTACGAAAGAGACGCGTTTCAGCATCGACCGTAGTTGGTTCGAGCGGATGAAGCCCGGCATGACCGTTTTGAATTTCGCACGAGGGGAACTCGTGAAAGATGACGATTTAGTAGAGGCATTCCATCATCATGTCGGACTCTACATTACCGATTTCCCTCGTCATACGCTCATCGGTCATCCTCAAGTGATGGCGTTGCCACATCTCGGTGCTTCGACGAGAGAATCAGAAGTCAATTGTGCGATTCAAGCCGTCGACACGCTTAAATTATATCTTGAGACCGGCAACATTCGTTCGTCCGCTAATTTCCCGAATGCGGAGCTTCCGTATACCGGAAAACGTCGCCTCGCGATTTTACATCAAAATGTACCGAACATGGTCGGACAAATTACAGGAGAGCTCGCCTCTCATGGGTTGAATATCGATAATATGATCAACCGTAGTCGTGGTGAGATGGCGTATACGTTGATCGACTTAGACAACAACGAACATGAACCGTTATCGATTCATGCACTGTATGACATCAAAGGCGTCATTCGCGTCCGAGAATTTTAAGGAGGATATTATGGTCGTATTTAAACCGTTTAGCCCGTATATGCCGATACATGCGGAAAACGTTGCCGCAGATCCATATGACGTCGTGTCCGTAGAAGAAGCGAAAGAGATCATCGCGAAGCAACCGAACTCATTTTTAAGAGTCGATAAACCAGAAGCGCTCCAAGCGGAACTCTCACTTGAAGACTGGGGACAACTGGCACGTCAGGAGTTAGAGCGTTTGTATGCAGACGAGTTGACGGTCCGCCCAAGTGGTTTCTACGTCTATCGCTTGACGCGGAACGATCGTCAACAAACCGGTTTGGTTTCCACGTTTTCAGTCGCAGATTATGAAGCCGGTCGAATCAAAATTCACGAACATACCCGTGAAAAAAAAGAGCGAGAACGAGTCGAACATGTTCAGGCGACAGGAGCGCACACCGGTCCGATTTTACTCAGCCATCCGCCTCATGCGAGTCTCAAACAGATTTTAAATAGTGCCACGGAAGAAGAGCCGTTGTTCTCGTTTACGGATGAGCGTGGGGTGTTGCACGAAGGGTTCATGATTCCGAGCCGAGAACTCGCTCGTGTCATGATGATTGGCGCCACCATCCCATCCATTTATATTGCAGATGGGCATCATCGTGCGAAAGCGGCAGCAGTCGTTTCCGGGATGGGCGGAGGTCATTCTCAAAAGAACGAGCGCACCCACTTTTTAGGCGTTCTCTTCCCGAGTGACGAGTTGACGATTTTACCATATCACCGTCTGCTTACAAAAATCGCACCTGAAGAAGTGGAACATATGTTGGAAGGACTTTCGTTCTCATATGAAGTGACAGAAGTAGATGAACTCGTCTTGCCTGAAAGTCATGGCGTGTTCGGCGCTGCGTATCGAGGAAATTATTACAGGTTATCGAAACAAAAAAATGAAACCGATCTCGATGTCGCCGTGTTACAGCGTGATCTCCTTGCTCCTTACTTCAACGTTGAAGATATTCGTACGGATGCTAGAGTCGATTTTGTGGGAGGGAACAGGTCAATCGAAGAATTGCAACAACTCGCGCAAGTACCGGACCAATTATTATTTACATGCCATGAAACGACGATGCCTCAGCTGATGCGAGTGGCCGATAGTGGTGGCCAAATGCCACCAAAATCGACATGGTTCGAACCGAAATTAAAGAGCGGACTCTTTATTCATCGGTTCGATTGATGGCGCAGGCTGGAAAGAACGGACGAAAAGCGTTATAAATGGAATGAGAAGAAAGGGGTGGCCGAAATTGGCTAAAGCCGTATATCTTCACATTCCATTTTGTGAACATATTTGTTATTACTGTGATTTCAACAAGGTGTTTTTGAAAAATCAACCTGTTGATGAATATTTAGATGCATTAGAACGAGAGATGAAGTTGACGCTCGAAGCGTTCCCGACAGAGCGGATCGAGACCATCTTTATCGGAGGGGGCACACCGACCGCGCTCAATGAAGCGCAGATGGCTCGCTTGATGGACATGGTCCGTCAACATCTCCTCCCGCTTGCTTCAGAAGATCTAGAGTATTCTGTTGAAGCGAATCCGAACTTCGTGAGCACGGAAAAACTCGACACGATGAAAGCCGGTGGCGTCAATCGACTCAGTTTCGGTGTCCAGACGTTCGATGATGGTGGACTTGAGCGCATTGGGAGAACGCATCGGGCAGATGATGTGTTTGAAACCGTGAACGAAGCGGCGAAACGTTTTGATAATATTTCAATCGATCTCATGTTCGGATTACCAGAACAGACGCTCGAGCAAATTGAGCGAGACTTAGAACTCGCGCTACAGCTTCCGATTCAGCACGTCTCATCTTATTCCTTGATCCTTGAACCGCATACCGTGTTTGCGATACAGGACCGAAAAGGGAAACTCCGTTTACCGGGTGAAGATGTCGAGGTCGAGATGTACCTGAAAGTGATGGAGACGCTTGAACGACACGGACTGAAGCAATATGAAATCTCAAACTATGGATTGCCGGGTCGAGAAAGTCGTCACAATCAAGTGTACTGGCGAAATGAAGAGTATTATGGATTCGGGGCAGGTGCGCACAGTTATTTGAACGGTACGCGTCGTGCCAACATCGCACCGATTCCTCACTATATTAAAGCGGAAGGCATCCCGGTGAAACGGGTGACCGAGCTTGAAGAAGTGGAAAAAATGGAGGAAGAGTTATTCCTGGGTCTACGGATGCGTTCCGGGGTCTCCTTTCAGACGTTTAAACAGAAGTATGGCATGTCGCTTGATGATGTGTTCGGTCACGTCATCGATGAATTGGTGAAGAAGTCACTGATTGAACGGACGGACACACATATCCGTCTGACGGCGTCCGGTTTACCACTTGCGAATGAAGCTTTCGCAGCGTTTATTGGAGAAGCGAAACTCGAGCATGCCGAGTCATGAAAAATGGACAAATCCCTTGTGAGGGATTTGTCCATTTTTGTAGGGTTATAAGACGAGGTCACGATAAAGCGGTGTGAGTCGCGCGAACGTATCTTCGACTAGTGCGAGGAAGGCGTTTTCGTTTTGAAGAATCGATGCGTCGGCAGGAAGTTGTCGCCCGATTAAGAAATCGGCTTTTTTGACAGTACCAAATCGCTCGAGTAACGATTGGATGTCTTCGTTCGATGTCTCTTCGACAAGAATCGCATCTTTTTTCATATGGTCGCCAGCGATATGGAAATCGTTGAACGTTGATTTGAAATCCAATTGTTGCAGATGCTTCGCAATTGCGTCTTTGTTCGGCATCTCATAAATGAACGCGAGCCAGATGAATACACGGTCGTCAAAAAGCCCGACTTGTAAGTGTGGATGCTTTTTATATCCGCGCTTATCATGACAAATGGCCATCCACGTATCTTTCGGAGGGTTCACTGTTCGGCGTGCATGTTTTGCCACATGTAGGTAGAGTGGGATTCCGACATCTGCCTCGAGTTGTGGACCGACCTCGTCATAAATCCGATGAAAGAGCGGTTGGATATCCGAACGGATGCCAGACATTCGTTCGTCGAGTCCGTCCTGTTTGAATACGTTAAATTGTTTCGTTGTAAACATTTCATCACCTCACGTTCTATCATAACGAAACACTGCTTCTTTTTCAGGTTTGCTGTCTGTAAAAAAGGTGAAAAAATCGGAGTGTATGAATTGACAAATAGTGAGAACGTGATAATATTTGAAGTGTGATTAGCACTCGTTAAATATGAGTGCTAATAAAGCGAGGTAACTTTTTCAGAGAGGAGTGATGTTGTGCTGACAGATCGACAGTTGCTCATTCTTCGAGCCATCATTGATGATTATATTCAGACGGCTCAACCGGTCGGTTCGCGTACGTTATCGAAACGAGACGATTTGACGTTTAGTTCGGCAACGATTCGGAACGATATGGCCGATTTGGAAGACATGGGGTTAATTGAAAAACCACATACTTCCGCGGGTCGAATTCCGTCAGAAGTCGGATACCGATATTACGTGGACCACCTCGTCGAGAAACAAATTATCGACGAGCGTGAAACGGGTCGTTTAGAAGAGCGTTTAAAACAATCTTCGAAAGAGTCTGAGATCCTGATTCGCCAAGCTGCAGATCTCCTTTCTGATTTGACCAATTATACGACGGTCGCCCTCGGTCCAAACAGTCAGTCTGAAACATTGGCACGTGTGGACTTTATGCCATTAGATGAGCGACGGGGTGTCGTCCTCATCGTCACGGATCAAGGTCATGTCGAGCATCGTACCGTCATGTTTGAATCACGTGTAGCTCCTGACGTCATCGAGGAAACGATTCGATTGTTAAACGATCGTCTCGTTGGGACATCGATCGGGCAACTCAAAGTCCGAATCGGGGAAGAGGTTGCAAAATTGCAACTCGCACAGCGACAGCAATACGAAAATATGATGCAACTGATTCAATCAACGGTTGGGATTCAAACGCCGTCTTCGCTCTATCTCGGAGGTAAGAAAAATATCTTTAACCAACCCGAGTTTCAGACGCTGGACACGCTCCGGCCGTTCCTAGAATGGATTGATGAGCAAGAACGTTTGACGCATTGGCTCGAATCGTTGCCAAATCGCGAGATTTATGTGAGCATTGGGAGCGAGAATGGAATTGTCGCCCTTCAAAATTGTAGTGTCATCACTTCGGATTATACACTAGACGGGAAAACATTCGGAACAATTGCCATGATTGGTCCGACTCGGATGAATTACCGTCACGGTGTGCAAATGATGGGACAAATTATCGAAGCGTTGCGACGAACGAAACTAGATGAGTGACGGAAAGGAGTTTTACTATGACAGCAGATCATCAAAACGGGCATGAGCAAGAAGAAGTGCTTGAAGAAAAATCTGTAGACTCGGCACAGACAGAAGACAACGAGTCAACTGAATCAAATGAAGATGAGGTTTTAAATGCTGAGATTGTGGAAGAAAGTTCTGAGGGGACGGACTTACAAAAAGAAATCGAAGCGTTGAAAGCGAGCGAACTCCGTATTCGTGCCGACTTTGACAACTTCCGTCGTCGGACGAATGAAGAGAACGCAAAACGCGTCAAGTTTGCTTCACAGTCTGTCATTGAAAAATTGATTCCGCTCATTGATAACTTTGAGCGTGCACTTCAAGTACAAGCAACTTCGGAGGATGCGAAGCAAATTCAATCAGGCGTTGACATGATTCATCGTCAGCTTCTCGATGTATTGAATGCTGAGCAAGTCGAAGTAATTGAGGCAGTCGGACAACCATTCGACCCGAATTTCCATCAAGCAGTCATGCAAGAGCCGAGTGATGAGTTCGAGTCTGGCATCGTGACGATGGAGCTTCAAAAAGGATATACGATGCACGGTCGAGTCATTCGCCCGAGCATGGTAAAAGTTGCAGAATAACACTACTTAACGAGACGGAGGAATTAACGATGGGTAAAATTATCGGTATTGACTTAGGGACTACAAACTCATGTGTGGCAGTAATGGAAGGTGGCGAAGCGGTCGTCATCTCAAACGCAGAAGGTAACCGTACGACTCCTTCGGTAGTCGCATTCAAAGGAGAAGAGCGCCAAGTCGGTGAGGTCGCAAAACGTCAGGCGATCACGAACCCGAACACAATCCAATCAATCAAACGTCACATGGGTACTTCACATACAGTTGACGTCGACGGCAAGAAATTCACACCACAAGAAATCTCAGCAATCATTTTGCAGAAGTTGAAGAAAGATGCTGAAGACTACCTCGGTGAAACAGTTACAGAAGCAGTCATCACAGTTCCTGCATACTTCAACGATGCTGAGCGTCAAGCGACAAAGGATGCTGGTAAAATTGCTGGTCTTGATGTAAAACGAATCATCAACGAGCCAACGGCCGCTGCACTCGCTTACGGTTTAGATAAAGGTGAAGACCATACGATTTTGATTTATGACCTCGGTGGTGGTACGTTCGACGTTTCGATTCTTGAACTCGGTGATGGTGTATTCGAAGTTGTCGCAACAGCTGGTGACAACCGTCTCGGTGGAGATGACTTCGACCAAAAAGTCATCGACTATCTCGTTGCAGAATTCAAAAAAGAGAACGGCATCGATCTTGGAAAAGACAAGATGGCACTTCAACGTTTGAAAGATGCAGCTGAAAAAGCGAAGAAAGACCTTTCAGGTGTCACGAGTGCACACATCAGCCTTCCGTTCATCACAGCAGGTGAAGCAGGTCCACTCCACTTGGAAATGACACTCACACGTGCGAAATTTGAAGAGTTGACGGCTGATCTCGTCGAACGCACAATGGAACCGACTCGTCGTGCCTTGAAAGATGCAGGACTCACGCCATCTGACCTCGACAAGATCATCCTCGTCGGTGGTTCGACACGTATCCCTGCCGTTCAAAAAGCGATCCACGACTTCACGAAGAAAGAACCATTCAAAGGGGTAAACCCGGATGAAGTTGTTGCACTCGGTGCGGCAATCCAAGGTGGGGTTCTTGCTGGAGACGTGAAAGACGTCGTTCTTCTCGACGTGACTCCGCTCTCACTCGGTATTGAGACAATGGGTGGCGTGATGACGAAATTGATCGATCGCAACACGACGATCCCGACATCGAAATCACAAGTGTTCTCGACTGCGGCAGATAACCAACCTGCTGTTGACATCCATGTCCTTCAAGGGGAACGTCCGATGGCACCAGACAACAAGACACTTGGTCGCTTCCAATTGACTGACATTCCACCAGCACCACGTGGTGTGCCACAAATCGAAGTTAAATTCGATATCGATGCAAACGGAATCGTTCACGTATCGGCGAAAGATCTCGGTACGAACAAAGAACAATCAATCACAATTCAATCTTCTTCAGGTATCGATGAGGCAGAAATCGAGCGTATGGTGAAAGAAGCTGAAGCGAACGCCGAAGCAGATAACCAACGTAAAGAAGAAGCAGAACTCCGCAACGAAACGGACCAACTCGTCTTCGCAACAGACAAGGCGATCAAAGACCTTGGTGAGCAAGTGGAAGAGGCGGACAAAGAAAAAGCAGAAGCTGCGAAAGAAAAAGCGAAAACTGCTCTCGAAGGTTCAGACCTTGAGGCGATCCGTACAGCCAAAGACGAATTGTCAGCTGTCGTTCAAGAGTTGACGCAAAAAGTATATGCTAAAATGGCTGAACAGCAAGGTGCTGAAGGCGCAGAACCACAAACGGAAGCGAAACAGGACGATGATGTCGTGGACGCAGAGTTTGAGGATCTCGACGACCGTAAATAAACAGCCGTTGTAAAGGAGAGCGCCAAAGCAGGTTTCTGCTTTGGCTCTTTCCATGTTAAGGTAGAATCGGTAAAATCGATACGTAGATTGTAAGGATAGGAGCGAGAATAGTGGCGAAACGAGATTATTATGAAGTGCTCGGGCTCGACAAGTCGGCCTCGGCGCAAGAAATTAAACGGGCATACCGAAAACTGGCCCGTCAATATCACCCGGACATCAACCAAGAGGCAGATGCGGCGGATAAGTTCAAAGAAATCGGTGAAGCCTATGAAGTGCTTTCTGACGAACAAAAACGTGCCCAATACGACCGATTCGGTTTTGAAGGGGCAAACCAGTTCGGAGGCGGAGGCGATTTCCAAGGTGGATTCGGCGATATCTTTGACATGTTCTTCGGTGGCGGTGGACGTCGTCAAGACCCGAACGCACCGCGTCGCGGGGAAGATTATCAATACGTAGTCGACCTCGACTTCATGGAAAGCGTGACAGGAAAGACGGAAACAATCGAGCTTGAAATCGAAGTCGAGTGTGACACATGTATGGGGAACGGTGCGAAACCTGGAACGAAACCAGAAACGTGTAACCAATGTGGCGGCAGTGGCGTTGAAACGGTTGAGCAAAACACAATTCTCGGTCGTATGGTCAACCAGCGTCCTTGTAGCAAGTGTCATGGTAGCGGTAAGACGATTAAAGAAAAATGTCCGACTTGTCATGGTTCAGGTCATGTGAAGAAGAAACAGACCGTCGAAGTGAAAATTCCAGCCGGTATCGATAACGGGCAACAGATTCGTCTATCTGGAAAAGGTGGTCCTGGAGTAAATGGTGGACCAGCGGGCGACTTATATGTCGTCGTACGAGTGAAAGCCCACGAAATTTTTGAACGTGTCGACCAACACATCGCGATGGAAATGCCGGTCACATTCGCACAAGCAGCACTCGGTGCAGAAATCGAAGTGCCGACAGTTCACGGGAACGTGAGTTTGAAAGTGCCGGCCGGGACGCAAACCGGCTCGAAGTTCCGTTTGCGCGGCAAAGGAATGCCGAGTGTACGTGGTGGCGCCAATGGCGACCAGTATGTCAGCGTCGTCGTCATGACACCGAAAAATATGACAGATCGCCAAAAAGAATTGCTTCGTGAATTCGAAGAAATCAGTGGCGAATCGGGTGTCGAAGAGGAACATGGCATGTTCCAAAAAATGAAGAAATTCTTTAGTCACTAAAAGGAGTGTGTACAAACGATGAAATGGTCTGAAATTTGTGTCCACACGACACAGCTTGCGGTGGAAGCCGTATCGAATTTATTACACGAAGTGGGGGCACAAGGTGTCGTCATCGAGGACGTCGAAGACTTCGACCGAATGATGGCGGAAGACCATTTCGGAGAGATTTGGGATGTCTCGGACCGTGAAACGTATCCGACTTCTGGTGTACACGTCAAAGCGTACGTGCCAGCTTCAGGTGATTTCCAAGATGTGCTCGCAAACTTAAGAAAAGAAATCGAGCGCCTCCGGAGCATGCTCGATATCGGATCAGGCGAAGTCACGGTCGCAGAGATTGATGAAGAAGATTGGGCACATTCATGGAAACAGTACTACAAGCCGGTCAAAATCTCACAACATCTGACGATTGTGCCACTTTGGGAAGAGTACACACCACAACCGGAAGAGAATGTCATCTTGCTCGACCCAGGTATGGCGTTCGGTACAGGCACTCACCCGACAACGATGTTATGCATTCAAGCTATTGAGAACTATATCGAGGAAGGCGACCGCGTCATTGATGTCGGCACAGGCTCAGGCGTATTGTCGATTGCTGCTGCGAAACTCGGAGCCACGAGCGTAAAAGCGTTAGATTTGGATTCGGTTGCCGTTGAATCAGCTCGTCAAAACGTCGAGACGAACGGTGTCGAATCACTCGTTCAAGTAGACACTGGAGATTTATTAAAAGGTGTAGACGGAGAATATGACTTGGTCGTGGCGAACATCCTTGCTGATGTCATTCTTCTTTTCATCGAAGATGCGTATGCACGCACCAAAACGGGCGGTCGCTTCATCACGTCTGGTATTATCGGAGAGAAACGGGTGGAAGTCACGAGCGCTCTAATGGCTGCAGGTTTCGAGATTGAAGAGACACGCGTCATGGAAGACTGGGTCGCAATCATCGCCAAGAAGGAGTAAGCTATGCAACGTTATTTTTTGACACCAGAAGCTTTCACAGGTGATGCTGTGGCACTTCCTTCAGATATCGTTCATCATATCGGAACGGTCCTACGACAAGGGGCGGGTTACGAAATGGTACTTCTTGACGGTGCGGGGAATGAGTATGCATGTGTCGTGACGTCACTTGAAAAGAAGAGTGGAGTGGCGAAAGTACTGTCATCTCGTCGTTCTGAGACTGAATTGCCGATTGACGTGACGCTTGCTTACGCGTTACCGAAAGGGGACAAGGTCGAACTCGTTGCTCAAAAAGCGACCGAACTCGGGATTCATCATCTTCTATTGTTTGAATCCTCGCGATCAGTCGCCAAATGGGACGCGAAAAAAGTACCGAAAAAGGTAGAACGTATCGAAAAAATCATGCAAGAGGCGGCCGAGCAATCGTACAGAGCCGTCGTCCCAACATGTACGTTCCTCACTTCGAAACAACTGTCACAGCAGTTTGAGCAGTACGATGAAGTCATCATCGCATATGAAGAATCCGCAAAAGAAGGCGAACAGTCGGCGCTTGCCAAAACATTGAATCGACTCAATCCGAAACAACGCCTCCTCGTCATCACAGGACCTGAAGGCGGGTTCGATTCAGGAGAAGTCACGCAATGGGTGGAGGCAGGAGCAACGGCTTGTGCCTTTGGACCACGCATTCTCCGCTCGGAAACGGCTCCATTATATGCACTGTCTGCCATCTCGTACGCGCTTGAATTGGCGAAAGAATAGAAAAACGGCTGTCCCTCGGGGGCAGCCGTTTTTTCATGAAATCGATTATTTTTTATTGATTGTAATTACTTTTTGCGTCACGTTCCCACCAAGGTCAGTTACTTCAAATGTAAAGGTGTTCTGTCCTTTCGTCACAGGGAGTGAGATAGTTTCGGTACGCGAGAATGCTCGCATCGCGTATGGCTCCTTCAACGTGTGGCTCCATTTTAAATCTCCGTTGACACGAAGTTTGATATCGTCAAAGTTGTCCGACACCTGTACTTTCACATTCACGGTGTTTTGCTTCGCCGAAACGTTTTTCGGCACATTGCTGATCGATAGCGTCGCTTCCGTTGAGTCGACAAAGATTGGACGGACGAAGTTCGTCACGTTACCAGACGTGTCTTCAGCGATGAAGCGAATCTTGTGGAATCCATCTTCATACGCACGTGTCGTATTGAACGTGTATTGTTTTAAAGTTGCGTCATACGTGAGTGGTACGTCCACATCATCGACAGTGAACGATACAACGTCAGAGGCGTCTTTAATTTGACCGATGATTGGTACAATCGATGAACCGTATGGAGATAGGGCGAGTGGTGCATCGACGAAGACACCTGGTTTATCCGCATCATTTTCTGTAGATACGTCCCGTGTGATCACGTTACCCGCATTGTCAGAGACACGTACCGAGAGCTGATCTGTTGATTCAAGTGGCGCATCGAGAGTGAAGTTAGCTGTATCTTTCGCTTCTTTCGCTATGACCTTACCGTTGAGAAGGAACTCGATTCCATTAATGCCGGCGAAATCATCTGATGCTTTGACGCTTGCGACGCCATCATTCCATCGAATCGTGAAACGAGGGTCTGTGTAATCCACTTTGACTGGGATACGTAGCGTCTGGGCTTGTTTTTTCATATAGTCGATGCTTGCTTCAATCTCGTAGTAGTACGTTCCTTTTGGCGCCATCTCTCCATTTAGCTTTCCATCCCAAGCGTTATCAGACGTGTAGTAATAAGGGTCGCCACTTCCACCATCGAAATAGTTCTTTCTCAATTCGTCATCCATCTTGAGGGTACGAAGGACGTTTCCTTGCTCATCGACAATCCGGTACTTCATGTCTTTCGCATTACGTAAAAGTGAGAAGACAGGAGTTGCTGTGTCTTTTGAACCGTCTCCGTCTGGCGAAATCGCTACCGCCTCTTCAGCCACGGACTCATCAAGTTTCTCTCCTAAATAGTTCCCAGCCGCATCAACCAATCCAGAGATTCCATAGAATGAGCCTTCTTCATAAATAGTCTCATCAAAGATTGGTGCTTTACCCCAATCTCCTTCGAATCCAACGAACGGGACGACGAGTGACGGGTGACCGTCAGTACCACGTGGATCTGTCAAACGGAGGAATCCATCGACGAAATACCCGTTTTCAAAGACTGATTTTGCGTCTACCGTTCCTTCTAGCGTCTCGGGATTTAAAACTTTTGCCTTTGAGACGTCAATCGAGACCGTGATTTCTTTCTTTTGGTTTGCTTTCAACGTGACTTTACTCGTGTTTTTGCCGTTGATTTTAATGACGGCCTGTTGAAGTGCCTGAGCTTCCATTGCGTTTTGAATGACCCCGTCCTTGTTCGTGACGGCGAGATCTGTCTGTAGGGAAGCCGCTACATCATATGTGAGAGATTCGTCAGACATATTTTCGACGACAATGGTGAATTTCGCCTTACTTTTCGATAATTCTTTTAATGCGACTTTTGCTTCTTTCGTTTTCTTCTCATATGCGACCGCCGGAGAAGTGACAGCAGCATGGAGTTGCATGAGACCCGCTCCCGCACGACGTGGTGAATATGGAAGAGACTGTTTTAGTTCCTGGTTATACGGTCCGATGTCTGTGACAGGTTTCGATGTATTGAGTAGTAAATTTTTGGCCATCGTGACGCGTGACTTTCCACTCAAGTCGAAATCACGATCGACTCGTTCAAGGACAAGTGCTGCTCCGCCTGCCACGTGTGGTGCAGCCATCGATGTTCCGCTCATCAAACCGTATTGGTTGTCGTTAAACGTTGAGAAGATTTGACCGCCTGGAGCTGAAAGCTCTGGCTTGAAGTCAAGGTTCGGTGTGACGCCCCAAGAAGTGAAATCAGACATTGCACCTGCCGCTCGGTTGTTTACGCTAATGCGGTCACCTGCAAACGTGAGTTGGAGTGGTCCATCCTCTAATTTCTCTTTTAACTCGTTCCCGTCTTGGATGCTAAGTGATGCCATCGGGATAAGTGGTTGGTCAAGAGCCATCGATACGTAGTCGCCGTGAGAAACGGCACCTCTCACGATGACACCAGCTGCGCCTTGTGCTTCAGCCGTTTTTTGAATCTTCGAATAGAAATATCCACCGTCGCGAACGGCGAGGACGAGTTTTCCTTTTACATCTTTACCAGCATAATTTTCTGGTTGTCCGTCCCCGACATAGACAATGTCGTATGTGCCTTCTGAGAATGCTGGTCCATCTTGCTTTTTCCATCCAATCTTCTCTTCACCAACGCGGAAAGCATCCAATTGGATTTGATCGTTTTCAAGTGAGGCGACCGATGTAGAGGCTTGGCTGACGCTTGGTGCCCCGACGACACCTGTATCAGGATTTGAAGCTGTCGGTAAGTCGAAACCATGGCCGAAGTATGCCGAGTTTCCGGCAGAGATCGACATAAAGACGCCGTTATCAACAGCACGTTGAACGGCTTGCTGTTCAGGTGAGTCAGCATCGACAAAACCTGCTGTAGATCCAAGGCTCATATTGATGACGTCTGCTCCAAGTTTGATCGCATCGTCAATCGCTTTAATATAAATATCTCCGTATGTAGACGCATAGTTCGGATCGTTACTAAATACTTTAAGACCTAGGATTTGAGCTTCAGGTGCGACACCTTTAATCCCGCCGTTTTCTAAATCACCGTTTGCGGCAACCGTTCCTGAAACGTGCTGACCGTGCATGGAAGCACCCGGAGAATCATCTTTAATATCATCGTTCTCGTCGTAGTAGTTATACGCGTATGGAACTTTTTCATTCACATATTCACCAGGAAGACCAAAAGAAGTGATGGCCTGATCGACTTCTGATTTCGTCAATTCTGCTGTTTTCGCATCCGTGATTCGGTAATCTCGGTGGTCGGCATCAATTCCTGAGTCGATGACAGCGACGACGGTGCCTTCCCCAGCGAATCCATAATCGCCCCACGTTTGTTCGGCTTGTACCATTCCGTTACTTGTGACCATATCTGGTTTCACTTCAGGACGTTCATATTCATTGACGACGTAGACAGTCGCCACTTCTGGAAGGGCTTCGACTTTCGCGATTTCACTTGTAGTGAGGAAAGTAGAGAAGCCGTTAAAGACGGTCGTGAACTCTTCAATCGGCGTAGCGGTCACTCCCTGTTTCTTCAAAGCGGATTTTGCACGTTTTTGTTCAGACTGAACAGATTGTTGCGCTTTGTTTTGTTCTGATTTTGTCAACTCGTTAAACTTTTTCCCTTTTTGTGCTGCTTCTGCAATCGCAGGTGCACCGACGAGTTCGACGACGACCCGAACTTTTTTCTGTTTCTTTTCAAGAACGAGTTTTGGTTTGATCGAAGCTTCTGCCGAAACGGATGTTGTACCTGCTTGAATGAAGGCAGGTGTTAAAGCGATACATGTAGCAAGTGATGCATTTAAATAAATGTTTCTTCGTGACAATGTAGATACCCCCTAATATTTGTTATTACCTGTAAAAAATAAAGATTCTACTTACATTGTGAATTATCATATCGTTGTTCAAACGAAAAAGAGTGGATTTTTTTGTAAAATAGGGGAGTGTTTTTGCACAAATTTTAATGTTCAGACAATTACTAAAGACCTAAAACATAAGACCTATATCCGATTTTTTTGATCAGATGATTTGCGCGAATGACTTGAAAAGTGCAAAAAAACCTGTTAATGTAACGTTAATGTTAAATACCAATAAAACATATCAATTTAGTCAGAATTAAGAATGAGGTGGCGCTATGAATTTACCATTCATGGATATCTTTAAAGATTGGGCGAAAGATTACGATACGGCAGTCGGGGGGCATGACGAGCAATATCATGAAGTATTTATCGGATATGATCAAATGCTTGATGATGTTGCGTTACACGTTGAAGGAACAGTCTTGGAATTTGGCGTCGGCACAGGTAACTTGAGTGCCCGTATTTTAAAAGGACATCCTTTAATTGCAATCGAACCTTCTCCGGAGATGAGGCAGATTGCGATTGATAAATTAGGTATTTCGGTAGAAAACGGTGATTTTCTTCGTTATCCATCTTTCTCGCAAGTCGATACGGTCGTATCTTCGTACGCTTTCCATCACTTGACGGATTCTGAAAAAGAATCAGCAATTGATCAATACGTTCGGGAGTGGGGACATCCGAAATTTGTATTGCTCGATACGATGTTCGAATCTCCGGAAGCTCGACAGGACATCATTGACTGGGCAACGGCACAAGGGTATTCAGACTTGGTCGAAGACCTAAACCGTGAATATTATCCATACACAACAACCATTCGTACAATGTTAGAGGCGAACGGATACAACGTCACGATGACGCAGAAAAATAAATTCGTTTGGCTTGTCGTCGCTACAAAATAATTAGGAGGAATCACTCATGAAAACATATAACGTCGAAAGTTTTAACCTGGATCATACGAAAGTACAGGCTCCATTTGTTCGTTTAGCTGGTGTGAAAGAAGGAACGGCGGATACCATTTACAAGTATGACATTCGCTTCATTCAACCGAACGAAGGACTCATGCCGATGCGTGCAGTTCACTCTCTCGAACATTTGATCGCTGAAAACAGCCGCAACCATTCAGAAGACATCGTTGATATTTCTCCGATGGGATGCCAAACAGGTTTCTATTGGACGATGCTAAATGATGGGAATTATGAACGAATGCTCGACCTCGTCGAAGCAACGTTACGCGATGCGATGAACGCGGAAGAATTACCAGCGCAAAATCCGGTTCAATGTGGGAATGCGAACCATCATGATTTTGAGGGAGCTAAAAAATTAGCGGCTGACATGCTTGCGAAACGTGACGAGTGGCATATCATCTTCAAGGACGAAGCATAAGATGATTGTCCGTGACGTCTATGAACTCATCGGGGACACGCCGCTCATCGAGCTCCGTTCATTACCTGTACCATCTACGGTAAAAGTATATGGGAAGATGGAGATGATGAATCCGGGAGGGAGTGTCAAAGACCGACTCGGCATGAATTTGATTGAGCGGGCGATGAAGCGTGGAGACGTAGCACCAGGTGGTACAGTCATTGAGCCGACAGCGGGGAATACAGGAATTGGCCTCGCACTCGCTTGTCAGCGGTACGACATTCGCCTCATCACCGTGACCCCTGAAAAGTTTAGTAAAGAGAAACAAGCATTGATGCGTCTCCTTGGGGCGACCGTCGTCAATACACCGACTGAGCTAGGGATGAAAGGCGCAATCAGTCACGCGCTCGAGTTGGCGGAAGAATATGATGCGTACGTGCCAGAACAGTTTTCAAACCCGGATAACCCTGACGCCTATGTGGACATTCTTTCACAAGAACTATTGAAAGACGTGCCGCAGATTGATGTGTTTGTGGCGGGGGCGGGATCGGGTGGTACATTCACCGGTGTCGCTAAATCATTAAAGCCGCAAGGGACGAAAACCGTCGTCGTCGAGCCGGTCGGTTCGATTTTGAACGGCGGTGAGCCGGGGCCACATAAAACTGAAGGAATCGGTGTCGAAAAATGGCCTCCCTTCTTGGAACGGTCTTATGTCGATGCGATTCATACGATCACAGACGAGGAAGCGTTTTACTATGTGGCGCATCTCGCAAAACAAGAAGGATTGCTTATCGGGAGTTCTTCTGGGGCTGCCATTGCAGCATGTGTAAAGGAAGCAAATCAAATGTCGGAAGGCACGATTGTGACAATCTTGCCAGACAGTGCAGAGCGATATTTAAGTCAAGGAATTGTCAAGGAGGCAGAATATGCGTACAAAGACAGCACTCATTCACGGCGGTAAGACGACGGACCCATTAACAGGGGCAGTCACACCGCCGATTTATCAAACGAGCACATACAAGCAAGACGGGATCGGAAACTTGCGGGAAGGTTACGAGTATTCTCGATCTGCCAACCCGACACGAACTGCGCTTGAGACGCTGATTGCGGATATCGAGGGCGGCGTGCAAGGTTTCGCATTCGGTTCTGGGATGGCGGCCATCTCGACCGTACTCATGTTGTTGAAATCTGGAGACCACGTCATCGTCGGGTCTGATGTATATGGAGGAACGTACCGTGTATTCAATCGAGTATTTCAGTCACGAGGCTTGGAGGCAACTTTTGTCGACACATCCGATGAAGCGGCGGTTCGTGATGCGCTACAAGCGAACACGAAAATGATCTATGTGGAGACGCCGACGAACCCACTTTTGAATGTGACAGATATCCGTGCAATGCGCACGATTGCGGATGAGGCAGACGTCTTACTCGTAGTGGACAACACGTTCATGACCCCTTACTTCCAAAATCCAATCGACCTTGGTGCCGACTATGTCTTACACAGTGCCACAAAATACTTAGGTGGTCATAGTGACGTCGTGGCGGGACTCGTCGTCGCTCGAACGGAAGAACAAGGAGAAGCTCTAGCGTTCCTACAAAACTCGGTCGGGGCAGTACTCGGACCTCAAGACAGCTTCCTCGTCGTTCGTGGGATTAAGACGCTTGCCGTTCGGATGGAAGAAATCGAATCGAACGCACGAGCGTTGGTCGACTTCCTACAATCGAATGAGAACGTGTCACGCGTCCTACACCCGAGTATCTCAAGTGAAGAGGCAAAACGAGTCCACTTGTCTCAAGCGCGTGGATTCGGTGGGATGATTGCGTTCGATGTCGGTTCGGCCGAGGCGGCGGAAATGATGGTCGCGAAGACGAAGTACTTCACACTCGCAGAAAGCTTAGGTGCAGTAGAAAGCCTAATCAGTGTTCCGGCTCGTATGACACATGCGTCGATTCCAGCCGAACGCCGTGCAGAACTTGGGATCACGGACGGGCTCGTTCGAATCTCAGTCGGATTAGAGGATATCGATGATTTAATCGAGGATTTGGCGCAAGCTTTATCCGCCATTGAACAAGTCAAACAATAATGAGTAAGGACGCGATTTTCGCGTCCTTTTTTCATGAGACAAAAGCCTTGTATCGGAAGTCGTTCATCGACTAAACTGATTTTAACTTGAAAGAGAGCGGGTGAACGTGTGAATAAGGGAGTTTGGACGACAATCGGGGCCTACGTCATGTGGGGCGTCCTCCCAATCTATTGGAAGTTTTTGCAGGAAGTGCCGAGTGGACAAATTTTGGCACATCGTATCGTTTGGTCCTTTTTATTTATTTTACTCGTCTTAAGATGGACGAATCAGTGGAAAGAGTTCGGATACGCTCTTCGCCACCCTGCCACACGAAACGCATTCATGTTGAACGGATTCATCGTCAGTGCAAACTGGTTTGTGTACATATGGGCTGTCAATCACGGTTATATTATCGAGGCATCCCTCGGATATTACATTAACCCGCTTGTCAGTATGGTGTTAGGGGTGCTCGTCTTTCGGGAATCATTAAATCGAGTCCAATGGATGGCGGTTGGGATCGCGTCGATCGGCGTCCTCGTCTTGACGCTTGGGTATGGTTCGTTTCCGTGGATCTCGTTCGTATTAGCGAGTACGTTCGGTTTTTATGGGATGGTGAAGAAACGTCGACCTCTCGCTTCAACCGTGAGTCTCGGGATTGAGACGTTAGCTGTCGTTCCTGTCGCGCTCATCTTTCTCAGCAATCAGGTCGTCACAGACCAGATTGCCTTCGACATGTCACCGATGATTTGGGTCGCATTGCTAGGGACGGGTGTTGTGACGGCGCTCCCGCTTCTTTTATTTGGATACGGGGCACAACATATCCCGTTTACGCTCGTCGGGTTTCTTCAATTTATCGCACCGACCATCAGTCTGATAATCGGGGTCGTCATGTATCATGAACCGTTCACGGCATATCACGTCTTCGCATTCACTTGTATTTGGCTAGCCATCTTCTTCTTCAGTTGGAATAGCTGGGTCGTCGCTCGCAAACGTCGTCAACTCATTTGAGTTTGAAAGCTGTTACATTTCGAAAAAACGTGGTAATATGTTAGATGTCAGACTTATTTGTCAGAGGAGGAAATGAATAATGGAATTAGCCCGTTATATCGACCACACAGCTTTAAAAGCTGAAACTACAAAAGATCAAGTTACAAAACTTTGTGCAGAGGCACTCGAATATAAGTTCGCAAGTGTCTGTGTCAACCCGACATGGGTCAAATATGCAGCAGAGCAACTTCAATCAGATGACGACGTCAAAGTATGTACAGTCATCGGGTTCCCACTCGGAGCGAACACTCCTGAAGTGAAGGCATTCGAAACAAAAGACGCGATTGCAAACGGTGCGGATGAAGTAGATATGGTCATCAACATCGCAGCGCTCAAAGACGGCGACTACGATCTCGTAGAGCGTGACATTCGTGCGGTTGTCGAAGCGGCAAACGGTACACTCGTCAAAGTCATCTTTGAGACGTGCATGCTTACAAAAGAAGAAATCAAGAAAGCTGCTGAACTTTCAGTAAAAGCTGGAGCAGATTTCGTCAAAACATCAACTGGTTTCTCAACTGGTGGCGCAACGGTCGAAGACATTCGTCTCATGCGTGAAACAGTCGGACCAGACCTCGGCGTAAAAGCCTCAGGTGGTGTTCGTGACTTCGAAGGCGCGAAAGCGATGATTGATGCTGGTGCGACACGTATCGGTGCTTCAGCTGGTATCGCAATCGTCACTGGTGGACGTTCAGACAGCGACTATTAATAAGTGGTTGACCACACGACTTAATTTCACTATAATATGATATGACGTGTGAAACACGTTTCCTTAGTCGTGTAATTCGGAGGGAGGGAAAACTAGTGGAAACTCGTGTCCGTAAAAACGAATCGCTTGAAGACGCTCTTCGTCGTTTCAAACGCGGTGTTTCGAAAGATGGCACACTTGCCGAAGTTCGTAAACGTCGTCACTACGAAAAGCCAAGCGTAAAACGTAAATTGAAATCAGAAGCTGCGCGTAAGCGTAAGAAATTCTGATTCCAGTTTCATTGTGTAGAGAGGGTGTTGGCTCATGAGTCTTCAAGAACGCTTGACGGACGACATGAAGCAAGCCATGCGCGCTAAACAGAAAGATCGTCTCACGACGATCCGGATGGTAAAAGCGTCGCTCCAAAATGAGGCTATCAAACTAGGTCGTCAAGATCTTACCGAGGAAGAGGAACTCACGGTGCTCAACCGAGAGATGAAACAGCGCAGAGACTCCCTCCGAGAATTCGAAAGCGCTGGTCGTGAAGACCTTGCTTCCAAAGTAGCAGAAGAGATTGTCGTCCTAGAAGCCTATATGCCTGAACAACTTTCAGAAGATGAAGTGACTGCGATCGTTCAAGCAGCAATTGCTCAAACGAACGCATCCGCTCCATCTGATATGGGTAAGGTGATGGGCGTCGTCATGCCGCAAGTCAAAGGCAAGGCAGACGGTGGTCTTGTGAACCGAATCGTCAAACAACAATTGACGAATTGATGAAAAAGCAGAACTTTTCGGGAAACCGAAAGTTTCTGCTTTTTTTGCGTATTCTGAAACCACATTCAATCTTGTTTCGTATACACTAGAGATAGGAGATAGCTTTGAATTTGGAAGGGGGTAGCAAGACGATGACATTTGGTCTCGGAGTGATTCTGACAGTCTTTTTTGTCGGAGTCGTCCTTCTTGGAATTGAAGTGTTCGTTGCAGGGTTTGGATTGTTTGGTTTGCTTGGGATCGGAGCGGTCGTTGCCAGCTTGATCATGGCGGGTGCGACGATCGGTCAGCTATGGCTCTCAATCGGTTTGGCGGCAGCGGTGCTCACTGGACTCGGTTTCTGGGCATATCGCCGATTAAGTACGAATCGACCGCTCATTTATAAAGGGTTGATTTTGACAGATTCGACATCGACCGAAAAAGGTTACTTGTCCCATGATGACCGTAAACAACTTCTTGGGAAAGTAGGTGTGACGTTAACACCACTTCGCCCGGCCGGTACTGCCGAAATCGACGGAGAGCGTATCGACGTCGTGACAGAGGGTGGCTATCTCGATCAGCAGACAAAAATTCAGGTATATAAAGTGGATTCAGGGCGGATTGTCGTTCGGACCTTTATAGAACCGAAGGAGGATGTAACAGAATGACACCAGAACTATTGACGACGTTACTCATCACAGGTGGAGGATTGATTGCGCTTGCCGTGTTCTTCACGTTCGTACCAGTCGGACTATGGATCAGTTCGTTTGCAGCAGGGGTCCATGTCTCCATCTTCACATTAATTGGAATGCGTCTTCGCCGCGTAATTCCATCAAAAATTGTGAACCCGTTGATTAAAGCGGTCAAAGCAGGCATCGAATTAAATACGAACCAGCTAGAGAGTCATTTCTTAGCGGGTGGTAACGTAGACCGTGTCGTGAACGCATTGATTGCGGCACATCGAGCAAATATCGAATTATCGTTTGAGCGTGCTGCTGCCATTGACTTGGCAGGTCGTAACGTGCTCGAGGCTGTACAAATGTCCGTTAACCCGAAAGTCATTGAAACACCTTTCATCGCCGGTGTGGCAATGGATGGGATTGAAGTAAAAGCGAAAGCGCGTATTACGGTACGTGCCAATATCGACCGTCTCGTTGGTGGTGCGGGGGAAGAAACGATTATCGCACGTGTCGGCGAAGGGGTCGTATCAACGATCGGTTCGCAAAACAACCATAAGCATGTATTAGAAAATCCGGATATGATTTCACGTACCGTACTCACGAAAGGGTTAGATTCGGGAACGGCGTTTGAAATTCTATCGATTGATATTGCAGACATCGATATCGGTAAAAACATCGGTGCGGTCTTGCAGACTGACCAAGCCGAAGCAGACAAAAAGATTGCGCAAGCGAAGGCGGAAGAACGCCGTGCGATGGCGATTGCCCGCGAACAGGAAATGAAGTCTTCTGTTGAAGAAATGCGTGCGAAAGTCGTCGGGGCCGAAGCGGAAGTTCCACTCGCGATGGCAGAAGCGTTGCGTAATGGTAAACTTGGCGTGATGGATTATGTGAATTACCTGAACGTACAAGCAGATACGGAAATGCGAAAAGCGATTGGGGCACCTGTCGATTCTGAATCAGATAGTGAGTGATTGATATGGAAGGACTTTGGGTACTCTTGTTAGCCGCTTTCGGGATCGCCTCGGCTGTGATGAAGCGTCTTGAAAAGTCATCGTCCTCTGGCGATCGTCCTCAAAGCAGTGAGCTAAAGCGTTATTTGGATTCGGTCGGAGACGTGATGAAAGAGATTGAAACGGCGTTTGATGATTCGGAGCAAAAGCCCACGCCGCAAAAGGTGAGACGGCGAGTCGCTCGAGCTGAAGAGCGACCGGTTCCTCAAGAACGTCAAGTCGAGAGACCGAAAGTGAGTGCGCAGTTCGAGCAAGCAGTAAAAATCCCTCCGATTCAGGAGAAGACCAAACCGAAACAACTGAAAGTTTCGAAAAAGCGAATGCAGGAAGCGGTCATTTGGAGCGAGGTGTTACAACCTCCGGTCTCGAAACGAAAGAAGTAAGGCAAAGGCAGTAACCTCGTGTTACTGCCTTTTGCATGGGGAAATTACGCGGTCTTTCTTTCACGATAGGCGTGTTAGTGCTAAAGTAAAAGAGGAATAACCGATATTTAGAGGGGGCAACGTATCCATTGATTATGACTGATAAAATACCATTCGTCATGGAACATGCGAATGAAGCACAAGCTTTACTCGGACCGAAAGATGAAGTGTTCCAAGCGATTGAGACAGAATTGAAAGTGGCGCTTATCCCGAGAGGCGAGGAATTGATTATCCAAGCTGACACAGGAGAGGCATTAGAATTGACGAAGCAAGTCATCATCACGTTACAGACATTGGTGAAAAAAGGTGCGCGTCTCAATGAAAGTGACGCAATCAGTGTCATCCAACATATTCAAGTCGGAAAGGGAGACGAATTGCTCGAGCATTACGAGCGTGTCGTCTTTACGACGAACAAGGGGAAACCGATTCGCGCCAAAACGGTTGGCCAGAGTCGTTATGTTCGCGCGATTGAACGACGAGATCTTGTCTTCGGAATTGGACCGGCCGGAACGGGTAAAACGTATTTGGCAGTCGTTCTAGCAGCACGTGCGCTAAAAGAAGGTCAAGTGAAACGAATTATCTTGACGCGACCTGCCGTTGAAGCCGGCGAGAACCTCGGATTTTTACCAGGTGACTTAAAAGAGAAGGTAGATCCATATCTTCGACCGTTATATGATGCCTTATTCGACGTTTATGGTGTGGAGCAGACGAATCGATTGTTAGAACGAGGGACAATCGAAGTGGCGCCTCTCGCCTATATGCGTGGACGTACGCTAGAAGATGCATTTGTCATTTTAGACGAGGCACAGAATACGACGAAAGAACAAATGAAGATGTTTTTGACGCGACTCGGATTCGGATCGAAGATGGTGGTCACAGGGGATTTGACACAGGTCGATTTACCGAAAGGGAAGGCGTCAGGTTTACAAGAGGCGTTGCACTTATTAGAGGGCGTGGACGGGATTCATTTTGAACACTTTAGCGCATCTGATGTCGTCCGCCATCCACTCGTCAAGAAAATCATTAACGCCTATAGTACAGACCTCAAGTAAGGAAGTGAAAGAGGTCATTGATCGTGAAAGGGGGGACACGAATGCAGCAAGCTAAACATTGGACAGTCGCGACGATTTCGCTGATTTTCTTTCTCTTATTAGGTGCAATTCTTTACTTCACCGTGCGCCCGTCCATCATCAGTGTGGAACCACTAGGGATTGCTGAACAAGACATCCGGTCTCCGATCACAGTCGAGGACCGAGTGGCGACTGAACGGTTGAAACAAGAAGTGACGAACGGCGTCGGTAGTCAGTTCTCGCTCCGAAGAGAATTTGCTGACCAACAGATTGCGAAAGTCGAGCAATTGTTTGCAGCGTTCGATCAGACGGACGACGAGACGGAACTTGCGGATATTAAGAGCCGTTTGAATTCGACGGAGGCGAACGGGATTCTCGCAGACGAAGAACTAAACTCACTTCTTGAGGCGACGGAAGACACTCGGCAAACCGTCGAAGACGTGACGGTGACGGCGTTGCAACAAGTGATGGACGACCGGATCGAGACGAGTAATGAAGCAGTCGCAGCTGCTCGAGATCGTGCGGCTGCAATCGTCGATCAATCACCGCTCTCGTTCGAATTCCGTGCAATCGCGAAGACGCTCAGTGATGAACTCATCGTTCCGAACTATGTGTTCGATTCTGAGGCGACGCGTCAAAAAGAGCAGGAGGCTGTTGATGCGGTCGACCCTGTCATCATTCAAGAGGGACAACTCCTTGTTAGTCAAGGAGAAGTCGTCACACGTGAGATTTATAGGAAGCTAGAATTAACTGGAGCAATCGATCCGAACCGTTCACTCGCGCCACTGTTTGGCTCGTTCTTGTTGAGCGGATTGTTGACGGGTGGTTTCTTATTCATGCTCATCCGTTCAAAGATTAAAGATTTATTATTGAGCCCAAAAATATTAGTGACTGTCTATGGGTTGCTTCTTTTACAACTTGGTATCTTCTTCGGCGTCGGATATATCGGTGTCGACTATACGACGTATGCTTATCTCTTGGCGCCGACCGCTTTCGTCGTTTTGTTACTCCGAATCTTGATTGACGAACGGGTCGCGCTCGCATCTGCCTTCATTACGATGATTGCGGGTAGTATCGTCGTCACGTTCGGACAAAGTACGAATTTCATGACGTTAGTGTACGTCGCAACCGGGAGTTTTTTAGCTGTCTTTTTAGTCGAGCCGAAAATTCAGCGGAAGCGCTTGTTCTTGTCGGGGATCTTGCTCGGTGTCGTGAACATTATTATGGTCATCGCGTTACTTTTATTACGAAACGTTCAGATCACTTGGGAAATGGCGATGTATCTTTCTGGATTCGCCGTCATTAGCGCCTTGTTGTCCATCGTGTTGACGTTTGGATTCTTACCTTTCCTAGAACCGTGGTTTGGCGTCTTATCGTCTGGTCGACTTGTCGAGTTGATGAGTCCGACACATCCGTTGTTACGCAAACTTTTGATGGAAGCACCGGGCACATATCATCATAGTATGATGGTAGCAAACTTGGCGGAATCGGCATGTGAAGCGATTGGTGCAGACGGCTTGCTCGCAAGGGTAGCGAGTTATTACCATGACCTCGGAAAGACGGAACGTCCTCTTCACTTTATTGAAAACCAACAAGGTGGAGGGAATCCGCACGATCGACTGACGCCAGAAGAGTCCGCGGATATCATCATGGCTCATCCTTATGACGGGGCCGATCTGTTACGACGCTATAAATTACCAAAGGAAATCATTGATATTGCTGAACAGCATCATGGGACTTCCTTATTGAAATATTTTTATGTCAAAGCGAAAGAAGATCATGAGAAAGACGTTGTGGAATCTCGATTCCGTTATCCTGGTCCGAAACCTCAAACGCGAGAAGCGGCGGTCGTCATGATTGTCGATTCGATCGAGGCAGCCGTTCGTTCGCAAAAACAGCCGACGCCTGAGAAAATTCGGATGCTCGTTCGTGCCATTATCCGAGACAAGCTGGCAGATGGGCAGTTTGAGGACTGTGAATTGACGACAAAAGAAATTTGGCGCGTTGGTGAGAGTGCGTGCGAGACGTTAACGGGCTTGTTCCATGAACGAATTGAATATCCAGAGCTAAAGAAAGAGGGAGAATTGCATGCAAATCATCTCGAACGATGAACATGAATTGTTAACGGTGTCTCAAATCGAACTTGTCGAGTCGATTTTACAACATGCCGCACAATTAGAAGATGTGGAAGAACCGAGTGAATTATCCGTCACGTATTTAACGAATGAAGAGATCCATGAAGTGAATCGGGAATGGAGGGGTAAAGATGCCCCGACCGATGTAATTAGTTTTGCCTTTGATGAAATGGGTGAAGACGAGATGGATTTCACGCTTGATGAGGATGAACCACATCTCCTCGGAGACTTGGTCATTTCAGTGGAACGTTGCCGAGAACAAGCGGCGGACTACGGTCATTCGTTCGAGCGGGAGCTCGGTTTCTTGGCCATCCACGGATTCCTTCATCTGTTAGGATACGATCATATGACGCCAGAGGAAGAAGCGGAAATGACCGCAAGACAAGAAGAAGTCCTTACTCACTTCGAGTTGAAGCGAGGCAACGTGTGAGACCGTTCCGTGTGGCATGCGAGGGAATCCTCCATGCCATTCGTACAGAGCGGAATATGCGTATCCACCTCATCGCGGCCTTACTCGTCTTCGCTGTGGCGATATGGTTACAAACGACGAAACTAGAAAATCTATTTCTTCTCGCCTGGGTGACGTTGGTCATCAGCCTAGAATTGATGAATACTGCCATCGAGCGGGCGGTCAATTTAGTCACACAAGAGGTCCATCCGCTCGCGAAACAGGCAAAAGATGTGGCTGCAGGAGCCGTACTCGTCGCTTCTATAGGAGCCGCTGTAACAGCACTCATTATATTCGGTCCAAGACTATGGAACGTGCTATACTAAGAGTTCTGAAATTGAGAAAGCAGGTGCATTATGTATCAAGAAGATTTTAAATCTGGTTTCGTGTCGATCATCGGTCGACCAAATGTCGGTAAATCGACATTCCTTAACCGCGTGATCGGACAAAAGATTGCCATCATGTCGGATAAACCACAAACGACACGAAACAAAGTACAAGGTGTGTATACGACGGATGATTCCCAAATCATTTTCATTGACACACCGGGAATCCATAAACCGAAACATCGCCTCGGAGACTTCATGATGAAAGTGGCGACAAACGCCCTTCGCGAAGTCGATGCGATTCTTTTCATGGTGAATGTGACGGAACCTCGCGGTGCAGGTGATGACTTCATCATCGAAAAACTGAAAGGACTTGACACACCAATCATTTTGGTGATGAACAAAATCGATTTGATTCATCCGGATGAACTTCCAAAAGTGATTGAGCAATACACGAATGAGTTGGACTTTGCAGCGTATGTACCGATTTCAGCACTGCAAGGCAATAACGTCGAACCGCTCCTAGGAGAAATCAAGAAACTGTTACCTGAAGGACCGATGTATTATCCGGCCGATCAAGTGACAGACCACCCGGAGCGTTTTATCATCTCTGAGATGATTCGCGAAAAAGTGTTGCATAAGACACGTGACGAAGTCCCGCACTCAATTGCTGTTGCAATCGAATCAATCAAGAAACGTGAAAACTCCGAGATGATTGATGTCGAAGCGGTGATCATGGTAGAGCGTGATTCGCAAAAAGGGATCATCATCGGCAAAAAAGGGACGATGCTTCGTGAAATCGGAACAGATGCCCGACAAGATATCGAGGCGCTTCTAGGTACGAAAGTGTATTTGAACCTTTGGGTCAAAGTTCAAAAAGACTGGCGTAACAAGATGGGTCAGCTTCGTGACCTCGGTTTCCGCGACGACGAGTACTAAGCTATGTTACAAAAAGTCACGGGAATCGTCATTCGTACCGTCAATTATGGTGAATCGAATAAAGTCGTGACATTGTTTACGGAAGAGCTTGGCAAAGTTGCGATTATGGCAAGAGGCGCAAAGAAACCGGGAAGTCGGTTCCATGCCTCGAGCCAACCGTTTGTAGAAGGTGTTTATATTTTCCCGTCTAGCCGAGGACTCGCTCAGTTAAAATCATCTGATGTCATGACGTCCTATCCAGAGGTTCGCAAAGATGTCGATCGGATGGCGTACGCGATGTATTGGTTAGAGCTCGTCGACCGATCTGTCGAGGATCGCGTACAAAATCGTCCGTTATTCCGGATTTTACAGGACGCGCTTCAAGCATTGAATGCAGGAATGGACCCAGATGTGATCACGCATCACATGGAACTGCGCATGCTACATCTTCTGGGTGTTTCTCCTGTGCTGACCGGATGTGTCCGCTGCGGGGACGTGACGGACCCGATGTATTTCTCGGTCGCATCCGGAGGATTTTTATGTGGTCGCCATCGAGAAGAAGGATCGATTCAATTGTCAGAGCGCCTAGCCAAACTACTCTATTTGATGAGCAAGCACGAACTGTCGGAATTTCGGAACGTGCCGTTGTCAAACGAGTCGAGACTCCTATTGCGTCAACTGTTCGATGCGTACATGGAATCGTATAGCGGATTGCGACTGAAGACGAAGCGAGTGCTCGATCAAATGATTCGACTTCATCTGAATGAGGATTGACTTTTTAAAGTGAATTCGATACGATGAGTTACGATTAGACAATGAAATAGCGTGCGCGATGAAGGAAATAAGTAACTCTTCATGTCATGAATGAAGCGAGTTCGGGGTGGTGTGAGCCGAGCGTCATGAGAAGAGTGAATGGCGATTCCAGAGCGCCCACATCTTGTTAAGAGTGGTCCCAATGATTGGGGCAAGTAGGGTGGAACCGCGGGAATCAATCCCGTCCCTATGTGCTAGGCACATAGGGGCGTTTTTTGTCGTTTCAATACTATTGGAGGTGTCATCTATGAAGCATATGACTATGCAAGAAATCATTCTCACGCTACAAAACTTTTGGGCATCGAAAGGTTGTTTGACGATGCAAGCGTATGATGTGGAAAAAGGGGCAGGTACGTTAAACCCAATGACTACATTAAGAACGCTAGGACCAGAACCTTGGAATGTCTGTTACACAGAACCGTCGCGCCGCCCGGCTGACGGACGTTACGGGGAGAACCCGAACCGCCTGTATCAACATCATCAGTTCCAAGTCATCATGAAGCCTTCTCCGAGCAACATCCAAGAGTTGTACTTAGAAAGTCTCGAGTTGATCGGAATTAACCCGCTCGAACATGATATCCGCTTCGTTGAGGATAACTGGGAGAACCCGACATTCGGAGCAGCCGGTCTCGGTTGGGAAGTATGGTTAAACGGGATGGAAATCACGCAATTCACGTATTTCCAACAAGTCGGTGGCATCGAGTGTGATCCGATTGCCGTTGAAATCACATACGGTCTCGAACGTCTCGCCTCGTACATTCAAGAAGTCGAGAGCGTTTTCGACCTCGTTTGGACAGACGGATTCAAGTATGGAGATATCTTCTATCAGCCTGAGTTCGAACACTCAAAATATACGTTCGAGTTATCAGATGTCGATATGCTCTTTACGCTATTTGACACATATGAGAAGGAAGCAAAACGTGCTCTTGAAGAAAATCTTGTCTTCCCTGCGTACGACTACATTTTGAAATGTTCACATACGTTCAACTTGTTAGACGCAAAAGGCGCGATTTCTGTGACAGAGCGGACTGGATTTATTCAACGCGTCCGTAATATGTCACGTGCATGTGCTTCTAAATTTATTGAAGAACGGGAGCGTCTCGGTTTCCCACTTTTGAAACAAGAGAAAGCAGGTGACTTGAATGCGTGACCTTTTACTAGAGATTGGATTGGAAGAGCTTCCGGCTCAATACGTCTTGCGTTCAGAAAAACAGTTAGGAGAACGAATCGACTCGTTCTTGAAAGAAGCGCGAGTTGAGTTTGGATCAATCGAAGTATATTCGACACCTCGTCGTTTAGCTGTAATCGTTCGTGATGTGGAGGAAACACAACAAGATTTGACGGAAACACTTCGCGGACCTGCGAAGAAGATTGCTCAAGACGCAGAAGGGAACTGGTCGAAAGCGGCAGAAGGATTTGCCCGTGGTCGTGGATTGTCAGTGGAAGACCTATACTTTGCGGAAGAAAAGGGAGTCGAGTATGTCTTCGCGGAGCGTCATGAAAAGGGACAAGCAACAGGTTCTTTGTTAAGTGGTCTTGAAGACGTAGTTCGAAGCTTGACGTTCCCGAAAAACATGAAGTGGGGAACGAGCAGTTTACGCTACATGCGTCCGATTCGTTGGTTGATTGCCCTCTTCGGTCAGGATGTCATCGACTTTACGATTGAAGGCGTGAAGACAGGGAACGTGACGAGAGGACATCGCTTCCTCAGTAAAGGAGACGTCGTTGTCCATTCACCAGCTGAATATGTGGAAGCGCTAGATGCTGCCTTTGTCATGGCAAGTTACGAAGCGCGTAAAGCAGAAATTGAACGTCAAATCCAAGCACTTGCGACAAACCAAGGATGGACGATCCCACTTGATGCTGACTTGTTAGAAGAAGTCACAAACTTAGTCGAATGGCCGACTGCCCTCTTTGGTGAGTTCGATGAGACGTATCTTGACTTACCAGAAGAAGTACTCATCACGACGATGAAAGAGCACCAACGTTATTTCCCGGTATATGTCGATGGAACGTTGAAAAATTATTTCGTCACCGTTCGAAACGGAAATGCCGATCATCTTGAAAACGTCGCACGCGGAAACGAAAAAGTCATTCGTGCGCGTCTTGCGGATGCCGTCTTCTTCTATGAAGAGGATAAGAAGACGAAAATCGATGACCAGCTTGCTCGTCTCGACCGAATCGTCTTCCATGAAAAATTGGGAACGACTGGAGCGAAAGCGCGTCGCGTGACAGAAATCGCACAAACCCTTGCACCACTCTTTGATGCGGATCTTGAAAAAGTGAATCGTGCTGGTGCAATCCACAAGTTTGACCTCGTCAGCCAGATGGTTTACGAGTTTACTGAACTCCAAGGAATCATGGGAGAGAAGTACGCACTTCAACAAGGGGAGGACAAAGAAGTGGCTGCTGCGATTCGTGAGCACTATATGCCACGTTTCGCAGGAGATGCATCTCCTGAGACAGCGACAGGTGCGGTGCTTGCTCTCGCAGACAAACTCGATTCGATTGCTGCGTTCTTTGGCATCGGAATGATTCCGAGCGGTTCACAGGACCCGTTCGCACTTCGTCGTCAAGCTCAAGGCGTCGTACAAATCCTTGGCGATTGGAAGATTGATCTCTCAATCGACAAACTTCTCTCGAAAGTTGTCGAATTACAACTGGAAGCAGGACTCTATGAAGCCGATAAAGAACAAGTAAAGGCACAGCTCGTCGAGTTCTTTAAACTTCGCTTGAAATATCGCCTACAAGAACAGCAGGTACGTTATGATGTGATCGATGCAGTGTTGACGACAACGCTTACGGTCGACCGTCTCGATGCTCGTGCACAGGCGATTCAACAGTTCGTCTCTACGGACGCTAAATCGTTGATTGAACAACTCTCGCGCGTCGTCAATATCTCGAAAAAAGGTGAACAGGGAGACGTTGATCCTTCATTGTTTGAAAATGACCAAGAGGTTGCGTTAAATGAAGCGATTGAACAGACAGCTCCTGAAGCGACGAAGGCCGTTCAAGCGGGAGACTATAACAAAGCGCTTCAACTTCTTCAAACACTCGAATCACCAATTATGCAGTATTTTGAACATACGATGGTCATGAGTGATGACGAGGCGGTACGCCAAAACCGACTCCACGAAATGAACCGACTTGCTACGACGATTAAGAGTGTCGCAGACTTCAACGCGCTCGTACTCTGAACAAACTAGAGGGGGTTGGCTATGCAACTGAATGAACGCCAACAAAAAATCGTCGAGATTGTAAAAGAGAATGGACCGATTACAGGGGAACAAATCGCCCAGGAATTATCGCTCACTCGTGCGACCTTGCGTCCAGACCTTGCAATTTTGACGATGACAGGAATACTTGAAGCTAGACCTCGCGTCGGCTACACGTTCGTTGGCAAACGGAATTCGTCGATGCTCCGTGAAAAGTTAGACTCGTTGACTGTAGGGGACTTCATGTCCTCTGCAAAAGTCGTACGAGATGAGATGACGGTATATGATGCGATTGTCACGTTATTTTTAGAAGATGTGGGCTCACTGTTCGTTGTCGGACGTGACCGGGAACTAGTGGGAGTATTGTCTCGTAAAGACTTACTCCGTGCTGCAATCGGGAACCAAGACTTGGATCAATTACCTGTCAATGTCATCATGACACGTATGCCGAACATCACAGTATGCGAGAAAACCGAGACATTAATCCGTGCGGGCATGAAATTGATTGAAAAGCAAATCGATGCGATGCCGGTCGTTGAAGAGAAGGACGGGAAACTAATTGTTCTTGGTCGAATGACGAAGACGAACATGACGAAGGTGCTCATTGCGTTAGCGAACGATGAGTCGATTTGAGGAGGAAACCGATTTGACTACGAAACAACTCGTATTTGTTGTAAGTGATTCGGTCGGGGAGACGTGTGAACTTGTCGTCCGTGCAGCGAGTATCCAATTCCATGAGAATGCAATCGAAACGCTCCGCATCCCATTCGTTGAGGATGAGCAGACGATTATCGATGTTGTCACACAAGCGAAAGCGCAACAGGCGCTCATTGCATTCACGCTCGTCAACGAAGAGCATCGGGCTCTTCTCATGAGACTCGGGGAAGAACACCAAGTCAAGACGGTCGACCTGCTCGGTGATTTACTTGATGTGTTATCGGGACAATTGAAAGAGGCCCCGCGTGAAAAACCGGGACTCATCTATCGATTAGATGATGATTACTTCCGCAAAATCGAGGCCATGGAATTTGCGGTCAAGTATGATGACGGTCGGGACCCGCGTGGGCTTAAAAAAGCCGACATCGTACTTGTCGGTGTCTCGCGAACGTCTAAGACGCCATTATCCCAATATTTAGCATTAAAACGATACAAGGTTGCCAACGTTCCACTCGTTCCAGAATCACGACCGCCTGAGGAGTTGTTTGATTTGCCGGCAGAGCGATGTGTCGGATTGATCATCTCACCAGAGAAGTTGATTTCGATTCGGATGGAGCGACTCAAGTCACTCGGTTTGAAGCCAGAAGCGGACTATGCTCAACTCGAACGAATCAATCGAGAGCTTGAATATGCTCGTGGCATTTATGAGCGAATCGGTTGTGAAGTCATCGACGTGACGAATAAGGCGGTCGAAGAGACGGCGGGTATTATTTTGCGTCATCTCGAGCAATCAAAAGATGACTAATTTGAATAAGTGTTTCAATTAGTAATCGTTGCTTTGAGAGGGTATAATAGAGTATTGACAGTACAGTGAAACGGAACGTGATCAGCGTTCCGTTTCGTTGCGAGATTGGAAACAGGGAGTGGTCAAGATGCCACGGATACCAGATGAAGTCATCGCAGAAGTGAAGCAAGCGACCGATATCGTAGAATTGATTGGCGAGCGTGTCGAATTAAAGAAACAAGGACATCGACTTGTCGGGTTATGTCCTTTCCATTCCGAAAATTCACCGTCTTTTTCCGTTTCACCTGAAAAAGGGATGTATCACTGCTTCGGCTGCGGAGCCGGAGGGAACGTGTTTACGTTCGTGATGGAGACCGAAGGGTTGTCTTTTCCTGAGACAGTCGAACGCTTAGCAACGCGTGCGAACATTTCAGTAGACGGCATACAAGGGGACGAAGAACTAACGCGTGAACAAGTATGGCGCAAACAGATGCGGGATGCGCACCGACTTGTCGCTGACTTGTACCATGAAGTCTTGATGAAGACAGAAGCTGGCGAAGTGGGATTAACGTATTTGCGAAATCGTGATTTAACGGAAGAGACGATTGCGCAATATCGGATTGGATTTGCCCCAGACCAACGGCGCTTTACTGTCGAGTTGTTGGAGCGGCGTGGGTTTGATTTAGAAGTGATGGTTGAGGCAGGTTTGATTTCAAAGTCAAAATCCGGTGAATATTTTGACCGATTTGAAGGTCGGGTCGTCTTTCCGATTGCGGATCGAGACGGCACCATTGTTGGCTTCAGCGGACGTGCGATTGATGACCGACAACCAAAATACGTGAATACGGCGGAAACACCGTTATTCAACAAGAGCGAATTGCTATTTGGCTTCTCACAAGCCCGTGCAACGATGCGAAAGAAAAAGCGAGTCTTCCTCGTAGAAGGTAACGTAGATGTCTTACAAGTCGCACAAGCGGGTATACAAGAAGTCGTGGCATCACTTGGTACCGCGTTCTCTCCACAACATGCAAGAGCATTGTCTCGCATCGTGGAAGAAGTCATCATCTGTTATGACGGAGACCATGCAGGACAAGAGGCGACTCAAAAAGTCATTCGCTTATTAGAGTCATCACCTCTTGATGTACAAATTTTGCCATTACCGGAGAAGACGGACCCAGATGATTATATTCGTCAACATGGGGCAACGCACTGGCAACAGTTTGTCGAGACTGAGCAGTTGAGTGTTCTGGATTTCATGAATCGTATGCTCAGACGAGGAAAAAACTTGAATCGAGAAGGAGAACGGATTCGTTTTATTGAATCTATGCTTGAAGAGATTGGTAAGACGAATGATTCGATTCGAAGAGATTTATACGTGAAAAAATTGTCGGATGAATTTGAGATTCCGCTTGAGACCCTTCGTTCGAGAATCCCTCGTCCGACGTCAAGCGAATCAACACCAGTCCGTACGATGGAACCTGCTGAACCCGTACGAAAGCGTTCGAGTAAAACAGGTGAACCGCGCTGGATGAAAGCAGAGAAATATTTGTTGCGTGCCATGTTGACTGGACCGGAACAAGTTCGATTCGTGCGTGACCGTCTAGGGCTTCGTTATCAAGACGAAATACATCGTATGTTAGGCTCGGCATTGTATGAAATCGTCTCTGAGACGATGACACAAGACGAGTTTGACCAAGTGACGCCGCCATTTATGGAGCGTTACTGCGACCAGCGTCCCGATTATGCGATGCGCTTTGCGGAGATTCGACTGATGGCTGGACCGGATGAACTGTCTGAAGATGTTTTAGACGAATATATTCGGGTCATAAACAGTTATGAGGAGCAACGTCAAATCGAGCGTGCAAAAAGGGAAATCGCACAAGACGCCGAAAGTATTGTTGACCAGGCGTCCAAGCTACAAGAATTGATTGCCCGTAGTCGTCGTCTACGAGAACGATGAACGTGGATGAAGTTTGGAAGGAGTTGAACTGCTAGATGGCAGAGAAGAAGAAAGAGGATTTATTTAACGCCATAGAAGAGCTCGAAAAGTTAGGTAAGAAAAAAGGCGTCGTCTCAATGCAAGCGATTCAAGATCGCCTCAGTCATTTTGAGGTGGACTCGGATTTCATTGATAACTTCATCGAGGATTTAGAAGCAAAAGATATTCGTGTCACAGAGGACGCAGCTGACGCAGAGGAAACACCTGCGAAAAAAGAAGATGAAGAAGTCGACTTAAACGACTTATCGGTACCACCTGGCATTAAAATTAACGACCCGGTTCGAATGTATTTAAAAGAAATTGGACGTGTCGACCTTCTCAGTGCAAAAGATGAGACGGAGCTTGCGAAACGAATCGAGCAAGGAGACGAAGAGGCGAAAAAACGTCTTGCAGAAGCGAACTTACGTCTCGTCGTTTCGATTGCGAAACGTTACGTCGGTCGTGGAATGCTCTTCCTTGATTTGATTCAAGAAGGGAACATGGGCCTCATCAAAGCAGTCGAGAAATTCGACTATATGAAAGGGTTCAAATTCTCGACTTATGCGACATGGTGGATTCGTCAAGCAATCACACGCGCGATTGCTGACCAAGCCCGTACCATCCGGATTCCTGTCCACATGGTTGAAACAATCAACAAATTGATTCGTGTCCAACGTCAATTGCTCCAAGATCTCGGTCGCGAACCGTCTCCAGAAGAAATTGCGAAAGAGATGGAACTCACACCTGAAAAAGTACGTGAGATTCTAAAAATCGCGCAAGAACCGGTATCGCTCGAGACACCGATTGGGGAAGAAGACGATTCACATCTCGGTGACTTCATTGAAGACCAAGATGCGATGGCCCCACAAGATGCGGCAGCTTATGAGTTATTGAAAGAACAGTTAGAAGATGTTCTCGATACGTTGACGGACCGTGAAGAAAACGTTCTTCGTCTTCGTTTCGGTTTAGACGATGGTCGTACCCGTACACTTGAAGAAGTCGGTAAAGTGTTCGGCGTCACGCGTGAGCGAATTCGTCAAATCGAAGCGAAAGCTCTTCGTAAATTACGTCACCCGAGTCGTTCCAAACGCTTGAAAGACTTCCTCGATTGATTTCATATTTGAATAAAGTGTGAAGTTTTAGAAGAAAGGAAGGAAAATGAGTGATTTTCCTTCCTTCTTTATTATTTTTTGAGTAAAATAGTGTTGGATAGAAATTTGGAATGAACATGAGGGGGAACTACAATGCGTAATCCATTGTTACCGTTTGCGGCAATCGCAATCGTCGCAATTATTGCCATGGTATCATTATCGTATTTTGGTGTGAATCAGGCGCAACAAGCGGCTGAAGGTCCAGCAGTCACTGAAATGAACCCAGAAGAGTTATATGCAGCGAAGGGTTGCACAGGTTGCCACGGCGGAAACCTTGAAGGTGGCGTTGGTCCAGCACTTACTGGTGTTGGCGATCGTCTTTCACCAGAAGAAATCGCAAACATCATTGTCAACGGACAAGGTGCGATGCCTGCAGGACTTGCTTCAGCTGAAGAAGCAGAAGTGCTTGCAAACTGGTTGATTGAACAATAAGAGATGGCGCACTCCGTAACGGGGTGCGTTTTTTGTTGTCGAAGTCTAGAGAATTCGATACGCTAAGGAAGAAGTAGAACAAAGGAGTTGTCTTACATGCAAGAACGTGTCATCTTAGACCGCCGCTTGAAGCAGGTTGTCGATTATATTCCTAAAGGAAGTGTGCTCGCCGATATCGGATCAGATCACGCATATGTACCATGTTATGCCCTTCAACAAGGAATCATTTCAAAGGGGATTGCAGGTGAAGTAAATGTCGGTCCAATGGAGGCCGCAAAAGCGCAAGTAGATTTGATTGGAGCACGAGAAGTCATCGATGTGCGACTAGGCGATGGTCTCGCCGTGCTTCAAGAAGACGAAGCGACTTGTATCTCGATTTGTGGGATGGGAGGCAGTTTGATTCGTTCGATTCTGGAGTCTGGAAAAGAGAAGCTCGGTGCAGTCGAGCGTCTTATTCTTCAACCGAATGTCGATGGACAACACGTTCGAAGCTGGTTGCTTGAGAATGGTTACGTTCTCGTTGAAGAAGCGATTGTCGAAGAAAATGATAAGGTATATGAGATTCTCGTCGGCGAAAAAGGGACTGAGACGATTTACAGTGACGATCTAAATGAGCGGACTTGGCAACTGTTGTTCGGCCCATATTTGATTCAGGAACGCCCTGAACCGTTCAAACTGAAATGGAGTCGTGAAGCGGATAAGCTCGAATACGTACTCGGTCAAATGGCAGATGGCATTCAATCAGAGGCGTTAGTTCAAAAACAGGTCGAATTCAAACGGATGCGTGACAAAATGAGAGAGGTGAGTCAGTAATGGCGAACGGCAATCAAGTGATTCAGTTGTTTGAAGAGTTTGCGCCAAAACACTTAGCTGTCGAAGGTGATAAAATCGGCTTGCAAATCGGATCGCTGAACAAAGAGGTCAAACGGGTCATGGTGACGCTCGATGTGCTTGAATCGGTCGTAGACGAAGCGATCGAGAAAGAAGTGGACTTGATCATTGCACATCATCCGCCTATCTTTAGCCCGTTATCTCAAGTCAACGATCGCTCCACGGCAGGGAAAATCACGATGAAATGTATTCAGCATGACATTGCGGTATATGTAGCACACACGAATTTAGATGTCTGTGTGGGCGGTGTGAACGATTGGATGAGCGAGGCAATAGGGTTACACGATACGAAAGTACTCGTGCCGACGTATGAGGAACCGGTTTATAAACTAACTGTATTCGTTCCGGAAACACACGCAGAAGACGTTTCCCGTGCATTAGGCAAAGCAGGTGCCGGACATATCGGAGACTATGCGGATTGTCAGTTCCGTGTGGCTGGTACGGGGCAATTCACGCCGCTCGAAGGGACGACACCGTTCATAGGCACACCAAATGAGACGGAACAAGTGAACGAGGTGAGAATTGAGACGGTCGTTCGCGAAAGTCAGAAGAAACGAGTCTTAAGAGCGATGAAAGATGTTCACCCGTACGAAGAAGTGGCTTACGACTTGATTCGAGATGAGATTGAAGGGCATGTCTACGGTCTAGGGCGCATTGGTAAACTTGGACAGGCTTTAACACTTGAAGAGTTTGCCGAACATGTGAAGACGAGCTTTGGCGTGGAAGGTGTGCGTTTCGTCGGAGATTCGAAGCGCTTGATTGAAAAAGTGGCCGTCCTTGGAGGGGACGGAAACAAATATGTTTCCGCTGCGCACTTCAAAGGTGCAGATGCCTACGTGACAGGTGATTTATACTTCCATGTAGCTCATGATGCGATGGCGTTAGGACTCGCGGTCGTAGACCCGGGCCATCACGTTGAGAGCGTGATGAAGCAAGGCGTTGTCGATGTGCTCGCAGAGAAGTTTCAGAAAGCGAAAATCGATGTCGATTTGATCATTTCCGAAGCGAACACGAACCCGTTCCAATTTAAATAAAACGATAAATCCCCCATCCTCTGAGAGAATGGGGGATTCCTTCACTTACGCAATGCTTTTACTTTCGGTAAGATACTGCGAAGTTCGAGATATGGTGTTTTATCATGTGTGCTCAAATCGTCTGGGTCGTACTGTGACAAGAAGTCGATGACCTTCTTCGTGATTGGTGTCGGTGTAGAGGCACCAGATGTCACAGCGACGGTCTCGACGCCCTCTAGCCAGTTCAAATCAAGCTCGCTCAAATCGCCGATACGATATGCATTTGTGCCGGCAATCTCTTTTGAGACTTGTGCCAAGCGATTCGAGTTATTTGATTTTGGATCTCCGACGACGATCAACAATTCACAGTCACCCGCTTGTTCGGCGACGGCTTCTTGGCGGACTTGAGTCGCATTACAAATTTCGTTATGCACTTCAACGTGCGGATAGCGGGCTTGGATTGTCTCGATCAGTGTGGAGACGTCCCATTGACTCATCGTCGTCTGGTTTGTCACAAGAATTTTCCGGTCGAATAAACGACTCGGTAACTGATCGATTTCATGTTCATATTGAATTAAATGAACATGGTCGGGTGCGACACCGATCGCACCCTCTGGTTCTGGATGCCCGTGTTTTCCAATATAGATGACATCATATCCTTCTGCCGTCTTTTCACGAATCAAGTCGTGTGTGACGAGTACGTCAGGACAAGAGGCATCGACAATCGTCAATCCTTTTTCAATGGCACGTTTGCGGACGAGTGGGGAAATCCCATGCGCTGTGAAAACGACCGTTCCGCGATCGATGGTTTCAAGCGCCTGCATCCGGTCCTCCCCGTCAACCGTTTTGACACCGAGATCTTCGAACGCCTGTGTGACGTGACGGTTATGAACGATCATTCCAAGTATATGAATCGGGCGTGGCAAATCGGGATTTGCAACCGCCTCATTTGCGAGTTTCATGGCATCAACGACACCATAGCAATATCCGCGTGGACTAATTTTTTTAACTTTCATATGAAGACGAAGGCTCCTTTCGAAGTGCTTTCATACGTATTAGTCTAACATTGTTTCGAAAATACGAAAAGATTTGCGTGTATTCATGCTATAATTTTTAGGTTAGAAAGGAGGGACATCGTGAATCGAATGAAACAGTTGCGTGAACTTAGAAAATCATATTTTTTCCAAATCACTTTCATCATCATCATTATTCTAGCACTTGTCATCTCGTCACTTGCCTTTTCTGCTGATCGCGTCACGGTGTCTCGTGCAGAAGAGCTCGCAAAAGAGCAGTTTGACTACGCGATTGACGATAGCATTGAAAATGTCGAGTCCCGACTTGGAAAACTGTATGAAGATTTGGTTTACCTAGGAGCTTACGTCGGAAACGAGCCGTGGATTGAGGAACGGATTCGAACAGGCTATTTGAATCAACGGACAAGTTTTACTTCGATTTTCTATTATGACGTCAATAAGAACTCGTTTAAATGGTATTCCGAGCGTCAAGTCTCTTCATCTGTCATTAAACGTGATCCAAAGTTTAAAGAAGTGTTGACGGCGAGTGGGAAAGAGCTATATATGAGTGACCCGATCATGATTAGCGGCGACATGGGGACGTTCTTATACGTTCCTGTCATTGAAGATAACCGACCGGTCGGTATTTTTGGTGGAAGTATCAGTGTGCTCAACTCTGACTTATACCGTCGATCGCTCGAATCCGCGAATGATGACATGATTCTTTATTTGTTGGACGAACAAGGAGAAGTGTTGACGACTTCGTTCAATTTGGTCACAGATGCAGAACGCCGAGTGTCACGTGAAGTCATTGACGATGTGTTAGGGCGGAGTACACGTACGATTTTAAGCACGGAAGAAGATACGTTAATGTATGAGCCAGATGCCCGAGTCAGTGGGTGGAGCATGCTTGCGAAACATCAGAACGATTCCGTGTATGAGACGGTCTACGATACTCGCTGGCAATACTTGATGATTGCACTTGTCACTTTCTTCTTGAGCATCCTTGTCGGATTGTTGCTCTCACGAACATTGACCAATCCGCTCGTGGAACTTGTCAATCATATTAAGAAGCAACAATCACTCGGAACCATCTCCCTAGAGCGAACCGGTTCAAAAGAAGTAGAGACGTTACTCGATACGTATAACGACTATGCACAGCGAATGGAAACATCAAGGCGTGAGCAGTTGAGCCAGCAACAGTTGATCTTGCATCAGGAGAAACTAGCATCACTCGGTCAATTGGCGGCAGGGATTGCCCATGAGATTCGAAATCCCCTCACACCGGTGCACATCACTTTACAGATGGCGCGAGAAGGGCAAAGCAATAAAGACATGGTGGATGTCGCCATTAAAGAGTTGGAGCGGGCAAACGATTTAATCTCGACGATGCTGACGCTCGCCAAGCCGGATCAGGCAGGAAAAGACGAAGAATGGATTGATATGTTAGACTTTGCGAAACGACTCGAATTCTTAATGGACGCCGAATGCTATAAGCGAGCGACCAAATGGGAATTACTCGTTCCGAATGATATGCCTCCATTCTATGCTTCTTTTGATATGCTCGTTCAAATCATCTATAACCTGTTCAAAAATGCGGTCGAGGCAGTCGAGTCGAAGGGCGCAGAGGGAAGTGTTGTCGTGACCGTCCTCTTTACGGAGCAGGAATATCGGTTCTTGATTGAAGATAACGGAATCGGGATGACAGAAGAACAACTCAAGACGATTGGATCTGCATTCAATACGACGAAAGATAACGGCAACGGTCTAGGGATCTATATGATCAAAGAGTATTTGAAGAGTGTAAACGGATCGATGGAGGTCGATAGCGTCGTCAACAAAGGGACGGCGATGTTGATTAAAATTCCAAGGAGAGATCCATCATGAAAAAACTCAAACATTATTGGATTTGGTTACCAATCGTTTGGGCCATGATAATCCTTCTGATCACATCCATTCAATTACCGGAGCAAAAGACAGATGAAAAAGAGGTCGGGTTCGTATTTGTCAGCGATAAACATGAGCACGCGAACAAGTTGTTGGATTCATTTGTTCATACGGCCAACCAAAAGGGATTTATCCCGATTCCAACGACGAGTGAAGACTCTCGCGTGTTAGAAAAAGAAAAATTGGACTCTTTGATTGATCGGGGCGTCGAGGCCATCTTCTTGACGACGCTCGATGACACGTTCATCCAACCGTCGTTAGAACGTGCGAAGCGAGAAAACATCCCGATCATTGCGATTGACCGGATGATTGATCATCCGAGTGTGTTGACTTCGGTTGTCTCTGACAATGTCGATATCGGTCGGATGGCAGCGGAACAAATTGCCGCGAAATATAGTGACCTCGATCGACCGATTCGTGTAGTAGAAGTCAGGGGAACACCGAAAGTTCGATCTACGATGGATCGGAGTCTTGGAATTCGAGAGTTCGAAAAAGCGAATGCTGATCAATTCCAAATTATCGCCTCCATCACCGGAAACTATGATACGTTTCAGGCAGAGATTGAGATGTCACGTTGGTTAGAAGAAGACATCCCGTTTGACGCCGTCTTTTCGCACAATGACGATAATACGTTCGGTGTCGTTCGTGCTTTAGAAAGTCATGACTTAACAGACAAGACAATCGTATCGGTGGATGGCATTTCTGATATTTATCCACTGATTCAGAATGGGAAAGTCAACGCGACTGTCGTGCAGTCACCGAACGAGATGATGGAAGTGGGCTTCAAAGCGCTCGAACAACATTTAAATGGAAAGAAAATTGCCAAGCACTATTATTCATCGAGTTATTTATATGAAGGTGTGGCAAAAGATTGATTGACAAATGATTTGATTCCGCTATGCTAGGAAAAGTGGAAAGAAACAGGAGGTGTATCGATTGAACAGCTTCCAACAGTTCAAATTGCTACCGTTTATAGTCGATGCGTTAACAGAAAAACGCATCACGAAACCGACCGATATACAAGCACGGATTATTCCGGCTGCACAAAATGGTCGAGATATTATTGGGAAATCACAAACTGGAACAGGGAAAACACTCGCGTTCCTATTACCGATTGTAGAAGCAATCAACCCAGAAGAAGCATCTGTCCAAGCCATCGTTGTCGCACCGACACGTGAACTTGCATGGCAGATTCACGAAGAATTAAAATCAATCCTCATTAAGAATCCGGATTATATCAAATCAAGTTTGATTGTCGGAGGAACAGACCGCGAACGTCAAATCGATAAGATGAAAAATCCACCACAACTCATCATCGGAACACCGGGACGAATCCTTGACTTGATGAAAGCACAAGCGTTGTTCCCACATAAAGTGACGCATTTCGTTGTCGATGAAGCCGACCAAATGCTCGATATGGGATTCTTGCCGGAAGTTGACCGCATTGCGCAGTCACTCCCGGAAAAACTTCAAACGATGGTCTTCTCAGCGACAATCCCTGAGAAACTCGAGCCGTTCTTGAAGAAATACTTGCACGATCCACGTTTTGCAGAAGCTAGTGTTGAGCATCGTGTCGCACCAAAAATCAAACACCATGTCATTCCGGTACGTCACCGTGACCGCAAGGAATTGACCGTCGAAATTGCGAAAGCCATCAACCCATTCGTTTGTCTCGTATTCACGAATACGAAACAAGAAGCGGATGAATTGGAGACATCATTCCGTGAAGCAGGTCTGAATGTCGGTACGTTACACGGGGACATGCAAGCACGTCGCCGTAAACAGGCAATCAAAGATATTAACGACGCGAAGTATCAATACGTCATCGCGACGGACTTGGCAGCTCGTGGGATCGACATTTCAGGAGTTTCTCATGTCATCAACCACGGGATCCCGAAAGACCTTGACTTCTACACGCACCGTGTCGGTCGTACCGGTCGTGCAGGTGCGTCAGGTGAAGCTTACACGTTATATGAGGACCATGAGAATGGACCAATCAACCGACTCGAAGAGCGTGGCTTTGAATTCACACACGTCGATGTTCGGAACGGTTCGATTCAACCAATCAAAACACGTCGTCGTCGCCAGACAGACCGGAAGATGAAAGTCTCGCATACGGCACATAGTCGTATGGCCGGAGAAATCAAGAAGGCGAAGAAAAAAGTGAAACCTGGCTATAAGAAGAAATTTAAGTATAAGTTAAAAGAGACGGCTTCACGCGAGCATATGCAACAGCAACGCTCGGATCGTCGTGCCGCTCGTAAGAAAAACAAGCGTTAATCGTTTGAAGAATCGACTTCTTGGAGTCGGTTCTTCTTTTTGTGTAAACTAAAGACAGAAGCTTATGAAGGGAAGATGATGATGTTAAAAATAGGTTCACACGTTTCGGTATCAGGTAAGAAGATGCTACTTGCAGGTAGCGAAGAGGCCGTTTCATATGGAGCGAACACGATGATGGTATACACGGGAGCGCCTCAAAACACGCGTCGAAAGCCAATTGAGGACTTGAATATCGAGGCCGCACTTACCCATATGGCTGCTCATGACATCGAAGAGATTGTTGTTCATGCACCTTATATCATTAACCTCGGAAATACGACAAAGCCTGAAACGTTCGAATTAGCCGTTTCCTTTTTGACACAAGAATTGAAGCGTGCTGAGGCGCTCCAAGTGGCGCGTCATGTCGTCCTTCATCCAGGCGCACATGTCGGTGCAGGGGAAGAGATTGGTCTCGCTCGCATCATTGAAGGACTCAATGAAGTGTTGACGGGTGATGAACAAGTTAAGATTGCCCTTGAGACGATGGCTGGGAAAGGGAGCGAACTCGGAAAGACGTTTGAAGAACTTGCGACAATCATTGACGGTGTGACACACAATGACCGACTCTCTGTCTGTTTCGATACGTGTCACGTACATGACGCAGGATATGACTTGGTCGGTGATTTGGACGGTGTCATCGAAGAATTTGATCGGATCGTCGGACTCGATCGTCTAGGTGTCATTCATGTGAATGATTCGAAAAATGTACGTGGTGCGAGAAAAGACCGACATGAAAATATCGGGTACGGAGAAATTGGATTCGATACGCTAAATCGAATCATTCACCATGAGGCGTTTGCGCATCTTCCTAAAATTTTAGAGACGCCATATATTCCTGTGAATGAAAAAACGAAAGTGGCACCATACAAACAAGAAATCGAAATGTTCCGTGCGAATCAATTTGATGCAGAGTGGCGTGAACGCTTCACGCTTTCATATCAATAAGCGATGACGATCCTGCAGATTGACCCGAATCGATATGATGTCTGGAGTGCATTCCCGACTTATTTCTTAGAACAAAGTCCAGTCTATGTGAAAGGGACGGTGACGACACCGACCGCATTCATCGAAGTGATGGGACATGGGATCGTGGCAGAGGCAGAAGTATTGTTAGAGGAGATGATTGAGCAACCTGACGATCCCTATTGGCTCGTCGTTGAGGAGGAAGGGTTGGCGAGGTATAGCTTAGTCGACTTAATCCAACTTCATTTTCACCATCCTCTTTTAAAAGTAGGTATGTATGAGGCAGATGAACCGTACGAGTCGATTCATCAGAAATGGGTAGACGGGAATCACGTGCCCGCATCGAAATGGACAAAAGAGACGTATGAGGCGCATTTGTTTCGGGAAAAGCTCGTGGCCCCGTACGCTCCGGTGACAACATGCTCGGTTTGTGAGATCAATCTTTTCGAACGATATGGAAACGATGCTTCGAAACTGATGGAGTATCATCTGCAAGATGACCACGGGATTTGGGTTTGTCCAACCTGTCATAAAGCGATTCATACGTTAGACTAAAAAAACGATGCCGAGAGGCATCGATTTTTTAGAATGGCCAGTTCGCCACGGCAAATTGATATACTTTCATCCCGAGGAAAACCCCGAAGATTCCGACGACACCTGGTAATACCGGTGGGGCCGGTAGTGGCAACTTGAGTGCAGTGAAGATGGCACCACAAATTAGGCCGGCGAGTAATGATAATAGAATCTCTTGCATGTATTATTCCTCCGTATCTTCTAATGAAAGCGCTTTATAATGACTGAACCGCATTTATTATACAATGACTTTCTCTTTTTGAGAAGTCTAACATCAGTCATCTGTCATTTTCTCATTTTCGGCTCGGAGTCGTAAAACTTCGCGCTCAGCCCAATTTGAAGGTTCACGTTCGAATACGCTAGGAATGTTGTTCCAGCGTCCTCCCGTATATTGATGAATGATGATTTGAGATTGAATCTCTTCTTCATTGTTCTCCCGTTTCACGTATACATAACGACCGTCGGAACGCTGTCTCCTTGCCTTCACGTTATCGACAAGTTGCAGTGCCATCATATCTTTGATGTACGTTTTATGTGATGCATTGAGGATTGGGAAGAGAATCTCGATTCGCTTCTTCATGTTACGCGTCATCCAGTCTGCAGAAGAACAATATAAGTCTTCTTTGCCATTTTGATAGAAATAAAAGATGCGGGAATGTTCGAGATACCGATCGATAATCGAGATGACCCGAATATTTTCAGAAACACCTTTGATACCCGGTCGTAAGCAACAGATTCCTCGGATGATCAAGTCGATTTTCACACCTGCGGACGAAGCGTCATACAATTTTGTGATGATGGCCCGATCTGTAATCGAGTTCATCTTCGCAACAATTCTACCGTTCCCATATTTCTCGTGTAGTTTGATTTCCTCTTCGATTTTGTTGAGGAAGAAGTCTTTCATATCGTCAGGAGATGTCTCGAATTGGTGCCAGGAAGGTCGTTCTCCATAACCGGATAGCCAGTTGAAAAAGTTTGTGGCATCCTCGGCAAGCTCCTCATTTGTAGTCAGGAGCCCGATATCTGTATACAGTTTAGCCGTAGAGTCATTATAGTTGCCCGTACCAAGATGAATGAACCGCTGCAAGACGCCACCTTCTAAGATGCGAACGACGAGTGTGATCTTCGAATGAGTTTTTAGTTCTTTGTAACCGTATATGACGTGGGCACCTGCTTTTTCAAGTTGTTTAGCCCATTGAATATTTTTTTCTTCGTCAAATCGTGCTTTCAGCTCAACGAGGACGGTGACCTGTTTGCCGCTTTCGGCCGCATCGGTCAATGCCTTGATAATCGGAGAGTCTCCAGAAACTCGGTAAAGCGTCTGTTTAATCGCCAATACGTTTGGATCTTTCGCGGCTTGGACGATGAAGCGTACAATCGGATCGAACGAGTGATAAGGATGATGAAGCAAATAGTCTTGTTTTGCGATGCTTTGGAATAAATCTTTTCCGGATTCGAGACCTTCCGGGATGAACGGAATCAACGTCTCATTGATCATGTCGTCATATTCCATCCCGATTTGACTATATATGCTAAACAGGAAGGTCAGGTCAATCGGACCATCGACAATAAAAATGTCACGGTCATGCAAATCAAGAACGTCCTGAAGCATGAATAACAGCTCTTTTCGTAACGAACGCTGTTGCACTTCGAGTCGGATGGCGACCCCATAGCGTCGTTTTTTCAGTTCTTTTTCGATTTGCTTCAAGACATCCCGACTGCCCTCCTCATGAAAAGGCATATCAGCATTTCGGGTGATTCGGAACGGCATCGTCGATTCGACGACAAACCCTTTAAATAGGGAATCGATAAATTGAATAATGATATCTTCGAGCAAAATCAAATCGGTGTGCTCCTCGTCATCGGTAGGTAGTTCAAGATAACGAGGAAGGACAGAGGGAACTTGAACGAGGGCGAGTCGTTTCTTTCCTTCGTCATTCGAAGCGATTTCAACGGCAATATTCAATGATTTTGATAATAGCATCGGGAAGGGACGATAGGCATCGACCGCAATCGGCGTTAAAACCGGGAAGACGTGTGTCCGAAAATATTCTTTGACGAATTCTTGTTGCGCCTTATTCAAATGTTTTGGACGTAAAAATCGTACGTTTTGACTCGATAACTGCTTCGTGATTTTCTTGTAAGTCGCGTATTGTGTCTCAACAAGTTCTTGAGCACGCATCGAGATGGCTTTAATCTGTTGCTTCGGAGTGAGTCCTGTCTTGTCTTCCGGACGGTTAAACCCTGCGAGCACCTCATCTTTTAGTCCTCCGACACGAACCATATAAAATTCGTCGAGGTTGGAACTGAAGATTGCTAGAAACTTCAGTCGTTCCATCAAAGGGTTTCGCTCATCCATCGCTTCCTCGAGGACACGCTCGTTGAAGTCGAGCCAGCTAAGTTCACGATTATTGAAATGTTCATACGTATATTCGGACATGCTTACTCCTCCTCGTTCATGACGATTTCAATCGATTGATCAATGGCGCGCTCTAAATGTTTTTTGTGTCGTGTGCTGCGCTGTAACTCAAATCGAGCAGACTCGTTCGTATCAAGCGAGATTGTGAGACCATCCTTCGAGCTAGACACATGAACATCGGAGACGATTTGTCGCTCTGTCAAATCGAGGGCATCGACGAGTTTGACAATCGAACCGAGCAGCTCAAGACTCTTTAATAATTTTTGGTCAAACCACTTAGGGAATGCCTCGATATGTTGTTCTAACACGCGTTTTGATTTAAATGACGTGACGAGCGCTAGTGCGAGCCGGTCTTCATTATTCAATCCTTTGAAGTCATTCGTCGTGATCAAATGGAATGTGTGGTCGCTCTTATTATTATGGTCGATATATTCGCCAATATAGGCAAGTCGGCAAGCACCTTCAAGGAGACCAGGTTCGAACGGTTTCGGCTTGATGGCCTTCTCTTCGATGAGTCCGGTATATAGCTGACGAGCCAATCGAATCAAATGTTGATGGCGGGTCGGATTTACATCGTATTGTTTTTCAAAATGACGAAAACTTTCTTCTTTTACATCTGCAAACCGGACTTTATCGTGCTCGTGTAAATAGTTCTCATAGAACAACCCTTCACGAAGTCCATTGTTACTCATCGTGAATTCGGGCACCTTCAAATATTTCGCAAGTTCACCAATCGCTGTGACAGCTGGGGAGATGATATCCACGCGATCTTTTGAAAGTCCATCGAGTCGTCCGAGTTGTTTGCTCGACATGCTTACAAGTTCGTCAATGACTTCCTCGAGTTGATCGGATGAGATTGTATACTGATGGATTCCTTCAAGTGGAAAGTTCGACATGGTCTGTTCGACACGAACTAAGTTACGGGCCGTCCCTCCGACGCCGACAAGTGGGACACCATGTGGTTCTAGCCACTCGATTTCTTTAAAAGCTTTCTTTAAGTATGAGGTCAAAGCTTTACGTTCGTCTTTCGTCATTGTATCGTCTTTCATGAACTCTTTCGTCAAGGTGACGGCTCCAAACGGGAAGCTATGATAAAAGACGAGTTCACGGTTCTGGAAATAGGTGACCTCCATTGATCCTCCACCGATATCGACGGAGTAACCATCTTCAACATACGTCGAATTGACAATCGCAGAGTACCCATAGAATGCTTCTTCATAATCACTTAGTAAGCGAATCGTCATACCAGTGGCGTTTTTCACCTGCTGTAAGATGTCATCCGAATTGTTCGCGTTACGGATGGCGGCTGTCGCGACAGGAAGTACATCGGTAACAGTATGATAATCATTCAATTCTTTAAAATGACGTAGCGTATCGATCAAAGCAGCGATTCCGTCATCTGTCATTTCATTCGAATCACTTATATGACTAGATAAACGAGCAACTTCTTTCACGTTTAAGCGCTCGAAATATTGTCCTTCCTCATTGACTTCAAAGATGACATTCCGGATCGAGTTGGACCCAATGTCAATGACTGCAAGTTTCTTTTCCATAAAAACATCCCCTTCATATTCTTAGTGTAATCGACAAGGTTTTGGACGAACATATGATTTACGTGAATTTTAACTAAATCAGGCGAGAATTCTCCCTCCTCTAAGCGTCTCGGGGCGAAGCCCAGCGTAGGTTGGAGATGAATCGCCCGGTCCAAAAAACTTTTCCCCCTGTGACAGATATGACGAACA
>NZ_JACSKE010000004.1:0-330213 GCF_018617435.1 Exiguobacterium sp. s34 | reverse complement strand
GATATAGCTCTTAAATTGACGAAGCTTGCGCTTCATTCAAAAATTGTAAAACTTATTTTTGCCTCATCGTTCAGTTTTCAAAGTTCGTCAGTTTAAATGGTGGGCCTAAGTGGACTCGAACCACCGACCTCACGCTTATCAGGCGTGCGCTCTAACCGGCTGAGCTATAGGCCCATAAAAAAGAATGGTGCACCCTGAGAGATTCGAACTCCCGGCCTTTAGATTCGTAGTCTAACGCTCTATCCAGCTGAGCTAAGGGTGCATATGGTGCGGTCGAGAGGACTTGAACCTCCACGGTGTTAACCACCACTAGGCCCTCAACCTAGCGCGTCTACCGATTCCGCCACGACCGCAGCGTATAAAATTAAAATGGTGAGTCATGCAGGGCTCGAACCTGCGACCCTCTGATTAAAAGTCAGATGCTCTACCAACTGAGCTAATGACTCAAATAAAAGCTGGGCTGGAAGGGATCGAACCTTCGCATGTCGGAATCAAAATCCGATGCCTTACCACTTGGCTACAGCCCAACGTAAATGGCGGTCTTGACGGGATTCGAACCCGCGATCTCCTGCGTGACAGGCAGGCATGTTAACCCCTACACCACAAGACCAGATTACGTTTTTATTTGAAATGGTGGAGGATGACGGGATCGAACCGCCGACCCCCTGCTTGTAAGGCAGGTGCTCTCCCAGCTGAGCTAATCCTCCATATATGGTGACCCGTACGGGATTCGAACCCGTGTTACCGCCGTGAAAGGGCGGTGTCTTAACCGCTTGACCAACGGGCCAGTGTATGTGTCTTCTAAGTAATTTTAAGTGGCGGAGACGGAGGGATTCGAACCCTCGCACCGGTTTCCCAGCCTACTCCCTTAGCAGGGGAGCCCCTTATAGCCTCTTGGGTACGTCTCCAAAATAAAATGGCTCCGCAAGTAGGATTTGAACCTACGACCTACCGGTTAACAGCCGGTTGCTCTACCACTGAGCTATTGCGGAACGTTGCTTGAAATTATCGAAGTAACGATTTATATTGTAACCGCAAACCAGAAACCTGTCAATCACTTTCTTAGAAAAACTTTCAATTCGCATGCCGTCTCTCGGCGACTTCTATAAGATATCACGGTACAAAAAGACCGTCAACACTTTTTCTAAAAAAAATCAGGTAAAATGAAAAACATTTTACCTGATTCGAGTTTCTTCTTATTAACTGTTCGGTTCAAGCATCGTTAAACTAATTCGTCCCCGGTTCACATCCACCTGTTCGATCCACACCGTAACGATATCACCGACCGCCACGACATCTAGCGGGTGCTTCACATAACGATTTGATAATTTGGAAATGTGAACAAGTCCGTCCTGTTTCACACCAATATCCACGAACGCACCAAAATCAATGACGTTTCGAACGGTGCCTTGGAATTCCATTCCGACTTGAAGGTCTTCAAGACTCATGACATCCCTACGCAGTATTGGCTTTTGAATGTCTTCTCGTGGATCTCGACCCGGCTTCGCTAACGATTTTAAGATATCCTCAACCGTCGGTAGTCCTGCCTCTAATCGCTCACTCAATGTATGTGCATCAACTTGTTGTAGTCGTTCACGTAATGCAGCCGTCCCAACTTCCGCTTTCGAAGACCCAATCTCTTTCAAAATCGATAATGCAAGCGGGTAACTTTCTGGGTGAATCTCTGTCTGGTCGAGAACATCCTTCCCATTCATGATTCGCAAGAACCCTGCCGCTTGTTCGAACGCCTTCGCTCCAAGACGTGGAACTTTCTTAATTTCCTTCCTTGTTTCAAAGCGTCCATTCGCTTCTCGATATACCACAATATTTTTTGCGGTCGTTTTATTGAGTCCCGACACGTAAGTCAATAAAGACTCCGAGGCACGGTTCACGTCGATTCCGACCATGTTGACGACACTCTCGACGACGAATTCTAAAGATGCCTTCAGTTTATTCTGGCTCACGTCATGCTGATACTGCCCGACACCGACGGATTGTGGATCGACTTTGACGAGTTCCGCCATTGCATCTTGGATTCGACGTGCAATCGAGACCGCTGACCGTTCCTCGACTTTTAAATCCGGAAATTCACTTCGTGCGACTTCCGATGCAGAATAGACACTCGCTCCCGCTTCGTTCACAATTGCGTAGGCAATTTCACGTTCCGCTTTCTTCAACCAATCCGCAACGAATTGTTCGGTCTCCCGTGATGCAGTTCCGTTTCCGACTACAATGACGGAGATTGGATATTTTTTCGCAAGCCTCGTCAATACTTTTTCAGCGCCGGCGATATCGTGCTTTGGTGCTGTCGGATAAAAGACACCGACCTCTTCGACTTTCCCGATTTCGTTCACCACCGCCCATTTACATCCTGTCCGATAAGCCGGGTCAATCCCTAAGACGACTACCTCACGAAGAGGCGGTTGCATGTAGAGTTGTTTTAAGTTTTTTGAGAAGACATCGATTGCTTGTTCTTCTGCCTTTTCTGTCAACTCACCACGAATCTCTCGTTCAATTGCTGGGAAGACTGATTTTTTATAAGCTTCTGTCACAGCCGCTTCGACAACTTCACGCTTTTCTTTCGGAAGTCGTTCATATGTACGAAGGGCTTGATCCATGAAGCGTGTCTCGTCAAAAATGACTTTCACTTGAAGGACATCGGTACGCTCCCCACGGTTCAAGGCGAGTACACGGTGTGGGACAATCCCAGCAATTTTTTCTTCATATTCATAGTACTGCGCAAAAATCTCTTTTTCGTCTTCCGCTTGTTTTTTCTTCTTCGAGCGCAAAAGTCCTTCTTTGCGTACGCGGTCGCGAAGCATCTGGCGTAGTTTCGCTTCCTCGCCCCATTCTTCCCCGATGATAGCATGAACGAGCGGAAGCGCTTCTTCTAACGTGACATCCTTCAAGAGTTTCTTGATCACATCTGCCGAGTAAGGTGACTTGTCACGGAACCAGTCCGCAAGTGGTTGCAACCCTTTCTCCCGTCCTTGTTCTGCTTTCGTGCGTCGTTTCGGGCGATATGGTAAGTAGATGTCTTCAACTTGTTGAAGGGTTGTCGCTGCTTCCAACGCTTTCGCAAGTTCCGGTGTGTTCTTTTCTAACTCTTCTAACTTAGCAAGAACATCCATTTTTCGTTTTTGTAGACTTTCTTCATATTGAAGGGCGTCCAAGATTGCTTTAATTTCAACTTCGTCTAGATTTCCCGTCATCTCTTTTCGATAACGGGCCATGAACGGAATCGTCGCCCCTTCAGATGCGAGCTGTTGAACCGTCTCCACTTGGTTCACTTTCAAGTTTAACGCTTTAGCCACTTTCGTAATCACTTGAATCACTTCCTTTTATGATCTCTTTCAAAGTGTAGCAAACATTCAAACAAAAAAGCGATGACTCGATTAGTCATCGCTTGAGAATACTTCATTGAGTGGGACTTTGATGGCTTCACGCAGCTTTTCGAGTGCTCGCCGCTGCAAACGGGAGACGTGCATCTGCGAGATACCGAGAAGTTCCCCAGTCTCTTTTTGACTCATGTTCTTATAGTAGGCACATTCTAAGATGGCTCGTTCCCGTTCATTTAAGACGTTGAACGCTTTCTCTAGAATGAGGCGTTGGTCAACCGATTCATACCCACGTTCTTGGCTACCGACCAAGTCGAGTAACGTGACTGTGCTACCCTCATTATCCGCTTCGATCGAACTATCGACCGACAATGCTTGATAACTTTTACCCATCTCGAGCGTTTCGAGAATTTCTTCATCTGATACGCCGAGGTGATCGGCAATCTCATCAATCCGTGGTGAGCGTTGCAATTCAGTCGTCAATTCTTCGACCGTCTTCTTAATTTTCGGTCCGAGCTCTTTGATTCGACGTGGAACATGGACACTCCATGTTTTATCGCGGATGAATCGTTTAATTTCACCGATGATGGTCGGGACGGCAAACGATTCGAAGCTACGACCGAATTCTGGGTCAAATCGACGAAGCGCCGCCAATAACCCAATCATCCCAACTTGCACGAGATCGTCGTGAATCGCTCGCCCTCGCGAGAACTTACGGGCGAGTGCTTCAACGAGGTCCGAATAGCGATTGATGAGTAGCATTTGCACTTCTTCGTTTTGATCGTCTTGTTGGTAGCGTTCAATCCACTCTAGTACCTCGTCATCACTGTGATGGCGTTGTTGAGATTTTGCTGGCACTCTGATCCACCTCGTCCCTGTTGAGGAGTTTTGTCATCGTCACTTTGACACCATTGTCTTTATTGATCGAGACATCGTCCATTAACGCTTCGATAAGGAAGAGACCAAGTCCTCCTTCGTGGAGCGATTCAATTTCTGTCGTCTCTTCGACCGGAGCCGCCTGACGCTTCACATCATCTGCGAACGTCTTGCCTGAATCTTCAATCGTGATCTCAAGACGATCTGCGTATACGCCACAAGCGAGTTTGACCTCTCCATCTTGATGATCATCATATGCATGTTGGACGGCGTTACCACATGCTTCCGAGACCGCGATTTTAATATCCTCGATCTCGTCGTACGTATATCCCATACGGTTAGCGATTCCTGAAACGACTAAGCGAACCACACCGACATATTCGGGTTTGGCCGGGAACGTCATGACCGTCTGTTCAACATTGTTCATTGCGTGCCACCTCTTACGTTCGAATTAATAGAAAGAAGTTTGTGGAGACCCGTCAATTCGAATAGACGATTGACTCGCTCCGTGACTCCGACAAGTGACAACTCTTTTTCGTTGCGCGTGGCAATTTTTAATGCACCGACGAACACACCGAGACCTGTCGAATCCATATACTCCACTTCGTCTAAATGAACGACCACGTCTTGTTCACTGATGGCCGGATGCAATACTTCTTTCAATTTTGGTGCAGTATATGTATCCACTTCTCCGGATACGTAAAGGTGTAATTGTTCTCCAATGACTTGCTCACGAATCGATAAATCCATCGTCTATTCCCTCCTAAATGTCCGTACAGATAAATTGAGTACGATTTACTTTAATTCCCCACTATCAAAATCTTAAACCACATTTTAAGAAAATGTTTAAAAAAAGACCGATACCTATGTACCAGTCTTGATCTATGTAAGGCTAGAGAGGAATCAATCCCATACTAATCTCTAGCGCTCGGTCAACTTTATGCATCGTCTCATCATCGAGATGAGTGACTTTATCCGTCAGACGACGCTTGTCAATCGTTCGAATCTGTTCAAGTAAAATCACAGAGTCTCTCTCGAGTCCATGCTTTTCTTGATATACTTCCACATGAGTCGGCAGTTTTGCTTTTTGAATCTGAGCTGTAATCGCAGCGACAATGACGGTCGGGCTAAAGCGATTGCCGATGTCGTTCTGCACGATAAGAACGGGTCGAACGCCACCTTGCTCTGAGCCGACTACGGGCGACAGATTCGCATAAAATACGTCACCACGCTTTACGATCACTCTGCTCACACCCCACTTACTTGACGTAAGAGAGCGTGTTCGGCTTCGGCTTCAATCGTTAGCATCTCTTCTGCCATATTCAAGTTAAACGCGGCCATCTCTTGATAGCCTTTCGCCAATTCTTCACGCAGTGTTTGTTGTCGATCAGCAATTTCTTTAGACAAGTATGTCACTACATCGTTCAAGGACAGTGTTTCACGGTCTTTCATCGAAATCGGACCCCCTTGTTGCGAGAACCGATCTGGGACGGACGCTAGCGCACCCGCAGTTCGCTGCTTCAACATCTTACACCTCCAGAATCGTTTCATGGACTGGCGGAAAATCTCCCGCGTTCTTTATCAATATAACACGCGGGAATGGGAAAATATAGAGAAATCGAGAAAGAATTCAGATAATTTCACACGATTTGTGATTCACACATAGTGACGCGGTAATCGACTCGTAAACTGGCAGACGATCTCATAGTTGATCGTCCCAAGATATGAGGCGAGTTCATCAATGGCGACGTTTCCACCGACAAGCGTCACATCCGTACCTACTGGAAACTCTTCTGGGAGACGGATCATGAAGCGGTCCATGCAGACGCGTCCCACAATCGGGCAACGGACACCATTTACCTCAACTTCAAATCCGCTCGCCTTCCGTAACCATCCGTCCGCATATCCGACTGGGACGGTCCCAATCCATTCATTGGCTGACGTCGTATAGGTCGCTCCGTAACTAATCGTTTGACCTGCCTCAAGTCGCTTCACCTGCATGAGTTGGCTTTTCAAGGTAAAGGCGGGGCGAAGAAACGAGTAGAACGTCTCCATCTCGTGTGATGGGTATAACCCGTAAATTGCGATACCAACACGGACCAGATTATAAGGAACGTCCTGTCCCGCCATCCGGATGGCTCCCGCTGAATTGGACGTGTGAATATAGCGGAACCGCTCGTGTAGCCCTTCCATCAAACGTTCGAATCGTTCTTGTTGCGTGTAATACAAGTCGCTATTGAGCTCATCGGCTGTCGCAAAATGGGTGTAAATCCCCTCTATAACAAATGAGTCGGTCGTTTCCTCGAGTAGCGCATCAAGCTGTTCGCGCGTACGAAGACCGAGACGCCCCATGCCTGTGTCGACTTTAATATGGACCGTCAACGGCTTTTCTTCTATATAAGCAGCAGCTTCTTTTACCCATTCGGCAGAAAAGACGGACAACGTGATGTCTCGTTCCGCTGCAATTCCCGCATATTGGGGAAATTGCGCCTCCATGACTAAAATCGGTGCCTTAATCCCTGCATCCCGAAGTTCGATTGCTTCTTCTAACAAAGCGACCCCAAGCATCGTCGCCCCGTTCTGGAGTGCAATCTTCGCTACTTCAACCGCCCCATGACCGTAGGCGTTCGCTTTGACGACCGCCATGATGTCTTGTGGGATTCGTTTGGTTAATTCTTTTATGTTATGGGCGATGGCCGCCCGATCAATCTCGATTCGACTTGGACGAAACATGTTGCCCCTCCTCTTCTAAGATGACTTGTGCGACGGCGTATGCACTGCTATGACTAATGCTGACATGAATCCGACCCGAAAAAGGCGCGGTCATGACAGGACGTCCCGTCTCATCCGGTAAAATTTCAATGTGACGCCATGATAAACCGTGTGCGATTCCAGTCCCAATCGCCTTGGCGTAAGCCTCTTTTGCGGCGAAACGTCCCGAAACAAACTCGATTTGACGCGGAAGTGGGTATTTTTGAACCATCTCATATTCAGCATCGGTGAGCAGACGCATTAAAAACCGTGGTTGTTTCATCGAGCGAGCCATCCGATCAAGCTCGACAATATCGACTCCAATTCCTACAATCACAGGACACTCGCTCCTTTCCTTTTTCCATCGTTTCCCTATACAATTGAGGAAAGAGGTGATGTTATGTTTAGTCGTACGGAAAATGTACAAACGTTTGTACGGGCATATCCACTCGTAACGCTGTTCATTGTAATCCAACTCCTTGTGTTTGTCATCGATTCTTTCGCTCCTGGCTTACGAATCGTGGCGACAGGCGGGTCATTCCATTTGGCACTCGCCGATGGACAATGGTATCGCTTGGTGACGGCCAACTTTATTCATTTGAGTCTTGGTCATCTATTGTTTAACTCGTTTGCACTGATCATCTTCGGACCTGCGATGGAACGTATGGTCGGGCATGTGAAATTTGCCCTGTTTTATGTTTTCGCCGGAGCACTTGCCAACTTGTTCACCTATTTCACCGTCAGCAACTTGTTTTATTTACAAGCCGGTGCGTCAGGAGCCATCTTGGCCATTCTCGGATTCTACGTGTTCATCGGTCGTTTCCGTCGCACGTTAATGCTTAGCCAAGATGCCCGCTTGGTTTACATTTTCGTCGCCATCAGTGCCGCCTTCACATTGATTGGTTCGAATGTTTCGCTTTGGGGACATGTTTATGGCTTTTTGGCAGGATTTTTACTTGCCATTCCACTCTCGCGATTCACAGTTCCGTATACGCGCCCGATGCGCTATGGAAAGTATAAGCAACGTTCGTATGCACCCCCGATTGTTCATTCCGGAGACGGAAAATGGTTCTTCTACATCATCATCGGACTGGCTATCTTCGGTTTATTGGCACAGTTCCTATAACGAAAGGGTGACACATGGCGTGTCACCCTTTGTTGTTACGTCACTAATGTCAGCATCAATGCTTTTTGTGCATGCAGACGGTTCTCGGCTTGATCGAACACCCATGACTGTGGTCCATCGATCACATCAGCCGTCACTTCTTCCCCGCGATGCGCCGGTAAACAGTGAAGGAAGATTGCATCGGTTTTCGCAAGAGCCATTAGGTTACCGTTCACTTGGAACCCTGCAAATTTCATCAATCGTTCATCGGCTTCCTCTTCCTGCCCCATACTCGCAAAGACGTCCGTATAGACAATATCTGCTTCATTTGCAGCAAGCGCCGGATCATCAAACAACTTGATGCTACCTCCAGTCGTCTGCGCCAACTTTTGTGCATTCTCATAAATCGCTTGATCGACGGTGTATCCGTTCGGCGACGCGATTCGAATATGCATCCCACTCAGCGCACCGCCAATCATGAGCGAGTGCGCCATATTGTTCCCGTCTCCGATATACGTCAACACTTTCCCTGAACGACTTCCGAACTGTTCTTCAATCGTCAACAAATCCGCGAGCACTTGGCACGGATGATGCAGATCCGTCAGTCCGTTCATAATCGGAATCGTTCCATGTTGCGCCAACGTCTCCACCGTTTCATGCGCATACGTCCGAATCATGAGCGCATCCACATACCGACTCATCACTTGAATCGTGTCCGTCAATGGTTCCCCGCGCCCGATTTGCAAATCTTGACCGCTGAGGAAGAGCGGGTACCCGCCTAGTTCGACGACACCCACCTCAAATGACATGCGCGTACGAGTCGATGCCTTTTCAAACAACAAGGCGACTTTCTTACCTGTCAGCGCTGTCGCAAAAGATTGAGGCGACTGTTTGACGTCATGTGCCAACTGAAGCAACGCATCGAGCGTGTCCGGTGTCAATTCTTCCATCGTCAAAAAATGTTGCATCGTCTTCACTGTCATTTAGCTACGCCCTCTTTCATTTGAATGGATTGTAACGATTGAACTTGATTGTCGGCCAGTGACTGACTCATTTGATAATACTGAGCCAACTGTCGCGACGAGATAATATGAACGCCGTTGCGGACGGCGGCTTCACGTGATTCCCGCTCATCGGTCGCATCCGAGAATAACACGGCGACATCTTGGAAGTCAGTGACGTCTGCGAGCGGTGTATCCCCGAAGTGCTCAAACCCTTCCCCAAAAGCAATCTGCGAACGTGTCATCACCCGCGTCGTCAGCGCATCATAGGTGAACCGCTCCGGCACATATGGATGTGAGCTGAACTGGAGCGTCTCGCCTGTCGAACGCATGACCGGGCCTGTCATCGGGTCGACGCCGGGCAACTTGACGTTCGAGAAGATTGGCGTCTTCACCGCATAGTTCGTCAATGGGCGAACGCTTGTCGGAACGTAATCAGCTAACGACAGACCATACGCTGCATAGGTCGCCCATTCGATTAACGGTTCGCCCGTCACTTTACTGACAATCGGAACGGTCCGAGATGCACGCGGATTGATTTCGAGGACATAGATCGTTTCTTCGTTTAACACAAACTGAATGTTCAAGGCCCCCTTATAATCGAGTGCCTGCCCGATTCGTTTTGCAATCGATTCGACTTTCTCTTGAATCGACTTACTCGTCTCGACTGGCGGTAAGACCATCGTCGAATCTCCCGAGTGAACACCTGCCGCTTCAATTTGTTCGAGGATGACTGGCACATACACCGTTTCCCCGTCTGTCACACAATCCACTTCGAGCTCACGTCCTGGAACGTATTGATCGACAAGGATGGGATAGGCAAGATTCGGTAACGCATCTGCCAACTGTTCCTCCGTATGAATGAGCAGCATCCCCTTCCCACCAATCACATATGACGGGCGAAGGATGCATGGATAACCTAGCTGTTGTACCGCTTCATTCAATTCTTGTTGGGAAGACACTTCCTCTCCCGGAATATGTTCGACCTCAATCGAATCAAGGAACTGATAGAAACGATCCCGGTCTTCCATTTGGTCGATGGTCGGCGCGGAGGCACCGAGCAAATGATATCCAGCCGCCTCTAAATCATGGGCGAGCGCAATCCCTGTCTGGCCACCGAACTGAATCAAGATATCGTGACAACCTTCCGCCTCTAACACGTGCATGACATCCTCGCTTGTCAGTGGTTCCACGTACAGTTTGTCCGCGATCGAGAAGTCGGTCGATACGGTCTCCGGGTTATTGTTGATCATAATCGTTTCGACACCAAGTTTTTGAAGCGCCCATACCGCGTGGACTGAACTGTAGTCGAACTCAATGCCTTGTCCGATTCGAATCGGCCCTGCCCCGATGATGGCAACTTTCCGTTTGCCACTCGGCTCTACTTCAGATGTCCCGTGCCAGGAGCCATAAAAATATGGGGTCTGACTTTCAAATTCAGCGGCGCATGTGTCAATCATCTGATATACCGGCTGAATCGAAGCCGATTCCCGGAGCGTCTTGACGTCCGCGACTTGTACGTGCATGATCTCGGCAATCTGTGCGTCTGTGAATCCGAGGCGCTTCGCCTGTAATAGTCCGCTCGGTTCCGTCAAATCTTGCTTTGTCATTTGGAGGAGACGTTTCAACATCTGAATGAAGTGTGGCGTGATTCCCGTGATTTGCTGCAACGAATCGTCAGACAATAATTCACGATCGAGCAAAGCGAGACAAGCATGAAGACGACGGTCCGTCGGTGCCTCGATTTCTTTCATTAACACATCGACGGTGGCTTCTTGCATCCACTTTGGATAGAGTGGCGCCTGTTCAATCCCGGCTCCACGCCATGCCTTCTGCAATGCCTCTTCTAATGTTTTCCCCATCGCCATACTCTCGCCGGTCGCTTTCATTTGTGGACCGAGCGTACGGTCTGTCTCGGCGAACAGGTCGAACGGGAAGCATGGCACTTTCGCCGTAATATAATCGAGTGCCGGTTCAAAACTTGCCATCGTGTTTGTTGTGACCGGATTGATACAACGGTCTAACGGTTCCCCTAAGGCGAGACGTGTCGCGATTTTCGCAATCGGATAACCGGTCGCTTTTGACGCAAGCGCTGAGCTGCGCGAGACGCGAGGATTCACTTCAATCACATAGTACTCTGATTTCGTCGGATGAACAGCGAACTGAATGTTACACCCACCAATCACACCTAGCTCGGATACGATCCGAAACGAAGCACTCCGTAACGTTTGATGCATGTGATCCGATAACGTTTGTGCTGGTGCGAATACGACGGAGTCCCCCGTATGCACACCGACCGGGTCAATGTTTTCCATGTTGCAGACGATGATGCACGTTCCGAACGCATCACGCATCACCTCATATTCAAACTCTTTATAGCCGGCGATGCTCTTTTCGACTAAACATTGCGAGATCGGACTCGCTTCAAGACCTCGACGTGCCATCTTGTAGGCTTCTTCTTCTGTCGTCGCGATGCCACCACCTGTTCCGCCGAGCGTAAAGGCTGGTCGAACGATGAGCGGAACACCCGTCGACTCGATGAAAGTCGTCAATTCTTCTATCGATTCAATCGTTGTTGACGTCGGAATGGGTTCATGTAGCAGTTCCATCTTTTGTTTGAATCGTTCACGGTCTTCTCCGTCTCGAATCGTTTCAAGTGATGTCCCGAGTAGTTCGACTCCATATGTCGTCAATACTCCAGCTTCCTCGAGATCGAGTGCCAAATTCAACGCCGTCTGTCCCCCGACCGTCGCGAGTAAGTGAGTCGGACGTTCTTTTTCGATGATGGCGGTCGCTTTTTGTACGGTCATCGCTTCGATATACGTCGCATCCGCCATCCCTGGGTCTGTCATAATCGTGGCAGGATTGGAGTTCAATAAGACAACTTCACATCCGGCTTCTCGTAGCGCTTGGCACGCTTGTGTTCCGGAATAATCAAACTCTGCGGCCTGCCCGACCACGATCGGTCCTGAACCAATGACGAGTACTTTTTTATGCATACACGTTCACTCCCTGCTGAATCATTTCGTCAAAGCGGTCGAAGACAGATTGTGCGTCAGTTGGTCCTGGACTCGCTTCAGGATGAAACTGTGTCGTGAAGATCGTTCCATTCGGATGCACAAGTCCTTCGACCGAGTGGTCATTCACATTCTCATAGAGCAACTCAAGCGGGCTTTGTTCGATACTCGTCCGTTCGACAACATATCCGTGGTTTTGTGACGTCATCCACACTTCGTTTGTCTTGACGTTTCGAACCGGGTGATTCGAACCCCGGTGTCCATATGTTTGCTTTTCAATGTTGCACCCGAATGCGAGCGCGAGCAGTTGATGCCCCATGCAAATTCCGAGCGTCGGATGAGATAGCGCTAATTCCCGAATGACCTCAATTCGTCCGAGATGATCTCGCGGGTCCCCTGGCCCGTTCGATACTAAGATCGCATCCGGTCGCAACGCATCCACGACATCTTTGGGAGAATCATATGGGACACTCGTCACGCGATATCCACGTTTCACGATTTCCCTGACCATCGACGCCTTCACCCCAAAATCTAAACAGACAACATGTCCTTTCTCCCCGTTTCCTTCATGAACGATCGACGTCGTCGTGACACGCTCTGTCAGCTGATGGAGTGGTTGCGGATTGTTGGATTCCATTTCATGAGACATCACCCCAAATTGATCTCCTTCTTCACGCAACACGTGGACGAGGGCACGCACATCGACTTGTGATAGTACCGGGATCCCTTCCTTTTCTAACCAATCCTTCAATTCGGGACGCCCTCCATGATCCGCCAATGTTTGAACGAGGACGCCGGCCACTTGAATGTGCGCACTTTCGTTCCCGTCTGATTCCAGTCCATATTGTCCGATCAGCGGATAGGTGAAAGCGATGATTTGTCCTGCGTATGACGGGTCGGTCAACACTTCTTGATAGCCTGTCATCCCGGTGAAGAACACGACCTCGCCACTCGCATGTCGTGCACTCGTCTCCCAAGTTCCTGTTAACTGCATTCCGTTCAATAAGCTGATGTTTCCGTTCATACGACGCCCTCCTTCTGTAAGATTTGTTCAAGTTTCATCAATGCTTCGTCGATTTCAGATTTCGTGACTCGTAATGAGGGCAGGAAGCGAATGACACGGGCACCCGCCATCACGACTAGTAACCCCGTCTCTGCCAATTGTGTGACCCATTCGGCTACCGGTTCTGATGAAACAAGTCCAACCATCAGTCCGAGCCCTCTCACTTCTATGAAACGTTCCCCGTCCACGAATTGGGTGAGTCCTTTCTTCAAGTATTCTCCCATGTCTTTGACATGTTGAAGGGACGTTGGTGTGAAGAGAATATCGAGCGTCGCTTCCGCCGCCGCCATCGCTAGCGGGTTTCCACCGAACGTCGATCCGTGACTCCCGGGTCCAAAGATTTCCGTCGCTTCCGTCGTCGTCAACATCGCACCAACCGGGATGCCGCTCCCCAGTCCTTTCGCTAACGTGACAATGTGTGGTTGAAGTGGTGTTTGCTCGAATGCAAAACGTGTGCCAGTACGGGCGATGCCGGTCTGCACTTCGTCGACGACGATTTTCACATCATACTCGTCTACCTTTTCTTGCAGCGCCTGTAACCACGACTGATTCGCGACGACGACACCCCCTTCACCTTGCACGATCTCTAGCCATACAGCGGAAGTTTCTTCATCGATTAAGTTCAGCGCCTCCATGTCGTTGAATGGTGCGTGTATGAAATCATTCACCATCGGACCGAATCCTTGCTTCACTTTATCCTGGCCGGTCGCCCCGAGCATCGCGAACGTACGACCATGGAACGATTGGGTGAATGTGACGATTTTCGTCTTCTTCGTCCACTTGCGCACCAACTTGAAGGCCGCCTCATTCGCTTCCGTACCACTGTTACAAAAGAAGGCATGTGTGAGATGTGTTCCTTTTGTCAGTTTCTCAGCTACACGCTGTTGACCGGATATCATATATAAGTTTGATGTATGCCACACTCGATTTAGTTGTTCTTCAATCTTTTGTTGCACGTATGGATGGCGATGTCCCGTCCCACACACAGCAATCCCCATCACAAAGTCTAAGTATGTGTTTCCAGACACGTCCGTCACGTACGACCCGCTCGCTTGCGCAATCTCAATCGTTCGTGATCCGTATGTCGGTAAAAGCGAATTCATAGTTCCCCTCCCATAATCTTGTCCCTGCCAGTGTTGCGTCACGACCATCCCGGATACGGGCTTGTTTGACACCACCTGCCACCGCTGCTAATAACGCCCCTACTTTCGGCACCATCCCGCCATAGATTTCTCCGTTCGCAATCGCCTCATGAACATCTCGTTCGTTTAACGTCGTTTGGAATTCGCCATGAATGCGAATCCCGTTCACATCTGTCAGCAGTTCAAATTCATCCGCTTGTAACGAAACGGCAAGTGCCACCGCACAATCATCACCGTTACAGTTCAGCGGTCCGTTCGCGCTCGCAATCACAGACGTCACGACCGGTACATGACCGGAATCCATCAATCGTTCGAATACGTCATTCCGAATCGCTGTCACCTCGCCGACTTTCCCAAGTCCGGTGATCGGATGACCCCAAATCGCATTTCCGTCGACACCTGATAAGCCAAACGCATCGATGTCATGTTGTGTCAGCGTCGACACGACATCCGTCTGCATTTCCCCGGCCAACACTCGCCAAGCCCCAATCAACACCTCGTCCGTCGTCACGCGACGACCGTCTTGAAAGGTCGGCTCGATGTGTTGAGACGTGCAGTACGCCGATAGTTTTGGTCCCCCTCCGTGAACGATGAGCAGTTCATGACCGGCTTCCATCCAGTTACGCCACTCCTCAAAATACTCGGGCGCCATCGAATCCCAGACGCTACCTCCAAGTTTGATGATTTTTCGCTTCTTCATGTCCGGTAACTCGCATTGATTTTGACGTAGTCATACGTCAAGTCACATCCGTATGCCTGACCTGCCCCTTCCCCGTCATGTAAGTCGACCGTGATCGTGACGACGTCCCGACTCATTTCTTCTGTCGCATACGTCTCATCAAACCAGACGGGGGTACTGTTTTGGAGGACGAGCTGACTACCGATCTGAATATCGATCGCCGCTACATTCACCGGGAACGGAACGGCACCGATTGCGGCAATGATTCTTCCCCAGTTGGCATCTTGGCCGTACACCGCCGTCTTCACGAGGGAAGATCCGACGATTTGTTTGGCAATCGTTCTAGCCTCTTGGTCGGATGTTGCTCCATTGACATGAACTTCAATCAGCTTCGTCGCCCCTTCTCCATCCTTCGCAATTGCTTTGGCAAGCTCTAAACAAACCTCTGTCAATGCCTGTTGGAACGCATCATGTGCTGAAGTCCCCTCTTTGATTTCTTCCATTTCTAGTGCCCCACTCGCCATGACGAGCACCATATCGTTCGTCGAGCTGTCTCCGTCCACCGTGATGTTGTTAAATGAGGCGTCGACGCTTTGCTTTAGCGTCTGTTGCAAAAGCTCTGGTGCGATGACGGCATCCGTCGTGACGAATCCGAGCATCGTTGCCATATTCGGATGAATCATCCCCGACCCTTTGGCGACTCCCGCGATGGTCACGGTCGTTTCTCCTTCGCCGTACTGGACGACCGTCTGTTTCGTTCCGGTATCCGTCGTCAAAATCGCTTCAGCGAATGATTGCCCATCTTCCCATGCGGTTGTCGGTTGCAGATGACCGATTCCGTTTATGAGCGGGATCATCGGGAGCGGTTGACCGATGACGCCTGTTGAGGCGATTGCCACCTCCTCCGGCTTCACACCTAACTGTGTCGCTGTCACGTCGCGCATCGTATAGGCATCCTTCAATCCTTGTTCGCCTGTACACGCGTTCGCGTTACCACTATTGATCAATACGGCCCGAAGGTAGCCATCTGATTCGGTCAGAGATGCTTTTGTCACTTGAATCGGTGCCGCTTGAAAGTGGTTGGTCGTATAGACCGCTGCCGTACTCGCCGGTCGTTCACAGACGAGTAACGCCAAATCTTTACGTTTTCGTTTTAATCCCGCATGGATCCCACACGCTTGAAATCCTTTCGGTGATACGATGCCCGGCTTTTGGGTCGCCATGATGTCGATCATGCTTCATCCTCCTAAATGTATTGTGGTTGACTCAACAGTCCGAGTGTTTCTTCTAACCCGAATCGAACGTTCGCATTTTGTAACGCTTGTCCGGCTGCTCCTTTTTGCATATTGTCGATGACCGAGACGATGGTCAGGCGATTCGTCCGTTCTTCTTTGTACACCCAGAGATTGCAGTAATTCGAACCGACAACTGACTTGATCTCAGGTTCACCTTGCTGCACGCGGATGAATGGTTCGTCTCCATATACGTTCTGAAGACGATGTACCCACTCATCTTCTGAAACGTCATCGTTCGGTTGAACCGTGATCGTCGCCATGATTCCTCGGTTGATGGGGAGTAAGTGTGTCGACATCGAGACGGTTGCTTTCGTTCCACTCCATGTGTTCAACGTTTGCTCGATTTCTGGGATGTGTTGATGCGTATGAATTTTATAGAGTTGCACGTTCTCATTCGATTTAGCGTGATGCGTCTTCTCACTCAATCCCTTTCCGGCACCCGTAATTCCTGAACAGGCAGAGACGATGATATTCGTCGGGTCGATCCAGTCATGTTGAACGAACGGTACTAAGGCGAGCGAGACGGCTGTCGCGTAACAACCGGGATTTGAAATCCATTTCGCGGTCAAGAGCTTGTCCCGATTCCACTCGGTCAAGCCGTAGACGGCCTCTGTTTGAATGAAGGCCGCTACAGGCGGTTTCCCGTACCACGTTTCGTATAAGTTGGATGGTAATCGCAAGTCCCCACTCAAATCGATGACCACCCCGTCAAAACATTCCAACTGTCGTATATAATCAGCGGACACGCCGCTCGGTGTCGCAAGAAACAATACATCGATTCCAGCCAGGGCATCCGCTTGAAACGGCTCAAGTTGTTGTGCACCTGTCTGCAACCACGGATACAGTTCCGATAAGGTCATTCCGGCGCGCGAATCGCTGATTGCTTTTTCTAAATGGATAGTCGGATGTTGTTCGATCAGCTTCAACAACTCCAACCCGGCATAACCTGTTACGCCGACGATGCCACACGTAATCATCTCCTACCTCCTCTAAAGAATAAAATGATTGAACCATATGTATATTTATTCTGTCAATTGTATTTTTATTCATAGGAGGCAGATTATCTTCACCATCGCTTTTGTTTCAAGGGTTTGATGCGCATAAAAAAAGCCCGATGCGTAAGCATCAGGCGTGTGATTAGATTTGATTTTTATGACGAGCCTCTTGAAGCGCGTCGACTAAGTCTTTCACGTCTTCGACGAGGTTTTGAATCGTATCTTGGTTTTCTTCGTAAAGCGACTTCCATTCCATGACACGGTCTTTCAAGTTCCCTTTCGATGACGCTTGAAGACCAACCGCGTGTGCTTCTGTCGATGCGTTCGATGACTTCAACTTCGACTTCATGCCTTTCAGTTGTCTCACTTGTTGATCGCGTGTTTCGCTATGGAGAAGTGATGCCGCTGCGCCGATTACTGCACCCGCAGCCATCCCCAACCAGAAATAATTCTTGTTCATAAAAATCCTCCCCTAACATGACGTTATCTTTTATTATAGATTATCTGACTCAGTGACGACATAGTGTTTTATGACAGGACCTGCACCTCGTTGTTCGACTGCCCGTTTCAGGCGGTCTTCAAGTACCGCATAGTCCGCTGTGTCTCGGAAGTGTTTCCCACCAGACGTGAATTGAATAAACAAGACCGCATGATTGTCGTCTGGGTCGACACCTAGTCGGTAAGCCGAAAATCCATCATGCCCGACACCAAGCGGCGCCTTTTCCGTCAACAACTGGTGAAACAGAAGGGAACGGGCATTTTCATCCGTCGGCACGTTCGCATATAAGACGTTTCCTTTTTTTACGAATTCACCGGATGCCTCTTCGATTTCAAACACCTTGCCACTTTTAAACGGAGATTTTTCTCCTTCTGCGAGTAGAATCGTTTCGTGACCATTCGCAGCGATCACACCCGGCTCTTTCCGGAGGCGCTCCGCCACACTACCTGACGCAAACGTCATATATAGTTTAGACAAGTTCCTCACACCCTTTCGCAAGTGTGATGTCTTTCTCCGTAATGCCCCCTTCATCATGGGTCGATACGGTCAATGTCACATTTCGATATTCAATCAAGATGTTCGGGTGATGATCAAGCGATTCAGCCAAATCTGCCACCAGATGGACGAACTGGATGGCTTCAGGGAACGTCTCGAGCCGATACGTCTTTTGAATTTCCCCGTTCACTTCTTCCCAACCGTTTAACCGTGATAGTTCATCTGTCAATTCACTTTGTGATAAAACCATCGTCACAATCCCCTTTCCCTATACAGTCTACTGTCTTAATCTACCCAAACCGCAGAAAAATAATCTTCCGCGCATGATGTATAATGATTTAGAATGAGGTGGATAGCCATCATTTTGATTACGAGAGAGGAGCATCTCCTATGCGCGCATTGATTGTTATTGATTATACATTTGATTTTATCGCAGACACCGGTCGTTTGACTTGTGGGAAACCTGGGCAAGAGATTGAAGAGCGGATTGTCGAATTGATCGAAACGTTTTCGACTGAGGATTATGTCGTCATCGCGAACGATGTCCATGATGCAGGAGACACGTTCCATCCTGAGACGACATTATTCCCGCCTCACAACATTCGTGGGACGGAAGGTCGTGAATTGTATGGCACCGTGAAAGAAGCATCTAAAACGGCGGACCATTGGATCGACAAAACACGATATAGTGCGTTTGCCGGGACTGACCTTGACCTTCGTCTTCGGGAACGTGGAATTACAGAAGTTCATCTCGTCGGTGTCTGTACGGACATTTGTGTGCTCCATACAGCCGTAGATGCCTACAACCTCGGTTATCAAATCGTCGTCCACGCCGATGCCGTCCAAAGCTTCAATCCGGTCGGTCACGAATGGGCGCTCGAACATTTCGTCACGACTCTCGGTGCGACCGTCGTCGGAAAGTGACGTAAAACAGAAAGGAAAACATATGTTACATCGCAATTTAGCACTTCACACAGACCTTTACCTCCCACGTTGGATGTATATCTACTGGAAACAAGGTCGTCATAATGAAAAGGTCGTCTTTGACCTTTACTACCGTTCGAATCCCTTCAGCGGTGGCTATGTCGTCTTCGCCGGACTTGAAAACATCGTCCACTATCTGGAGAACGTTTCGTTCACAGAAGAAGACATCACGTATTTAAAAGCGCAACTCGGTTTCGAAGATGAATTTGAAGATGTGTTACGAAACTTTAAGTTCACTGGTTCACTATATAGTGTCCGTGAAGGAGAAGTCATCTTCCCGCACGAACAAGTCGTCCGGATTGAATCGACCATCTTTGAAGCAAAACTGTTCCAGACAGCGCTACTCAACATCGCGAACCACGAATCACTCATCGCCACGAAGTATGCCCGCATTCGTCAGGCTGCTCCAAACGAGACACTCCTTGAAGGGGGAGCTCGTCGCGCACAAGGTGTCGATGCTGCCTATTACGGGACACGCGCTGCTTATATCGCTGGTTTCGATGTGACGAGCCTCGTTTCTGCAGGACGCGATTTCGACGTACCGACAGGAGGAACGATGGAACATGCGGACATTCAGTTCCATGATGATGAATTGAGCGCATTCCGTTCGTTCGCCGAGATGTACCCAGATAACACGAGTCTTCTAATCGATACGTACGACACACTGAAATCCGGTCTTCCAAACGCGATTACGGTTGCGAAAGAGCTCGAAGCAAAAGGACACCGCCTCAAGTCTGTCCGACTCGACTCTGGTGACCTCGCCTATCTGTCAAAACGCGCTCGCAAAGCGTTGAATGAGGCAGGTCTTGACTACGTCAAAATCGTCGTCTCTGGTGATTTGGACGAGTACGTCATTCAAGACTTACGCATGCAAGGGGCAGAAGCCGATACGTTCCTCGTCGGGACACGTGGAATCACGGCTTACGAGCAACCAGCACTCGGAATGGTGTATAAACTCGTCGCTCGTGAGGATGAATCTGGGGAATTAAAACCGGTCATCAAAGTGTCTTCTTCTAAAGTGAAAACGACAACTCCTCATAAAAAAGAGTTGTACCGCATCATCGACAAGGAGACGAAAAAGTTCAAAGGCGACTATATCGCCCTTGCCGACGAACCGGTCGAATCGTATACCGAAATCGACTTGATCGACGTTCGCGATCCCGCCTTCAAAATCAAGACGCGCAACTTCAACGTCAAACGCTTGTTACAACCGATTTTCCTTGACGGAAAACGGGTTTACGACCTTCCAAGCACGACCGAGATCCGAGCATACCATCACGAACAGATGAACGGACTCTGGGAAGAGTATAAACGCCTTCGCTTACCGGAAGTGTACTCCGTGACATTCAGTAAACCGCTCTGGGATTTAAAACTCGATATGATTCGCAAAACGCGAGTACCAAAATAAAAAACGGTTGTGGGTGTATTTCCCACAACCGTTTGCTTATACCATCGTCATCTCGCCTGCTTGGCTTTGATCTTCTTTTCTCCGAAAGTAAAGCGCCATCGACAAAGAGAGCAATATCAAGACAAAATAGACGGTTCGTTGCCAAAACGTCGCTTCGGTGTCCCCTTGGAACAGTGCAATGATATAATCGCTCCCACTGACTAAAAATAGTCCGGCAAGCAAAAGAAAGATTCGATAGCCGGCCCGACTCCGCTCCCGTTTCACTTTGAAGAAAAGGACACCATAGTAGACAATCGCGAGAATCGTCACATACCCGATTACGCCAACAACCCAACTCATCTTGATGCCTCCCTCACTCTCTATTTTTTCTATTTCTTCCCCGTTATCTTAACACATTCTATTCGTCAGACTATGTTAAGATGGTCTAAAGAAAACGCGGAAAGGAACGATCCTATGAAAACGTTTCGCCTCGTCCAAGTCCGTCTCGTTCAAGACGAGTACGGCAATGAACTGAACTTACCAATCGATTTACTCGATGGGTTGATCATTTCGAAAGAGCACGATTCAGAATGGTTGCTCGAGATGCTCGTCCCGACCGAATCGGCCGTCACGCTTCACCATTACTTAAACAAACGAATCCTCATTCTCGCTGAAGCTGTCATCACGTCCCCGACGAACGCGCCTGCCGCACTCGCCTTGACGTTCACGAGTGAACGAGCCTTGAGCGATCACCATACGTTCGTCGCCGAAGGACTCATGTTGAATCCAAAACAAGATGCGACAAAACAAGTGCTCGACTCGCTTATTCAAGAAGGAGTCGCCACGTCGAATTTGAAGCCAGCCTTCTTCGAGAAGAAAGTGGAGATCCAGCAATCGTTCAGCCGCTCCGCCTTCAATCAATTAGTCAAAACCGGGTCATTCGAGTAATCGAATGACCTTGTTTTTTCTTTCCCCAAAACCATTCCCCTTTCAAACAAAAAAGACGGAGAAAGGTACTCCGCCTCACACATAGATCAAGAACAAGATGACCATCATCGTCATCCCGATTACTTTCAACAGCGTGCTTCCGAGAAAGGCGAGGACTGTTCCGACACCGATGCTCCACGCTTCACGCGTTGACTTTCCGAGTGTCAACTCCGCTAGAAATGCGAAGACGAATGGGAAAATGAGGACACCGACGAGCGGGAAGATAAATGGCCCGGCAATCAAACCAATCGTCGCACCCCATTTCGCCCGTTCTGAACCACCTCGTTTATCCACTGTGGCTCTGGTGACAACATAGTCCACCACAAACAAGAAGATAAGGAAGACCGATTGCCATACCCAGAACGTCCACGTCAACGGCTCAAATGAAAAACCGAATCCGTAAATCATGTACCCGATGAACAAGAACAGGACGCTTGGGATCACCGGATAAATCAGTCCGGCAAAAGCGACTACAAATGATGCAATGATGAATACCCATAGCAAGGTCGTCATGACATTCTCCTCATTTCATGATGGCCGGATCGGTGATATGGTCAGCAACATTAATCGCCTTCACCTCAAAACGGCCATGTTGATGGATAATATAGTTCGAACAGGCGTTTCGCATCGCATGACGGAACGTATACGTATCATCAATCGCCGAGAGCGCCGCTTTAATCGCATGTGAATGACAAACGACAATGATGCGCTTTCCTGGATGCATAGTGACTAAATGTTCCATTCCTTCTAAAACACGAGCGCGCATCTCATCTTCTGACTCAAGACCGGGCACGCGATGCTCGTCATCTGCCTGCACCGCCTCATAAATACCTTTCACAGGTTGTCCGGACGCTGCTCCAAACTCGCGTTCAATAAATCGCTCGTCCAATTGAATCGCATCATGCTCGATTCCACACGCTGTCGCAATTGCCTGTGCTGTATGGACCGCACGCGTTAATGGACTAGAGATGATGAGATCCCACTGTTCTTGACCCAAAAAAGCTGCACTCTCTTCCGCCTGTTGACGTCCGAGTGCATTCAACGGATTGTCTTCACGCCCTTGAATAATTTCTAAACGATTCCAATCGGTTTGACCGTGTCTGACTAAACATAACTCTGTCACTACTTCCACTCCTTACTCTTTCAATCATCCCCCATCGTACCATCTTCCCTAAAAATCGCAACTTCAGACAAAGCATTCGTCAATAAAACGGTTGATGCGCGCCATCAGTTGCTCTTCTTTGATCGGGTTGTCTGATTGAAGGAAACTCGCAAGCGAATGTGTCCCATTCGGAAATGAGATGAGCTGAACGTTCGCGCCGACATCACTCGCATGTTCAACGAAGTGAAGCGCTTGGCCGAACGGCACAATCGGGTCTTTCTTTCCATGTAACAATAGAATCGGAGGGGCATCGGCATATAGATGGGAGACTGGTGAGCATTTCACCATCAGTTCACGCCACTCCTCACGGCTTCCTTCATAAAATTTCAGATGAGCCAGCCATGTTTGAATAAATTTGAACAGTAAAAAGTTCGTCGGTGGATACAGGGCGATGACCCCTTTGATGATTGGAAGGTCATCCCCGAGTTCGCCCACAAATTGTTTATGGCGATCGAGCGCAGTCGCGAGCATCAAAGCCGCTCCAGCAGAATCGCCCCATACGAGTAACTGACTTGTATCAAGCGTCAGCAATGATTCATGCTGCTTTAAATAGCTAAGTGCATCCGAGACATCGATAATATTATCAGGGAAATATACCCCGTCCTCAAACAAGCGATAATCGATACTGACAACGGCGATCCCTTTCCCCAAAAAGTGATCGAGTAACGGATGGAACAGTGTGACCATACCGCGGCTCCCTCTGACAAATGCTCCCCCATGTGCATAGACCGCGACTGGGAACGGCCCCTCTCCTGGTGGGAGATATAAATCAAATTGGAGCGGACGATCATTGACAATCTTATACGTGTACGTGTGGCGCCGGCGTGTTGTCGGTCGAATCGGCAATTCAGGCTCTTGCCATCTGACAAGTGACCCGTACTGATTCCACACGCTAGCCCCGGCTGCCGTTGCCGCGGCTAACGCCGCACCCCCGACAAACCAGGCAGTCTCCCTTCTCATACAATCCACTCCTCGTTCCTTTTTTTAATCATATTCCCGCTTTTTTCAAAAATCTATCCATCAGAAGTCGGACTTGACGTGCTCCGAAGGTCACACTATAATATTACTCGCAGTCACAAAACGTAACAGTTACGATTTAATATTCAGATAACTTGGAAGGTGGACGATGGAAGATGAAGAAGACTTGGCTAGGTGCTGTCGCGGCCGGCACGCTTTTACTTGGGGCTTGCGGCAACACCGAGGGAGATAACGCAACAGAATCGACAGATGATCAACTGACCGTCTACGCTTCAACTTTTGCCTTGAAGTCAATGGCGGAGGAAATCGGTGGTGACCGTGTCAACGTGGAAATGGTCATTCCACCAGGAGCAGACCCGCACACATACGAGCCCACTTCGAAGCAAATGACTCAAATTGCAGAAGCAGATCTCTTTTTGACAATCGGTCATGACCTCGAACCTTACGTGGAATCGATGGAGAAGAGCTTAGAAGGACAGAACGTCGCTTTCGTCAAAACAGCTGAGGACGTGACGTTACTCGATGCCGCTGATACGGTCCATGTCCATGAAGAGGATGGTCATTCCGAGGATGAACATGCTCACGAAGAAGAAGGACATTCTGAAGACGAGCAAGCTCATGAAGAAGATGGTCATGACCACGGACAATACGATCCACACGTCTGGCTCGACCCGATGAATGCTGTATCGATGGCAGAAGCGGTAGAAGCAGCTTTCAGTGAAGAAGCACCGGACTATAAAGACGAGTTCGCTGAGCGGTTGAGTGCATTTAAAGATGAGGCGAACGCCCTCGACGCGGAATTAAAATCAGCAGTTGAGAATGGTTCGAAGTCAGAGTTGCTCGTCACACACGCAGCATATGGCTATTTGGCTGAACGATATGGTTTCGAGCAATTGCCGATTGCCGGACTCACACCTTCTGAAGAGCCGTCACAACAAGCCCTGAAACGAATCATTGAAGAGGCTCGTCTCCACGACTTGAACTATATCGCTTTTGAAGATACAGTCACACCGAAAGTGGCCGAGGTCGTGAAACAAGAAATCGGCGCAGAAAGCGTGACAATCTACAACTTAGAATCTGTCACAAAAGAACAGATGGACAAGAGCTATTTCGACTTGATGCGCGAAAATGTCAAGGCACTCGAGACAGCTTTGAAATAATTAAAATCCCGAAACGAACTAATTCGTTTCGGGATTTTTTTATACCTCAAGCCGACGGTCCAGCGTCTTCATCGTCACGATAAGAAGGAGCAGTAGTGATACGATCACACCCATCATCCATACATCTCCATTCATGAAGGATGACCATCCCCACTTGCCCGCGCTCAGTCCGAACCACACTTGACTGAAACCGACTCCAGTCAGTCCGAATAGACCAAAACGAAACCATGTCATCTGCGGAACGAGCCGTTTGCCGACGAAGTAACTATTCAATAATAAAAGCCCAACGTAAGTAATTAACAGGACATTCCACGCTGTCTCAAAGAAGGGTACGACCGCACCTCCCGTCACCCCGTATCCCCATCCATGTCGCCAAGAATACGGTGAATGAGATGAGCGTGATGCGATAGAGTGATACATTCTTCGTTTGATACGCAAGAAACGGATTAATCAGAATGCCGATCCAGATGAGTGTGCCGAGCACGTCCATGAATGAATCCCCTTTATACCATTTTTTTACAGTATATCATATGGATTCAACTTATTCATAATAAATTAAGACAAGCTCTTCTTGAGACGCGGCCGTCTCACAAAACTGTTGCAATCTTGTCCAGTCTTCCCAAATCGTCTCGAACTCATCTCTCGGTACGAGCGCCATATCTTTCACATCGTCCCGTCCGAACGCGTGTAGTGTGTCTTTGACGATATGAAGCAACTGCGGGGTCAAAATCCCGACCACGACCGCCTGCGCTTCATTCACGATCAACTCCTCGCCGACGAGTGCCATTTCCATATTGTACGTATCAGCCCCATCGATATACACTTCGATTTGACTGAGTACGCGTTGAAACGATTCGACATTCGGGAGCGTTAACGTGTCGTCCCGGTCACGGTATTGCTCATGCATATGAATCAACCAGTCTAAAATCATCTCCGGATCTTGTTCGAACGATACCCATACTTCTGGGGAAACACGTACATAGTGCGTCGTCTCCATACATGAACGCCCCCTTTTTTATGACATTACCCGTCTTATAAACATTAAAAAACCGCCTACGAAAATTCGTAGACGGTTCGATTCATTAAGAACGACCTGTTCCTGTTTGCTGTTCTTCTGTTTCGCTCTCCCAAGCCTCGATATATTCACGGCCAGGAAGATTTTCGACCGAATCGACATAGAATACTGGGTCTTCTCCTTCGCGGCGCTGTGCCAAGTAGTCATCAAGGACGGCTCGAGCCACTTTCGCCAAACGGAAGATTGCATACAAGTTGACGAGCGCCATGAGCCCCATGAACACGTCAGCAATCGACCAGACGAGGCCTGCAGAGCGGACCGCTCCAAACAAGACCATCCCGACGACACCGATGCGATAGAGTGTAACGTAGATTTTTTTATCCGAGATGAACTGAATGTTCGTCTCGCCGTAGTAGTAGTTTCCAAGAATCGAACTGAAAGCGAACAAGAAGATCGCAATCGTCAAGAACGATGTTGCTACTGAACCGACTTCCGCTGTCAACGCAGCTTGTGTCAATTCGACACCAGCGAACGATTCTGAACCCGCTACACCTGAGATCAAGATGATCATCGCTGTCGACGTACAAACGAGTAATGTATCGACAAATACACTGAACGATTGGATCAACCCTTGTTTGACAGGGTGTGACACTTCCGCTGTCGCAGCGGCGTTCGGCGCAGAACCCATCCCTGCTTCGTTCGAGAAGAGACCGCGACGGATCCCTTGGAGCACCATCGCACCAATCGCACCGCCGAAGAGTTGCTCAATTCCAAGAACTCCTTCTGAGAAGATGAGGCTGAAGACGTCTGGTAAGAGGGATACGTTTGTCACCATAATCCAAATCGCGAGTAAAATGTAGCCACCCGCCATGACTGGAACGATAATACTCGACAAGAGCGCGATGGATTGAATACCACCGAATACGACAACTGCCGTAATGATTGCGAGGACAATCCCCACGACTGTCGTGCTGATGCCGAACTGGTTACTCACAGAAAGTGAAATCGTGTTCGACTGAACAGAGTTGAACGCGAATCCGAATGAGAACGTGATTAAAATCGCGAACAAGACACCGAGCCAACGTTGACCGAGCGCACGCTCCATATAGTAAGCCGGACCTCCGCGCCATGTGCGTCCGTCACGGATTTTATACACTTGTGCCAATGTACTCTCGACAAATGCAGACGCCGCTCCGATCAAGGCGATGAGCCACATCCAAAAGACTGCCCCTGGGCCACCTAGCGCAATCGCTGTCGCCACACCGGCAATGTTTCCTGTTCCGACACGTGCCGCCGTTCCGATTGCGAACGCTTGGAACGAAGACACTTGGCCTTTTTCACGCGCTGCGCCTTCTTTAAATAAAAGGCGGAACATTTCAGGAATCATGCGGAACTGAACAAAGCCCATGCGGACTGTGAAATAAATACCTAATGCGACAAGAACAACGATGAGCACTTGCGACCATAACAAGTCGTTCGCCTGCGAAACAAGGTTCTCTACAAATTTCTCCATACTAATCCTCCATCACTCTAAAAATCTCAACAGAAAAAGTCATGTCAACTTTTTTAACATGACTAGAATTATAGGTAAATTATACGAAAATTGCAATATTAATTCGTTTTTTTGAATAGGCGGGGCATTCATTCGATTCAACCTTACAAACAAAAAATGGATCGGAATTGCTCAGCGCAACCCGATCCATCGCCTAGTCTATTTAGATAAAGAGGTTTAAGTTACCGCCCTCTGCTGCGCCGAGATACGCCGCAACACCACCAAGGTCGACACCTTCAATCAACTCTTCTTCTTTGATACCCATGACATCCATCGACATCGTGCAGGCTACCATCTTCACGCCTGCCTCTTGAGCTGACTTGATCATTTCTTCAACAGAAGGAACGTTCTTGTCACTCATGACTTTCTTCATCATTTTCTGGCCGACACCACCGAAGTTCATGTTCGAGAGTGGAAGTTCGCCAGCATGCCCTGGCATCATCATGCCAAACATTTTCTCAAGACCTTGTTTCTTCACTTCAGGTGCGTCCGGCTTGCGGATGACATTGAGTCCCCAGAATGTGAAGAACATCGTTACTTCTTTCCCCATCGCTGCAGCGCCTTGCGCAATGATGAGAGATGCGAGCGCACGGTCGAGATCACCACTGAAGACGACCATTGACGCGCCGTCTCCTGCTGGAGCGCCTGCTTGTGGTGCAGCTGGTCCTTGTCCTTTTTGAAGGATGGCTTCGACTCGTCCATTGACGAATTGTTTCGAGACAAGTTTGTTACCTGTCTTCTTCGCCCATGCTTCGATATCGGCAAAGAACCCTGGGTCACTTGCGAGTACACGAAGTGTTTCGCCTTCTCCGAGTTCTGCGACTTTTTTATTCACTTCTAAAATAGGTCCCGGGCATTGTAGACCACATGTGTCTAACACGACCGCTTCACCGATTGGTGCGTTCGTCATTTGTGTTGGCTCCTCCTCTACAACGGTAGCCGCTGTTTCATTTGATGTGTTCGCTTCTTCAAGCGCCTCGAAATCACGATTGATTTGTGACCATGTTTTGTAGCCACCGCTCAAGTTTTTCACCTTGAAGCCGTTTTGACGCAAGATGCGTGATGCGAGATATCCACGAAGACCGACTTGGCACGTCACATAAATCGTTTCGCTTCGGTCATAGTTGTCTAAGTTTTCACGTAATGAGTTAAGTGGGACATTGATGGATCCTGGAATCTTCCCAAGTTCATGTTCTGATTCGTCACGGACGTCAAGTAGCGTCGCCCCATTTTTCACAAGCTCATCGATTTCATCCCAATGCACGACTTCATTATCACCGAGTACGACGTTAGAGGCGACGTATCCAATCATGTTGACCGGATCTTTCGCCGAGCTGAACGGTGGTGCGTAACTGAGTTCGAGGTCAGGAAGATCAAGGACCGTCAAACCGCCTTTCATCGCTGTCGCAATGACGTCGATTCGCTTGTCGACACCGTTGATACCGACACCTTGTGCACCGTAAATCTCACCAGTTGTCGGGTGGAATAAGAGTTTGAGCGATACTGGCGTCGATCCTGGATAGTATCCGGCGTGCGAACCTGGATGCACGTGAACGGCTTCATACGTCTTACCGGCTGCTTTTAAGCGTTTCTCGTTCCAACCAGTCGATGCGACCGTCATATCAAACACTTTCGCGATTCCTGTTCCCATCGTTCCGTTATATTTCACGTCACGGCCGTTAATGATATCGGCAACGAGACGACCTTGACGGTTCGCCGGCCATGCGAGTGGGACGACGGTTGGTTCTTGGAAGACGTAATCGAGCACTTCGACCGCATCTCCAATCGCGTAAATCGACGGGTCAGATGTCATCATTTTTTCATTTACACGAATCGCACCGCGCGTACCTGTTTCAAGGCCTGCTTCACGGGCAATCGTTGACTCCGGCGTAACCCCGATCGACATGATGACCATATCTGTATCGATGACACGACCGCTCGTCAAATGAACTTTCTTCCCTTTTTCAGAGAATGAAGAAACACCATCAGACAATTGAAGCTCAACACCATGAAGACGTAAATGTTCATGGATCGGTGCGACCATCTCACGGTCGAGCGGTGTCATGACTTGGTCTGCCATCTCGACGAGGGTGACGTCAACGCCACGCTCACGTAGGTTTTCTGCCATCTCAATCCCGATGAAGCCCCCACCGATTACAGTCGCGTGTTTTGGTGCTTTGTCATCGACATAGCCACGGATTTTATCTGTATCTGGAATATTGCGAAGTGTGAAGATGTCTTCTGCTTCGTCGATTCCAGGGATGTTTGGACGAATCGGTTTCGCTCCCGGTGAAAGGATGAGGACATCATACGACTCATCGTACGTCTCACCTGTTTGGACGTGCTTAACCGTTACCGTTTTCTCATCACGGTTAATATTAACGACTTCCGTCAAATTACGGATATCGAGTTGGAAACGTTTGTTCATTCCTTCGACCGTTTGGACGAGCAATTTTTGACGGTCTTGGATGACGTCCCCGATGTAGTATGGAAGACCACAGTTTGCGAATGAAATATATTCCCCACGGTCGAACATGACGATTTGATTTTCTTCATTCAAACGACGGAGTCGTGCAGCTGCAGATGCACCACCTGCTACCCCACCGACGATTACGATTTTTTTACTCATTGTCCATTTCCTCCTCTGACGACTTCTCCTGGCCAACTCATCAAGCCATCTTCTATATTGACCACTTTATAGCCTTTTGCCTCCATTTGCCAAGTTGCTTGCGTGCTGCGTGCACCCGAGCGGCAAAGAACGACATATTCTTCAGCAGGATCGAGTGTATCGATCCACTCTGTCATTTCTGATAATGGATAGTTTTTAGCACCTTCGATATGCGCTTCTTGAAACTCGTCGCGTTCACGAACGTCGACAATGTTTACAGGCACTTCAAAGTCCATTTGACGTTTTAAAGCAGATGCTTTCATCATTAATCTACCTCTCTATTTTCGATTCAATCTATACCATTCGGCTTGGTAGCTGGCGCTCAATAAAGTTTGTGATTTATTGAACATTTAGCTTCCACGTCATTAATATACCCCCTTAGGTATTCAAATGCAAGAAATAAGTTTGACGAAATGTAGAATTTTTCATCCCGCCTTTATAAAGTATTTCATCCCGCCTTTATAAAGTAGTTGATGCTCGACACATACTCCCCCATGTATTAAGATGAGCCTACACAAGAAATAGTTGGGTAACTGAACAATTTTTCCTATAGAGGTGAATGATATGGAACCGTATGTATACGATGCGAAAGTATTGAATCGCATGAAACGAGTGGAAGGACAAATTCGCGCCATCATCCGCATGATGGAAGAAGGCAAGGAGTGTCGTGATGTGGTGACGCAATTAAGTGCCGCACGTTCTGCACTCGACCGCGCCTCGACGATTATCGTGGCCAAGAACTTAGAGCAATGCATCATCACAGCGCAAGCAGATGGCGAAGATACGTCCGAAACGGTCGAAGAAGCCATTAAAATGTTGATGAAACGCTAGTTCCCCTTGCTTTCCCCGTCCAAATGGGGGAAAGTTAGAGTAACGACTTACTAAGGGGGATTTCCTTGTGAACTTCGAAGAAAAAGTAGAATCATTTAGAGCGCTCGCCGCTGAACGCAACATGACGTTCAAAGAGAGCGACACTGAAACGCACGTCACGTTTTTGACGCGTGAAACAACAAAATCCGGGGCTCAGCCCGTTATGATTATCGCTTTTAACAAAAAGACGACAGACGCTGAGTTGTATGCTGCGACCGTAACGCACGTCCCAGACTATGTAGAAGACTTACCGATTCTAAATGCCTTGAACGAGTTCAACCAGGAGTTCAAATACTTCCGTTGCGTACTCGACAGCGATCGTGATGTCACACTCGCATCTACACTCGACCTAGACCTCGGTTTCTCGCCAGAGATCATCTTGCAACATTCATTCATGATGTTCCAAGCGGCCGACGAAGTGAACGAGTACATGCAAAAGCTCTACACACAAGTACAATAATCAAAAGCCGTCCGGAAATTGTTCCGGGCGGCTTTTTTTGAAACATCTTCTTATTGTAGCTCGTATGGTTGACCAAGGAGGCGATTCGATATGACACGTTATGATCGATATGTAGAGGCGTTAGACGCCATTAAAGAGGCGACGAAATGGGAACTGACAGATGACTTCCGACGTTTGATGGCCATTCATTATGCGATTCACGACACCCCGTTCGAGGCATCTCGCTTTTCAAACGCACGCGATACATTGAAACAAAAAACGAAGATGTTCTCAAAGTTTCGAGGCAGTCAAAACCTCGTCTGGCTCTCGTTTCTTGATGCCAAGTATGAGGACATCGGAACTGCCATCGACGAGGCGCTCCGTCTCGATACGTTACTCGACCGCAAACACTTCCGTTTCAGTTCGTTGCGGCCCTTTTTAGCAAATCAACTGATTAATGTAGAGGATCCTGAGCGCCGACTCGATGAGGCGACTGATTTATATCAAACGTTCAAACAACATCATCCCTGGTTGACGAGCGAGGAGGACTTGTTATCGTCGCTCGTTCTCGTTCAAGCGTTTGATGATGTCATCGATTTGAACGAGCGTATCGAGCAGCATTATACGTTATTGAAAGACCGACTACCGAAGTCAAACGAACTACAGCTCGTCTCACATCTTCTGACGTTCAGCGACTCTTCCGCAGAAGAAGCGGTGTCCCGACTACTCGCTTGGAAATCACATTTAGATGAAATACAAATATCCATTCGTCGTGAACACTTGCCTGCGCTCGCCTTGCTGAGCATTGTCGCAGAACCGAATGCGGATGTCATACATGCCATTCAAGAAATTGTGAATGCCGAAAAAGAGAAACAACGCTGGTTTAATACTCATAGCGTACTTGTCGCGCTTCAACTCGTAGCTGCCGATCACATCACTGGAGAGGCGAATGACTTATTGTTGCACGGGACGTTTGCCCATTTGCTGGCGATGCAACAAGCAATGACTGCCGCTACAACTGCCGCCGTTATCGCCAGTACCTCGTCGTCTACGAACTAAATCAGAAGATATGTTGTAAGACATGTCAGTACAAATACAGAGTTCGCGATTTCCAAGATCCCAATCTTCATGATCGGGATCTTTTTACCATAAAACCAAACAGCGCGTATCAGGCTCGGTGCATAAGCCAATGCGAGAAGGGGATATCCGAGTACAATGAATACGCTGATTAGTAACATATGATATCCCCACGAAAGGTTCCGATACACGATGCTCTTCTTTTCCCGAATCATCGTCTTGACGAAAAAGATGCTTCCGAGGAAATAAAGATATGGCAAAACGAATACCCATATAATCGTTTCATCAAAGATGTGTGCCCCGTGGTAATAACTCGCCATTCCTCCGATACAGAATGACGTGACGGCACTCACATCGTTCCACACGTTCCGCTCATCTTTGATGTTGGCAAAACAGGCGTTCACGAGACCGAATGGAATCATCGCGAACGCGAACCCGATGAGATGCCATTGTACCCATAAGACTGGGATGATGGCTAAGATCGCAATCATCAAATAAATCACCACTGTGCGTAATAGCTCACGCGATTTCTTACGTTGTTTGATGTATTGGAACAAGAAGAACGTCCCCATATAAACAAATAGCCATGCGATGGCAAAAGGCACATGTGTCCACGTCCATCCTCCGACCGTTCCTCCAAGAACGAACGGCAAAATGAGCATCGACCATGCCCCATGTTGTGTTGGAATCATCCATTTCATCACCCATCACTCCTTCATCCACTAGTGTAATGGATGGTGATAGCATGCGCTGTGAGGTTTAGCACAAATAACGAAAAAGAAAAATAGGTAGCCTCAGCCACCTATCTCCTCACATGACTCTCTTTTTGTTTTGCGTGTATTGTATCGCGTATACAATACCGATAACAGACAACGTCAAAATCGCCAGACTGTTCACTACTGTCTTGAACGTGTGCATTCCTTCGAGATTATTGATTACCATCACTGCCATGAGCAACACGAGGATACTAAAATTTACGATCTTTCGATTCTTCATAAGATGCACCTCTCATTTCTAGTCATCCTTCATGATACCACCTTCAGCAAATGAAAAGTTATTTATTGTATGTTTTAACCAAATATCTCATCTATACTAAATGAAAGTGTTTGAACTACCTCCACCTACGTTTCGCTTAGAGGTGGAGGATTCCTGAGTTATCCTCTCCAACGAGAGAAACCTGATCAGGCTAGCCCCGTCGTCCCGACGGTTGGAGAAGCCAACATGCGCTCGGCTTCTTGTCTGAGGTTCATTCCTGCGTTCACATCACGGTCGTGGTGGACCCCGCAACTCGGGCATGTCCATTCACGCAATGCGAGATGCTTCACGTCTGTGTGTCGATGGCCGCAACCCGAACACAGTTGGCTTGAGGCGAAGGTCTTCCCGACCTTCACGACGGTCTTCCCGTACCAACCGGCCTTATACTTGAGCATGCGATGGAACTCCGACCAGCTCACTTCGGAGATCGACTTGCTCAACTTGCGGTTCTGCTGCATGTCCTTCACCTGCAGGGTCTCGATGCCGATGACGTCGTGGTTTTTGACGATCTCGGTCGACACCTTGTGCAGGAAGTCGGTGCGTCTGTTGGCGATCTTCTCGTGGATGCGGGCGACTTTCCGCTTCTGCTTCTGGTAGTTCTTCGCCTCGGAGAGTCTCACCTTCTTGTTCAGGGCGATGCGCTGACGACGGGACAACTTGCGTTGTTCGCGGGCCAGCTTCTTCTCGAGCGTACGGAAATAACGGTCGTTTTGGTACACCGTGCCGTCCGAGAGGGTGGCAAAATTCTTCAGTCCGACGTCGACGCCGACCGATGAACCGCTCTTCGGCAGTTCACCGATCTCCCGCTCTACGAGAAGGGACACGAAATATTTGCCCGAAGCCGTGCGTCGGATCGTGGCGCTCAGGATGCGGCCCTCGACGTGTCTCGAGTTGGCGAACCGGACCCATTTCAGCTTGGGGAGTTTGAGCTTGTTCCCGACGATCGAGACCTCGGGGAGCTGGGACTTGCCTTGGATGTTCGTCTTGTAGGATTGGAGGGGGTGTCGTTTCGACTTGAAACGAGGTCGCTCGTTCTGCTTCTTGAAGAAACGGTCAAACGCATCGGCCAGGTGTCTGACGCTCGCTTGGACAGACGTGCTATCGACCTCCTTCAGCCACTCGAACTCTTGTTTCAAGAGAGGGATTTCTTTCGAACAAGAACCCTAGGACAATCCTTTCCCTGTCAGTCTGTAGCTTTCATCCCATTTCGCCAGGAAGTGGTTGAACACGAACCGGGAACAGCCGATCGTCTTGGCGATCAGAATTTCCTGTTCCTTCGTCGGATAGATCCGAAACTTGTAACCCTTATGCTTCACCATGAGGTTCACCTCCTTGATGGAATCATACCCGAAAGACAGGCTGGCGATTCATCTCCCACTTTCACGTAAGCCCTGTCCTTAACGTTTAGAAGCGGGAGTATTCTCGCCTAATTTTGATAAATTGTTCAGTGAGGTGAGATTTGATCATGTCTTTCCTACCAAAAAATCGAAAAAGTCGGTTTATCTTCAAGTGTATCCTCGGTATGAGTTTCGTTCTGTTTTTCATCGGCCGAAGCGAAATTCCTTTGCCAATTCCAGCAACGACAGCGTTCGTTCCATTCGAGGTTCACGGCCCCACACACCTTCCTTTTGTTGCAGAGACTGAATACGCACATCTTGTCAGCCTAGGGAAAGTCGAACTCGTCTATGAAAACGAAGAGGAATCTATGACCATATGGGCAACTACGGAGCTCGGATGGCACCATACAGAACAGTGGGAAACATACTCTCAAACCATTCAAGATTCTCCTGTATATTTTAATCAAATCGAGGCACTCACCATTCTCAGCTGGCAACGAGATGGTGTTGAATATGCAATCGACTACAAAGGACATGAACTCTCGATGCAGGACTTGTTTGACGTCGCCGCTTCGATGAACTAAAAAAAACGACCTCACGCGAGATCGTTTTTTGGTGTCCAATTTGGTACGACAGGTGTCGCTTTCGGTTCGTCGACGACGAGCATCTTAGTGACGACTCGTCCGGCGATTGATACCGCGATCAGCGTATACAACGCGTTCGATAATGGTAAATAAATGAGTGAAATCCCAAGGACGATCACATCAAAAATAATTAAAATCGTACCGACCGACACACCTGTCCACTTCGACAATCCGAGAGCGAATAAATCGTCGCCTCCGGTCGCTCCGCCTGACTTCAAGACGAGACCGAGACCATACCCGGTCACAATCCCACTCGCGATGGCAGCGAATAACGTCGCTGGCCATACTTGAATCTCAAATGTGAGCAAATCGAGACGGTCCCACATCGCATAACTGAGCGAAAGGGACGAAGCGGCTAATACTGCTTGTCCGACAAAACGCCATCCTTTCCACCACAATGCGATGATAAAAAATGGGATGTCGAGCACGATCATCGAGATCGCCGGGTCGATATCAAATAAATAGCGACCGAGTAGCGATAACCCGACGAATCCACCTTCCGCCAAACCAAACTGTTCATTCAAATAATAATAACCGAACGCCATGATCAGCGTTCCGAGCACTATGGTAGCAACTCGTTTCATTCCGATTGTCCTCCCCGTTCTTGACGGAGAGGAGGATCCTCAGTCGTAGCTGCGGTTCCATCTGTTCCATCTCCGATCTTCCGTTTGTTGATTGATACACGTCATGGTGATCATTCAACGCTAGAAGTCCGGAAGTTGGAACAGAGGCCACGTCCTCTCGGTATCCATAAAGACCTTCCTTTCTCAAATTGCGCGTAATCTTGTACGTAGTTTACCACACATTTTGATTCAGTTCATGAATTTTACCTTTAGTGCATGTTACGTTTCGGTAAATTCTTTTTGCCGAACCACCACCAGTTCCAATCCCCGAACAGCTTCATGAGTGACGGAACGAGCAAGATCCGGATAATCGTCGCATCGATGAAAATCGCGAGGGCAATCCCGACACCGAGCTGTTTGATCGGGCTGACACCTGTGAAGGCGAACGCACCCGTCACGACAATCATAATGATTGCGGCCGAGGTGATGATTTTACTCGTTTTGGCTAGTCCCATCTCTGTCGCATAGTCGTTGTCACCTGTCTCGCGGTAATATTCCTCGATTCGTGAAACGAGGAATACCTCATAGTCCATCGACAATCCGAAGACGAGCGAGAAGATAAAGACCGGTGTCAATATACTGATTGTTTCCGCGTCATATACATAACCGGATTCGAAGATGATGACGAGTAAGCCGAACGTCGCTCCGAGGCCGAGCACGTTCATGAGAATGGCTTTAATCGGAATCAAGATGGAGCGGAACGCCCACATGAGGATGAAGAATGTGGCCAAAATGACCGTAATCACCGCATATGGAATGCTGTCATAAATTTCATCATAAATTTCTTCGTTAAAGGCAGCAGGTCCACCGACCTCAAATCCTTGGTCTCGCCAATCACGTACGAACGCTTGCGCTTCCTTGTCACTCGGCGGTACATCGAAGCTCACATTGACGAGCGCCAAATCTGTGTTCCCGTCAAGGGTCACAAGTCGTTCAAGCGGAGCGAGTTGTTCTGGTGCCGCCTCGACGAGCTGTGTGAAAGCTTCCGGTGTCAAACCGGACGTCGTCAAAAAGGTTGAGACGTTATCGACAATGTCCACTTCGTTCAAGTCGTCCGTGAGCATTGTCAGTTCTTCTAAGATCATCGGATCCGTCAGATCATTCGCTTCAAACAGAATGACGGCATCGGTTGAATTTTCTCCAAACACTTCGTCAAAGCGTTCAAGTGCCGCCCGTGATTCATAGGAAGTCGGGAGCGCGTCGGCATCTGGAATATTTAACTCCAAGTCGCGAACGAACCAGAGACTTGGCAGAAGTAACAATAACGCAATGAGCGTCATCGTCACAGGACGTCTCATCACGAAACGCGCGAGTTTTTGCCAACGTCTTTCTGATTTTGTCTCATCAGACTTGATGATTCGTCCTTTATTCAATGCATCCCCAACTAAGTATAGAGATGACGGCAGGAGGGTCAGTGCCGACAAAACCGCCCCTGCGACGGCAATAAGCGCACCGAGTGCGACCGCCTGGAACACATCGACCTGGATAAAGAGTAGACCGGCCAATCCGACGAATACACATAGTCCTGAAAAGAGAATCGAACGTCCGGCCGTTGCAACAGTTCGAACGATCGCCTCTTCTCTCGATTGTCCTCGCGTCAACTCTTCACGATAGCGGTTGACGAGTAGCAATGAGAAATCAATCCCGAGCGCAATGGCAATCATCGCCACGGCGTTCAAGACGAATATGGATAATTCCATGTTTTGCGCAAAAAAGAATAGAGACCCCGCCGCTACGATGAACGTGATCAGTCCGACGAGCAACGGCATGAGTGCCGCGAGCGGCGTTCCGAAAACGAGTAATAATACGACCAGTGCGACTGGAATCCCAATCAACTCCGCCCGAATCAAGTCATTTTTCGATGCCTCATTCAGGTCGTCCGCAAATACCGGTTCCCCAGTCAAGCGCACTTCTGTATCCGTGTCTGTGATAAGCGCATCACGGACCGCAGCAATCGAAGATTCGGCCGCTTCATAGTCTTCAAACTCAAGCACGAAATAGGCGACGTCTCCTGAACGGGCATCTGGATTCTCGGATGGAGTAATCACGCCATCAACCGACCGAATCGTCTCCAATTGTTCTTGCTGTTCGTCCATGACCGTATCCAAATCTCCGCCTTCGAATAGTACGATCATCGAGGCGCCAGCACGATCAAACCGTTCATTCAACGTATCTTCTACTTGTTGAAACCGTCCGTCTTGAATGGCGAAGCCGTTTCCTCTCAACTCACCCGGGAGCTGAAGCCCAAAATAGACCGATCCCGCGAGTAAAATCGTCCAAACGAGTAGTACTACATATCGAAAGCGAACCAACTGCCTACCTAACCATTCCATCCTCGTCACTCCTCCCTGTCTAACCATCTACTTCCCGTTTCTTTCTCCATTCATCATCACTTCACAAAAAATTCCTGAACCTGTTTCTGGTTCAGGATTCTTGTCGTTCAAAAACTTGCAGCCAACTATGACAAAATCGCGGTGGTGCGGATAAGACGACGAGTCGATCCCCTCGGTCATCTAACAGCATGACCTTCAGTAATTGGTTGTCCGCGCACACCGATGAACAAAACAGTTCTTGCTCTCGATGAAACAATTGGAATGATTCAGTCGAGGTGATCGCCGTTGTTTCCCCGACTTGATCGAGAATGACCGTTTCGCGGTCTCCTTGATATGGGATACGCCAATTTTCATTCGTTTTCACATTTTCGACTAAAAAGTGATGCGTGTTTTCATCATATACCGTCACACATGTGTCAGGTGTGAATCGTTCAAAATCATACGTCCCCTGATACGCCAGCTCGATGATGTCCCCAAAAACCGGGACTTCTTCATAACGACTATATCGAAACGTATGATCATGGAGATTCAACGCCACGACATCCGATTCGGCTGAATATAAGAAGATGTCATCTCCTTGCCAATAGTGCAAATTACTAAACCAGTCACCATTAAAACGTTGTGGAATCGCATGCGTCTCCATCTGTCCTTTTTGTAAATCAATCACTCCGTAAAGTCCTTTTTCTCGGAACCATGCCACGGCACGCGTGGCATTCGGTTCCACATATAGGGCGCACGGTGTCCAAGCCCAGTCAATTTCCCAGCGAATTTGGGACGACTCGTCAAAGAACAAAAATCCGGTTTGCGCCAAGTACAACATCCAACCTTCACCGACACGTTCTAGCCATTCGATCGTTTGATGAAATTGAAAGTCTGCTGTTTGTTTGTACATTTGATCACTTCCTATTTTCAGCTTAGCAACGACCGAAACGAAATTCGATTTTGAATGTGTTCGTTCAACACATTTTCGATTTTCCTGTATACTGTCGGTATAGATGAATGATTTAGAAAGGAGTCTACCCATGCGCCCATTACAGTTATCACCAGAGACAGCCGTCGAGCTTGCGAAAAAGTTAAACGTTCCGCTCGAAGAGTTGATGCATATGCCGAAACACATTCTTGTCCAAAAAATGATGCAACTCGAAGCATCGAAATCAGAGGAAGACACACCAAAGGAGACGGATTAACCCGCCTCCTTTTTGGTTACTGCTCTTTACGCTTCCGTTTCTTCGACACATACCAGAGACCACCGAGCACGGCGAGTGCGGCACCACCGGCAACAGCGTATTTGCTGTAGTCCGGACGACGTTCCGTCACCACGAGTGTCGACAGTGGCGCGACCATCATATGACGGTCTTCGATTTGACGCGGCGCCGTCAAATTGACCGTATGGTCTTCCACGTTCACTTCAAACTTACCAGACGGAAGTTTGACCTCGACCGCTTCCTCTAGCGCGTTATGGTACACGACATGTCGTTCGACATACCCTTCGACGTGACGGCTCAACTCGAATGCAATCACACCTTCTTCTTCGTCGAAGAAACGCAAATGTTTCCGAATCTGTTCCGTGTTCTCGAGTCGGAAGAGCGGATACTGCTTCCGCAGACGCAACAGACCTTTCACATATTCCACACTTGGCGCTTCTTGTTCAGCTCGTGTCCAGTCGACACGGTTGACGACCTCACCTGAGTTAAAGCTATTCTCGTCCCCATCTTTTGTGCGGAAAAACTCTTGTCCACTATGAAGGAACGGAATCCCTTGCCCCAGGAGTACGATGGACGTCGCCAAACGATGACGGCGACGACGTGTCGTCTCATCATCTTCTGGATTCGTCACGGACAACTTGTCCCAAAGCGTCAAGTTATCATGACATTCAACGTAGTTGACGACCTGATTCGGTTCATCAGCAAAACTTTGGCTCGTGATTCCGCCAGCAATCCCACGTTTCACGTCAGCCGTCATGTCTGTATTCCCACTCACCCAACCTGGCAAGTCCTCGACGAACACGTCTCCACGGACGCCGTCTCGAATCCCGTCATTGAATTGCGCGATTCGTGGCATTTTATGGGCGTTGTGTTGATTCGCTTTTTTACGGACAGGGAGTGGCGTGTCCAAATCCCAACCTTCTCCGATGACAAGGATGGATGGGTCGACGCGATCAAGCGCCTTCCGAATTTGATTCATCGTCTTCACATCGTGTAATCCCATCAAGTCGAAACGGAACCCATCGATCATGAATTCTTTCGCCCAATACGTGACACATTCGACCATGAGCTTACGCATCATCGCACGCTCAGATGCCGTGTCGTTCCCACAGGCCGAACCGTCCGCGAGTGTCCCGTCCTCATTTAGTCGATAATAGTAGTCAGGGACGAATTGACCGAGCGGTGTCGTCAACGCATCGTGCGTATGGTTAAAGACGACGTCCATGATGACACGGATGCCTCGATCGTGGAGGGCTTGAATCATCGCTTTCAATTCGATGATGCGTGTCGCCGGATCATCTGCTGACGAGGCGTACGATCCCTCGACCGCAAAATAATGTACCGGGTCATATCCCCAGTTATAGTTATCTTCGCTCTCGCGTGATTCATTCACCGATCCATAGTCAAAGAATGGCATCAACTGAAGATGCGTGATACCGAGCGAGGTGATGTAGTCAAGTCCAGTCGGGTATCCGCTCGTTGTCGTCGTCCCCGTCTCGGTCATGCCTAAGAACTTCCCACGATGCGTGGCGCCACTTTCTGGATGACTCGTCAAATCACGGACGTGCGCCTCATAAATGACCGCCTCTTGTGAAGAATTGAATAGCGGACGTTCTTTGATCCAATGGTCCGGGTTCAAGGATGCTGGGGCAAGCAGGCACCCACGTTTCCCGTTCACTCCGACGACTTTTGCATAAGGGTCGAGTGATTCCACTTTCTTCCCATCAATCATTGCTTCAAATACATAAAATTGACCTTCGAACAGGGCGCGGTCGAGTTCAATGACCCAAGTCCCCTTCTCAGCCGGTTCGAGCTCGAGTCGTTCAAACTTACGTGCACGGGCTGTGCGATATAACTTGACCGACATTTGTTCCGCTACCGGAGACCAGACACGTAGTCGAATCTGTTCCCCTTTGAACGTCACCCCAAGGTCTTTCCCGTGATAGGCAACGTGATCTAAGTCTGCATGTGTATGTTGATCCATTGTACGTTCCATCTCTTCACTCCTTCACTGCTTCAAATCTGCTATCATTATAACAAAACCACACAAAGGATGGATGAAACATGGCAAAAGACAATTCTTTCGATATCGTGTCGGAAATGAATCTTGAAGAAGTGAAGAACGCGATTCAAATCGCGGAGAAGGAAATTTTAAACCGCTACGACTTTAAAGGATCAAAAAGTGAGATGTCGCTCGACAATGGCGACCTCGTCCTCATCTCGGATGATGACTATAAACTTGAGCAATTAAAAGATGTCTTAATCACGAAGTTGATTAAACGCGGTGTTCCGACCAAAAACCTCGATTATCAAAAAGTAGAGGGTGCTCTCGGTGGCACGGTTCGTCAACGCGTGAAATTGAAGAGCGGGATCGACAAAGATGACGCGAAAAAAATCAACAACGCCATCAAAGAATCAAAACTTAAAGTCAAATCGCAAATTCAAGACGATCAAATCCGTGTCACGGGTAAATCGCGTGACGATCTTCAAGCCGTCATGCAACTTGTACGTGATCTCGAATTGTCCGTCGACGCCCAATTCACGAACTTCCGATGAAACTCGCCATCATCAGTGACCCACACGGTTCGTTTGATGATTTAAAGGCGGTTCTCGATGACGCCCGGCGGGAAACCGAACATATTCTCTGTCTCGGCGACCTATACGAATGCCACATCGGCAAAAAGCGACGCCACGAGCGCTTTCATCATGTGGAAGAGGTCATGACGTATGATCCAAACTACGAAGCACTGCTGACATTCCCGAGTCTACGAGGTAATCAGGAAGAGCGCATCGACGAGGTGCTCGTCATCGACCACCCTGTGAAAACACGGATTTCCTTGTTGCCAGAACAGACGACCCTTGGTGAGGCGCGCTTTTTACACGGGCATCAAGTCAAATGGAACGAGGACTGGGAACCGATTGTCGAGAAAGGAAAGTATCCACTCGTCTTCATCGGACATAGTCATATCCCCGGGATTTACCGGAAAGGGAGATCCCTGCCCTGGGAAATCGGGACCCCATTCCATTTGAAGAAAAAGCGATATGTCATCAATGTCGGAGCCGTCATCTTCGACAGGGAATGGTGTCTCTATGATACGGAAGCCCGAACGGTGACGCGGATGAAAGTGTAAGCATAGGAAAAGGACCTCAATGATTTTTGAGGTCCTTTCGTCTGTCTTATAACTTACATTTCTTCCGGAGCTTCGACACCGAGTAAACGGAGTCCTTCCGTCAATACGAGCGTCACTGCCTTCACGAGCGCGAGACGCGATTGTTTGCCGGCATCTTCTTCTAAGACGCGGACGTGACCGTAATACTTGTTGAACGCTTGTGCGAGATCAAGTACGTAACGGCTGATGATTGATGGTTCGCGGCGTTCATGCGCACGTGTGATGACGTGTGGGAACGCGTTGAGCATCGTGACGACACCCCATGAGTAATCATCATCTGCACCAGTGAACGGTGAGCCGTCATAGTTTCCTTTGCGAAGGAGTGAGTTCGCACGGGCATTCGTATATTGAACGTAAGGTCCTGTCTCTCCTTCGAACTTGAGCATGCTGTCGAGATCGAATTCGATGTTGTTGATCCGTTCATTCTTCAAGTCGTGGAAGACGACCGCTCCGACACCGACCATACGGGCAACGTCTTGTGCGTTCGCAAGGTCTGGGTTCTTCTGTTCGATGTTCGCTTGTGCTTTTTCGATGGCTTCTTTCAACACTTCTTCAAGAAGAACGATGCGCCCCTTACGTGTCGACATCTTCTTCCCTTCTTGCAAGATCAAGCCGAACGGTACGTGATGCATGCCATCGACGAAGTCGTAGCCGAGCTTACGAAGAACCGAGAAGAGTTGTTTGAAGTGAAGCGCCTGTTCGCCACCGACGACATAGTTCGCTTGCACGAAGTTGTACGTCTCGTAGCGATAGATTGCCGCAGCCAAGTCACGTGTCGCGTACAATGTTGCACCATCTTTCTTTTTAATCAAGCAAGGTGGCAAGTTCTCTTCTTCGAGTGAGACGACCATCGCGCCTTCACTTTCGACTAAGAGGTTTTTCGCTTCGAGCATCTCGACGACGCGTCCCATCTTATCGTTGTAGAACGCCTCACCATTGAAGCTCTCGAATTTCACACCGAGAAGGTCATATACTTTTTGGAACTCCTTGAGTGACTCGTCACGGAACCATTGCCAAAGCTCTGTCGCTTCCGCATCACCATCTTCAAGTTTCTTGAACCAAGCACGGCCTTCATCTTCGAGTTCTGGCTGTGTCTTCGCCTCTTCATGGAAATGGACGTATAGCTTCAAGAGTTCTGCGATCGGGTTAGCACGTACCGCTTCCTCATCGCCCCACTTTTTATAGGCGACCATTAATTTACCGAACTGTGTTCCCCAGTCACCGAGGTGGTTGACGCCGACAACGTCGTATCCGTTTTTGCGTGCGATTTGGTTGATCGCATTCCCGATCACCGTCGAACGCAAGTGACCCATCGAGAACGGCTTCGCAATGTTCGGTGACGAGAAGTCCGTCACAATCGTTTCGTTGCGCGCTGCGTGTGTTGCATAATCCGACTTCTCGTCGAGCACCGTGTTAATGATTTCTTTTGACACGACGTCACGGCTCAAGAAGACGTTGACGTAAGGTCCTGCTGCCTCGACTTTTGTGAACAGTTCATCGTTCAAGTCATTCGCAATATCTGTCGCAATCATGACAGGTGCTTTCCGATAGGCTTTCGCCAATTGGAAACATGGGAACGCGAGATCACCGTGTGCCTCATGTTTCGGCTTTTCAATCAATGCTTCAATCTGGTCAATCGTGAGCTCGTCTCCGATGACACGTGATAACGCTTCTGCGTACTTGCGTTCATAACTCATTTGTATGTCCTCCTTCTTCGTATCACAACTCATAAAAAAAACGCCCTTTGCATAGATGCAAAGAGACGGGAATTCCCGCGGTACCACTCTTCTTGCCTGCATGACGCAGACCGCTTTATGGTGATAACGGTTCCCTCCGGCTATGCCTACTCTCGTTTCGGATAGCATCTCAAAAGTGCGTTTCGCGACGTTTGTCAGCCTAGGCTCTCACCAATCCCTAGGTCGCTTTGTTGACTAAACCATCGTTACTCTCTTTTTCATCGACATTCGTCTATGCGGTTGAAAAGCAATTTCATTATAGAGGATATTCCCTCTATACTCAATGCTAGAATTCAAGCATCATGGAAGAGAAGCAGGACTCACACGAAAACGTGACGAATCTTTACTATTAGATCTCGAAATGTCCCATGCTAGGAGGGAACGCATGAACCACTTTCGTAAGATGTCCGTGCTCGGTTGGAGTATATGGAGTGCCTTATTCATCTTCACCATCTCGTTATTTGCATTGGATGTCCTACACGCCCCGACGATTGATCCATTGTCGTTTATTTTAATTTCATTATTGGTCATCATTTTTCAACTCGACTCGATCGAAGTCAAAGGTGTGTACTTCACTTTTTCTGAAAGTATCGTCTTAATCTTATTTTTATTCTTTGGATTTGAAACAGCACTCATCGTCAACCAAATCGGGTTGTTCGTCTTTCAATTCGCCAATTTGAAACCGAAAGTCGCCATCCGTCGCTTCCGCTTCACGTATCCTTGGAATGCCATTACGGCGTACTTAGAAATCGTCATCCCGGCAGCGGTTTATCTCGCCCTTGGTGGCGAGACCGGTCTCGACTTTTATTCGCAAGATTCGTTCGTGCCGCTTGCCGGACTGTTCCTTGCCATCTTCTTAAACACGGTATTCCAAAAATATCAGGTGAAATGGTGGTTCCGCGTCGACATCGCATTGAGCGATTTTATGAAAATCGCTTTCTACACATACGTCGTCAGTTTGACCTTCATTTTAGCGGCATCATTCTTCCGGGAGACGAGTTTACTGGTCGTCAGTAGTATCGCCGCTGCCTTGACGTTCTTCATTAAACGACTTCTCATTCAAAAAGAACGGCAAGACGCCTTCAAATCTTTGATCGAGCAATATGATGAAGCTAAAGAAGCCGTCTCTTTGTCACAGAGTGAGGCGCAAGCAATCGAAGTCTTTTTAAGTCAGTGTGAACAGTTGAACCATTACGACGAAGGTTATATCGAGTTCAAATTGTTCGACCGCACGCTCTACTTCGATTTGAAGACGCGACAGCCCATCGATCGACCGGTCGTCTTTGCACTGCTTGAGATGAGTCAACCAATCGAGCAAATTCTCGACTATGAGATGCGGTTTGAATGGGATACCGCACTTTCCGACGCCTTCCATGACGATTATCATAGCTTTGTTTCTGTCCGTTCGGAGGAAATCGAAGAGATTCGTACATGGATCGTCATGACGGGAGAACCCGTATACGCATATCCGAAAATCATTCAGCATGAAATCATCAAGTTGTTGAAATCGTTCAATCGAACGATTAGCCGTTGTCACGAGCGGGATCGTCTCTATACCGAGAGCCGGACAGACAGTTTGACGCTTCTTGCCAATGCGCGTGCGTTTTATGAATACGGCATTCAACAAATATCGGATATGTCGATGTATCCGATATCTGTCGCCATGCTCGATATTGATTTCTTCAAAAAAATTAACGATACGTACGGTCATCAGGTCGGTGACCGAGTGTTACAAGAATTCGGTCGACGCATTCGGCAAGTACTTCGAACGGATGACTTTGCCGCGCGTTATGGCGGCGAAGAATTCATTTTACTACTCAACCATTGTGACATGACCCAAGCCATCGAAATCACAGAGCGGATTCGCCACCAAATCGAAGCGAAACCGTTCCTTGTTGACCATCATGAGATTTCTGTGACCGCGTCTATCGGGGTCGATACGATTGAAGCATTCGGGAACAAGCGTCTAGATGACACGATTCGAAACGCTGACCGTGCGCTCTATGTCGGTGGGAAATACGCAGGGCGGAACCGAGTAGCCCACTTCAACAATTTAACGACGTAAACTCCCCTTTCTCACATCGAATTGGGGAGTTTTTAGGTTGACAACCGGATTCGAAACAGGTACGTTAGGGAACGTGTTTAATAATTAGATAGATTCACTTTTTATCGAGAGAGACGGAGGGACTGGCCCTGTGAAGTCTCGGCAGCGGGGAACCTGTGCCAAATCCAGCGGGCGTATTGCTCGAAAGATGAAAAGGGTATTTCGCACGAAGGACCTTTTTCTCAAGAAAAAGGTCCTTTTTATTTTTTAGTGAGGTGATTATTTTGGAACAACCAACAGCCAACAAGTGGGCACTTTTGCCATTATTCGTCTTTTTGCTCTTTTTCATCGGGGCAGGTGTCTACTATGGGGATTTTTATAAGTTCCCAGTTCTCGTCGCAGCGATCATCGCATTGCTAGTCGCAGCATTCATGACAAAAGGAAGTGCGACACAAACCGTGGAGCGCATCGCACAAGGTGCCGGAAATCCGGGAATCATCATTATGATTTTTATTTTCTTACTCGCCGGTGCCTTTTCGACCGTAGCCGAATCGATTGGCGCCATCGACGCGACGGTTAACGCCGCGTTGACGCTCTTACCGCCATCGCTTCTCTTGAGCGGACTATTCGTCATCGCTGCTTTCATTTCAATGGCGATGGGAACATCGACCGGAACGATCGCAGCACTTGCACCCATTGCTCTCGGTATTCATGAAGAGAGTGGCGTGAACGTCGCCATCGCAGCCGCCGCAGTTGTCGGAGGCGCGATGTTCGGGGACAACCTTTCGTTCATTTCGGATACAACAATTGCCGCCGTAAGGACGCAACGGACGAACATGCGTGATAAGTTCCGGACAAACTTCTGGATTGTCTTACCCGCCGCTATCATCACGACGATTTTACTAGCGGTCTTATCGAACGGTGAGTCGACGGTCGATGTCGCTGCATTCGAATGGTATAAACTGATTCCCTATCTCGCGGTTATCGGCTTAGCGTTAACAGGACTGAACGTTATTCTCGTCCTTTTGGGCGGCATCACGCTCACTGGTATCATCGGTCTCCTCGACGGAAGCTTATCGGTGACAGCATTCGTGACCGCTATCGCCGACGGCATGGTCGGCATGGCCGAAATCTCGTTTCTGACGTTACTCATGGGCGGACTCGTCGGACTCATCTCGCACAACGGCGGACTCACGTATTTGCGTGACGCGTTGACGTCACGAATCCAAAAACGTGCCGGTGCCGAGTGGAGTATCGCTGGTCTTGTCAGCGCGACGAACGTGGCGACGGCAAACAATACAATTTCGATTCTCGTAGCCGGACCGCTTGCCGCAAACATTGCGGACGAATATGATATCGAACGGAAAAAATCAGCGAGTGTACTCGATATCTTCTCATGTGGGGTACAAGGAATTCTGCCATATGGAGCACAACTCCTCATCGCGGCAGAGCTGACGAAGACCGCATCGCCGGACCTCGTGCCGTTCATGTTTTATCCGTTCCTCCTCTTTATTTGTGGAGGGATCGCCATCGCATTTAACTTCCCGCGCTTTAAAAAACAGTCTTAAGCGAAAACACCCCTTGTTCAAAGGGGTGTTTGTCGTTTCGTGACCATTTCTTGTTTCAGTTGCTCGTTTCGTTTCTTGAAAGCGCGTCGTTTGAGAATTTCTTCTAATCCCCGGCTGATGGCCCATAATGCGACCAAAAGAAGACCGAGCATCGATAAACGAAATGGACTTTGGATAAACTCTTCCCACTGATCCCCGATGACAGAGAAAATGACGACGACGAGTAGTTTCCCGAATCCTGCCGCTAAAATGAATGTGCGGAGCGGCATCTGAATAAGCGCCAGCAAATAAGTGATCAAACTGACCGGGATGAACGGAAGTGAATACAAGAATCCGAGTGAAATCGGACTCATATGATTGATTCGTTCTAACCAATAAACCGCCACCTTATGTTTTTCGAGCCAGCGCGTCATCGGTTTTCGGAACACATACCGGACGGCTGCGAAGACGACAATTGTTCCGAGAAGGTTCCCAATCCACGATAAAAGGACTCCTAATAAAAAACCGTATGTCGCCGCATTGGCAGAAATGATTAAAACGAGTGGCAAAAACGGAAAGATCGCCTCTAAAAATGGAGCGCCGAGTCCGGCCCAAGGACCGCCAGGCAAGCTTTGAAGCCATTCAATCAATTGGATGATGTACTGTTGGAGAGAAGTGAGCATAGTCGTTCCACCTTCAACTTTCGTTACTACTACTCTATTACCCGAATTCGATTTACAAGACGCATCTCCCTGCATTCGTCAAAAAAAATTAAAAACCATTTGCGAAAATTCGCCGTGATATTTATCATATAATAATGGACTTGTGGTTGCAGGCAAGTCTATTCGTCGAACGACACAACCCAACGTTCGTTTTCCTGCAAAAAACTGAACACAGGGGAGCAACACAACATGGAAACAAAACCAATGCGGGTCTTGCTGTACTATAAGTATGTCAACATCGAAGACCCAGAAACACTCACGCAAGAACATTTGAAGTATTGTAAGGATCTCGGCATCAAAGGACGTATCTTGATTTCCTCCGAAGGAATTAACGGGACGTGCTCTGGTACTTGGGAACAAACTGAGCAATACATGAACGACTTGAAAGCAAACCCACTCTTCAGCGATATCGAGTTCAAAATCGATGAAGTCGAAGAGCATGCATTCAAGAAAATTTTTGTCCGTCACAAGAAAGAGCTCGTGACGTGGCGCTTTGATGGCGAGTTTGATGTGCCGAAACAACACGGTGCATACCTCGAACCAGCAGAATGGAAAGAGATGATGAATCGTGATGATGTCGTCATCCTCGACGTTCGTAACAACTACGAGTACGAACTTGGTCACTTTAAAAACGCGATCAAAATCGATGTAGAGGCTTCACGTTACATGCCGGAATGGCTCGAAGAGAACAAAGACCTCTACGAAGGGAAAACACTTCTCACGTACTGTACCGGTGGCGTCCGTTGCGAGAAATTTACAGCATATATGCGTGACCAAGGTCACGACAACATCTTCCACTTAAAAGGTGGCGTCGCGATGTATGGAAAAGACGAAGCGACAAAAGGAGAAAACTGGGATGGTGAGCTTTACGTCTTTGATGAGCGTATCAACGTCCCTGTCAACTCTGTGAACCCGACTGTTGTTTCACACTGCATGCACTGTGGGACAGAGACGGTTCGTTACGTTAATTGTGCCAACCCGGAGTGCAATGTACAGCATTTCTGTTGTGAAGAGTGTGAACCGAAACAAATGCGTTCATGCTCGAAAGAGTGTCAAGAACACCCACGCAACCGTTATATCATCGATAACATTGCAGAGAAACTTCAGGAAACTGAAGGAGTAGTCGGGTAACAAAAATCGACCAAAAGGTGTCATGGACAAGCCGTCCATGACACCTTTTTTGACGAAATCTTAACGTCTAGCCTGCCCCGCTTTCGGGTATATTGAAGATACTATGTCAGACAGGAAGTGAATAGATGCATGTTTAACGAACCTTTACTCGCCGCGATTCTCGCTTGGTTTATCGCCCAAGCAGCCAAGCTCGTAACCGAACTTATTAAAACACGGGATTTTGAAATTGAAATCATGTTCGCTTCAGGCGGTATGCCAAGCTCACACTCGTCTACGGTCGTGGCACTCGCGACGGCAATCGGACGGATGGAAGGCATCGACTCGAGCATATTCGCTCTCGCTGTCGTCTTCGCCACCATCGTCATGTACGATGCGACCGGCGTTCGGCAAGCGGTCGGCTTTCAAGCTCGACTGCTGAATGATTATTTCAAAGGAATTAAACACGAGACCCCACTCTTGAATGAACTCGTCGGTCATACACCGTTCCAGGTCATCGTCGGGGCGTTACTAGGTCTCGCTGTTGGCTTATTCTTCCCAATGTAATCCACTGAAGGTATGTCATTTCTCACACTCTCGATTCTTTTTGTGAAGTTTCACAAAGAAGAAGTTATACTCAGAGAGAGGAGGAATCGACATGCCTTTTTTGCAGAAATCTTACGAGTCTCTCGATACACTCGCTGAAGCAATCGGTCAAGCGATTCGAGCACCTATCACAATCGAGAACCGTCACCATCAATTGCTCGCCTATAGCACACATCCCGATTCGACCGACCCGGCCAGAATCGCGACGATCATCGGTCGTCGTGTCCCAGAAGCGGTCATCGAAGATTTATGGGAAAGCGGGATTTTACGAGAAGTGATTGACCAGGATGAACCTGTCGTCATTCCGGCACGGCTCGCTGTCGGGCTAGGAGAACGTGCGGCAATTGTCATCAAACAACATGACGAAGTGCTCGGCTATATTTGGAGCCTGGCTCGAACGAACCCGTTCACGAATCAAGAATTGGCCATCTTGCAAGAAGGAGCGACGATTGCCAAAAAGTTGCTCATGACGATCGCGATGCACGAACGGCGCATTAGCGCGGAACTCGAACGTTTTTTATTAGATGTCCTCGCTTCTCCGACCCTCTCTGATGCCAATCGCGAACGATTGAACGAACTCGCACCCATCGCCGTCGCAAGCCGGTTGACGATTATCGAATGTGCCCAACCGATCACCCCGCAACTCGCTGAGCGGCTGCATTATGTGCTCGCGACACAGGAGGCAATCGAGGTCGTCTTACATGCCATCGATGGACAGCAGTTGCTTGTGTGGCACTATATGAAATCCGAACTTTCCGATGAAGAAGTAGAATTGCTCGCTTGGGCGGAACGGTTCGAACAGTTGCTTCAAGACAAATTCACCGAATCCGAACCACGGCTCGGAATCAGTCGACGCTTTTTCGAAAGTGACATGTTATACGCCGCAGCCGAAGAAGCAAGACGCGTCACGACACTTCGTCGTAAGTTCCCTCTCGAGCTCGCAACTTCTCGCGCTTTCGAACAGATTGGGATTTATCAGCTCGTCCCGGAACTCGCCCGTCGCATCGGGCTTCGACTAGAGACCCATCCGACCGTCGAACGGTTGCAACAATATGATTCATCCCATCAGACCGAACTCGTGAAGACGCTCGAATGGTATTTTTATTTCGACGGGAACGTAAAGCGGGTCGCCGCTCATCTTCATATCCATCCGAATACCGTCTTGTATCGGATTCGACGCATCGAAGAGTTGACGAATATCACGCAAGTTTCATTACCCGAACGGTCCATGATTTATTTGGCGATTAAAGCCGGTCAATATCGATTAGAAGACTAGACGTTCGCTTTGTGTTTTTTCACAAAGTGAGCGTCTTCGTTTTTAGAATCCATGATAAAGACAGCGTTTTCGAATGGGTCTATACTAGGGGTGTGAACAATTTGTGTCAACGGAATGAAAGGGGAATGTTCCATGAAAATCGGGGTATTAAAAGAGATTAAAAACAATGAAAATCGGGTGGCTTTGACACCGATGGGTGCATTTATGTTAACGGAACTTGGCCATGACGTATTCGTCGAAACGAATGCTGGTCTCGGCAGTGGTTTCACGAATATGGAATATATCGATGCTGGCGCAACCATCGTCGAAACGGCGAAAGACGTTTGGGAAGGCGTCGAACTTGCGCTCAAAGTCAAAGAGCCACAGCCGTCTGAATATCAACACTTCCGTCCTGATTTGACGCTCTTCACGTATCTACACTTAGCGGCGGAGCCAGAATTGACGAAAGCTCTCGTCGAATCAGGAATCACTGCAATCGCGTATGAGACGGTAGAAGTCGATCGGACGTTACCGCTCCTCACACCGATGAGTGAAGTCGCAGGTCGTATGGCTGCTCAAATCGGGGCACAGATCCTCGAAAAACCGCACGGTGGCAAAGGAATCCTCATGTCAGGTCTCCCGGGCGTACCTCGTGCGAACGTCACGGTCATCGGGGGCGGTGTCGTCGGAACGAATGCAGCCCGTATCGCAATCGGTCTCGGTGCGAGCGTTACGTTGATGGATATTAGTCCGGCTCGTCTTCGTCAAATCGACGACTTGTTCGGAAACACAATCAACACGTTAATCTCGAACAAATATAATATCGCGAAACAAGTGGCGGAGAGTGATCTCGTCATCGGTGCCGTTCTGATTCCAGGCGCAAAAGCACCGAAACTTGTCACAGAAGAAATGGTACAACGCATGTCACCAGGTTCAGTCATCGTGGACGTCGCCATTGACCAAGGTGGAATTTGTGAGACAATCGATCACATCACGACACATGATGCACCGACATATGAGCGCTATGGTGTCCAGCATTACGCTGTTGCCAACATGCCTGGCGCTGTACCACGCACATCGACAATGGGGCTGACGAACGCGACGATGCCATATATCATCGAATGTGCACAAAAAGGTGTGTTCCCGGCACTTCTTCAAAACGACGCGCTCCTCAAAGGCTTAAACGTCATCAACGGAACGGTCACATATGAAGCGGTCGCTCGCGATTTGGAGTATCCATTCGTACCTGCCTATGAGGCAGTTGCCAAACAAACACAAGCGTAAGCGAAAGGCGACGAGATGCCCGTTCTCGTCGCCTTTTTTTGTATGAAATAAAAAAGGGATTGAACAACATCGTCCAATCCCTTTCCATGATTATGCGTTCTCGACAGCGATATCTTCGCCGATGATTTTTACTTCCGGTTCTAAATCCACTTCGAACTTCTCTTTAACGGTCGCTTGGACGTGACGGATGAGTGAAATATACTCTGTCGCCGTCGCCTCCGCAATGTTGACGATGAATCCGGCGTGCTTGAGCGATACTTCCGCTCCCCCGATTCGTGTGCCCTGAAGACCAGAGTCTTGAATCAACTTACCAGCAAAGTAGCCTGGTGGACGTTTGAAGACACTGCCGCATGAAGGATATTCGAGCGGTTGCTTCGATTCACGTTTGTACGTCAAATCGTCCATCACTTCTTTGATCAATTCATAGTTTTTCGGTTCGAGTTCGAACGTCGCCTCTAAAACGATGAATCCTTCTTTTGATACACGGCTCGTTCGGTAGTCGAGTTCTAATTCGTCTTTTGACAAATGAAGGACTTGTCCCTCTGACGTCAATACCGTCGCAGACGTAATCACGTCTTTCGTTTCTCCACCATAGGCACCCGCGTTCATATAAACGGCACCACCGACCGTTCCAGGGATGCCACAAGCGAACTCGAGGCCAGATAAGCCTTCCGCAAGTGCTTGACGCGATACATCAATAATCGCTGCTCCAGCCTGTGCCACGATTTGGTTACCCTCACGACGAATCGTATTCAGCTCATTCAAGTTTAAAACGACTCCGCGAATCCCCCCGTCGCGGACAATCAAGTTTGAACCGAACCCGAGAATCATGAACGGCATCGCTTCCTGATGGGCTAGTTCTAAAACGGCTTGTACCTCTTCGTACGTATGTGGGGCTACGAAGTAATCGGCTTTTCCGCCTAGTTTTGTATACGTGTGTGCCGACAACGGCTCGTCTTGGAGGACGCGCTCGGCCGGAATAATACTTTGAAGTTGCTGTAAAAAGCTCATGCGTTCACTCAATCCTTTACGTTCTATTTAATCAGTGTCTCGGTCACGACTTTTGGTACCGAGCACGTCACTGAATGGTTTCAGTACGAAACACAGTATACAAATGATTGTCGGACGTGACAAGCAACGTTTTTCTTACAATGTCACGATTAGTTTATAACAATAGCGATGTCGCTACGGCAACGATAATCGGAATTGTAAAGTTATCCCAATCTCGGTATGAAATCGCTTCAGTCAGTGTAGCGATGATAGAAATGATAAATCCATATGTTACCACTTGCCACATGACGACATCATTCCACAAAAACAATAAAAATAAGACTACATACGAACTTAAGAACATGGCGACGCTCCCTTGGAAGGAACGCTTTTGACCGTACAAATCATAGATGACTGTTCCGTACTTCCGCCCGATCAATGCGGCCATCCCGTCACCCCATGCGAGAACGAGTGAGCCCGCTAAAAATGCAAGCGGCTCTGATTCAAAGAAGAAGTATAAAATGATGAGTAAGGCAATTGGATAATAGACCGTCCCAAAAGACTTTCGCTCCGTCTGATGGACCGGTGAGGGGCTTTTATACAATAAGACCGCATTCGCAAACGTGAAGAAGACGAGCGGGACTGCCGCGACGTACCATGAATCCATTAACCAGACCGCTAACAGCGACCAATGTCCGACTGCGATATGTACACTCTTTCGAATCGTTTCATCTGTCCACCCAAGACGCTTCCCGACTTGTTCAAGACCGACGAGGAACGCAAGGACGATTACGATGGAAAGAATCGAACTAATCCATTCATTCATTGCTTGACCACCTCTATGTATAGGATATGTATGATATCGTCATTATACCTTAATCAGTGCCCATCCTAGCTTACTTTTCAAACATTTGGTAGAATGAGGTCAAATGACTGTATAGCCAACGTACGATGTTGGTCATAGAAAGGGTGGCCGTATGCGCGACGCAACTTCAATTCAAACTTTGGCAGATTGCCTTCATTTCATGCAGGTCGGAGAAATCGAGCGAGCCATCGCCCTCTTCCCTGAAGACGTGCGTGAACATTTTCCAAAAGAGCTTCGAAAAATCCACTTGTTTCATATTGAAAAGAACGGCTTGTCTATCAATCAAATCGTCGCCCTTGCGAACGCATTGACCGGAGAACATCTCTCGGCGACGACGATTCAAAACTGGACGAAGCGTGAAGTCCGTAAAATCATCGGTGTCCCACGAATCGGTAAAAAGTATTCCTTGCATCAAGCGGCAATCATCTATCTCCTTGATGACTTGAAACACCTTTTTTCACTTGAAGAGACGAGTTCCTTGTTGGCACTCATCTTCAACAACCCTGACCGGGACGAAGACGACTTTATCACCCCGATTGATTTTTATCGTTTGTATGCGGAGTATGCCAAGTCGACGAGTCCAATCGACTTACTCGATACGCGTGCCAAACGTTCCCTCGAAAAGACGAAGTACACGCACCCGAATATCATTCATGTCTTAAAGCTCTGTCTATATGCACACCGTGTGACGACACTCGAGCTCGAGGCCAAGCACTACTTAAACCGTTTCATTTGATGAAACGGTTTTTTCGTTGCATCAAAAAGCACCGGTCATAGACCGGTGCTCGTCATCGTTATGAGACAGATGCTGCGAGCGGCATCCGCGATTTAACCGTTAACGTTTTTAAGACAGAAAGGAGTTCGAACATCGATAGCTGATCTGCTTCTTTCGTTAAGCAGAACGTGTCGTCCTCTTGTTTCCGTAGCTCCGCAACAAGCTTACCTGCTTTGTCACGGACGCTGAACTTATGACGTTCCACATCGTATTGAATCGTGAAGAGTCCGCGTTCATAGACGTTGTACTCACACTTTTTCCCGAATAACGAGAACTTGTCTTTCAATTGACCAATCGCCTGTCCGTCATGGTTCATCACGACCCATTTTTGGCAGTTCGGGATATACTTCCCGTGAGCGATCTGTCGTCCAGACAAATTGTGCACTTGGACACTGCCTTCCGCGTCGCGGTGAACAGATCCGATCGCATCATTTGTCTCATCATAAATGGTCGCCTCGCCTTGCGTAAAGACGCAACCTTTTACATAAATTAATTTGCGCACCGCTTTTTCCTCCTAGCACGTTCCAACCGTGATTGTTTGTATGTGTACGGTCGGGCATTTCTTGAAACCCCAATCGTTTCTCTCTGTAGTTTTGAGCTCGTTTCAACTACTACATATTTCATATGACGAAGATGATTATTGCATCGATTAAAGAAAAAGACAAGCCCTTTTTTTCGACATCATTTTGGATTCTGTCGAACTTGTGAACATGCCTATTCTTAACGCTTATATCCCGCTTCTTTTAAGAGTTCTTCAAGCTCTAATCTTGCAATCAGACGAACTTGATTTGGTGCCGCCAATTCGTACGCACTGTCCGTGAACGTCGAGTTCGTCACGACCCATCCTTCGTGAACCTGATAATAAGGAACCGCAGCTGCGATTTGTTGAACCGCCTCAAGACCGACTACCTTTTCATAACGTTTCGCTTGTACCGCAATCAACCATCCGTCCGGGGTCTCAAGTAACAAGTCGGCCCCAAAATCACGCGATGCCGGGGTCACGGTGACCGTGTAACCGAGCGCCGTGAACACATCTTCTAAGAACAGTTCGAATTCCCGCCCATCCATCCGGTCGATTCGGTCGATGGTCGACAGCCGTGCTCTCCAAATGAACCACGCAATCCCAAACAGGAGTAGCAAGATACTGCTCCAAAGCGGTGCCCCGAACCACCATAAACCAATGGCACCGATCATACTTAGAAGTAATCCAATCATCCCCATCTTTCCTTTCCAACTCCTCTCTCCCACTTTACCGTTTTGAGGGCAGGAAATGAAAGGGGGATCTGTCGAATGTTATAGAAGATATGCTCGTCTGACACCAACGAAGGAGGGATGATCGTTCATGGAGAAACCCACCAATCTCCACAGTGAGTTATTACATGCATTACCTTACGGGGTTGCTTTAATACAAAAAGATGGAACAATCGTTCAGGCAAACCGCCCATTCTTAGAAAATTTCCCAGAGAATCTGCAGACTCGTACGAACCTTTTTCATATGGTCAACCAGTCTCCGATTACGATGGAATTATCTCGCCGAATGGAGCAAGGACTTCCTTGGATGTATGAATTGCCGACGATGCGTGTACATGCCATTCCTTGGGAAGACCATTACATCCTATCCATCGAACCACTCCCTCTCGATACGCGCGTGACGATTCAACACAATGCATTTGAAGCGATGATGCATACTGAACTCGACATGGCGATGATTATGACCGATGCGAATATGTTAATCACACGATTTAATCAGGGAGCGACCGAACTGTTCGGATATGCGCCCCATGAAGTGCTATATGAAATGACACCCTTCGCTTTGTTCGAGTCGAGAGAGCTGAGCGAAAAGCGCTCTGCTTATCAAGATGAAACGGAACGATTGCTGTCATTCGAGCAAATGTTACGCCTTGCGCTCGACAAAGGAGACCGTGAATGGAAGTTCCAATGTAAGGACCGGACACATTTTATTGGAAAACTCTTCATGCATCCGGTATATGAACAAGAGCAACTCATCGGCTTCTTTTTCTTCGTGTTCGATGTGAGTCCTGAGATTCAATTGAAACGAGAACTTCGTTATAAGGAGCAACGCTATCGCATGTTTGCCGAATCCGTCATCGAAGCCGTCCTGTTTCACGAAGACGGTATGATTCTCGATGCGAACAAAGCGGCGGAATCTATCTTTAAAATTCCTGCTGAACAAATGGTCGGTCGTCAAACGGTCGAATTTATCGCTGAAGGGTATCGGGCGGATGTATTGCGACGGATTCGGAATCATATCCAAACACCATACGAAGTGATTGGCCGACGAGCAGACGGCACGTTTCTAGAGATGGAGGTTTACCCGAAAGAAGTGACGTATCAAGGCCAAACGTTACGGGTAGCCGTCATGCGCGACATAAGCGATCGCAAAAAAGTAGAGCGTATGCTCGAACGAGAGAAAAATGCGATTGCCCGCCAACGAGATATCATTCAATCGATTTTACAAGCGTCGAACGAAGCATTCGTCTTGACCGAGTCGAACGGGAGTGTCTTGTTCATGAACGTCCATGCGCGACGCCTCATGGATTTACCTGGGATCGCTCCGAACAAAATACAAGAGCGCATTCCCCTCCTCTCCACGTTCCGTCCACGCGACCGGAGCGAGATGTTGAAAAAGATGGACCAACTTCTCGACGGGACGGCCCGGGAAGTGTCGATGCGTTTCTCCATCCCCCAGCCGAACGACCGGGATGAGGAATATTATGAGATGTACGGCACGACGATGGATACGAAACGGCAAATCGGAATGGACAGCGGTTTCTTATTCGTATTCCGCAATCGGACAGAGGAAGAACGCATGGACCAGATTAAAAACGAATTAGTGAGCACGGTCTCGCATGAACTGAGGACACCACTTTCTTCATTATCTGGTTACATCGAGTTGATGCTCGCTCGCGATTTGACTCCCGATAAGCGGGAACGTTTCTTGAAGACGATGTCGCGAGAAGCGTCACGGCTAACAGCATTACTGAACGACTTTTTAGATATTCAACGCATGGAAGATGGTCATCAGGAATACAAGCAAGATCATTTCTCGTTGAATGAACTCGTCTTAGAGGTGGTTGAACGCTTCCGTGAAACGAATGATCATGCCATTCACTTCGATAACGCGGATGAAGATTTACTCTTGATTGCTGACCGAGACCGAATTGAACAAGTACTCGTCAATTTGATTTCAAATGCCATCAAGTACTCTCCGAACGAACAAGAGATTGAGGTACGGGTCCGGCACGACCACAATCAAGCCCACGTCTCCATTCGTGATTTTGGGATCGGTATTCCGGAACACGCCTTTGAGAAACTATTTACGAAGTTTTATCGGGTCGACAACTCGGATACGCGTAAAATTGGCGGAACCGGTCTCGGGTTGTCCATCTGCAAAGAAATCATCGAATCACACGGCGGTAGCATTGAAGTGGAATCGACTGTCGGAAAAGGATCGACTTTTACATTCACACTAGAATTAGCGGAGGAGATGTCATGAACGATTATGCCTTTACCGGTTTCCCTGGATTTTTAGCTGGAAAATTAATCGAGCATCTCGCGTCGTTACCTCATCAAATCGGGACGATCTATGCATTGCACCTTCCGAGTCAACAACGCGAAGCAGAAGACTTAAGGGACGCCTTACTGTCCACGACGTCCCTCGAGCCTCGTCAACTCGTTTTAGTAGAGGCGGATATCACGTTGCCTGAAGTGATTCTCGATCCGATTATGCGGTCTGTCATCGAGCGCGACGTGCATTACGTCTTTCATCTGGCCGCAGCATATGACTTGAGCATTCCGTATGACACCGGATATCGAATCAATATCCTCGGTACGAAACATGTGACCGCGTTCGCCAAACGCTCAAAACAATTGAAGCGCTATGTATACTTCAGCACAGCCTATATCGCCGGTCGTCGGCAAGGAACCGTGTACGAGAACGAACTATGGCATCGGGCTCGGTTTAAAAATCATTATGAGGCGACAAAATATGAAGCAGAGGCTCTCGTCTCGCGTGAGATGGGTGCGATGCCGATTACCATCATTCGTCCTGGCATTGTGATTGGTCATAGTCGAACAGGAGAAACGAAAAAATTTGACGGTGTCTATTTCGTATTGAAGTTAATGGAGCAATTGAAACAGATGCGACCGCTGCCTTATATCGGACGAGCGAACGTCGAAGTGAATCTCGTCCCTTATGATTACGTGGTGGAAGCGACCGCTTTCTTAGCGCACTCACCAGCCGGAATGAAGCGAACGTTCCATTTGACGGACCCGTTCCCACACGGTGCGCGTGAAGTGTATCGCATGCTACATGAGACGATGTTCCAACGCCCACCTCGAGGAACGGTTCCTCACGCTGTTGCGGACGTCGCATTCACGAGCTGGAAGAATGCCGCACAACTCGATGTTCCTCATGAACTGCTGGACTACTTCAAACATCCCGTCCATTTTGATACGACGCAAACAATTCGTGCGCTCGATGGGACCGGAATCGTCTGTCCAGATTTACAAGATTATCTCCCGGAGATCGCCCGTTATTTCATGACACACAAAAAGCCCTGATGCGCTCAGGGCTTTTCTGTTTATCCAATCAAAATCTTTTCTTTCGGATAGCGAATCTTTCGGTCAGCTTGTCGCGCGACCGTAAAGAGAATCGTCAAGGATCCGACACGGCCAAGCAGCATCATGAACATGATGAACCCTTTACCGGCAGCATTCAACTCAGCGGTAATGCCTAATGATAACCCGACCGTCCCGAACGCCGACACCGTCTCAAACAAAATGGCGCTCGCTGGAATATGACCGTTCGTCAAAATGACGAGTGTCGTAATGATGAGTATAAAGAAGAAACTTGAGATGGCAACGACGTATGCTTTTTTAATTTGAAATGCATCAATCGTCCGCTCCATGATGACCGTTTCTTTTTTACCTGCAATGAACGCCCACATATCCGCGAAGATGACCGCAAGCGTCGTCACTTTAATCCCCGACCCTGTCGAAGCTGCACCGGCCCCAATATACATCAAAATCAAAATTAAGCCGATTGAGGCAGGCGCCATCATCGAGATATCAATCGTATTGAAACCAGCCGTCCGTGTCGTCACGGCTTGGAAGAACGTCACATGTAACGCTTCACCGATGGACCGTCCATACAGTGCACCTTCGCTCGATACCCACTCAAACATCATAAGCACGAACCACGCTATTCCATTGATCACCAAAAGGGACAAAATCATGATTTTCGAATGAAGGGCGAGACGTTTCCATCCTCTTACCTCTGTCGCGTCGGCGATGGTCGTGAACCCGAGACCCCCAATCATAATCATGAGGGCAATGGTCACGACAATCGCCGTGTTTTGTTCAAACGACATGAGACTGTCCGGGAACAGCGCGAAGCCGGCATTGTTAAAGGCAGAGACAGCATGGAAGAAGCCGTAATAAAGTGCCGCACCGAACGAGTAACTCTCCGTACTATACAGTTCGAACGTCAAAAACAGCATCCCGATAAATTGTACGATAACCGTCGTGAAGACGATATTTCGAACGAGACGAACCGTACCGCCTGGCCCCGCTAAGTTCAACGATTCTTGCAAGAGAATCCGTTGTTTTAATCCAATTTTCTTCCCTAATACGCTCAGGAGCATCAACGCGATCGTCATGAACCCGAGACCCCCGATTTGAATGAGGGCGACAATCACCAATTCCCCAAACAGGTTGAACGACGATCCGATGTCGACTGTCGACAATCCGGTCACTGTTCCTGCAGAAGTCGCGATGAACAAACAATCAATCCAAGAAACTGGCTCTTCTTGTGCAAATGGCATATATAAGAGTGTTGCCCCGATAAAAATCGCAAGTAAAAATCCTCCCGCGATAAAGCGAGCAGGTTTTTCAAACACGACTCGATAAAGTACCTCGATTCGCTTCAAGCGCATTTCACGCGCTGACAGTCTATGTCGCATTACGACATCCCCTTCACATCTGTTATTCTAAGCCTCATGTTACTCCTCGCTTTTCTAAATGCCAACAAGAAAATGTATCTCTAACGCTTTCCTCATTTTTTTGGTATTATGGGAGATAGACTTTAAGAATGTTGAGGAGGTTGAATGAAACCGTGGACCCTAGTACGGTAGATCATTCGATAGAGGATGTCTCGCGAAGGTTGGAGCGCCAATCACAATGTATGCCCGCTCACCTTTATTTTCAGCTAGAAGAGTTACTCAATTGGTCACTTGAGCAAGAAGTCGTGAATCAATTGTACGCATTGTTAAAAAAATACGACGTATTAACCGATATAGAGCGTGAAGAACGAAACATCAGCATTCAAATGCTGATTGATGAAAACGGCGCTTAATCATCGGGAACGCATGTTGCGGGAGACGAGTAGCGTCTCTCGCTTTTTTTGTCCTGATTTATTTCGGAAAGGTGGAAAACAAAGACATGGATGTCGTCACGTTAGTCGGGCTCATACTCGGGTTCCTCACCCTCGTTGGTGGAATGTTATTAAAAGGAGCGGGTATTGCACCGCTGATCAACCCTGCCGCAATCGTTATCATTTTCGTCGGTACAGCTGCTGCGGTCAGTATCGCCGTATCGAAAGAACAGCTTCAAAACGTACCGAAGTTATTTAAAATCTTGTTCAAAAAACAAGAACTTCCAAGTAAATCCGGATTGCTCACACAATTTGTCGACTTGTCGACGCAAGCTCGGAAAGAGGGACTCTTATCCCTAGAAACAGCACTTGAACAAGTCGAAGAACCATTTTTACGCCAAGGTATGATGATGGTCATCGACGGTCAACCTTCTGAATACATTGCGGAAGTGATGTCACGTGATATCGAAAACATGGAACAGCGCCATAAAGCGAATGCCGACATCTTCACCCAGGCCGGGACGTATGCCCCGACGCTCGGGGTACTCGGAGCCGTTATCGGATTGATCGCTGCCCTTAAAGATTTGTCAGATATCGAGAAACTCGGACACGCCATTTCGGCAGCCTTCGTCGCGACACTTTTCGGGATTTTCACCGGGTACGTGCTTTGGTTCCCGTTTGCGAATAAACTGAAGCAATATTCGAAGAGCGAAGTCATCATCAAAGAAATGATGATTGAAGGGATTTTATCGATTCAAAGCGGTGAATCTCCAAAAACGTTAGAAGATAAGCTGTCTGTGTATTTGTCTCCAAAGGAGCGAGCTGACTATGAAACGCAAAAAGAAGCATGATCATGAAGAACACATTCCAGAAGGTTGGCTCATTCCTTATGCCGACTTGTTGACACTCTTGCTCGCGCTCTTCATCGTACTGTTCGCATCGAGTAACATCGACCAAACGAAGCTCGAGAAAATGTCTCGCTCTTTCAACCAGGTGTTCTCTGGAGGCGTCAGTGTCTTCCAAGCTTCGACCGCCTCAAACAGCGACATCAGTCGGACGGATAAAACCAATACGACTGCCAACCCACGCACCTACGAGCTTGCTCAGCTTGATGAGTTGAAGGAAGATGTGAATCAGTACATTAAGAAGAATGGGTTAGAGAGTCAAATTAAAGCGACAATCAACTCGAGCGGTCTCGTCTTAACAATTCAAGATCGTGCCCTTTTCAACTTAGGAGAAGCGACACTGGATGCGGATGCTCGAAATGTCGCTCAAAACATCAGTCAAATCTTAGAGAAGGCTGGGAAGCGAGAAATCGTCGTCTCTGGTCATACCGACAACATTCCAATCAACACGGCGCGTTTCCCATCGAACTGGGAACTCAGTTCAGCACGTGCGACCGCATTCATGCGTGGTTTATTAACGAATGACGCACTGAATCCGGCTCAGTTTACACTTGCAAGCTACGGGGAATTTAAACCGATCGCCACGAATGATACCGAAGAAGGTCGCTCGAAAAACCGACGCGTCGAAGTGTTAATTAAACCGCTCGTCGACTTATCAGAAGGCGAACCGAAGATGATTGAGACGATCACATTACCGAACTAAAATCACCCACTCAAATGAGTGGGTGATTTGTGTTATTGCATCAATTTGAAATAGCGTCTTGCCAGTTCTGTAAGTGGGCTTTCGAACAAGCGTTTCCGCCAGTAGAGATCCGTCACTTTCTTCACCGCTTCACTGCGCGATGGGTAAGGATAAATCATTCGTGACAACTTCCCAATCTTATCGCCCCGTTGCATCGCATAGACGACGATTTGCATCCAGTCACCGGCCGATTCACCGACCGCATGTGCCCCGATAATCTTGCCATTTTTCTTCGTGATGACTTTGACAAAGCCGGCCTCTTGGCGTTCGGCGATGAAACGGTCCACTTCTGACAGTTTCGCTTCATACGTCTCGATGTCATCCCCGTAACGCTCACGCGCTTCTTTCTCGGTCATCCCAACGTGGAACACTTCAGGATCTGTGAACGTGATCCAAGGAAGCTTACTGTAGTCTACCTTGTTCCATAGTCCAAACAGCGCGTTCGCGACAACTGCTTTCCCTTCTTCACCTGCTGCGTGTGTGAACGGGAGCGTCTTGATCGTATCGCCAATCGCAAAGATATGCGGCTGTGACGTCCGATACGAAGAAGAGACGTCGATGTACCCTTTCGTCACTTGAACGTTCGCCCGATCGAGACGGAGCGCGTCGATGCGTGGGACGCGTCCTGTCGCCATAAGGAGTTTATCTGCCTCATATTCGACCATCTCGCCGTTTACCTCTGTCGTAACACGAATACGGCCATCGACTTCATCGACCCGATTGACTTTCACGCCAATTTTCAAGCGCATCGCCATCTCAAGCTGCGATTTTAGGTAAGTGGAGACGTCCTCGTCTTCTTTTGGTAAGAACGCATCCTGTGCCTCGAGTACGGTAACTTGCGATCCGAGTCGCACAAATGATTGTGCTAGTTCGAGTCCTACCGTCCCGGCACCGATAACAATGAGGCTCTCTGGAAGCGTCTCTTCTTCAAAGACCGTCTCGTTCGTTAAGTATGGGACTTGATCTAATCCATCGATTGGAGGGACTGTCGGTTTTGAGCCAGTTGAGATGACAAATTTTTTCCCGATCAATAAATCGTCCCCGACCTTCAATTCAGTCGGGCTTTGGAACGAAGCCTCCCCGATGTATACGTCTACACCGATCTTTTCAAAGCGCTCGGTCCCGTCATGATCTTGGATGATTGCGCGAGCCTTATCGACCCGTGCTTTCGACATTTGATAATGCTCTCCGCCATTGAACTCCGTTCCGAGAACACGTGCTGCGCGCATCATTGCATTCGCTTCTTTCGAAGCGGCAATCAATGCTTTCGATGGCACACATCCGACATGCAGACAGTCGCCACCTAAATGTTTGTTCTTTTCAACAAGCGCGACTTTCACGCCTAAGTTCGCTGCTCCTGCTGCCACTGTCATCCCGGCGGCACCGCCACCGATGACAATCAACCGATAGTCCTTCATCGAATCAACCTCCGGTATCGTTCACTCACATCTTCCATCCGCTTTCGATTCACGCCAAAGTCTGAATAGCCGACACGAGACGCAGACCGAAACTCGACTTGTTGAGTGGAATCATCAAATATAAAATTCACATCATCTTTAAAACGCATCACTTTCGAGGTCACCACATAATGAAGGCCCTCATCCGTTTCTTTAACCAGTTCAGCTCGCGGCAATTGGTTCATTGCCATCTTGATCGCTTCAATCGATTGACCACGACTACCCGCATATGGGAGTGGAGACATGCGCAATTCTTCAATCGAGGTTTGCGTCGAGACGGCGTTTGGACTTCCTTTTAACGGCTTCAATGACTGATTGGCCATAGTAAAAAACCTCCCTCATTCTACATACATCTATATGTAGCCTGAATTCGGGAGGTTTAACCCTATTAATGTAGTTCACTCGGGTCGAGTGGCAATAACACGGTCACGGTCGTCCCATGTCCGACCTCACTTTCGATGACCAGTTTTCCTTCATGTGCCTCAATCAACTCTTTTGAGATGGCGAGTCCAAGACCGCTACTTCCTTCCGTCACGTGGGCCTGATAGAACATCTCCGTAATACGCTGTAAATGCTCACGTGAGATACCAGGACCTTCATCGATAATCGAGATGAAAGCAACACGTTCCGATTGAACGAAACGGATTGTCAACGTTCCACCGTCTGGCGAGAAGCGAATCGCGTTCTCGAGGATGTTCAAGAACACTTGCTTCAACCGATTCTCATCAAACAATCCGACCGACTTTTGAGGATAACGCTCAATGAGCGTGATGTCTTTATCTTCAAGCGACTGTTTTAACTGCAATGTCACCTTTCGTAACAGTGAGACTAAATCTAGTTCCTGACGATACAACACCAATCGGCTCTCTTCGATCTTCGTATAGTCGAGAAGCTGCTCTACGAGACCAATCATGCGCTCTGTTTCGGAATGAATGATACTTAAACCAAGCTCCGTTTCCTCAGATAGCTTCTCATCGCCGCCCCGAATCGTCTCCGTCCACCCTTTAATCGAAGTGAGCGGTGTCCGCAGTTCATGGGATACGCTTGAGAGAAACTCGTTACGTGTCGACTGATGCTGTTGCACTTTAGCACCTAAATACGTGAGTGTTCGAGCCAATGCCCCAAGCTCATGTTTTTCATTCGATTCAACGGCAACGTCGAAATCACCTTGAGCCATCTCATCCGCCGTTTCGATGATTTGACGAATCGGACGGACGAAACGATCAGCGATTCGAATGACGGTATAGAGTGCAAGTAACCAGATCAGGACACCAATCATGACAACGGTCATCCAAATTTCACGGATGAGCGTATCTAAGTCTTCGAGCGGGCGTGTAAAGCTAATCGCAAACTCTGACGTATCGTTCGTCATAATCGGACTGGTCACCGCTAAGTAATGCTCCTCACCGATGTCATAGTCCTGTACGACCGACTCTCCTCGTGAAAGTTTTTCTAATTGTTCTTGTGAAAAAGATGCCTGCCTTGTCCGTTGCCCCGTCGTCTTGACGATGGAACCACTCTGGTCGACAATCGTTAAATCCGTTCCGGGATATCCGAATGTCCGGACAAGGACGGAGAAGGCGCTCGGCGTCTCAAACCCGACCTGGGCTTGAGGATATAGATATGCACTCGTGGTCGCATGACTTAGTAACGCTTCCGACTCATACTCGTAATAGTATCGATATGTCCCGTAAGACAAGACACTGACGAGTAGAAGTAAGACAATCGTCACGACGATCATCATGCGAATGACTAACTGTTGTTTCATGCTTCATGTCTCCGCCATTTATATCCGTGACCCCACAACGTTTCAATATAGATCGGGTGACTCGGGTCATCCTCGATTTTTTGACGCAACCGACGGATGTTGACGTCGACTGTCTTACGGTCACCGAAGTAGTTGACGCCCCATACCGCATCGAGTAATGCATCACGTGACAAGACGATCTCTTCATTTTGGACGAGATGACAAATCAAGTCATACTCCGTCGGCGTCAAATCGATCGATTGACCGTACTTCGTCACTTGCTTCGCCGCAAGGTCGATTGCGAACGGTCCTGACTTCAACCGTTTCGAGTCTTTTCGTTTCACTTTTTCGACGCGACGCAGCAACGCTTGAATACGCGCCACTAGTTCGCCTGGACTGAACGGCTTGGCGATATAATCGTCCGCCCCTTTTCCGAGTCCTTCGATTTTATCTTCTTCGAGCGTTCGTGCCGTCAACATGATGATTCCGACGTTCTCATCGATATCTCGAATGGCCGCACACGCCTCGAACCCGTCCATCTCTGGCATCATGACATCTAATAAGACAACGTCGAACGGTTCACGGTCAAATGCGGTGACCGCCTCTCGTCCATTCGTCGCCTCAAACACATCGAATCCGGCTCGTTTTAAATTGACAATAATGAAGCTGCGAATCGCATGCTCGTCCTCAGCTACTAAAATTCGATTCATATTTACACCTCTTCTAGAGTTCACTTCTCTACATTATAGTTACGTTTTTGCGACAAGGTTGTCAATTGACCTTAAAAAGGTTTAGGATGGAGTCATTAGATTCTGAAGGAGGACCCCCTACTACTATGAGTTACAAAATGATTGTATTGGATATGGATGATACGCTCCTCACGAGCGACCATACGATTTCCCCTAAAACAAAAGAAGCACTTCTCGATGCGCAAGAGCGCGGCTATAAAGTCGTACTTGCGAGTGGCCGCCCGACGTTTGCGATGTGGGATGCAGCCCGTGAATTGGAACTTGCAAAGTACGGTAGCTTCATTTTATCGTTCAACGGTGCCTCGGTCATCAATTGCGAAACGAATGAGGAGATTTTCTCGAGCACGCTTCAACCAGACACAGTCGCCCATCTCCATGATATCAGTGAACGGGAAGGAATCGCGATTCATACGTACGTCGGTAACGAAATCGTAACCGATCGCCCGAACCCATATACCGATATCGAAGGTGAATTGACAGGTATGCCGGTCATCCATGTCGACAACTTTAAAGACGCTGTGACAGCACCTGTCGTCAAATGCTTGATGCTTGCCGACGGTGACACGCTTGCTCCGATTGAAACGAAACTACAAGAAGAGTTGGCCGGGAAGTTGGCCGTCGCTCGTTCAAAACCGTTCTTCCTAGAATTCACGGAAGCCGGTGTCACAAAAGGAACGAGCCTCGCCTTCCTAGCGGATCAACTCGGCATCGCCCAGAAAGAAGTCATCGCTTGCGGTGATGGAAACAATGATTTGACGATGATTGAATGGGCAGGTCTTGGTGTTGCGATGGGTAACGCCAATACGACGGTCAAAGGGAAAGCGGACTTCATTACGAAGTCAAACAACGAAGACGGCATCGCTCATGTCATCGAGACATATATGGCGGACGTACTCGTCACGCAGTAAGCTTCTGATTGTAGAAAGGGAGGAAGTAAGATGAATAAAGGGTTGAAACGCGCTGGAGTCGGCTTGATTGGAACAGCGGTCGCGGGAGCGGCTTATGTGTTCCTATCACCTAAACCAGCAACACGTTTAATCAAAACTTCGTTCGCAGGGGGGAACGAGGTGGAGATGAAGGGATTCGAGGAAGTCGTTCAAAAGACGTCTGTCCGAAAAGACATCGACTACTTGTCCTCTTATGACAACGGAACGTTTGATTTGATTCGCTATGAAGGAGACGGCCGTACGGTTCCGACGATTTTTTGGGTACACGGTGGCTCATTCGTCGGTGGTGACAAATCAGACGTCCTCAAGTACGCGACATCGATTGCGAGTAACGGTTACAACGTCGTCAGCATCAACTATGCGCTTGCGCCTGATGTGACCTATCCGACACCACTTCAACAAATCGAAGAAGCATATTCGTTCATTGCTGAAAACAATGATCGATTCCGCCTCGACTTGGACCGCGTCTTTTTCGCGGGTGATTCGAATGGTGGACAGCTCGTCGCACAGTTTGTTGGCATCCAGTTGAATGACGACTACTCGCCTTCTGCCGAGGTCAGACAAGTCGTACCGAAATCATCGATCCTTGGAGCTGTCTTATTATCTGCTCCACTGGATTTGAAACGGTCTTGGCTCGAGTCATCGAAATCGGTGAATCGCTTCTTGTTCAAACGCATCGGCTGGGCTTACTTCGGCACATACAACTGGGAAACGCTCCCGGTCGTCGCTGAAGCTTCACCGCTCGTCAACGTACCTGCCACGTTTGTGCCAACATTCATCGCCGACGGAAACGATCATTCGTTTGAAGATCAGGCGAAAGAATTTGCGACAATTCTCTCAGGTCGAACAGATGTGACGACTGTGTTTTATGATCAAAACGAACACGAACTTGGTCATAACTATTACTTCGAAATGGACCGACCAGCTGCCAACTCGACGTATCGCCGTTTAATCACGTTCTTGCGTGAAACGACGAATCAATCCGTATAAAAAATAAGCGACGTTCTCTTTTAGGGAACGTCGCTTATTTTTGTTAACGCAACAGTTCGAACGCACGTCCGATCAATTCATTTCGGGATGGAGATGTGTGACGCAACGCTTCAAGGCGTTCAATCAACGCCTGCTTCAGCTCTTCGTCTTCCACTAGTTCCAAACATTCGATGTGTAACAACCACGCGTCTGGATGCTCAGATAAAATGTCTGGAACGAGATCATCAATCGACTCCCCTCGTTCACGCATGAGGTGAATGCGGTTGAACATTGGGTCATCATTCGTCCATACGCGTTCATCTCGCTCGATGATCACGGGCTTTTCAATGATCATCAATTCTTCCACTGTCGTTCCGGGGAATACCGAAGGAAGTGAATCGACGCGTACTTCGAGCGAGTCGAGTGAAATCGTCCGTCCTTCTAGCTGAATCGTCACGTCTTGGATCTTATCGGATGAACATGCTTGACGAATGGTCATCCCTTCGAGGAGATCGTCTCGATTTAGTGCGGATTCCGTATCGTGGACAATGAGAAGTCCGTGACGTTCTCGTTTCGTGAACTGACCATTTTTTACAATCGTGCATTCATCCCATTGGATGAGCGTATGTTCTTTCGACTCTGTCATATGGCGAACGATTCCGACGCGCTCAGAGCCATCTTCGAGTCGAAGCGTCGATTGACTTCCCGACGCCAATGCTTTCGAGACAGATTCAATCCCACCTTTTCGAATCGCCATTCTCCCTTCTAATTCGTCTAAGACGGAAGAGAGCGTCTCAAAGTCTGGAATGACGAACAGTTCTTTTTGCATATTCGTCACGTCTTGCTTCGTCTGTAACGCATGCTCCAAGTCAAATGGATGTTTGACGACCGCGTCGGTCAAGCAGTGACGGCTTTCGCCAACAGATGACAAGAGACCTGCGCCGTAAATCATTGGACGCTCGAGGTCGCCAATCAATCCAAATTCAACCGTCCACCAAAAGATGCGTGCAACTTGTTGCGCCTCTGAAAACCCGGTCACTTGTGCTTTCGCTTCATGGACCGCTCGTTCTGCCGCCTCGATGTCTTGTTCCGTTGAATTGGCATTCTCTTTCACGATCGTCAAGCGTTTCAACGCTGCGAATGAAGCATGCTCTTCCCGGTTCATGAACGCCTTCGCCCCTAGTTGACCGAAGCGTTTGACGATTGCCGAAAATGTCGGGTCCATCAACATCGGTGCGTGGCCTGCCGCTTCATGAATGATATCAGGTGCAGGGCTGTATAAGATATTCTCGACTTTCCGGATATCCGTCGCGACAGGCAACATTCCGTTCCCTTGGAAGTCAAAGAAGGCAACGCCAGGGATGAGTCCATCCACCGCGACCGTCGACCATCCTGCCGCACGCATTTCATCCGTCATCTGTTCGACGTTCGGCAATCGGTCTGGTCCCATTCCCGTCCGTTTTAATCCTTCGATGTAAAACGGATGCGCCTTCCCTTCTAACGTATGCAGGTTCAACCGTAAGACGAAGCGCCAGACAGCGTGATCCGTCGGTGTGTACTCATTGTAGAACTGCGGTGAAATATGTGGGGCAAGATGTGATGGAATCGATTGTGTCAACATGTGAAGTCCTCCTTTAAAGTCAAAAAAGTCCCTATCGATTGAATCGATAGGGACGACAAAGCCGCGGTACCACCCTGGTTGCTAGAGAATCTCTAGCCGCTTAATCCGATAACGGGGGACCGCTCAATCATGAGAGCTCGGGAACTGTAATTCGATTCATCTTTTGGGCGTGTTCGCAGCACCACACGCTCTCTGGGCCAGGGAAGATGTCTCTACTTCGGTTCCTTCTTCGCTTCTATTACGTATACATGTTTATCTTTTATACAGTTATGCTGTTATGCATATATGCTTTTAAGCGCTAAAGTGACGTCTTGTTAGTTACTGTATCAAAGGTTTTTCGACACGTCAACAAAAAACAGCCTACGAATTTTCGTAGACTGTCAGAGACACCAATCAATCGGGGACTGACCCCACTCGTTTAGAGCATCATTCACTTGAGAAAACGGCTTTGACCCAAAAAATCCACGATGGGATGATAATGGGCTCGGATGAACGGATGTGAGCACTTTATGCTGCTCTCCGATCCACTTCATTTTTTTCTTTGCGTCATTTCCCCAGAGGATGAATACAACCGGCTCTTCACGACGCCCGAGTCGCTCAATCACCGAGTCGGTGAATTGTTCCCAGCCTTTCCCACGGTGTGAGCCCGCCTTCCCTGCTTCGACCGTGAGCGCTGTATTCAAGAGGAGGACTCCCTGTTTCGCCCACTTCTCTAAATTCCCGCTCTTCGGAGTATCACAGCCAATATCATCCTTAAGTTCTTGAAAGATATTTCGTAACGACGGTGGGAATCGCACCCCATCCTGTACCGAAAAACTGAGTCCATGCGCTTGGTTCGGTCCATGATACGGATCTTGCCCTAAAATAACGCATTTCACGTCACTAAATTTCGTGTAAATAAATGCGTTCCAAATGTCTTCCCGATTTGGGTAAACGATCGTCTCTTCATACGCTTGATCGACGAATTGTTTCAACTGTTGAAAATAAGGCTGACTCATCTCATCTTGAATGATGTCTGTCCAATCCCCAAGTAATCGACTCGATAACTGTTCTCCCATTGCATACTCCCCTTTCCTTCTGTATCATACCCAAAATGTATGCATACAAAAAGACGAGTCAATCGACTCGTCTTTCGTATTATACCGTTACTGCGCCTGCAACTTCTTTCGCAAGTGCTTCTGCTTTCGCTTTCGCGTCTGCAACGATTTCTTCGATTTTGTCTGGGTATTGGTTCATCCCTTCAACTGCTACCGTCGTCACTTCAGAAACACCGACGAATGCGAGCGCTTGGCGAAGGTATGCGTCTGCAAAGTTAAGGTCTGTTCCTGTATAGATTCCACCTGTTCCTTGGATGTGGATCGCTTGTTTGTTTTCAAGCAAGCCGACAGGACCTTGCTCCGTGTAACGGAACGTTTTTCCTGCCATGAGTACGCTGTCGAGGAACATTTTCATACGTGCTGGGAAGAAGAAGTTCCACATTGGCGTTGCGAATACATAAAGGTCCGCTTCCATGAACTTCTCGAGCATGCTGCTCATCGTTCCTACTTTTTTCGCTTCTACGTCCGTGAGTGCTTCACCTGACGCGAATTTGCCCCATGCGCTAAGCACGTCTCCGTCGATTTCTTGCACATCGACATCGTAGAGTTCAATTGCTTCTACTTCGAGTGCTGAATTTTCAGCCTTGAGTGTTGATACGAATGTTTCTGCTACTTGTTTGCTGTATGAAAGTTCAGTTGGTTTCGGGTTAGCCGATACATATAATACTTTAGTCATCGTGTAATCCTCCATTTAGGTAATCTCTAATTTTTTTCAATAACAGTTAGAACTATATCATCTGTATATCTCATCGTCAATTATTTTAACTTCAAGATATTAATGAAAAAAGCAACGGGCTTTATTTGCCCGCTGCGTTATAACCGACTCGCTTCAATAACGAAATCAATTGTTCCGTCTCTTCATCACTTAACGGTCCATATATATCTTTGAAGATTTCGATGTGCTGTGGATAGACGACATCCATGAGCGCCTTTCCATCCTCCGTTAACGAGGCATATGTGACTCGACGGTCAGACGGGCAAGCGATTCGTTCAATCAGTCCACGCTTCTCCAACTTGTCGATGACGTATGTCACGCTACCACTTGTAATCAAAATCTGGTCCCCGATTTGTTGTAACGGGGTGTCTCCTCGTTTATACAGTACTGATAAAACACCGAACTCTGTTGAATTTAACTGGTGGCGTCGCAAATCTTCTTTCACACGATCGCTGATGGCATCCATCGTTCGTGCGAGAACGACCCACGCCTTCAATTCAAGGGATTCAATCATGTCGGTTTCACCTCAATTCGTTCATCATATATCACTAGTATAGCAGGACTTATGCAGTATAAGCCGGGAAAAATACTTCGTCAAGGAACTTCTTCGTTGTCGCCTATGTCGGAAACGTTTAGAATGGTAGTATTGTGATTTTAAGAAAGGGTGGACCGTATGCGTGAGTATTACGAAATTTCATTGACGATTAAACGGGAGTTTTTGCATGCTGTCATCGATTTGTTGAATCGGGAAGGCATCGCACCGGACTATGCGCTCGAAAAAGAAGGCGCGGTCTTTTTATTATTCAATCATTTACCTTGGCCAAACGTGACCCGTGAACCGCATGCCGTGGAACGTTTCTTGTTGACGTTGAAACGATCGGACTATTTATTCGTTAAAACGAAACGTAAATCACCGGTCCCTGACCATGAACCCGTCGCGTGCATGGGCGCCCTCGCCTCTCCGTTTCATGAACATCTGCGCATCGAGCTCGCTGTTGATGAGTCTGAAGCAAGTCATTTAGATATGTCCGCATTTCGTCATTATTAAACTCGATAAACGCTCAATTCCCCGTGAAGGTCAGCCCGAAAACGCTGACGGTCATGGGGATTTTTTTAGGAGTAGCCGATTTCGTAGACGGGAATAAAGGACAGTATTCGAACTGAAAAGGAGATATGCCGGAATGGACACAGTCATGTTAATCGTCAATCCATCCTCAGGAAAAGAATTGGGGGAGCAACACGCGACACATGCCGAGAAGGTGTTGCGCGAACGATATGGACACGTCGATGTCCGCTTCACCGAGAAAGAACAAGATGCAACGAATTTCGCACGAGAAGCAGCGGAAAAGCAATATAAAGCCGTCATCGCGATGGGGGGAGATGGAACGTTAAACGAAGCAGTCACTGGACTTGCCGAGGCGCCCCATCGCCCTGACTTCGGAATTATCCCACTCGGTACAGTCAACGACCTCGCCCGCGCACTCGGTGTCCCGAGTGATCCTAAAAAAGCGATTGAAGCACTTCGTGATGCTGAACCGACACCGATGGATATCGGAAAATATGAGAACGGCTATTTTATGAACGTCATCGCGATCGGGCTCATTGCCGAGGCCGTCGATGAAGTGAGTGTGGAAGAAAAGACAAAATGGGGACCGTTCGCTTATTTGATCGAAGGCGTGAAAGCGTTCCGTGAACACAGCCCATATGAGTTGGCGATTGAAAGTGAGGATGGCCAATTTGATGGTGAAGCGTACCTCGTCGTCATCGCCTTGACGAACTCGGTCGGAGGATTTGAGAATTTTGAGCCAGACGCGCGACTGAACGACGGGTTACTGCACGTCTATATTTTTGAAGAGCTCGGTTTAAAGGATGCCCTTCAATTAACGCCTGCTCTCTTCACAGGAAAGTTAAAGGAAACAGATAGCGTCACGTCATTCTGTACGAAACAGGTGAAAGTGGCCTCTCCTGAGTCTCTCCCCGTAAATGCAGATGGCGATACAGGCGGAACGTTGCCATTCACATTTGAAATTTTGCCGAGTCATTTAAACGTGTTGAAACCTGTCTAAGAGAAGGATTTTGATCAATCGAATCGAATGTTGTTAAGCGAGAAAGGAGAATGACTTATCAACATCTCGCTTGTTCCACTTACAACAGCATCCGACGAAATCGTCGACACTTTCAATCGCTGGAATAATGACCCACAGATTGTACACTTGATTCGCCCGAGTCGATCCGAAGAAGAATTGACCGCTCATTATGAAATGACGCTCGATGACTTAGAGGAACGTCTCCTGACACATGACATTTTTCTCATCTACGCAGATGACCATCTCGTCGGCGAAATGAACGTCATGTATGACCCACCCCATCTGTATCATCAAGAACCTGGTACGGCCTGGCTCGGATTTGTCATTGGGGAAGCAATCGGACGCGGGAAAGGTGTCGGCACGGAGGCCCTCCGTTTATTAGAAGAAAGACTACGAGTCCAAGGGACACCACGCATGGAACTCGGCGTATTCGCCTTTAACGATGCGGCCCACCGCCTTTATACGAAGCTCGGTTATGAAGAAATTGGACGAATCGAACAATTCACTTATTGGGACGGTCAATTTTGGTCCGACATTCGCATGGAAAAACGACTCGAGTAAAAAGCCCTTTCACGTGACGTGAAAGGGCTTTGGCTTAGTTGTTCAAGTTCTCGACTTCGACGATTCGGAAGCCTTTTTGTTCAAGCTTGGCAACGACTTTGTTCTTCATGTCTTCTTCACAATCCGGCGGTAACGTCACGAGTACCCGACGCAATACTTTACTTTTCGCATCGAGCGTCATCAAGCTCGCAATTGACGTATACTTGTTCACGATTTTTGTAATCTTCTCAAGCGCGCCCGCTTGCTCGCTCAAGGCAATCGTCAAGACGTAACTACCTGTGTCGCGACTCCACGCCTCTTCAAGCATCCCGAGCATCTTCCCGTGAGGAAGAATCCCATAAAATTCATTGCTTTCGTCTTTTAACACGGCAATGTATGGCAATTCTTTGATCGAGAAAAATACTTCGAAGAAACCATCCGATTCGTGAACATATTTTTGCGTGTTTTTAATGAGCGTCATCACATTATCGTCCATGTTTTCCCCGTTCATTCCATGACGATAAATATGCATCTTATAAATGTTACCGCGGAAAAATTTTCCCGTCTCGTCTAAAACAGGCACACAACGATATCCTGTTTCTTCAAGCGTATGAAGCGCTTCCCGCAATGTTGCCTTTTCACTGATGGTGACAACATCCTTCTTCGGGATACATAAGCTATGCACTAACATGCGTTTTCCTCCTAGCCAAAAATAAAGTGGTCTACACCCTATTCATTATTATTCCCCAAATATGATGAACATCCTGCATATTTTTTCTGAAAAGTTATGGACATGTCTCCTAATCCTCGTATTTGTCGGAATACGAAAAAGTCGTTATAGTGAAACTATCCAAACAGACAAAGGGGATGGACGATTATGACGATGAAAAAAGCATTGACGATTGCCGGTTCTGACACGAGTGGTGGCGCAGGAATTCAAGCCGACCTGAAAACGATGGAAGAACTCGGTGTGTACGGCATGACAGCCTTGACTGTCATCGTGGCACAAGATCCACATAACGCATGGAATCACGAAGTGTTCCCAATCGACACGACATTGATTGAGAAGCAAATCGATACGGTGCTCGCCGGGATTGGAGTCGATGCGGTGAAGACGGGAATGCTTCCAACACCAGAGATCATCGAACTCGCCGCTCGTAAAATCAAAGAGTATGGAATCGAAAACGCAGTCGTTGACCCGGTCATGGCATGTAAAGGCGCGGATGAGATTCTTGACCCGAACGTCGCAGTCGCGATGCGTCAACACCTCGTACCGGTCGCAAAAATCATCACACCAAACTTATTCGAGGCGCGTATGCTCGCTGGCCTCGACAAAACACCATCGACGATGGACGAAATCAAAGAAGCAGCTCGTTTAATCCATGAGCTCGGCGCTGAAATCGTCATCGTCAAAGTCGGTGGCAAACTTGGTTTCGATACAGCGTTCGATGTCTTGTACGATGGAAACGAATTCCGTCTACTTGAAAGCGAAAAAATCGAGCCTGCGTTCACGCACGGCGGTGGATGCACATTCTCTTCTGCTATTGCGGCCTCTCTCGCAAACGGCCATACGGTCGAAGAAGCGATTGAGATTGGAAAAGAATTCATCACAGAAGCAGTTCGTCACTCATTCCGTTTAAACCAATACGTTGGACCGACGAACCATACAGGGTACCGCAAAAAATTAGCTACACAATCGTAAAAAGATGACCCGGGGCGCTTAGTTTCGGGTCATCCTTTCCATTGGAGGGACAGACGTGAAGGCGATTCAACCTGATCACATTCAGCAATATTTAGACAATCACGTCGCAACACCACTTTTCGTTCATGTTGAGACGACGAACGGTGCCTATGCGACACATAACGACCCGGATTTTCATAACGCCGGGATGTTTATCCGTAATGCCAAAATCGAATATAGCATCGGCCAAATCAAAGGAAACGGACCTTACCGTGTCGGCTTAAAACTTGATCACGGTTGGCTCTATGTAGAAGGATTGACCGACTACGAGGTGCATGGCGAACAGTTATTACTCGCTGGTCACGATCGACTCGGTCGACTGGCGTGTGCGCTGCATATCGATATCAAACCGCTCCCTCAAGGAGCATCGGAGGTGGAGAATCAATGAATGGACCACTACTCGTCATTTTCCCACATCCGGACGATGAGGCGTTTAGCTCAGCCGGAACAATCATTCAACACCGTCAAAAAGGACTCCCGGTCACGTATGTCTGTTTGACACTCGGTGAGATGGGCCGCAACATGGGTTCCCCAATCTTTACGACGCGTGAAGAACTACCAAAAATTCGCAAGCATGAATTAGAAGAAGCTTGTCGCATGATGGGCATCGAAGACTTACGCATGTGGGGACTTCGCGATAAAACAGTCGAATTTGAGGACGAAGCCGAGCTCGCCGGCCGCTTCCGCGCATTGATTGACGAAGTAAAGCCGGAAACGGTCATCTCGTTCTATCCGGGATATGCCGTTCACCCGGACCATGAAGCAACTGCTCGTGCCGTCGTACGAGCGCTTCAAGAGATGGGAGAGTCACGTCCTGCGTTTTTAGGTGTCGCCTTCGATCGCCGGACAGAAGAAGAACTTGGACAACCTCATGTCATCGTCGATGTAACGGAAGAAAGTGAACAGAAAAAAGATGCTCTATTCGCCCACCGTTCTCAGACAGAAGGATTGCTTCGTGCGATCGATAACGCAGAAAACGCCCACGTCATGGAGTTACTCCAACGTGAGCGCTTCTATCATTATCCATTCTCATGATTCATAGGCTAGGCGGGTCATGTAAAGCAAGGCCCCAACAGTCCCAAGACCGATTAACGTTCCGAATACTACAACGATTTGTCCCATAATGTCACCTCTTCTTCAATTTACGGACGTTCTAAATATTTGGTTTCAAACACGTGCGCTTTGCACGTGTTTTTTTTAGAAATATAAAACGTAAATGACGATGGCCAATACGATCCGATAGACCGCGAACGGCATCAATTTCACTTTGTTGATCAGCTTCAAAAAGAATTTGATGGAGAGGAGTGCGAAGAGAAACGCACTCATAAAGCCGACGACAAACACCGGTAACGTCTCGATCGTGAAGTACGTCCACTTGCTATAAAGCGATAACGCACTCGCTCCGAACATGATCGGTACCGCCATGATGAACGTAAAATCCGCCGCTGCCCGATGACTCATCCCAAGGAGGACGCCACCTGAAATCGTAGAACCCGACCTTGAGAATCCTGGCCATAGCGAGAAACATTGAATTAGTCCGACGCCGAGCGCTTGCTTATACGTAATGTCATCGAGCGTGGCGGTCGTTTGTCGTTTTACGCCTGATAAATCTGCCGCAATCATAAAGAAAGCTCCAATCACTAAACCGATCAATACCGTCTTGACCGAGAAGAGGTGTGTATCGATGTAATCTTCGAACATGACACCGAGTAGACCCGCGGGTAGTAACCCGATCAAAATATGTATCAGATTGAATTGTCGCGTTGCCCCGCTCTGTCTGAGTGTGAGTAACGACTTCGGATTCAGTAACGATTTGAACCGTTCTCGAAAGACGACAACGACCGCTAAAATCGAGCCTAATTGAATGACGATTTTAAACGTGTTCGCTACTTCCTGACCTAAAAACTGACTCGAGTTCAACCAGAGCCCGTCCACGAGAATCATATGCCCCGTCGACGAGACCGGAGCAAATTCTGTCAGTCCCTCAACGACACCCAACAAAAAACCTACGAATAACTCATACCATTCCACAATGTTTCTCCTATATTTCTTCTAGATTGTTCTCATCATACACTTCTCATCATCATCTTTCGTCCGTCTTAAGACGTAAAAACAGGCATGGCTTATGGCCCATGCCTGTAGTGATTACGGGTGAGTCGCATGAACGATCCAAACAACGACCCCAATGATTGAAAACGCCAAAAATAGCGACCCTGTCGTCCCTATGATAAAGACAATCCCAAATAAGAGGATACCGAGATGCCATAACATCGACACGGATGATTCTGTCGTCGCTCGAATGGATGAAGGGACCTGATGGTGCAACAGACCGTAATAGAGTGGCTCCATCGTCCCATAGAGAAGAGCCAACAGCCCCATCACACCAATCCCGATTGGATTCGGGAATAGTCCGATGACAAGAAACCCACCACCCATCATCCAACCGAATCGTTTCAACCAACGTTCTGATGGTGCAAAACGTGCGATGGTTCCGGCGAACAGTTGCCCAGGCAACTGAATCAAGAGTAATCCGCTTGAAATGACACCGAACCAATAAATCGGAACGGACACATCGCGTGCGTATAGCTGCCAAAACTCATCGATAAAGTTGAAGGCGGATACCGCCGCCAAAAAGCTGATTGTGACATGCCGAAGTGACTTGTTCGACCAAACGAATTGAAACCCTCTGAACAAATGCCGCCACGTCAAACGCTCTTCCATCTCTCGTTGCGTCGGTTCGACGAGAAATTGGCTACAGACGGTCGCAATCAATAGACTCACGATGGAGAGCTTGTAGTTCCAGTCCAAAGGAAGGTACTGAGCCAACATACTTCCGCTCAATGCCGCTGTAACAGCAGACAAGATCCCAATCGCGTTCAACCTCCCAAGTACCCGTTCGAATGACGAAGCGTCATGACTTTCCTGTAACGATTCATACAGCAAGGCATTTTCTGCCCCACTTCGAATGACTGACCCGACGGCTGAACAACTGATGGCGACAAAGAAACCGGTGAACGTGAACGAATACAAGATGACGACAAACGACAGCCACTCTAACCCGACACCGATTTGGACGAGTCGACGCCGTGCCGTATGGTCCGCCCATACGCCAGTCGGTACTTCGAGCAGTACGATGATGAGCGCATACACCATCTCTAAATAGACGACTTCCTGAATGGAGATTCCTCGTGATTCCCAAAATAGCCGTTCAATCACGTAAGCAGGAATCAACCCTTCAAACCAACGAATCCACCCTAATCGGACAACGTTTCGACGAACTTAACTTGGAGAACGTGCTCGTTTTCGCATTTGAATCTCCTCCTTACCTTTCTATTCCCGAAAACACAAAAAAACCACGAGATTCATCCCGTGGTTGACGTGTTATTTCAATAAGTTGAGAATCTCGCGATTGAACGCCGGAATATCATCCGGTTGACGGCTCGTCACGAGCTGGTTCTGACAGACGACGACTTCTTTGTCCGCATATTTGGCCCCAGCATACTCCATGTCGACTTTAATCGATTTGTAGCCGGTCGCGTCACGACCTTCTAGCGCCTTCGCCGTAATCAACAACTGTGGTCCGTGACAGATGGCAAACACAGGTTTCTTCGCGTCCATGAACGCTTTCGCGAACGAGACGAAACGCTCGTCTTCTCGCAATAAGTCAGGTGAGAACCCACCCGGTAAGAGAAGGGCATCGAAATCTTCTGGCGATACGTCATCAATCGATTGATCGATGTTCACTTTCGCCTCGCCTTGCTTCCCTTCTACCGTGTTGCCTGCTTTCTTCTCGATTGTCACGACGTCATGCCCCGCATCCACCAATGCGTCACGAGGTCCCGTGAATTCTACATCTTCAAACATATCTGTAATGAGCGTTGCTACTTTTGCCATTTCAAAAACACTCCCTCTGTTTGTTTTATGCACATAGGGACTGTTCCACTGGCATGAATCACTTAAACATCACTGCATGCATTCAACGGAACTTCGAGACGTACGGATTGTCGCGTTCATAAAAACGATACGGGTAGTCACGCGCCTCGCCTGTATTCGGAATGCCGATGCGAGGACCCGCCTCGACAACGATTTCTGTCTCACCTTCAGCGATATAGAGCGGGTCTTGTTGGAACGAATGTCCGTATAAATCCATCGTGATTCCTAACGCTTTCGTCAACTTACCAGGTCCGTTCGTCTGGTCATATCGCTTCACCCCAGGACGATTCGCCGTAATGGAAGTCTGCCCTTGAATCGGCTCGACGGCTCGAATCAAGACGGCTTCCGGTGTGCCCACCGGACCACTGACAACGTTCAGGAGCGTGTGTGTATGCATTTGATACGTGTACACATGCCCGGGTTTTCCGAACATGACTTCTGTCCGCTTCGTTCGACGTCCTCCGAAACTATGTGCCGCTCGGTCGATGGCACCGAGATAAGCCTCTGTCTCGACAATCTTCGCGATGATATCACCTTCCGGATGTCGCCTCACCAAATATTGTCCGAGCAAGGCACGTGCCAAATCGAGTGTCGGTTGTTCATAAAATGCCAAATCGAGTCGCTTCATGGTTCCACCTCCATTTTTCCTATTTTCTCAAAAGTCATATGGTGCATACAAAAAAGATGCCCCGCATAGCAGGACACCTTGACATTATGATGCGATTTTAAGTGATTCACGTTGCTTCCCCAATCGGACGTATCCCAAGATGACCGAGAAGACTGGACTGAGCCAGAGGAAGAACGCAAATGGTGCGTACTCCAATACAGGTACACCGAGTGTCGCTGCGAAGAATGCACCGGAGACACCCCATGGAATGAGCGGGTTGATTACAGTCCCGCCATCCTCAAGTGCCCGTGACAAGTAGCGTGGGTCAATCCCACGATCGATAAAGCCTTGTTTGAACGCCTGACCTGGCAAGAGAATCGACAAGTACTGTTCTCCTGCGAGCAAATTGACACCGATTGAGCTGAGGACGACCGAGAGAACCGAGCTTCCTGGTGATTTCAAACGCTCGAGCAACGATTCAACGATTGCTTGGAACACACCGAGTTGACGTAACAAGCCACCGAATGCGAGGGCGATCAAGACGAGACTGACCGACCAGAGCATCGACTCAAGACCACCACGATCGAGCACCGTCGCAATTGTCTCATTCTCTACACCTGACTTGAATCCAGACTGCATGACACCGAGCCAGTTCGAGATGCTCCAGTTGCCCTGAACGAAACCAGCCGTCAACACACCGGCAAACATTCCGACGAGCATCGTCGGCAAGACCGGCATCCGGCGGAACGCGAGCACTGCGACAAGGACAGGAGCGATCAATGTGAGCCACGAGAGGTCGAAACGTCCACTTAATGCGGCTTGCGCCTCTGCGATTTGTGTCGTGTCAGCACTTTGACCGCTTCGGCCGAGGAACGTGAATAAAATCAGTGTGATGATGAACGCTGGAATCGTTGTCCCCATCATGAAGCGAATGTGATCGAACAATTTGACGCCCGCCACTGCTGGCGCAAAGTTTGTCGTGTCCGACAATGGGCTCATCTTGTCTCCGAAGAGGGCCCCCGAGACGATGGCACCTGCAGCGAGCGCTGGCGAGATTCCTAGTGCCGTCCCGATTCCGAACAAGGCGACACCGACCGTTCCGACTGTTGTAAACGCACTTCCTGTGAATGTCGATACGATCATCGTAATCAATAAGACACTCGGTAAGAACCATTCAGCGGAAATTGTATTTAAACCGATAGAGAGGATCGTCGCGACCGTCCCGGACATTTGCCATACTCCGATGAGCATCCCGATCAACAACAAAATCAACACCGGCATGATGGCTTCACGAATCCCGTTGATCATCGCCGTTTCAATCTGTTTGAAGTCGCGTGAACGATAATACGCGTATCCACCTACCATTACCATTGTGCCAAAAATCGCCATATGTGGCGTCGCTTTGGCCAAAAACATCAGTGCGAGCAAGGTGATCCCGCTCATCAACACGACGAATACAGCTTCTTTTCCTTTCATCTGCATCGACGTCCCCTCCTTTCGTTATATCCTGATTATTTATTATTTCGCCTAACCGCTTAAACGCTTTTATGCACAAAAGCATGTCAGTGATGTTTTTTACTATACTCGCTTCCTTTCTCCCTGTCAAACGCCTTTTTATGATAAATTATATGCTTGAGGGTGACCTCCGGAGTTCGTAACCTCCTCCGACATCAAAACTAGCGAAAAGGAAGTGTGCTTCATGCAACACGAAAAAGCATTGGTCGTCTTTAGTGGTGGCCAAGATTCAACGACTTGTCTATTTTGGGCAAAACAACAATTCTCCCATGTGGAGGCGGTGACGTTCGCATATGGTCAACGCCATGATGCGGAAATCGAAGTCGCAAAAGAAATCGCGGCAGAACTCGATGTCCCACACCACATCCTCGACTTGTCCCTACTCGGACAACTCACATCAAACGCGCTCACGAGACACGATCTCGACATCGACAATGCGGACGTCCCAAATACGTTCGTCGATGGACGCAACCATCTCTTTTTATCATTTGCGGCCGTCATGGCCAAACAATTCGGTATGCATCACATCGTGACCGGTGTATGTGAAACGGACTTTTCAGGTTACCCGGATTGCCGAGACCAATTCATTAAATCACTCAACGTGACACTCAACTTAGCGATGGACTATCCATTTGTCATCGACACACCGCTCATGTGGCTCGATAAAAAAGAGACGTGGGCACTCGCCGACGAGCTCGGTGCATTTGACTACGTCAAAGAACGCACGCTCACTTGCTACAACGGTGTCATCGGTTCAGGCTGTGGTGAATGTCCAGCGTGTAAGCTTCGCCAAAACGGACTCACAGCTTATGAGGAGGTGCGCGTATGAAACATGCTCCGTTCCTCGCCCCAACCAGTGTCGAATCGAAACAAGAAGGGTCGCTCATCTATTGCCCGCATCGCGTTCAAATCGTCAAAGAAGTGACGTTCGATGCGGCGCACCATCTTTTTGATTATGACGGCAAATGTCGTGCCCTCCATGGTCATACGTATAAGCTCCAGATGGGTGTCAGCGGCTTTCTCGACAATCGCGGCATGACACTCGACTTTGGTGACTTGAAAAAGATTTTCAAAGAAGAGCTTGAGCCATATCTCGATCATCGCTATTTGAACGAGTCACTCCCTTATATGAATACGACTGCAGAAAACATGTGCTATTGGATTTTTGAACAGCTGGCGACGCATTTACCGAATGAACGAGACGTCCGTGTCGAGTTCGTGCGTCTATACGAAACGCCGACGTCGTACGCAGAGTTCCGCCGTGAATGGTTGGTGGAATCGTGAAAATCCCAGTTTTAGAAGTGTTCGGACCGACCTTCCAAGGAGAAGGACGTGCCATCGGGCAGAAGACGATGTTCGTCCGGACCGCTGGTTGCGATTATCGCTGTTCGTGGTGCGATTCCGCCTTCACATGGGACGGTTCAGAAAAACCGGACATGTTGACGGCCGACGAGGTGATTGCACGCCTTGACACACTTGGCATGTACGATTACGTCACTATTTCCGGTGGTAACCCGCTCCTGATTGCGGCCATGGAAGACCTCGTCGTGAAGTTGAAAGAACGTGGCGTCACACTCGCCGTCGAGACACAGGGCAGTCGTTATCAGGACTGGCTTACACAAATCGACGACGTGACCCTCAGTCCGAAACCCCCATCATCCGGTATGAAGACGAATTGGGAACAACTGGACGACATCGTCAATCGATTGCGCCCGGAACAGACGACATTTAAAGTCGCCGTCTTTGACGAAGTAGATCTCGCCTATGCGAAAGACGTGCAGCAACGCTATTCACCGGACGTCATGTATTTGTCTGCCGGTAACCCGGAGCCCGGGGCTGATGGAGACATCACCGATGCCCAGCTCCGTCGTTTAAAACAACTATGGGAAGACGTCGCACGCGACCCATCGTGGCAAAGCGTCCGCGTCCTGCCACAACTACACACATTACTGTACGCCAACGAACGTGGCGTGTAAGGAGAATAATTATGAGACCAGAAGACTTACAAGACCTCTCGCTCCTCGGACAGAAGAGCGTCCCTTATATTTTTGAATACACACCAGACGTCCTCGAGGCGTTCCCGAACCGTCACCCGGAGAACGACTACTTCGTCAAATTCAACGCACCAGAATTTACGTCCCTGTGCCCGATCACGAACCAACCTGATTTTGCGACGATCTACATCTCGTATATCCCGGATGAGAAACTCGTTGAGTCGAAGTCATTGAAGTTGTATTTGTTCAGCTTCCGAAACCACGGTGACTTCCACGAGAACTGCATCAACGTCATCGGGAAAGATCTCGTGAAATTGATGGAACCGCGCTATCTTGAAGTGTGGGGGAAATTCACACCACGTGGCGGTATCTCAATCGACCCGTACTACAACTACGGAAAACCGGGTACGAAGTACGAAAAAATGGCAGAACATCGCCTGTTCAACCATGACCTGTATCCAGAGACGGTCGACAACCGTTAATCGAAAAGTAGGCGCTCCGTACGGAGTCGCCTACTTTTTTTGATAGCGATGAATCTGACGTTTAATCGGTTCACGGAACACGGTCGCGATGAGCGTCAGCACGAGCATGATTCCGAACGCCAATGCAATCAGCGTCCAATCTCCGCTCGCGATGCTGCTTCCGAGAAAATTGTTCGCGAACGCCCCAGGAATCATACCGACGACGGTCGCAAACAGATAAGCTGGTACTTTCACTTTTGCCAACCCGGAAGCATAGCTGACCAAATCGAAATTGACGAGTGGGATGAGACGTAAGATGAGTACATAAAAGAATCCGTCCTCTTCGATTTTGTGCTGAATGGCTTCATAGTTCTTCGATTCGAAGTGATGCAAGAAACGATCGCCGAAATAGATGGCCACGTAATACGCGACGAGAGCACTCAGTGTCGCCCCGATGACGGTATAGACGACACCCGGTAAGATCCCGAACGCCAAACCGCCGGCGACCGATAAGACGGACGTCGGAAACAGGATGAGCGGACGCACGGTGAACAAGAGGATGTAAATTAAAGGAGCTAACCAACCGAATCGAATGATATAGTCCCGGATATCGCCTGGACTGACATCAATCCACTGGTAAAGGAACGTCGCCGTCCCGAACAGGAGTAGGACGAGTGCAATCATCCATTGTGCTTTCCATTTCTTCATCGTCCCTCCTCCTTTCTATTTTGTTTTATTCCCGCAATCTGAGATGTCATCCATCTTTTTTCAGTCACCTTGATATGGTACGGTTAGAGAAAGCAGAAGGAGGAAATCGATATGAACCTTGCAGATGCCCTAACGTTAAAACAGTTGCTCCATGAGCAAATCGATACATTGACCGAAGAGATTGAACACGTGGCATTCATCTCGCTTCAAGCGAATGAGTCTATTCCGACGATTCAGTCCCGTTCGCTCCAAGACATCGAGATGGAACTTGAACACATCCGGTTAGACTTACGTCAACTCGACCGCTTGATTCAAGAGGCGAACGTCCGAGCCGTCGTCGAAACGCATGACGGTCCACTCCCGCTCGTAGAGGCCATCGAACTCGCCATTCAGTTGCGTGTCCAGGCGAAGCTTTATGAAAAACTGTCACTTCGTCCGAAGAAAGAATATGTGCACGGGGTTACCGTGATTAAACACGCCTTATACGATCCAGAGCTTTATCGCTTGAAGGCACGCGATATTAAAAAGCGCGCTATTCGAATCGAAAGTGCCATTCAGGCCGTACGCTATCAGACCGACATTGACTTTGATGCTTCACGATATATGTAAAAAAGCGAAGGAATCCCTTCGCTTTTTTACATATGGTCATGGTGGTTGTGGTGGATATCATGATGACTCGATGAAGAAGAACGTCGACGTGGCGGTGCTTCGTCAGCAAATTTTTCCCCATCTAAAATGCCGAGACGCTTGTATTGGCGATCAACCCGCTCTTTCGTCTCTTCGCGAACGGATCTCGACTCCATCACCAATTGATAGCACCCGAGCGCGACACGGAACGGTTCCATCCGTGTCCGTTCAATGGAGAAGGAATCAACACTCTGTAAATAGTCTGCCAATCGCTCGGCCGTGTCATCGTCTGGATCATCGGCGAGCTGCGAGGCGAATCGTTGCAAGTCTTTCAACGTGCTCGATGTTTTAGAATGATGAAAAATCGTTTTAACGAACGCAAAAATAATGAGACCGAAGATAACCATGAACACGATGGGAAACACAGCGAACACTCCGGTAAAGAATGAGTCCCCCATGGAGTCACTAAACGGATCTCCTCCAAATCCAAACACTGTCATTTCAAATTCCCCCTTTTTCTTTATGTACGTTCATTCAGTCGAATCGGTTTCACCAAAAAACCGCGATCATTCGACCGCGGCATCCATTCAACTGTTCAATTGTTTCTCCATCATGATGCGTGGCTCGCCATCTTCTGTGTAGGCGCCCATGATGTCATATCCGCAAAGGAGGTTCAAGATGATGACCCCTTTGTTCGTATTGCGCGCTTTCGTCCGAATCGAATGGAACCCTTGCGCTTCGACCCATTCGAGTTGCGTGTCCATCAGCTTGCGACCGATGCCATGCTTTTGAAAGTCTGAGTGTACCCCACCCGCCCAGCTATAAAATCGATAAGGCTCTGCCTCATAACCGATTTTAAAACCGACCAATTGCTCTTCTGAGAAAGCTAAGAGCACTAACGGGTTAGCGTGTCGATACAGGCGTTCTTTGAAACGCAACTGATCGAGATCGCCATACAGCGTGCGATACAGTCGGAAGAAATCCTCTTCAAAATCTTTAAAGTTGTTCGTCACATCTTTTACGATAAATGAACTCGTCGTACTCATCGTGCCATCCCCTTTCAGTTTCTGGACAAAGATTCCGTACGTCTGTTCTTTTCGCCGTTCATTCCGAATTTCCTGTCTCCCGTTCGAAAGCCGTGACACCTTTTTGTTTATAAAGCCCGAGCGTACGCTTCGGTAAACTCTTGACCATCCAATCTTTGAAGATGCGCGCTTGATCCTCGACAGGCAGTTCATAGCCATCCGTCACGATATGGCGTGACCGTGTCGTAACATCATATAAGGAGATCGCAGCGGCGACTGAGATGTTCAAACTTTGTACGTATCCTTGCATCGGAATGACAAAGTTTCCGTCCGCCTTGTTGAGCGCCGCCTCCGAAACGCCACTATGTTCATTCCCAAATAGAAGAACCGTCGGCTTCGACACATCCACCTCTTCGAGCGGGATTGCCTCTTCGCTTAATGCCGTCGCATACACTTGATAGCCGTCTTGTTTTAAAGCATCAATCGCTTCTTCAATCGACCCGTGTTCCACGACGTCCACCCAACGGTCGGCACTTTTTGCGATAATCGAGTTCGGTTTGAACTTCGCTCGCCCTTCGACGACGTGTAAGGTTTGTACCCCGAACGCATCGGCCGAACGCAACACGGCGGATTGGTTGTGCGGATCGTCCACACCTTCCGTCAAAATCGTGATATGGTTCGTTCGTGTATTCAACACTTCATACATCCGTTTGATACGGTCTGGCATGAGCATCTCATATAGAGGAAGATCGTCTTCCTTCAACACGCCCTTCTGTAATAACTCTTCTTTTAATTCAATCTGCTCATCCTTCGTCAAAGCAGATGTAGTCTGTCTCCAACCCATCTTTCTCGCTCCCTTCAACCTATCATATTGTAGCTAGATTCGATTCGGCTGACAAGTTCGCCTCATACATGTCGTTTCCCATCAAAAAATGAAAACAAATGAAAATAGGGAAAACGGTTGCATGAATTTATGCAATCGATTACAATCATTTATGCAAGCGATTGCACTATTGGCAAACACAAAAATAGATAAAAACTCCCTCACAGGAAGGAAGCGTATAGCATGAAACAATTGATCTCATTCGATTTCTGGCAAAAACTCGGTAAGGCCTTGATGGTCGTCATCGCCGTTATGCCAGCTGCCGGTTTAATGATTTCCATCGGTAAATTGATTGGAATGTCAGCCGGAGATGTCGGTATCTTATTAACAACAGCTCGCATTATTGAAGATTTAGGTTGGGGCATCATCGTCAACTTACATATCCTCTTCGCAGTCGCGATTGGTGGTTCGTGGGCAAAAGATCGTGCAGGCGGTGCGTTCGCAGCACTTCTCGCCTTCATCTTGATTAACCGCGTCACAGGTGCCATCTTCGGTGTCAATGGCGCTATGCTTCAAGATTCTGAAGCGACAATCGAGTCACTCTTCGGTGCAAACCTTGTCGTCGCAGACTACTTCACATCTGTACTCGGTTCACCTGCCCTCAACATGGGTGTGTTCGTCGGGATCATCGCCGGTTTCCTTGGTGGTGCACTATACAACCGTTTCTACAACTTCAACAAGTTACCGAACGCCCTCTCGTTCTTCAACGGAAAGCGCTTCGTACCATTTGTCGTCATCCTTGGCTCAGTCGTTGCTGCCATCGTTCTATCGATTGTATGGCCAACAATCCAAGGTGCGCTCAACAGCTTTGGTGAGTGGATCGCCACATCACGTAACACGGCACCAGTCCTCGCTCCGTTCATTTACGGCGCGCTCGAACGTCTCCTCTTGCCGTTCGGTTTACACCACATGCTCACGGTTCCAATGAACTACACGGAGCTCGGTGGAACATATACAATTTTAACAGGCGCGACAGCAGGATCGGTCGTTGCCGGGCAAGACCCGCTCTGGTTGGCATGGGTAACAGACCTCGTTAACTTGCGTGCTGCTGGTGATACAGCTGCATACAATGCTCTTCTCGCTGATGTCGTTCCTGCCCGCTTCAAAGTCGGTCAAGTCATCTTGTCATTCGCTGCTTTGATTGGTGCCGCGTATGCGATGTACCGTAACGTCGATGCTGAGAAGAAAGCACAATACAAGCCGATGTTCTTGTCAGCTGGACTCGCTGTCTTCTTGACAGGTGTCACGGAACCAATCGAGTTCATGTTCATGTTCGTGGCTCCAGTACTTTACGTCGTTTACGCACTCATGGCAGGTGCCGCTTTCGCATTGGCAGACATCATTGACCTACGCGTCCATGCTTTCGGTGCGATCGAACTCTTGACGCGCATCCCGATGATCGTCAAAGCGGGACTTCTTCAAGACTTGATCAACTTCGTTCTCGTCTCTGTAGCGTTCTTCTTCCTCAACTTCGGTGTGTTCAACTTCTTCATCAAGAAGATGAACTTGCCGACACCAGGACGTAACGGAAACTACATGGAAGAGACGACAGAGAAGTCATCTGTGACAGGTAACGAACAAGTCATGGGGATTATCGCACTTCTCGGTGGGGAAGAAAACATTGAAGATGTCGATGCATGTATGACTCGCCTTCGCGTGACTGTCAAAGACGTCACACTCGTCTCTGACGAACAAGAATGGAAGAAAAATGGCGCCATGGGTCTCATTGTGAAAGACCGTGGAGTCCAAGCCATCTATGGCCCGAAAGCCGACGTATTGAAATCAGACATTCAAGACGTCATCGGTGCATAATCTACTGGCCAACTCGCTCGAGAGTTGGCCTTTTTTCTAAAGGAGGACTATCGTGAATATCTTAACGCTCAATTGTCACGCCTGGTTAGAAGACCGTCAACAAGAGAAAATCGATGCCATCGTCGAACGCATTGCGAGTGAAGAGTACGATCTCATTGCGCTTCAAGAAGTCAATCAACATAAAGAGGCCCCCCTCATCTATGGGAATATCCGCGAGAACAACTTTGCACACGTCCTCGTCGAACGTCTGAAAGAGTTGGACGTTCACTACCATATGACATGGGATTTTGCCCATTACGGATATGATATCTATGAGGAAGGCGTCGCCATCCTGTCACGTAAACCGTTCCTATCAACAGAATCGTTCTTCGTATCAAAGACGACGGACCCAGACAATTACAAGTCCCGCAAGATTGTCAAAGCCGTCATCGAAGGAGCAGATGCTCCGACGACCGTCTACTCGTGTCACCTCGGGTGGTGGCATGACGAAGAAGAACCGGTGAAACATCAACTCGATGAACTGCTGCGTCGCGTCGAGCATGACGACCATGCGCTTCTACTCGGCGACTTCAATAACGATGCTTTCCTCCGAGGAGAAGGATACGATTATTTGATGGAGAACGGACTCCAAGATTTGTTCCATCTCGCAACAGAACGGGAAGGCGATGCAACGGTACAAGGAAAAATCGCCGGATGGGATGAAAACAAGAAATCGCTTCGCATCGACTTGATGCTGACGAACGCCCCAATTCACGTTTCACGCCATGCCGTCGTTTTTGACGGAGAGAACGGTCCTATCGTCTCTGACCACGCTGGTGTCGAAGCGACCGTGTTTTGGCGCTGATTCACCTTTTTCTTCCGACTTGGGAGAAAAGGGTTTTTCTTTTGGGGAAAATCTTGTAACGTGAGAGAAGACTGATGTCTAACTACTAATGAATGAACTAGAAAGAAGTGTTTGAACATGAAGACAAGCTCGCTCAGTCGAAGCGACTGGACTTTAGTTTTATCCTTATCCTTATTAACCTTCGTTCTCGGAACGAGTGAATTTGTCATTGTCGGAATTTTGCCTGACATCGCAACCGGTTTAGCCATCTCGATTGCGACGGCCGGTAGTCTCGTATCGGCATTCGCCATCAGTTTTGCCATCGGCACGCCAATTATGATGTCATTGACGAGCCATCTTCCGAAACGTAAATTGATGCTTGGTCTGACCATTTTGTTCACTGTCCTGAACTTACTGAGCAGCCTGGCACCGATATATGAGTGGCTACTCATCTTACGCATGTTGACGGCCGTCGTCACTGGCGTGTTGATCTCGCTTGCCATGCTCGTTGCCAGTGAGAGTGTCCCTCCGGCGAAGCGTGGTGTCGCGGTGTCCTTTATTTTTGGTGGGTTCACGATGGCCAACGTGTTCGGTGTTCCAATTGGGACGTTTATCGGTCAACAGGCAGGCTGGGAGTCAACGTTTTGGTTGACGACCACACTCGGTGCAGTCGCTTGGATCGCGATTTATCGTGTCTTGCCGAATCAACTGTCTCAAGAAAAAGCATCACTTCGCGAACAATTGGCATTGCTGACGAACCCTCGCATCTTGATTGCCTTCTTGATTCCGGCGTTTGGTTTCGGGGCAACGTATGTCGTGTACACGTATCTCGTACCGATTTTAAAAGATGTACTCGGCGTACCGGTCGCCTGGGTCAGTCCGATCCTATTCGCATACGGATTCATTTCAATCTTCAGTAATATCGCTGCCGGAAAGATTGCTAGTCACAATCCGATCGGACGCTTACGGTTCGTCTTTCTCGTCCAGGCGTTCGTCCTGGCCGCATTATTTGTGACGACGTCGAATGTGACGCTAGGTCTTCTTAACATCGCGCTCATGTCGTTCATGGCGATTTTATTGACGACATCGACACAGATTTATTTGATCGATTTGGCAGAGAAGTTCAATCCGAACGCCAAAGGTCTCGCCTCGTCACTTATGCCCGTGGCGAGTAACGTCGGAATTGGACTCGGTTCCGCTCTCGGTGGTGTCGTCTATGCGACGAGCCCTATCATGACGCTCGCACTTGTCGGCGGCTTGGTCGCCCTGGTCACAGCCGGGTTGACCGCAGTTAGTTATTCGCTCGACCAACGCTAAAACATGCGCACCTCGATGCAGGTGCGCACGTTTTTTATAACCATTCGAGAATCGCTGAAAGGACTTCATCTAATTGTTCTTTTGATGTGAGCGGACTTTCCTGATCTCCTTTTTGCGGACCATACATCCCGAAGTTCGCATGGTTCCCTCCTTCGATTTGCACGAATTGACTATCTTCAGGGAGGTCGCTTCGACTTGCTTCGATATCTTCTGGTACAGCTAGTCCATCCAATTCACCCGAGATCGATAATACGCGTAAGTCGCTGTCGACCATCGAACTGATCGGATACGAAGCGAGGAAAATGACACCCTCCACCAACTCTTGATGCTCAAGTGCATATCCCGATGCCGCCGAACCTCCGAGTGAATGACCGGCCACGACCCAACGTTCGATCTCCGGATGTGCTTCGATGATTGGATCGGCTGCGTCGATATCTAAAATGCCTAAGTTGAGACGAAGCGACGGAATGGCGACGAAATACCCTTCCTCAGCTAAACGTGCTCCATAATACGCATATGCCTCTTTCTCCACCTTTGCTCCTGGATAAAGAATGATGCCGATTTCACTCGTCGTATCTCCAAACTCGAGACGGTTATCAACCACTTTTCCTTCTTCCGCATACTGTGTCGCTTCATCGGTCGGTCCGTACGTGAACTGTGTCCAAATCAAAAAGCCGGCGATCGCGACGACAAGCAATCCTAATACAACCAGTCCTGTCCACTTGAAGAATTTCTTCATTATATAGCCTCCATTTGCATCCACTTCATCATAACGTTACACTAATAAGAAAAAGCATGATCAGGGGGACACCATGACCAGAAGTAATGTAACCACGACGATTCAGTGGTTTATTTTTATTTTAGCTACAAATATTGTACCACCACTCTCCATCGCCGCATTATTTGAACTGTCACCAGATGAGACGATGACCTTCATATCCCGCTCACTCTTCATCTTCGCACTCTTTAGCATCGTCCAGACGTTGCTCGGACACCGCCTCCCGATACTCGAAGGACCTGCCGGCATTTGGTGGGGCGTCTTCACCTTATACGCATCCATCGGTCCTGCCCTATACGGAAGTCAGCAAGAGACGTTGCAGGCACTCGGATTTATGTTGTTCTTGAGTGGGATCCTTGGTGTGTTGTTGACCGTCACCGGTATTTTAAGACGAATGCTTTCCCTGTTTACACCACAAGTGCTCGGCGTCTATATGATTTTACTCGTCCTCCAGTTATCTGGGGCCGTCATTAAAGGGGGCTTCGGGGTGACGGAAGACGGAATCAACATCGTCCAAGCCGTCGCAACGGCTGGTCTCGTCTTGTTCGCGCTCACCCTCGAGCAAAGTCGCTTCAAACAATACGGACTCGTCATGACGCTATTTGTTGGATTCGGTCTGTTTCATTTACTCGACCTCGGAAACCCAATCGTTCGTTCAGAATCCTTCTTCCTCGTCCCTGAACTTCTTCCGTTCGGAAACTGGGTATGGGATTGGAACTTGTTGCCGACGGCTTTCGTCATCACCTTGCTTCTCATGACGAATGTACTCGCGAACATCAAATTAATTGAACGGATTGTCAGCTCTCGTGAAAAACGAGAAATCAAAGGGAACGTTCCTGCGTCTGGTGTCGCCAGTGGAATCAGTCAAATCGTGGCCGGTCTGTTCGGTACACCGGGTCCTGTCGCCATCTCAGGGACGGCCGGTTTCCTCTCTTCGACGGAGAGCGTCCAGCGTGCGCCTCACTTGATTGCCCACACCCTCATGATGGGGTTGGCACTCATCGGTCCATTCGTCTCGTTAATCGCGAGCATTCCAGCCGCTGTCGGCTATGCGATCGTGACACCACTTATCGCGACGATGATCATCATCGGAATCAATGAGGCTGCCTTCGAATTAAAACAATCAACGGCTTCTCTCACGGTCGGGCTTCCGCTCGTGATTGGTGCCGGAGCGATGCTCTTGCCACCCGGTTCGATGAATGATTTACCGCCGCTCCTTGCGACCGTCTTTTCAAACGGACTCGTCCTCGGCACAATCGTCGCTTTGACGACGGCCATTTTAAGTAAAATCAAGGATTGAAAAAAGAACTGACCCAATCGGTCAGTTCTTTTCGCTTACATACATATGGTAACGGGCATCGTGCGGTAACACGGCGCCTTCTTCTTGTTCAAAATGCTCACGGTCTTTCCAGTACCGAACCGCTGACAACGTATCTCGATATAAGGCGCGCTGTAGCGCCTGTTTCGCCGTGACATCGGTGCCGTCGTCATTTTTCAACTCGAGTCCCATCAGTTTATAACCGATCGTTTGTCCACCTCGACGCATTTGACAGGCTTCCATCGCGTACGTCAGCAAGGTTGGTGTGACGACCGCATGCACAAACTCGCTCTTCACTTTCTTGCGCACGAATTGTTCCACACCAACGCTGACGATACCTGCAATCACACTATCGATCAGGACCGCTTTCGTTCGTTTCTTAGTCAATGAGTTCATCGGCTCATCCTCTGCATCATCCCCGACGTCAACACTTCAATCCCTTCACCTTCTTCAGACGCCATGATTAACGCACGCGCAACATGCAGCGCTTGAATCGGTGCGACTTCCGGTGCCTTTTCCACAAGCAGTGACTGGAACGGCCGACTGACGACCTCGGCCGCTTTCTCACCGAGTCGGAATGAATCACGCTCTCCAAGTAACAACGACGGACGCGCGATAATGAGATGATGGAAGTTGAAGATGCGCAATCCGTTTTCGAGCTCCCCTTTTACCCGGTTGTAAAAGAAAGACGAACGTAGCGATGCGCCTTGTGCCGATACGACCGCATAGCGTGTCGCACCGTGTGCTTTGGCGACACGAGCGACTTCAAGCGGCAACTCCAAATCAACTTGTTTGAACGCCTCTTGCGAGCCGGCGACCGCAATCGTCGTACCGAGTGCACAGTATACGTCATCGATATGTGGAAGTGCCGCATCCATCTCCTCGAAGCCGACGACCTCGTGTAACTTCGGATGACTCCAACGCTTCGAGCGACGGACGACAATCCAGACCGCCTCATAACGGTCACTTTCTAACAACTGTTCTACCAATTCGCGGCCAATCAAGCCGGTCGCGCCTACGACAAGTGCAGTTTTCCCCATTCATGACTCCTCCTAGACTACTATTTCCTTCAGTCTAGCTGACTTGCCGTTCCTCGGCAATAATCGTCATGGGACGGAAACGGTCCATCATGCGGAAGAAACCGTTCAAGAGGAGCGCTGTGAACGAACCTGCTACGATGGCGCTATCTGTGAACAATTGAAGCCATTCCGGCATGTTCGCGACGATAGCCGGGTTTGCCGTAATGCCGAGCCCGACGCCAATCGAGAGTGCGATCGTGATCAAGTTTTCATTTTTCGCAAAATCAACCTGACTGAGAATACGAATACCGGAAGCAGCGACTGTTCCGAACATGACGAGCATCGCTCCGCCTAAAACGGGTTTTGGAATCAACGTTGTGAACGTGGCCACTTTCGGGAGGAATCCGAGCAAGATGAGTAATCCGCCTGTCCAGAAGATGACGCAACGAGATTTCACACCCGACAATTGGACCACTCCAACGTTTTGACTGAACGTCGTGTATGGGAAGCTGTTGAAAATTCCTCCGAGAATCGTCGCGACGCCTTCCGCACGATACCCTTTCGTCAATTCTTTTGCACCGATTGGCTTTTTCGTGATGTCACTGAGCGCCAAGAACACACCGGTCGATTCAATCATCGAGATGATGGCGACGAGCGTCATGACGAGGATGGCGGACACATCGAATGTCGGCATCCCAAAGTAGAACGGTTGAACCATTTGGAACCAACTGGCTTCACGGACAGGACTGAAGTCCACGAGACCGAGCGAAGCGGCGATCCCCGTTCCGATGAGTACGGCAAAGAGGACAGCAGCGGCCCGTGTGAAGACGGTCCCGACACGGTTCAAGATGAGAATGAGTAAAATCGTCAAACCACCTAGTCCAAGATTTTGCATGGATGCGAATCCAGGTTCACCGGGCATCCCGCCACCGATGTCATTGATAGCGACCGGGATCAGCGAGAGACCGATGATCGTCACGACCGAACCGAGAACGACCGGTGGGAAGAAGCGCGCCAGCTTCCCGACAAATCCAGAAATGAGGATGACAATCAGTCCGCTCGCAATCAATGCGCCGTAAATGGCCGTAATTCCATTTGCGCTTCCAATCGCGATCATCGGACCGACCGCCGTGAACGTACATCCGAGGACGACCGGCAATCCGACACCCGTAAAGCGTGTCGTCCATACTTGTAAAAGCGTCGCCACCCCACACATGAATAAATCAATCGCGACGAGATAAGCGAGCTCGGTCGGGCCAAGACCGATGGCGCCTCCAACGATGAGCGGGACGATCGCTGCTCCCGTGTACATGGCAAGTAGATGTTGAAACCCTAGACTGGCCGTCTTGAACGTATTCATCGCGCGACCTCCACGAATGAGATATGGTCTTTCTCTAATTTTGCGATACGTGCCAACGATTCGACGCAATAGCCACGCTCCACAAGTTTGTCACGGCCTGGTTGGAACGATTTTTCGATGACGATGCCAACACCCGCGACCTTCGCACCTGCCGCCTCCACGAGTTGTGTCAATCCGAGTGCCGCCTCGCCATTGGCGAGGAAATCGTCGATGACGAGGACGCGTTCACCTGGTAAGACGAAGCGTTGGCTCAAGCTGATACGATTCGTTTCTTGTTTGGTAAAGGAATATACGTCTGCTTCAACGAGATCGTCTTGAAGCGTCAGCGATTTCCGTTTACGAGCGAATACGAACGGAATGCCCATTTCAAGTGCCGTCATCATCGCCGGTGCGATTCCGCTCGATTCGAGTGTGACGATTCGGTCGATGTTAGCGTCTTTAAAACGCTCCGCAAACTCTTTGCCGATAGCTTGCATGAGTACGGGATCGACTTGATGATTCAAGAAGGCGTCGACCTTCAGTACTTGGTCAGATAGCGCCCGACCCTCTTCACGGATTTTGTCTTCTAATTGCTTCATTGTTTTCCCTCCATAAAAAAATGCGATTCGTCACCCCTCATCGGGAGGCAACGAACCGCATGGAAATCAACGACAGCATACGACAAGCGCCACCCGTAGTCGAACCATTTACGGTAGTTCGGTAGAGACTTGCGGACCATATTTCCGCTGATATACGAGTGCGAATCTATTTATATAAGATAAACTTTATTGTAGACGAGCTGACGAGAATTGCAATAGGTTGGAATCAAACGGTGAAATGTTCGATTTTTCTGAAACTGCTGTATACTGTATGTATTGGATATGAGAGAGGAGCCCTGCCCTTATGAAGTTATTCGTATTAGGCGCAACCGGTCGGACCGGACATCAATTCGTCGATCAAGCCATCGAGCACGGTCATGATGTCACCGCGTTCGTACGGGAACAGAAAAAGCTGATTCGGACCCCACAACTCGAAATCATCGAAGGGGATCTATATGACATCGATGCGTTAACGGAAGCGATGCATGGTCATGATGCGGTCGTCAGTTGCCTCGGAACGGACTTGAGCGACCCAGACTTTTTAGCGAGTGTCACGGACAAACTCGTCCCAGCGATGAAGGCGAATGGCATCTCACGCGTCATCTATTTGGCTTCAGCGGGTATCGACAATGAGATTCCGGGACTTGCGGGGAAAGCCATCACGTTCATGCTCCGGAAACCGCTCCGCGATCATCGGGCAGCCGTGGACTTATGGCGCAACTCGTCATTCGATTATACGATTGTGCGACCGATGCAATTGACAGACGGTCCGCGTACTTCAACGTACCGCACGGCCATCGATGAGGTACCAGAGAACGGGAAACACATCTCACGGGCAGATGTCGCCCAGTTCATGCTTCACGCCATCGAAGAGGATGAACATATAAGAGAGTCAGTCGGACTGGCGTACTAATTTGATTGGATTCATGCTACAATATCGGGTAGTTTACTTTGAAAGGAACGAAAACGAATTATGAGTATATTAACGGTACAAAACTTAAGCCACGGCTTTGGTGACCGCGCTATTTTGAACGATGTCTCTTTCCGTCTCTTAAAAGGAGAGCACATCGGTCTCGTTGGAGCGAACGGTGAAGGAAAATCGACGTTCATGAACATCATCACACGCAAACTGCAACCGGATGAGGGAAAAATCGAATGGGCAAAAAATGTCCGTGTCGGCTACCTCGACCAACACGCGGTACTTGAGCGTGGGATGACAATTCGTGACGTCTTGAAAGGTGCTTTCCAATACTTGATCGACATGGAGACGCGCATCGGCGAACTCTACATGGAGATGGGAGATGCGACACCTGAACAGATGGAAGACATGCTCGCTGAGGTCGGTGAACTTCAAGAGACGCTCGACTCGAACGACTTTTATATCATCGATGCGAAAGTAGAGGAAGTCGCACGTGGTCTTGGTATTTTAGACGTCGGTCTCGACCGTGACGTCACAGATTTGTCAGGCGGACAGCGTACGAAAGTATTGCTCGCGAAGTTGCTTCTCGAGAAGCCAGATATCTTGCTCCTCGATGAGCCGACCAACTATTTGGATGAAGTACACATCGAGTGGTTGAAGCGCTATCTCCAAAACTATGACAATGCCTTCATCTTGATTTCACACGATATCCCATTCTTAAATAGTGTCATCAACTTGGTCTACCATATGGAGAACCAAGAGTTGAATCGCTACGTCGGAGACTATGACAAGTTCATGGAAGTATACGAGATGAAACGCTCACAGCTTGAAGCAGCTTATAAGCGTCAACAAGCCGAGATTGCCGACTTGAAAGACTTCGTCGCCCGAAACAAAGCGCGCGTCTCGACACGGAACATGGCGATGTCGCGTCAGAAGAAGCTCGATAAGATGGATGTCATCGAACTGAGCGCGGAGCGTCCGAAACCGGAATTCCGCTTCTTGCAGGCCCGTACGTCAGGACGTCTCATCTTTGATGCGAAAGGTCTCGTCATCGGTTACGACGAGCCGCTCTCACGCCCGCTCGACCTTCAAATGGAGCGCGGTCAAAAGATTGCCCTCGTCGGAGCGAACGGAATCGGGAAGACGACACTCTTGAAGAGTTTACTCGGCTTGATCAACCCACTTGAAGGAACAGTCGAACGCGGCGAGTTTCTTGAAATGGGGTACTTCGAACAAGAAGCGGCAACGAGCAACAACACGTGTATCGAAGAGATTTGGAGTGAATTCCCGTCACTCAACCAACAACAAGTACGCGCGATGCTTGCGAAGTGTGGACTCATGACGAAGCACATCGAAAGTAAGATTTCCGTCCTCAGTGGTGGGGAAAAGGCGAAAGTTCGTCTTTGCAAACTCCTCAACAACGAGACAAACCTTCTCTTACTCGATGAGCCGACGAACCACTTGGACGTCGATGCGAAGGAAGAGTTGAAGCGTGCGTTGAAAGAGTACAAGGGTAGTGTCCTCCTCATCAGTCACGAGCCAGAATTCTATGAAGATATCGTCACAGACGTCTGGAACTGTGAGTCGTGGACGACGAAAGTATTCTAATTCAGTAAAGGACGTGTCGTATGGCTGGCCCAATTCAAACGAATGAACGGATTATCTTGTATGACATTATCCGAGGGTTTGCCCTCTGCGGCATTTTCCTCGTCAATATCCCGAGTATGCTCGGGAGCGACTGGATGTTCGGTCGCCCCGACTATTATGGGAGCGACTTGTTCGTCCGCACCCTCTTCGACTTGTTCGTGCAGACGAAGTTTTATACGATTTTCTCCCTCTTATTTGGGATCGGCTTTTCGATTTTCCTCGAGCGTTCTTACGCCCGAGGCGAATCGGTCAGTCGTTACATACGCCGGATTTTGATTCTCTTCTTGTTCGGTCTGGCACACTTGGCGATTTGGTCAGGTGATATCCTACATACATATGCGATGTGGGGCTTGCTGCTTCCTCTTTTCTATAAGTTGAGTAACCGTGCCATTCTGACATGGGCTTGGGGATTACTGATTGGAAGTATCCTTCTATTGTACGGAACTTCCGCGCTGAATGAATGGAGCATGGGCGGAAGCTATTATGGTGGTATCCCGTTCCCAGATGTGTATAACCAAGGGTTTGGTGCCTGGTTCGATTATCGGTATTCTGTTGAAATCTTTAACGCCTTCTCCAACTCGTTCGTTGTCGGCTTCGAGATTCTCAGTCTATTCTTATTCGGACTGTATATTGGACGTGAACGAAAACTCCTGACATGGCGTCTAGAAGGGTTAACACGAACGGCCATCATCTGTGCTATCCTTGCCCTCCCGTTCTTCGGCGTAATCATTTGGCATCATTATGGTGAAGGGTATCCTTATTTCTGGTTAAACTTGTTCGCCGTCTTGATTTCCGGGAAGTTACTCGCCACGACATATGTCTGCCTATTTACGATAGCCGTTCGAAAGGGTCGCACGTTCGCCCCACTTCAAGCGCTCGGACGGATGGCGCTTACGAACTATTTGACACATACGCTCATCGTCTTCGTCCCTGTGATTGCGCTCGGAGCATACGGTACGCTCTCTTTGACCGAAGGATTGTTCCTAAGCATCGCTATTTTAATTGTCCAATCCATCTTCTCGATGTGGTGGCTAAAAAATCACCGTTACGGACCGTTTGAGAAGCTATGGCGCTTAGGGACGTACGGAAGACAAACAAAATCATCTTAAGATCGGACTTCAGTGTCCGGTCTTTTTTATGATGAATAAATGAATTAAAATAAAAAACTGCAGACGTATGAACGTCTGCAGTTTCGCTCGAGGCTAATGCTTCGAGTTTTTATTTTGTCGCCGCTTCCGTTAAGAATGGCACGATTTGCTTCTTACGCGAAACGACGCCCGGAAGTGTCGCCAATCCGTTTTGAAGCGTCACGTTGAACGCTTGTTCGAAGAGTTCTGGCTTTGGTCCGACGACGATTGTTTCTGAATCGTTCGTCAAAATGTTCGTGATGGCAAAGACGAACAAGTCTAAGTTTTTCGCTGCAACCGTATTAGCGATGGCTGCATCGACTTCCTCTTTACGGTTCAAGACATCGCTCGCATCGACCGTGTTCACTTGTGCGATTTCGACGCGATAGTCGCCCATCGCAAATTCTTTCGCATCGAGTGAGATGAGCTCTTCAATCGTTTTTTGGCTAAGGTCCGCACCGGCTTTGAGCATCTCAAGTCCGTATGCTTCCACATCGACGCCAGCGATTTCTGCAAGTTCTTTCGCTGCTTTGATGTCCTCGTCCGTGCATGTCGGTGATTTGAAGAGAAGCGAATCTGAGATGATTGCTGAAAGCATCAAACCGGCCATATCCGCTGCAATCTCAACGCCGTGCTCTTTATACAATTTCAACAAAATTGTCGCTGTGCATCCGACTGGCTCTGCACGATAGTAGAGCGGGTCTGCCGTTTGGAAGTTCGCGATGCGGTGGTGGTCGATGACTTCAAGGATTCGCACGTCTTCGATGCCGTCCGCACTTTGCTGGAACTCGTTGTGGTCGACTAAGATGACTTCTTCGGCCTCACCTTTCACACTTTCAATCAAACGTGGTGCTTTCACGCGGAAGTGATCGAGTGCATATTGTGTTTCCCCGTTCACTTCACCGAGACGGACTGCCTCTGCGTCCATCCCTAATTTCTTTTTCAACTCGGCATAGGCGAGCGCTGATGTGATCGTGTCGGTATCTGGATTTTTATGTCCGAAGACTAGTACTGTACTCATATCTCATTCTCCTCACTAAATAGTTTTCCCTTATCCATTATAACGCCCACGGCATTTCTTTCAATTCCCAAACAAAAAGAGCCGTGTCGGCTCTTATGATTGTTCATCTTCATCTGTCTCTTCGAGGTCGGAATGATCTCCTTTTGAATCCTCTTCGTGGGAGATGTCCGGTTGATCTCGTTTCAACTTCTCTTTTTCTTCTTGTTCACGCTTTTCTTTGTCTGACATATCGTGTCATCCTTTCGAAAATCCGACTTGTCGTAATCTGTTCCCCAAGCCAGATTTCGTCAAACGACATTTCATCAAACGTAAACAAACTGAAACGTCAGGCTTGAACGAAGACGATTTCTTCTCCGCGAAGTTCGACTTTCACGTCTTGTCCTTGGAACAACCACTCATCTTGTTCCGCCACAACGAAACGAATGCCGTCTTCTTCGGTCTCAACAGCCGCATTGTTCACGTCTTCTGTGATGACTCCGACGGAAAAACCGTGCGTTAAGTCTGTCGAACCCCCGTATTTTGCGAATAAACGTACCGTTTGACCCGCTTCGACTTCCATTTCTTCTTTAAACCATTGGAGCGCTTCTTCTGTTACTTGAATCTTCATAACATTTCCTCCTCTCGACTACTTCTTTCATTCTAAACGTTTCAAAAGAGTCGAGCGAGGATGTTGCCTAAAGTGTCGTCCCGATTTGATAGCTCACCGTCATTCCACGTGTTTCAGGTTGAGCCCCGTTCATCTCAGCGAGCGTCGTTTCAAACAGATGGCGACCAATCTGTTCATTCGGAGAAAGCATCGTCGATAACCCAAACGCCCGACCAATCGGATGCCCGTCAAATCCAAGCATGGCGACTTTCTCAGGAATGGCGACTTGCCGCCGTTGCATCTCCCCCAAAAATCCAAGTGCGACATAATCCGACGAGAAAAAGAGCGCTCGAGGACGCTCTTTTTGAGAGAGGAACGTTTCTGCTAACCGAATGCCGTCCTCACTCGTCAAATAACCGGTCCAAATCCATTGCTCACGCGCATGCGCTACTTCATCGAAATAGGCTTGCTGACGCGCAAGGGAGCTCGGACTGTGGCTTCTTGACAAGATGATTCCAATCTCTTCATATCCATGCTCCTGTAGCACATGAATACCTGACACGAACGACGCATAATGGTCGACATGGATGGATGAGATTGTCTCCGGTGCGCCTACGGTCGCCACGGCAATCGGTCCGTAAGCGCGATACGTCTCCATTTCCTTAAAGGACATTTCGTGCGACAAGACGATCGCCCCATCGACTTCGCGATGCTTCAATAAATCGAGTGCTTGTCGCTCCTCACTCAACTTATACTCCGTCTGCCACATGACGAGGCGGTAATCGTGCTCGAGGGCCGCTTTCGCAAGCCCGTTGACGAAGAGACCGTAATACGGATGATCCATATAAGGTAAGATGACGACGACACGTTGTGTTTTCCCCGTCGACAACGTCAACGCCTGTTGATTTCGCAAATACCCGAGCTCTTTCATCGCCGCATGGACACGGGTCCGTTTTTCCTTCGATACGTACGGATGCTCGTTTAAGACGCGCGAGACCGTCGTCACCGAAACGTCAGCGTGCTTTGCGATATCTCGAATGTTTGCCATTCGTCTCACCTCAACTTGTCAGTCTTTGCATATAGTGTACCCACTCTGCTTGCTGACTGTCACCTCTTTCGACGACTTGACTTCGAATCGCCTGAACGAGGCGGAAGCGCTCTTCTAACGGCAAATGAAGAAACTCTTCACGGAAACGGCTACACAACATTTTCCCGAACGGCGTATACAACTGATTGATGACGAGCTCGTATACAATTCCACTGCACCATGTCTTCCACGTTGTCGGTTTCATATCGGTTCCCCTCCCTTTGTCTATACCGTATCTTCTGAAACGCGTTTCAGAGCAAGCATATTTTGTAAAAAAGTTAATTTCCGAACATTTTTTATCCCACCTAATCATTTTTGATGTTTTTTACTCAAAACAATTGACGTGAATCAAACATTTTTGTATAGTCATCAAGTTGATAACGTTAATTTGATCATTATTTTCAATTATTGTTCGGAAATAGACCGAAATAAGGAGTTTTATCGATGAATATTTTTCAATTGAAACAACATGGAACGAATGTTAAACAGGAAGTCACTGCAGGGATTACAACGTTCGTGACGATGGCATATATCTCTGTCGTCAACCCGGCCATCCTATCTGATGCCGGAATCCCTTTCGCTCAAGCTTTCACGGCGACAATCATCGCGATTCTCATCGGGACAGGCTTGATGGCGTTTTATGCGAACTTGCCGATCGCTGTGGCACCTGGTATGGGGCTCAACGCCTTCTTCGCGTACACACTCGTCGCCCAAGAACAAATCGCACCATCCGCTGCTCTCGGCGTCGTCTTCGTCTCGTCCGTCTTCTTTTTAATCCTGTCGCTTTCTCCGATTCGGACGAAACTGATTCAAGCGATCCCGACTTCGCTGAAACATGCGATCACGACCGGAATCGGTCTCTTCATCGCTTCGCTCGGATTGAAGTTATCGGGATTGATTGTCGCAGATGAGGCGAACTTGGTGCGTCTCGGTGACGTATCCTCACCAGAAGTATTACTCGTACTCGGTGGTTTAATCGTCTCGGCACTTCTCTTCTCGCGCAATGTCCCAGGGTCACTATTGATTGGGATGCTGCTCACTGGAATCGCGGCTTACTTCATGGACATCTTACAAATCAACGGTGTCACGGCAATGCCGACACTTCCAGAAGGACTTATGGTCAACCCGGTGACAGCATTTAGTGATGTCATTCAATATGGATTATTCGGTGCCGTCCTCTCGTTCTTCCTCGTCACATTGTTCGATACGACAGGTACACTTGTCGGTGTCGGGAAACAAGCCGGTCTTTTAAAGGAAGATGGCACGATTGAAAATGGTCACCGTGCACTCTTTGCCGACTCGCTTGCCACAATGGGTGGTTCACTCGTCGGAACGAGTCCTTCGACTGCATACATCGAGTCTGCAGCCGGTGTCGCACAAGGTGGACGTACCGGTCTCACAACGGCTGTCGTTGCCAGCTTGTTCGGACTGACGCTCTTCTTTAGCCCGCTCATCGGTGCCATCTCCGGCGTTGCAGCGATTACAGCTCCTGCACTCATCATCGTCGGGGCTCTCATGTTGACGAACGTCCGTTATATCGACTGGAGCGACTTTAGCGAATACTTCCCGGCGTTCATGACGATTTTGATCATGCCGCTTTCAGGAAGCATCGAACGCGGAATCGCGTTCGGGTTCATCTTGTATCCGATCTTCAAAGCGATGAACAAAGAGACGGTCCATCCGCTCATCTATTTGTTCGGCGCACTTTTCATCTTGGAAATGTTCTTCCTATAATTTAGATGCAAGATCCTCGCCATATGACGAGGATCTTTTTCTGTTATACGTGCTTCCTTCCTGTTTTATATCAGAAAATAGATGAATGTCTGTTCAGTGAGATACGTTATCAATTAGACAGGATTTTACAAATAAATCAGTTTTTCTCCCCATTTTTCTGTCACTTTCCTACTCTTTATGAAATAATGACGTTGAAATCGCTATCATGAGAAGAAAGAAGGAATGGCTATGCCGAATGTAGCTTTATTCGTCACTTGTTTATCAGATACGTTGTTTCCATCCGTCGGACAAGCGACAGTCGAACTGCTTGAACATTTAGGGTGCGAGGTGACCTTCCCATTTGAACAGACGTGCTGTGGGCAACCCGCCTATAACAGCGGTTACCATGAGGAGACGAAGAAAATCGCCAAGCACATGATTGAAACGTTCGAACAGGCCGATGCGGAGTATATTGTCGGACCATCGGGGTCATGTGTCATGATGATGCGTGACTATCCACATTTATTCCAAGATGATCCGGTATGGGGTCCTCGTGCAGAAGCGCATGCCGCCAAAACGTTCGAACTGACACAGTTCATCGTCGACGTGCTCGAAGTCACAGACGTCGGCGCCAAGTTTCCCGCTACAGCGACTTATCATGCGTCCTGTCATATGACCCGCCTCCTCGGAATCGAAGCCGCGCCAGGGAAATTGCTCGGAAACGTCGATGGCTTGACGATGGTTCCTCTCGCAAATGTACATAACTGTTGCGGGTTCGGAGGGACGTTCTCCGTCAAAATGCCAGACGTGTCGGTCCAGATGGTAGATGAGAAAGTCGAATCGATTTTACAGTCCGGTGCAGACGTTTTGATCGGGGCGGATGCGTCTTGTCTCATGAACATCGGCGGACGTCTTCATAAACAAGGGCATCCGATCAAAGTGATGCACATTGCCGAAGTCTTGAACGAAGGAGTGAAGCAAGCATGAGCATGGGGATTCGGTTAGATGAGAAGTTTCAAGACCGTCGGAAGGACGGAATTGAGGATACGTTCATGCGTCAAGCCGTCAGTTCGGCTCAAAATCGGCTGCGGGATGGACGGTTGGATGCTGCAGGTGAACTTGGAGACTGGGAAGCGTTTCGTGATCATTCGGAAGAGATTCGTCAAAACGTGCTCGAACATCTCGATTATTACTTGTATCAATTGAGCGAGAACGTCTCAAAACGAGGCGGGAGCGTCTTTTTTGCAGAAACACCAGAAGAAGCGAACCGCTATATTCGAGAAGTCGTTCGTTCAAAACAAGCAAAACATGTCGTGAAATCAAAATCGATGGTCACAGAAGAGATCGGATTGAACGAGGCACTTCAGGAAGAAGGATGTACCGTCGTCGAGTCCGACCTTGGGGAATGGATTTTACAACTCGACGAAGATCCACCGTCTCACATCGTCGCCCCTGCCCTACACAAAGACCGCGACGCTGTCCACGAGACGTTCACTGCTCACGGATATACCGGTTCGAACAATCCGACCGAGCTCGGACGCTACGCACGACAAGAACTCCGAAAAGACTTTTTGAAGGCAGAAGTCGGCATCACCGGTTGTAATTTCGCCATCGCAGAGAGTGGAGCCGTCGGGCTTGTGACCAATGAAGGAAACGGACGCATGGTGACGTCACTTCCTGATACGGTCATCTCTGTCATGGGGATGGAACGCGTCGTCCCATCTTATGAAGAGTTCGAGGTACTCGTCAATATGCTTTGTCGAAGCGCGGTCGGTCAACGCCTCACGTCATACATCACGACATTCGCCGGGACGCGCGCGGTCGGTGAAGTCGATGGTCCGGAAGAATTCCATCTCGTCATCGTCGACAATAAACGTTCTGGCATTCTCGGTACACAGTTCCAATCGGTCCTGCAATGCATCCGTTGCGCGGCATGCATCAACGTCTGTCCGGTCTATCGCCATATCGGTGGGCATGCGTACGGGTCAATTTATCCTGGTCCAATCGGTGCCGTGTTGGCCCCACTCCTAGACGGATACGAAAACTATAAAGAGCTCCCTTACGCGTCAAGTCTATGCGGTGCCTGTACAGAGGCATGCCCTGTGAAGATTCCGCTACACGAGCTATTGATTGAACACCGTCGTGTCATCGTAGAAGAAAAGAGACAATCACCATTCGTGGAGCGGATTGCGATGAAAGGATTTGCCGTCACGGCATCGAGTCCTTTCTTATTCGAAGCCGCGGAACACGTCGCACCGTTTGCGACATCACCGTTCGCCACATCTGGTCAGATTGAAAAAGGGTTACCTGCTTGGACGGACTCCAAAGACTTGCCGCAACCGAACAAACAGACCGTCCGAGATTGGTTTAAGAAACGGGGGAACGTCGAATGAATCCTGGCACAATCACAAACCGTGAAGACTTTTTACAACGAATCGCCAAACAGCTCGGTCGTGAGGTCGACCTCACCCCACCGAAACGTGACTATAAATATCGCCCACAAGACGACGTGTTAAAAGATGCGAGCGAAGAGGAATTGCTCGAAACGTTTCGTATGGTCGCGACCCGAATTCATACCGATTTGGTCGAATGCGAATCCTCGCATCTCGATGATACGCTCCGTCTCTTGATTGGCCGTTATGACGGAACAAGGATTCTTGCGGAGAACGATGAACGAATTTCCGCTTGGGCACCCACAACGAGTGAGACGTTCGCTTGGTGGGATTCGTCACAACCGAAAGCGAGTCGAGAGTTGGCCGCCCGTGCCGACATCGGCATTACGATTGCGGATGCGGCGTTTGCGGAAAGTGCGACAATCGTTCAATATGCGAAGCCTGGCAAATCACGAACGATCAGTCTGTTACCGCAAGACCATATCGCAATCATCCCGAAATCTGTCCTTGTTCCACGTATGACGCAAACGGCACAACAACTTGCCGAACTCGACCAAGATGACCTCCGTTCCCCGAACGGTGTCAATTTCATCTCCGGTCCGTCGAACTCGGCCGACATTGAAATGAACCTGATCGTTGGTGTCCATGGACCCGTTCGAGTCGCCTATATCTTAGTGCATGACTTATAAACATAGCCCCTCCATCGATTGATGGAGGGGCTATGTTAATCATGATACGGTGACACTTCCGTTCGAGCTTGTTAATTTCACATCAATCGATCCTTCACCGAACACGCACTCTTTCGACCGTTCTCCGAATACATTGACTTTTCCGTTCCGCGACTTCGCCCGAATCGTCACATCTTCTGGACGTTCCTCGACGTGCAAGTCAATCTTCCCATTGTTTGTCTTCAATCGAATCGGTGATTGAATCGATTGAACGATACAGTCAATTCGACCGTTTGACGTTTTGGCATCAATTGCCCCCATGACGTGATCGACATCGATTCGACCATTCGAGGAATGGATGTTGATCCGTTCTAGTTGAGAATGTTTTGCTTCCACGCGACCGTTTGAGGAATGGAGCTCCCAATCGTGACCGTGACAACTCGACGCGAGCACCTGTCCGTTCGATGTACGAAGCACACCTTGGCGTGCCTGAATATGATGCGCGATGACTCGACCGTTCTCACTCTCCACGTGTAACCGTTCCGCTTGAAGATCTTGTACATCACTCGAACCGTGGCGGTTTTTCAATTGAATCTGATGATAGGCGTGATGCGGCAGCTCGACTCGAAGCACCGGTGCTTTCGACCCGAACCACGAGAAGAGGTCAGAGAGACCGAAACGACGTTCGGATTCAATCCGAATCTCAAGCGTGTCCCCGACGATGTCCATCACAACCCCATGGTCGGTCTCCGTTTCGAGCGTCGCATACGCATAGCCGTCTTGTGATGGCGTGACGAACACCTGTGCATGCTGTACTTGGATGAGGACACTTTGAAAGGCTACGGTCGAGCTTTTGACAACCGCAGGCGGTCGTGTCGATTCCGATACTTCAAAATCGACAGAAGCGAGTAGTTCCGAGGCGAGTACGCTCGGTTCCCCTAACTCGCGTGCCATCTCCTCATCACTCCTACCCTCTAATCGACCGCTCGTGAAATATTCAGACACGTCTCGTAAAATATCGAGGCGATCCTTCACCTTCACGTTCATCAATAACTGCTCAAGCTCTGACAAGTACTGTTCTTCATTCATCTGTCGTCTCCCCCTCGGATTAAGTCATTGACGCCGTTCGTGAATACATCCCATTCCGCTCGCAACTCAGCCAAATGTGTTTTTCCTTGTTCCGTAATCTGATAATACTTTCGCGGAGGCCCTTCCCCGGACTCGGTTAAATACGTTGTGAAATAGCCCTCTGTCGTCAGTCGACGTAACAATGGATAGACGGCACCCTCTGAAATGGCTACTTTGGCTGAAATCGCTTGGACGAGTTCATAGCCATAGCGGTCTTGTTCCGCCACAAGCGCCAGTACACAAAGGTTGAGTACGCCCTTTTTGAATTGAGGATTCATGATCCCACCCCCTACTATACATAGAACAATAGCATATCATTCACTACTGTTCAATATATAATAGTATCCATTCCCCTGATTTCTCAATATATAGCATCTAAACGTTTGAATCTGTACAATGAAAGAACGACACTCGTAGGATATTAGTCACAGTCGGAATGTTCATCATTCTAGAAAGGAACGGTCTTTATGAAGTCATGGATTGACCAGCGGATCGGAAGACAATTTTTGTTCGTCTTCTACTTATTCATCGGACTGATCCTCCTCACGTCACTTGCCGTATATGTGTATACGGAAAACCAAATCGAACAGACGACGTCATCGCTCGAGAACATTAGTGAACGGCGCACGAATGCGACCGAATTGTTCGAGACATGGCAGTCGATGCAATATGAAATGCGCGGCTATGTACTCCTCGGAGACGATGCGATGCTAGAGCGCGTACAAGATAAACAAGTCTTGATTGACGAACAGACGACCTGGTTCGAACAGAACGCCGTGACCGATAAGGAAAAAACGTATGCGAGCGATGCGCGTACGCTGTTTGTCGCTTATCAGGAACGCGTCATGCCAAGCCTTGAACGTTATGTAGAAGGAAAGCGGAGCGGAAGCGTGACCGAACCCTTCTTAAAAATGCCAACGCTCGGGAAAGTAAACCCTCAAAAAGAGCCGCCGGCGGATCGAAAATTTAAAATCAACTCGAAAAGTGCCGCGGATATGAGCGCGAGCATCGTCGATATGGAGAGCGTCTTCACGGAATATCGGAACTCACTGAACGCAGAAGAGGATGCGCTCCGTGCTCAACTTGCGACACATACGAAATGGGCACAGGCCCTCTGGCTCCTCTCCTTACTCGGAGTCCTCTTCATTCTCTTCATCGTCGCCCGCCCTTACGTCCGACGCTTGACCGGTCAACTCCAAGAGTTAATTGAAAACAGTAAGCGTCTTGCCGGAGAGAAGCAACCGGTCACGCCAATCACGGTTCAATCTAAAAACGAGGTCGGTCAATTGACGACATCATTCCGTCAGATGGCGACTTCGCTTACGCATCAGCGTTATCGGATTGAGGAAGAGCGTGAAAAGACAGCTCGCCTTCTCCACTCGATTCGAGATGCTGTCATCTATGTCGAGCACGCGACAAGCGAAAAAGTGGCGAACCAAGCGTTGTTCGTCTTATTCAATCAACCGATCACAAAACGAAATGAAGTCGATTTATATCGTTTAGATGCTAGTCTTGAAGAACTCGGGCTGCAGGTCGACCAAAAGGATGCCTTTTTTGCATTCATGGAACGTTCATTCGATGGACAGTGTAAAGAAGAGAGCGTCACGTTCTCGATGAATCAGGAAGAGCGCTTCATTCAAATGTATGCGGAGAAAATTTATTTGAGAGGGACACGCCACGGCACGATGCTCGTCTTCCGTGATGTGACGCATGAGACTGAGGTCGATCGTTTGAAAACCGAACTCGTTTCGACCGTCTCCCATGAACTCCGCACGCCGCTCACGAGTATCATCGGATTCACCGAACTTCTTCGTTTCCGACAACTGTCTCCCGAACGTTCGGAGAAATATTTAGGGATGATCCATCAGGAAACGTTACGTCTCGAGGATTTGATTTCCAACTTGCTCGATGTTCAGCGAATGGAATCAGGACAACAGACGTACCACAATGAGACGGAGCGCCTATCGGAAATCCTAAAACAGGCCATCGCCATTCATCAAGGTGCCAGTCAACATCATCGCATCACGTTTGATTGTCAAGAAGACGTCTATGTATATGGAGATCGGACACGACTCGGACAACTCTTCACGAACTTGCTTCATAATGCCGTGAAGTACTCTCCAAGTGGTGGAGACATCCATGTACGTGTCGCATGTGAACGACCGGATTGGATTGATATTTCGATTGAGGACCATGGAATCGGGATTCCACAAGCCGCGCTGTCGAAGTTGTTTGATAAGTTCTATCGCGTCGACAATTCAGCCAGCCGTAAAATCGGAGGTACAGGCCTTGGCCTCGCGATTTGTAAAGAAATCGCAGAAGGTCATGGTGGCACGATCCACGCCGCATCGAATATCGGAAAAGGTTCCATTTTCACAGTCAGCCTTCCAAAAATGGATGTATCAAATCAAATGAGTAGTTAACGAGAAGAAGCCATCGCCTTTATGGGCGATGGCTTCTTTATATTGACAAAGTATTAGTTATGAAAAGGGTTGAAGAATAGGAAAGGCCCGAGAGATATCATCGTTGGCATCTTCCGAACTTATATCTCTCCGTTTACGCGGAAAAGCTGCGCCGCCAAGAATGATACAATAATCGCTGAATGACGTGAACTTAAAGATACGAAATGGAATTCAAGGTTTCCATGAGTTCCTGTCTGCGCTCTTCATCGTAAACATCTGGATGTGCTTCAGCAAACTGCTCACGATCATTATCGTAATATTTTCCTGACGCACCTTCAAATTCATCTAAAGTAGCGGCATCACGCAAGACTTTCGCTCCAATCATCAAATCATGACCATCGATTCCATAAGCACTTTTCACCATTTTACTACCAAACAAGGATTTTGGATTGACCGCTACGAAAGTCTGAGGGTATTTTTTTGATAACTCATATGTCCACATCGTAATTGCCAGTTTGCTTTGTGCATATGCGTCACCGTCCGTGATAGGTGAATGACCTCGTAACGCCCCGTAGTCTAATCGTGCCTGGGCAGCAGATGACACGTTGACGACTCGTCCTGTTACAGGAAGTAACGGCAACAGTCTCTTAGTCAAAACATAAGGTGTTATCGCATTCACAATGAAGCGAAGATCCCATCCGTTCTCCCCAAGTCGTGGCTGTGCCTCATAAATTCCAGCATTATGAATCAGGACATCAATCGAATTATGTTCTTTTAGTAGTCGGTCAGCGAATAACATGACGTCCTCTGACTTCGAAAGATCGGCAATATATGAAGTGACATGACTAGAGTCTAATTCTCGCACGACGGCCGCTAGTTTTTGCTCGTCTCGACCATGAACCAAAACCTCATGACCTTCCTCAATCAAAAGTTTGGAGGTCGCTAGTCCGATTCCGTCTGTGGCACCGGTAACGAGAATCTTCATCACACTTCCTCAATGATTTCAGCTAAATCAAGACGTGATTTTGGTAAGGCTGCATTGAAATCAGATTCCGAACGATATCCGAGTGATACGACAACACAAGAAGTGAAGCCTTTTTCCCGTAATGAGAACTCCTCGTCTAACATTTTCATATCTAATCCTTCCATTGGGATCGCATCAATTCCCAATGACGCGACACCAAGTAAAAACGAACCTAAATTCAGATAGACTTGTTTTTCAGTCCAATGAGATAAGTCTTTGTAATCGTATTTATGCATATCGACAAAAATCTTTCGCCCTGCGTGGTTAGCATGCTTGAATTCCTGTTCCGCAAAACGCCCATCCTCATCTTCCTTGTCCGTCACATGTTGAAGATACTCTTCTGTGATTTCCGTTTTAGATGCAAATACAACGACGGCAGATGCATTTGTCACTTTCGATTCATTAAAACTATAGAATCCATTCGCTGCTTTTGCGACACGCGCTTTTCCTTCTTCAGTTGTCGCAAGCACAAAATGCCATGGCTGAACATTCGTTGATGATGGAGAAAGTTGGAGTAGCGACTTGATTGACTCCATGTCCGCTTCAGAAATTTGCTTGGATACATCAAATTCTTTTGTTGAGTATCGATTGTTTAATGTCTTAACCAGTTGCATATCTACACTTCCTTTTTCGATTTTTAAAACTTGATATGCGCCTAGTATAGGACTCATATTACCCGCCTACAAGTACGGACTTCTTTATCCGTACGGACACTTTTGTACAGACTACGGTTATGCGTCATATTCTTCTTCGAAATAAATTTCTCCATATTGATGCTCATCTTGATAATCTTTTCCCCACGATCCTAATTGCTTTAAAATGGGTAAGAGCGCTTCGCCAGCCTCCTTAAGAGAATATTCTGCACGTGGTGGAACTTCGTCATATATTTTTTTAGCCAAGAGATCTGCTTCTACTAGTTCTTTGAGTTGACGAGAGAGTACTCGTTCATTGATGTTCGGAATTTTACGTTTCAATTCTCCAAATCGGATCACGCCAGCACCGCCTACGTGATAGATGATAAGTGGTTTCCATTTCCCCCCCATCACATCGAGCGCCAACTCTACATTACAATAAAAAATCTTATATTCTGCTTCTTTCATGATTCCCTCCTCATCATTCCTAACACAAAAAGACACCGTCTCCGATGTCTTAAATCTTACAGGATACAATCACTCGTAATCCACTCCATAGTTCCAACAACCGACAACGATTGATGATGTGCAGTCACGATGAGATGATCACCTTGTTGAACATCCACTCCATCGATTTGACCATTCCCTTTTAAAATCGATATGAGTCGAAAACGATTCAATGACGAAAGATTGAAACCTGTCTGAACATTCATATGATAGACATTGAATTCATTCGTTTCAACCAACGTTGTAATTGTGCCATCAGGAACTTTTATTGTTTCTGGGACAATGACTACCTGTTCATTCGGGAAGTTCGTGACAGCTAATGCTTTTTCTAAATGTAATTCTCTAAGATTTCCCGTCGCGTCGACACGATCAAAATCATATACCCGATAAGTCGTGTCTGATGACTGCTGTGTCTCAAGAATAACGATTCCTTTTCCAATCGCGTGAATCGTACCACTTGGAACATAGATGAAATCACCTTTTTTTACCGGCATGCGACATAAGAGGTCATCCCACTGGCCATGCTCAATCCGCTCCAAAAATTCTGATTTTGTTTTTGCACGATGACCAAGAATCAATTCCGCATCAGGTTCTGCATCGACCACATACCAACATTCGGTTTTTCCGTAAGGTTCACCTTCTAAACGTTGTGCCTGATCGTCGTTTGGATGAACTTGTACGGATAAATCCTCCCTCGCATCTAACAATTTAATGAGTAGAGGAAATTCTTCATTTTTGTACTCTCCGAATAAATAACGGTGATTTTTCCATAGCTCCGCTAGAGACATTCCTTTATATTCTCCAGCCAAAACGTAGCTCATGCCGTTCGGATGCGCCGAGATCCCCCAACATTCCCCAATATTTCCATCTGGAATTTTATAGTTAAAGAGAGTACTTAACTTTCTACCGCCCCATATTCTCTCTTGAAATACCGGTTCAACTTTTAGAATCATTGTTCCCTTCCTTTCTGGCTTGGAAAGTAGCATAGCAATGTGCCGCCGTCTGTTTAAGATGTTCATAAGCGACTTTTGGTTTCATTAACTCTTCGAGAGACATTGGGCCCGACGCGATGGAATGTGCTGCGAGAACGGAGGTATGTTGTAACTTTTCAAATGAGATGTTGACACTTCCCCCAAGTAACACTACGGGTATCTGTTCTTTCGCTCCAAGCTTTCCAATCATCAACGGAAGCTTTCCGTTTAAGGTTTGCTCATCGATTTTCCCTTCGCCCGAGATCACTAAAGCGTAGTTGGCAATTCGTTCGGGAACATCGTTCAGCGACAACACCAATTCTGCACCGGATGTATATTTAGCACCGGCATAGGCGTATAGTGCTCCTGCAATTCCGCCCGCCGCACCGCTTCCGACACATAATTGAACATCCACTCCTGTATCTCGTTCCATCAGTTTTGCGAAATGTTTCAACCTCTCATCTAGTAACAACACGTCCTCTTGGGTCGCACCTTTCTGTGGTGCATATACATACGCTGCCCCGGTCTCTCCGTAAAATGGGTTCTCTACATCGCAGACCAGAACAATCTCTGTGTCTTCTAACCTCTTCTTAAGCTCACACAAATCACTGCGAACCACAGAATGAAGGTTTTCGACGTTAGTGACTTCTTTTTGTTTAGCATCGAAGAAGATTCCTCCGAGTGCACGTAACATCCCGAATCCGCCATCCGTTGTTGCGCTCCCACCTAACCCGACATAAATCGTTCGACTTCCTTCTTTGATTGCATCAAGGATGAGTTGCCCGACCCCATAAGATGTCGCAAGTCGCGCGTTCCGTTCTTCGATTGGAACTTGAGGTAATCCACACGCCGCCGAGACTTCGATTACCGCTGTTTGATGTTGTCGATTGATTCCATACATCGCCATCACTTGTTTTTTTCGTGAATCAAGTACTTCAAGCTCCCGATTTTCGAGTTGTAATGCATGTCGTAATGCAGAGACCGTTCCTTCTCCTCCATCTGCAACTGTCAAAAGATCAATGCGTTCATTTGGATTGACCATTCGGATTCCATCTTTTACAGCTTGGTTAGCTTGTTCGGATGTCAGACTTCCTTTGAATGAATCAAGTGCTACTAATACAGACATGTTGATTCCCTCCGTATAAAAATCAATCAGGACACGGATCATCCATGTCCTGATTCGTTTTATTTCATCAAGATGGACTTCACTTGATTCGGTAAGATATTAAACTGATTGTTTGACACGACCTCAGTAATGTCTCGAACCGGTTCTTCATTCAAATTGACTTCAGTGAATGAATCAAAGTCTACTTTCGTAAACATGAGAGGAATCGTATGTTCAGTCGGGTTATACACACGCAACAGTAACGCTTTTTCGTTCTCTGCTTTCTTCAAAGTGCTCATCAATAACCCATTTTCAGCCATTTCAAAAAGCGATGCAGAGGCGTTTAAGCAAAGTCCGGTAGGGTTAAGCTTCATCGCATCATGCGGAATTTTGTTATAGGTCACAATCGGTGTAAGATGACGTTTCGCCAAGTCAGAGAGACGTTCAGTTCCATCCAATGATGTGAATGCAAGGTCAAACGTATACGTTCCGATCATCTGGGAATCCGGTGTCGATAATTTGATTCCAGATGGTCGCCCAGGTCGTCGAACAAGCTCTTCTTTACCTAACACGCCTACACTTCGGAACAAGGTGATGGCTAGTGTCGATTCACCTTCTTCTATTACTTCAAACTCACGTGAGCTGTTCGTAATGACACCCATTCCATTTCCTGATTCTTCTTGTAATCCCACATAAGACAACATCGGGAAAATTCCGTCCGGTCGTTCATTCCATCCTTCTTCTTCCCATACATGAATTGCATCATCGATGAACGGTCGTTTGATTTCACCGAACTGATTGTCGGAAAACGAAACATTCGTTTGGACAGAAGTTGGCAAACAAAGGCGAAGGCGATGATCATTTGCGTCATTATCCACGACTACTTTGAGTCCAATTGTTGAATCATTTTGTTCAATGACCAATTCAAGTGAAACCTTCAATAGATTCGTCAGTCGCCCATCTTTTCGTTCCATCAAATCACGCGGAATCTTCATATCATGTGAAATCGTGACAACTGTTCGGTTGGATGTACTCGTCGTTTGAATGATCGGACGACTCGATTGTGTCGTGATCGGATTGTCTCCTGCGAGCGGAGAATAGTCATATTCATCTCCATCATCTCCACTATCTTCGAGCCACAACAAATCTCGGTGCAATACGCCCGATCGTTTATCCAGCAAATCGATAGTTCCATTTTCTTTGACCGTGATGTCATAGACTTTTGTTTCAATCAGTTGTGGACCAAATACTGTCGTCTCTTCTACAACTGTTGGCGTCGACTCTGATACTACAAATACGGTTTCATAGCTAAGTGCTGCCAATTCACGTCGAACTTCGATTGTATACTTGTAAAACGGATCATAGTTGCCGTAGTGAACGATTTGGCGATCAATCAAGCCTGGATCAATGATTTCTTTTTGAATCAATTCATAAGGTACTTCCGTTCCGTCTTCTGTTTCTAAGCGGAATGATTCAAACTTTGTGATGACTTCCGTCCGAATCACACGTTCTTCGGCAATGCTTCTCAAATTAAAGAACGTCAATCTATCTTCTGTTCGTTTCGTGTCAATCGAATCCACAATTCTACGTTTATAGAATGTGATCAATTGATCTGTTTTTTCGTTTGCGATGAAGAAACGGTTGAAGATTTCAGCATGGACTTTATCCGAACAACAGCAACCGATGCTGTCATGGGCATGATTTTTCATGATTTCTTTCCAAATCAATTCGATCAAACCGTGATGATATTCAATGCCGAGGGAATACGCTAAACTCATCAATGGTTCGAGCGTGTTCGTCAACTTGTTCTCAATGATGGCGTTCATCGTTTTGATATCCATTCGAGTTGAATAGATACTTCGGTGAACCCGCATGTATTTTCCATCGAGAAATTCGCCGCTAATCGTCGGAAGATTCAACTGTTTCTCGAGTTGCTCAAACACTTTTTCATAGCGACTCAAGAAAAATTCACGTTCAGGATACAAACGATGCAGTTCGGTGAGCACTTCCGTAATATTTTGCTGAATCGGCATCTGGTCATGACCATTTGGAAGGAGAAGGTTTTCACCTGTGGCTCCGCGATCAAGTACTGGCAAATATTTATCCATGCGTTTCTTTAACGCCTCTGGTTCGGTAGGCAAATACTTTCCGATTGCATAACCGAGTGGCATCAATTGAACCAATACGTTCGATCCATCTTTCGATTCCCAGTAGAATTCAGTCTTGTTTGTCCCATGACGTTCCGACGTTCCACGCCAAAAGATGGAGCGCTTGATCCCGAAACCATTCAAAATCATTGGCATTTGTGCAGATTGACCAAAGGAATCAGGCAGATATCCGATTTCCATATGGGGTCCAAACTCTTTAGAGTCTTTAATACCGTATAGCAAGTTTCGAACTATTGATTCTGCCCCAACAATCATCTCATCCGTCTGTGTATACCAAGGTCCGATGATCAACTTGTTCGCCTGAACGAGGCGTTTAATCCGCTCACGATTCTCCGGCTTTACGGCCAAATAATCTTCTAAAATAGACGTTTGTCCATCTAACACGTAATACGGATAGTGCTCATCTGTTTCCAAACGATGCATAATTTCTTCTAAGTTATTCACCAACAGAATTCTTGACTCTTCTGTGGAGAAGTACCATTCACGATCCCAATGCATATGTGGAACCACATGAACCTGTTTCATTTCTATCTCTCCTTTATGCTGCTTCTTTCTCCGCTTTCAACTGCTTTTGAACTTTGTGTCTCCGTGTATACAAGAGAAGGAATGTAGAGATTGCAGCCCCTACTAATGCTGCTCCCAACCAAATCGTTGCCGCGAAGAACAACGGTGGACCTTGAAGTAGTGCTAATGAGAAAATCCCTGCTCCCGGAACGTTCAATCCGATCCCAAAATATGCAACGATTGCGCCCGTCACGGCTGAACCCGCAACGAGTGACGGAATCACTCGGAGTGGGTCATTGATCATGAATGGAATAGCCCCTTCTGTAATACCGGCAAGTCCGAGTAACCAAGTCTGTTTCCCAATTTCACGTTCTTCACGTGTGAACAATGTTCTACCTAAACGCGTTGCCAATGTGACCGAGAAAGCAGAAACCATCTTGACCGAAGCGAATGCCGCATACGGGATAAAGTTCCCGCTTGCCATCGCACCGATACAGAACGTATATGCCGCTTTGTTGATTGGACCACCTAAGTCAAACGAGACCATGGCTCCGATAATCGCTCCAAGTAAGAGCGCATTTGCTCCTTCTAAACCACTTAACCATTCGAGCAATCCTGTGTTTAGCGCCGCAAGTGGTCGACCAATGACGAACAACATAATGGAACCGACGACTAATGTTCCTACTACCGGGTACACCCAGAAACTAATGAATCCTGCAAATGTACCTTTTGGTTGTATTTTCGCTTTTAAATACTTAAGGAAGTAACCCGCTAACAAACCACCGAGCATCCCACCTAAGAAACCGCTACCAATTAAGTTCGCGGCAACACCAGCAGCAAAACCTGGACCTAGCGCCGGTTTATCTGCAATCGAATACGCCATGTATGCTGCAAGGATTGGAATCATAAGTTGACCTAAGAGCGATCCACCTAATTGTCTTAACAACCACAACCATGAGCCTTCTTCAGCATAAAGCGCCTGTAAATCAAAAATTTGGGCGATAAAGACCGCGACCGCAAGCGTCATTCCCCCGGCGACGATGACCGGTATAATATGAGAAATCCCAGTAAGCAGTGAATTTTTCACTTCTGTCTTCCATGACTGACCATCTTCTTCAGTATGCGTAGCCGAAACTTCTTTGAACTCACCGCGCGCTTCACTTTCGCCTTTATTTAATGCTTTTTGCACTAATTGTTTTGCATTACGAAGCGGTGATGCGACTGACGTTTTTACTTTCGGCAAATGACTGAAACGTTCTTCTTCTTTTACGGAAACGTCCACAGCAAAGATAACAGCTTCAGCACTTTCTAAATCTTTTGTCGAGTGGCGATCCTCAATCCCGTTCGCACCCTGCTTCTCGACTTTGACTTTCACGCCAAGTTCTTGACCCGCTTTTACTAGAGCTTCTGCCGCCATATACGTATGAGCGATGCCGGCAGGACAGGCTGTGACGCCCAAAACTAACTTTTGATTTTCATTTGATGAAATCGAATTCTCTTTCTCTTCCGTTTCATCTAATCGAACAAGCATCTCTTCTGGAGATTTCGCTTGTAATAAACGATTCTTATATGCCGTGTCAGTCAGACGAATAACAAATTCTGATAATAGCGACAAGTGAGTAGATCCTGCTTCAGCAGTAGGAATGGCCAACAAAATGACAAGATTGACTCGATTGGTAGGGTCAACACTTTCCCAGTCATCGATTGGTTGTTTAAGGGTGGCGATAGCAAAACCAGCTTTTACAACTGCATCTGACTTTCCATGAGGAATTGCAAGTCCTCCTTCAAATCCTGTCGGCGATAATGCTTCACGCTCCATCACTGCTTGATAAAATGTTGATTCGGACGTGATATTGCCATTTTGCTTAAGTTGTTTGATTAAAAAACGAATCGCTTCTTCTTTTGAGGAGAAGGATTGTTCAACATTCAACAATGAAACGTCTGTGCTCTCTCTCAGTTGCATAACTTCTGTCCTCCTTATGAGAATGAATAACTTTCTATATGCCAAGTGTATCAACAAAAAAAAGAGAAGAATGATTCTTCTCTTTTTTGCACAAACTCTATTCATGTAAGGGTTTTCATGTGTATTTATACACATCATTTATACGATTTCCAATAATCTTCAAGGATGTGTCTTAATAGATAAAAAATAGGTGTAGGGTCCGTAATGTTATGATGATGACTGTAGATTGGAGGGGATGAAAAATATAATGAATATGAGGATTCTCTCTGCAAGGTATTGTCGCATAAATGAGTAATAGCAACTGTTCGGACATGACGCTGTTTTGCGAGATGTGCCAGCTCAATCAATTGACTCGTTTCACCCGAAACGGAAATAAATATTAACAAGTCCTTACTTGTTAAAGTTTCAAGTTCTGTCAGCATATTATGACGATGAAGATAGAATTCACACTTCTTGTTTACTGTTCTTAATCCATTCATTAGATATTCGCAGTAAATAGCCGAGTCACCTATTCCATATACGATGACACGAGAAGATTGGTGAATCATCATATTAAACGTTTGTATTTTCTGATGACTTAGCAAAGCATGTGTTTTTTTAATGTTTTGCATCGCATCTAACTCTTCTAGTTCGCGCAATTCTTCCTTCATGGCCGTTTTCATGTGTGAAAATCCATCGTATCCAAGCTTTCGCGATAAACGAATAATCGTATTTGGTACCGTAAACATTTGAGTAGCCAATGATTGTACTGACATATGGGTTACATCTTCAAAATTGGCCTGAATATATTCTATGATTTGATCGTCTGTATCATTTAACAGATGCTCAAAATTTAGAATCCGATCATTAAAATGAAGCATAATCTCCTCCCGAAACACAATAATCCTACTCATTTTTCATTTGCATTAAATATAAAATAAATTATATACATGTATCACTCTTTCATTTAAGCGATTACAACAATCTCCATTAGCTTATACGACACGTAAAGAACTTGCAATCAAACAAAAAAGAGAGGTGTGTCCCCCTCTTTTAACTTCCTTATTGAACTTTATTCTCTGGACCGAATGATGGATAAAGCGATAGTCCACCATCCGCAAAGATTGTTGTACCGGTCACATAGGACGATTCATCTGATGCGAGCCAAGCGGCAACGGCGGCAATCTGCTCTGGCTTCCCAATGACGTGAGATGGGATAAGTGCCTCCAGCCCTTTCTTCTCTTCCGGGTCGCTCATCGTCTCTTCGTTGATCGGCGTATCGATTGCACCTGGTGCGATCGCATTGATACGAATGTGGTTCGGTGCATATTCGAGAGCGACTGATTTTGTGAACATTTTCACGCCGCCCTTACTTGCTGCGTAATGTGTGTAGCCCGGACGCGGAATGACTTCGTGAACGGAAGACATATTAATGATATTGCCTTCGATTTCATGTTCAACAAAGTATTTCAAGGCAGCACGCACACCAAGGAACGTACCGTTCAAGTTGACGTCGATAATCTTCTTCCAATTATCGAATTCCATCTCATGCGTTTTCGCTTCGACTTGTACGCCGGCATTGTTGACGAAGATATCCATCTTCCCAAACTCAGAGATAGCTTTCTCAATCATCTTCTCCGCGAGTCCTTCTTCCGAGACGTCTCCTTTCACGGCGACGGCTTTCCCGCCACCCGCCTCGATTGCACGGATGACTTCCTCCATCTCTTTCTCACTGCTGCGATAGTTCAGGACAACGCTCATCCCTTCCTTCGCATAGCGTTCCCCGATGGCTCGGCCGAGACCTTTCGAACTCCCCGTGATGACTGCGACTTTTCCTTTTAACTCTGGATAGTTTGCCATATCAATTCCTCCTTCATCTTCTCGGGTTTAGTTCCCGCATTCCCCTCTTCATCAAACATGATTGGCTGCATTTTGAATATTGGAGACAAATCAACTATACTGAAACAAACTATTCGTTTTCAGGAATTGCCTGAAAGACGTTTGATCTTATACTCAATGGAGGTGACTCCCCGATTTTTGGGGGAATTGTTGGACAGTCCCATGTTACTCAGCTTACTCATCGTTGCGCTCTTAATCTTTTTGACCGCCTTTTTCGTGGCAGCCGAATTTTCAATTGTGAAAGTGCGTGGCGCTCGACTTGACCAGCTCGTGCTTGAAGGAAATAAGAGAGCGGTCAGCGCAAAAAAAGTCATCGAGAATATCGACGACTCCCTTTCTGCATCTCAGTTCGGAATTACGCTTTCTGCACTCGGGCTCGGGTGGATTGGTGCCGATCAAATCGAAACATATATCCACACGTTGGTCGACCAGCTAAACTTATCGCCATCTCTCGTGACATTCTTGTCGTTCCTGATCGCATTCTTACTCATTGCGTTCTTGCACGTCGTCATCGGGGAACTCGTTCCGAAAACACTTGCGGTTCATGAAGCCGAAAAGTTGACGCTCCTTGTCGCACGCCCGCTCTACGTGTTCACGAAAATCTTCTACCCGTTCATTCGTGCCTTGAACAGCATGGCACGCCTCACTCTCCGTTTATTCGGAGTGCAGACGACGGCGCAGGAGACGGCACACTCAGAAGAAGAGCTGAAAATCATCATGACGGAAAGTTTCCGCAGTGGTGAAATCAACGAAAACGAGTTGGCGTATGTACAAAACATCTTCTCGTTTGACGAACGAATCGCAAAAGATGCCATGGTTCCACGGATGAACATGGTAACCATTGATGAAGAAGATACAATCGAAGAAATCATTTCAGTTGTTGAAGAGCATCAGTACACACGTTATCCAGTCACAAGAGATGGAGATCGTGATGACGTCCTCGGATTCGTGAATGCGAAGCAACTCTTTACTGCTCAACTGTCAAAAAATGATGCACCATTCGAGTCGTTCATTCACCAATTACCACTCGTCACCGAATTCACACCGCTCCAAGAAGCGATGGTGAAGATGCAAAACGCGCAGACGATGATGTGCTTAGTCATCGATGAGTACGGGGGGACTGCGGGCCTCTTGACGATTGAAGATATTTTGGAAGAAATCGTTGGTGAGATTCGCGACGAGTTCGACCGAGATGAACAAGCAGAAATTACCGAAATTGCTCCGAAACATTACCGTCTCTCTGGACTTGTGTTGACACAAGAACTCGAGGAGCGGTTCGGAATCGAAATCGAAGATGACGTCGATACGGTCGGTGGATTCGTTTTGTCACAAAAAGCGAACGCACGAACAGGAGAACGGTTCATTTTGCCTGGTAATCATGAACTGATTGTCAGCGAGGTCGATAACCACCGAATCGTCTTCGTCGATTTAATCTTAGCCTCTTATGAAGATGAGGAACCCGTATCAGAATAACGCTTTTCTTAACGCCCTTCTCTATATTTTAGAGAAGGGTTTTTGATATGTGAGCTGAACTGTCGCTATATTTTCGCCTCTTGCCGTGATATACTGCACATATGTTGCTTATTTGAGTGTCACGCACTCAATGACACAACATCACCGAAACATGGCGAGATGTTCGGTTTAAACAGAAAGAAATAGAAAGAAGGTTACGCATGGAACGCAAACTATTTTTGATTGACGGTAACTCCATGCTGGCCAGTGCTTACTATGGTGCCGCCGCGAGCCGAACGAAAAAAGGACGCGAGGTATCTAAAAACGATCGGAGTGCCGTCATCGGAATGACCGGCCTCATCCGGACGATTCTACGTAGACATCGTCCGACTCACTTTGTCGTCGTCTGGGACGTCTCACGTGAAACATTATGGCGTCGAGAACTCTACCCGGGCTATAAACGCCGCAGACGTCAAACACCGCCTGAATTGAAAGCGCAAATGGAACTCATGCGTCAACTGCTTGAAGATAGTGGGATTCCACAATTCCAAGTAGAGGGCTATGAAGGGGAAGATTTAATTGCCCACATCGCGCGTAAATTCAGTTGCAGTGCACCTGTGGTCATCATGACAAAAGACAAAGACTTGTTACAGCTTGTCAGTCCACGAATCACCGTTTGGTTGCAAACACAGGAGCTTCAGCAAATGCAGGCTCGCTGTGACATTCGTGATAACCGCCCATTACCGCTCAAACGTCATTTAGAAATTCGACCAGAAGAGATTGCGGCGTTATACGAAGGATTGAAACCGAAGCAACTGTCAGCCGTTAAAGCGTTGACGGGAGACCGTTCTGACGGGATTCCGCCAGTTGCAGGGCTCGACGAAAGCCAATCGGTCCAATTGATCAAACGATTCGGTTCGCTCGATAAGCTGTATTCTGCCTTGAGTATCAAAGGTGACAAACGACAACAAGTAAATGAAACGATCGCGGCACTGACGTCAGAGGAGGTGCCCCGTAACTTGAGACGAACACGCAAAAAAGCAGAGCGCAATATGGAGCTCGTTCGTCTCGATGTCACGGTGCCAGCACTTGAACATTTGAAGCTAGCTCATCTCGAGCTCAGCATCAATCCGAAGCGAGTCGAGCAAGCGTATCAAAAACGCGGACTTCGTCTCTCATTCAATGCAAGTCAGAAGAAAGTATCCGCACGTTAATAAAGAACGGACGCCTCAAGCGCCCGTTCTTTTTATATGCACGGTAATTCCGTCTTCATCGGTCAACGACCACTCAGACGATGTTCCTCCTAGTGCCTGATTCGTCTCTTCATCGACGAGAAGTGTCCACGCCTCGAGTCCGGCCTCAACGCCTAGCTCATCACTCGGACGTGCCCACACGTTCGTCCCAACGTGATGGTGATATCCGTCGGCCGCAAGGAACAGTGCCCCCGGATAAGAATCGGTCGTGATGGAAAATCCGAGTCGGTCATGGTAGAAGCGTTTCGCCGCCTCGATGGACCGGACTTTAAAATGCACATGTCCCATCGTCGTCCCGACTGGTAAACCTGTAAACGGTCGATTGGCTGCAGCTTGAAGCATCGATTCATATTCGACCGGCTCAGTCGCCATTTTCACATGCCCGTTCGCTTCATAGCTCCATTGTTCTTTCGGACGATCGGCGTATAGCTCAATTCCGTTCCCTTCTGGGTCACTCAAGTAGAACGCCTCGCTCACCAAATGGTCACCTTGTCCGACTTCGATACGCCGCTCGATGAGATGTGCCAAGATACTTCCTAACGCTACACGATTCGGTAATAGAATCGCTAAATGAAATAACCCCGCCGCCCGCGGATTTTTCTTTGCCTCGGGAACACTGTGCAAGATGACGAGCGGGCGCTCCTTCGTTCCGAGCGTGACAAAATCCTCGGTTTCTTCTAGGACGCTCATCCCGATCACGTCTACATAAAATTGTGTCACTTGTTCGATGTCACGAACTCGAAGTGTCACCGGTCCTAGTTCAATATTTTCGATTTTCATATACAATCACCTCCCCTTCACTATACCCGCTCGGCTTATGTTGCAGAAGTAGGCACAAAAAGGTGGTATAGTTACCTCAACGATACTATTGGAAAGGAAGAGCGATTGTGACCAAGATAACAAGCTGCGAAGTCGATACGGCACTTGAACTAATCACAGGAAAATGGAAGCACTCCATCCTTCTCGTCCTAATCAATGGGGACACGCTACGCTTCAGTGAGTTGAAGCGAGCATTACCAAAGATCAGTCAAAAGATATTGACCGCGCAACTCCGTGACTTAGAAGAACAGGATATCGTCATCCGGACCGTCTATCCAGAAGTTCCACCCCGTGTCGACTATCGCTTAAGTGAGTATGGGAAAACACTTATCCCGATTCTCGAAGCAATGAACGAATGGGGAATGCGTCATGCAGAACGTATGCGTTCCAACTAGTTGTCCACATGTGGATAACCGTCTTAACCCGTCCCATTTATCACTTATCCACAGGAGGTCGTCATGATTCGTTATCCACAGTTAACCGGTCATCAAATCGGGGTCACCGCTCCCTCATCCGGTATACCAACAGAACTACACCATTTATTGCATCAAGCGGAACATAAGTTTTCTGATCGAGGGTTCACATTGCAATTCACTCCAAATGCGTGGAAACAACAATTCGGGAAGTCCTCCCCGGCTCGCGTACGAGTAAATGAACTGACCAATCTCCTTCAAGACGACACTGTCGACTTGATCATTCCGCCTTGGGGCGGAGAACTTTTAATGGAGATCCTCGACCAAATCGAGTGGCAATCCTTACCCGCAAAATGGATGCTCGGTTATTCAGATACGAGTTTGTTGCTCTTCGTCTATACGCTAAAAACCGGAATCGCCTCGGCCCATGGTCCGAACCTGGTCGATTTACGTGCGGATATGTGGGATGAGACGAGTTCACGCTGGTTAGATGTATTGTCGACGCGGGTCGACGAGACGGTCATCCAACGCTCGTCTGAGAAGTTTCAAAAGGAATGGCAGCATGACAATCCGACGCCACACCTGTTTCATTTGAGTGAAACAACGGAATGGAAAGCGATTGGGGGTCAACACGCGACAGGTCGATTGCTTGGTGGATGTCTCGATGTGCTCTTACATACAATCGGGACACCGTATGGCGACGTCAGGACATTCCAACACGATTACCTGAATGATGAACCGATTCTTTGGTATTTTGAGAATGCCGAGATGAACGTCCCCGCATTAAAAAGGACCCTCCTCCAAATGAAGTGGGCCGGTTGGTTCGATCATACGTCTGGTATTCTATTCGGACGAAGTGATGCACCATCTGTGCATCAAGACTATACGGTCGAGATGATATATGAAGAGCTTCACCACATGCTAGGTATTCCAATCTTTTACGATATCGATTGCGGACACGTCCCCCCACAGATGACGCTCGTCAACGGGGCTCACGCTTCTGTCCAAGTCGAGCATGGTCAAGGAACATTGATTCAAACATTCAAGGGCTGATACATCAGCCCTTGATTTTAACTAGTAATCCCGTTAAGTTTTGATGATAGTACCCTTCAGGGAATTGATCGATAAGTATCTCGATCTCCTCTAACCATTGATTCCCACATCCGTAAAGGGTACCAAGTAATAGTCCTTCTAAATAAATGGCTTGGTCAATCAAGCTATGCTTCAGTTGCCATTCATTTCTTCTTTCCCACAATTCATTTAAGAATACTTCCGCTTTTTCGATATCACCCTTCATCGCATGATAAACTCCTTTGAACATTTCAAAAGGAGTAATGAAGCGTTTTTCCTCTTTAATCGCCATATAGCTTTCTTCTTTTTGCAAGATTTTTTCGATAATGTTTAATTGAACCCCCATCAAGTCTACATTATTTTGTTTCATCGCCACTAAGCCTTCTGTAAACGCCAATCTCATTCTAGAAGAATCATCTTCGGTAAAATCAACATACTGTCGAGCTTTCATGATTGCTGTCTGAATCAATTCATTCTCTTTTCGATAAAGTGCGCAAATGACGAGAGCTCGATATACGTCATCTGCTCGATAATAAGTTCGAGTCTGTTTCATATAATTCAATGCTTCTTCTAAATATTGAATAGCGTGAGACAATTGAGCGTTGTAAAGTAATTCTTTAAAAACAAGTAACATATAAAATTCGATACGTGTTTTTGTTTTCATCGCTTGAGAATCGAGCTGTTCAATCAGTTCGATTTTTTCACCCGCTTCATCAAATCGATCCCAGTGCATTAAATAATATGCTTGACCGATTCGCGTCATTGCAATTTCATCTTTCTCACCTAATCGTTCAAATAACTCAATAGCACGATCATAATAATTTAATACTAAATCGCGATTATCATTCGTCAAAATCGCGTCACCATAAAAAACATACGCTCGTCCCAACGAAATCGATTGCATGTCACTATCAAGAAATGGTTCTAAACGCTCGATAATATCTTTATTGTCCCATTTCATAAAACCCATATCTGCGTACTCGATTTCCTCTACAAGTTTTTGTAGTTCAGACTCTCTAGAATCTTTGAGCAAAAACTGTACTGATACATCCAATCGACTGGCGAGTTCTCGCAAACTGCGCATCGATGCCTCCGCTTTTCCATTCTCAATCATGCTAAGCATTGATTTCGTGACAATTCCTTCCGCCAACTGTGTTTGAGTCATTTTTTTCTGTTTTCGCAATGCTTTAATGCGCTCTCCAATCATATGACACCCCTTAAAGTTAAATTATATTGAACTTTTTGTTTACATTTCACTAAATTGCCTTTATGATAATGTTAAATCACATTTAACTAATTTGTAAAGGAGACTTCTTATGAAAAAATCATTTTCGAATCTACACATCTTGTTAATCGGAAAATTCATGTCGTTGTTCGCCTCAAACTTGTTCACATTTATCGCCGGATTGACTGTACTTACCACTTCCGGTTCAGGGTTACAATTTGCGATTGTCTTATTAGCAGGAACCCTTCCTCGCATTCTGCTCTCTCCTTTTGCTGGTGCTTATGCAGACAAGCTAAATCGCAAGCGTGTCATCGTAAATATGGAAACGTTAAATGGAATGCTGTTTCTTCTTGCCGGAATTTCGAGCTTAATTTGGACATTTAATGTCCCTGCTTATCTTTTGATCACCGCATTACTCTCTGTTTTTTCAACTTTCCTATCCGTGACTTTATCTAGCTCAATCCCTCTTTTGTTTAAGGAAGAAGAGTTACAACGGACCAACTCATTAATCCAAAGTATCATCTCATTTTCAAGTATTGGCACACCTTTATTGGCCGGAGCTTTATTTAAAATTCTACCGATTTCCGTATTCTTGTTCAGTTCAGCTGTATTATTTTTCATCGCAGGATTAGTCGCCACTCAACTTAAATTTCAAACCCGCGATATTCAAGAAACGTCTCAGTCGACTTGGAAAGAAGTACAATCCGGGTTTCAATATCTTAAAAAACAGCGTGTTTTATGGACCATTGCGCTCCTCGCTACTTTTCTTAATTTCTTTTTTGTCGCATCCGAAGTCTTATTCCCTATTGCTGCCTTACAAGAAATCGGGGTATCACCTCTTCAGTTCGGATTTTTAGAAAGTATGTTCGCCATTGGGTTTTTAGTCGCTTCATTACTACATGCATTACCATTCTTCAAAATTAAGTACCGACTTTCAACGATGAGAAGTGCCTTAATTGCTTTAAGCTTACTTTTTATCGGTCCAGCCATCCCACTTTACTTTACATTCAACGTATTGCCCGCAATTTTATTCTTTTCATTTTTCGCTTTATTGAGTGGCCTCTTCGTTATTCGAGCCAATATTCCGATTCAGATGTATTTACAAACGAACACAGATCCAAATTATCTAGGTCGTGTAATGGGAGTCCTCGAGTCACTTGCAATGGGAATCACACCACTTGGGTTCATTCTTTTCGGTTTTTTAAGCGATTTAATTCCAGTCGCTCTTCTCTACACCATCTGTATGATTTGTTTGCTTAGTCTCACTTTGATTTCCATGCATCGCATCCGTCACGATATCCAAGCAGAACGAGCAGAAGTCCAATCGATCGAACGCATCTCGTAACGAAAAAAGACATCGAACGAATCAGTTCGATGTCTTCTCTGTTGACGGGAGTACCCGTTTCTCTAATAAAAATGGTCCGAATGGGATGACCGATGCCATGACGGCAAGCGTCAGAACTTTGAAGCCCCAACGGAAGCGCCATGCCATGTAGACGGCTGCGAGCACGTAGGCAACAAACAAGAAACCATGTGCAGCGCCGACGATGCTGACCGCGAGTGGAATACCCGCCATATATTTCAGTGGCATCGCGATGAACAGTAACAACAAGAAGGACACACCTTCTGTGTAGCCAATCCATTTAAAATGAGTCGTAGTCATATGCGTTCTCCTTTATCTCTGTAGGCTATATCTATCGTAGCCGAAACATGAGAGGTTTGTCACAGGAGAGTGCATAAAAGTTACGAGGCTATTTGACGATTTGGTGAACGATGCAATACTTTTGTTTCGACGAAGTTGCGAAGGAACAAGCCATCGACTCCGATTTTTCCTGCGTTATGTCCAGCAACCAAAATCAATACAGATACGATCAACATCGTCGGGTTCGTACTGACCGTCCCTGAGAGCAAGAACGCCATGTTCATGACAAGACCGAAGAACGCCGCGCTACGTGTGAGTGCACCGAGCAATAACCCTAACCCGACCAAAAATTCACCATAAGGAATAAGGACATCGAATAATCCGGCGTTCGGAATCGCAAAGTTTTCTAAGAATGCAGCCCACCATCCCGCGACGGCTGGATGCTCTCCAGTCGCGAGCGTCACCGCGTTGTTTAAGAAACCTTCCGTTCCAAAGCCACCTGTGATTTTACCCCAACCTGCTGTTAACCAATGATAACCGAGCCATACACGTAACACCGTCAAGATTGCCGTAGCGATGTTATGATTTTGCCAAAATTTCGTGAACATGATGATTCCTCCCTTTCAAGAAGTTGAATAAATGAATAATGTGATTACATTCACAATATAACACCCATGTTCACTATTTCACATATGTATTTTGCTTTGTTCATGATTCGTCCATATGTACGTCACACTCTATTCACATCCAGCAAAAAGACGCCTACTCGAGGCGTCTTTGAGAAGTTTACAATGTTACTTCTTGAGGTGGCTGCCCTTTTTTGTTCATCACACGCATCGATTCTGGTTCGATTTTGAGAATGACCAATTTCGGATCGTCCGGACCATCAAACCAGCCCTCGAGTTTGTCGTTCCACACTTTTTCTTTCATCGATTCATCGTCTGACACAGTCGCTTTACCTAAGATTTCTAAGTAGGTGTCTCCCACTCCATCTCCATCATAACCAATCAAAATATGCGTATATGGATTCTTCTCTAATTCCTCTACCTTATCTGTATCATTCGAGGTTGCTGTATAGAGCGTGAAATCATCATGGAAAAATGTCATGTATCGACTATGGGGCTTCACCTTATATACGGTCGCCATCGTCCCTACATCACTTGAATCTAGGATCTTCAAAGCTGTTTCTTTTGCACTCATTCCAAATTCCTCCTTCATGATTTGTCGCTCGTATACTGTTCCCTCAAACTACACGATTAAACACAAAAAAACCTGCTCGCCGATGCGAGCAGGTATCATATTCCTTAGAAAGGAAGATTAGATTTTTTCAACGTTAGAAGCTTGTGGTCCACGAGCTCCGTCTGTGATTTCGAAAGTTACTTCTTGGCCTTCTTCAAGTGTCTTGAAGCCGTCGCCTTGGATTGCTGAGAAGTGTACGAATACGTCGTCTCCGCCTTCCATTTCGATGAAGCCGTAACCTTTTTCTGAGTTAAACCATTTTACTTTACCTGTGTTCATGAATGAACCCTCCTGAAATAAACGCTATGCGTTATAGTAGTGCCTTACTAGAAAAAACTTGACCAAAAAAAATACAAGCCTCTGGATTATCTAATGAAAAATAATCCCAAGCACTTGTGAATTATGATTCCAGCTATTCTTAATTAAGCACATATTGAATATAACACGACTAGATGCTTCTGTCTAGTAAATACTTCTGATTGCTAAAAAACAAGGTGAAACGGGTACATGCTAGAGAAGATGATGCTAGGAGGATCTATTATGAAAAACGCAAGAGAGCAACAATCAATCGCCTCGATGATCGCTTCTTACTCGGATTGGTCTGAAGACTTGATTCATCAATCACTCGAGTGGCACCGAGCGACACGCGAAAAGTCTTACTCAGCGCAGCAACTGTCCATACCTTGCCGAATTCCATTGACGGAACGCATTGCTCCTGTCCAAACATCACTCCCGCTCGAACAAATCGATGGAATCGTTCGTCCTGTTTGGATGCGCCGACTCGATGCGGAATATTTGAATCTGATACAGGTCACGAAACAACGCGTCGACGTGACGGACTATGGGGCTGTCGGAGATGGTAAAACGGATTGTACGCTCGCCTTTCGTCTCGCTCTCCGTTCCAACCGTCGTGTCTTTGTCCCAGCAGGCGTGTATATCGTTCGAGGTATTCGCCTCCCTTCCAACTGTGTGCTAGAAGGTGCCGGTCAAGATGTCACGATTCTAAAACTATCCAATCGTGCCCCAAAGCATCGAAGACTGTTGCGAAACGCCACCCCATTTGCGGGAAATCATCATATCGAGGTATGTCACCTGACGCTCGATTGGAACGTTGCACGATTAGGCGATGTGAAACGTACGACGAGCGGTGACACGACATCGAGCGCTTTGATGTTTGCGCACGTGACGTATGGCTGGGTGCATCACGTGACGGCTAAAAATGCCGGTCTTCATGCGTTCGATATCACGTCTCCACACTATCATTATCTCGGAGATGGACTCCGCGCCGCAAACGGCAGTCGGTACATCCACCTCGACCACCTCGAGGCGACGAACTATGGCGATGACGGAATCACGACACATCATAGTGATGCTATCTATATTACCAACTGCTATTGTCATCATCCTCATGGTCGAACGCATGCTCTCGGATTCTCAAACTCGAACGGCATTGAAATCGACGACGGATCTCGACATGTCACGCTCGTGAACAATAAAAGTGAAGGGTGTTTTGGCGGAATCGAAGTGAAGGCACATGGCACCTCGTCAGCCGCTCATGATGTCCATATCTTCGGACATCTCTCCGTTCATGACAATCGCTCATTCAATTTCCGCCACATCAGTCATCATTTAGCGGACGACCCCGATTCGACGACGGCCCGTTTTCTGTCCGGTACGAACTTGGTGTCCATCGAACCGATTCGAAGCCCGCTCTATGCGAAGTCCTCTCCAAGAAGTCTAGTCGTCTCGGCGTATCAGGATGTCTTGATTCATGGATTGACCGCCATCGGTGACCCGACCTACGATTATGAACAACATCCGGCACTGGCGATTCAATACAAGTCTCGACGCGTTCAATTACATCGCATCTCCGTGCGCGGATTTACAACCTCGAGAGCTGATCTCGAGCTGTTCGGGGGAGATAACCGAACCGATGAAGTGACCATCAAAAACTTGCGATGCCACGAATCTGCGCCAATCGCTTTGAAAATAGGACGTCAGCTGGAGAACATCGCACTTCATCAAATCGAAGGGCAGAAAAAAAGCGGAGATGTACTCATCTCCACGAAAAGCCCAATTAATGTGAAAGATCTACTCGCTTACGGATTCTCAGACCGGGTGCGTTCGGACGTTTGAGCCGCCTCCACGAGCCGGTCCAATTTGTCCTCATCGAGTTCAAGCGAGCTTTCTTTCTGTTTGGCCATCATTCGGACGATTGCTTTGTCTAAAAAGCCCATTCGTTCAAAGTCATACCCGCTGCCGACGACTTCGACGAAATAGGCATGCTCGCGCAGTGCGGCACGATAGGCTTCTTCTAACTCACGAATCCGCTCTGATTCTGTCGGTGTGCCAGCACACAAATACAAAGCAAGGGGGCGCTCGAGCAAGTGTTCTTCATGATTGATCAGCCATTCCTTCATCTCGTCCTGGATGGTGCCCATCCGAATCGAGCTGCCGACGATAACGTGATTGATCGTCTCCCACATGACGTTCGGCTCTTCCACGATATTTTGGACATGAACGTTTCCCGATAACCGTTCAGCGAGTAGAGACGCCACTTTTTCACTTGTCCCATATCTCGAAGAGTAAGCGATTAAAGTACCCATGTCGTTCCCTCTTTTCATGTCAGACGTTATTTATTCTATTCCCGAATCATGAAAAGAAGATACGTATGCACTCAAAAAAGCTCGCCAAATGGCGAGCTTTTCGTCACAGTTTGTACACTTGTGCTTCGTAAGGACGAAGGGTGAACGGTTCAATCGGTTCCATGTTGCCGATGACGCGTTCTTTGACGTCATATGGTAAATCACGTTGTTGTGTGTCGCCTGAGAAGTTACAGAGCACGAGCCAAGTTTCTCCTTCGAACGATCGTGTGAACGCATAGACCGCCTCATCTTCCGGGAGCAAGAGCTCATACTTCCCATAGACGACGAGCGGATTGGCTTTACGGAGCGCAATCAACTGACGGTAGTAATGGAATAACGATTCCGGGTCTTTCCGTGCCGCTTCCGCATTGATGTCGATATAGTTCGGATTGACCTCAATCCAAGGCGTCCCCGTCGTAAATCCACCGTGCGCTTCGTTCGACCATTGTACCGGCGTGCGTGAATTGTCGCGTCCCCGCTCATGGATTCCACGGAAAATCTCGTCGTGCGTTAACAACCCTTTTGATGTGTAATCACGATAGGCGTTCAACGTCTCAATATCCCGATACTGATCAATCGAATCAAACGCGACGTTCGTCATCCCAAACTCTTCGCCTTGATAAATATAAGGTGTTCCTTTTAATAGATGAAGGAGGGTCGCAAGCATCTTCCCAGAACGGACACGATATTCCGGTGAATCGTTTCCGAAGCGCGAGATGGCTCGTGGCTGGTCGTGGTTACTCCAGTACAGGCTGTTCCACCCTTCCTCTTCCAGTCCTTCTTGCCAACGTGAGAAGATCGTCTTTAACTCGGTCAACTTCCAGTCCGTCGGATTCCATTTCCCGAAGCTGCCGTTTCCGACGTCTACGTGCTCAAAATGAAAGACCATGTTCAGTTCGTTACGGTCTTCCCCCGTATAAAGCTTCGCTTCTTCCACACTGACACCTGGCATCTCACCAACCGTGATGGTGTCGTATTTCGATAAGACTTCTCGATTCATCTCTTGCATGAATTCATGGATGCGTGGTCCATTGAAGAAGAATGGCGTACCGTCACCGTAGCCCGTTCCTTGCGTTTGACCATCCGGATAGCTTGGATCTTTGGAAATCATATTGATGACGTCCATCCGGAACCCGTCGACTCCTTTATCGAGCCAATACGTCATAAGGTCATACACTTCACGACGAAGCGTCTCACTTTCCCAGTTCAAATCAGGTTGTTTCTTACTGAAGAGGTGAAGATAATACTCATCACTTGCTTCATCATACTGCCAAGCACTTCCGCCGAAGAAAGCTCCCCAATTCGTCGGTGGCTGACCGTCTTTCCCTTTTTTCCAAATGTAATAGTCACGGTATGGGCTCTCTTTTGAAGAACGCGACTCTATGAACCATTGGTGTTCGTCAGAAGAGTGGTTGACGACAAGGTCCATCATGATTTTAACCCCGTGACGGTGTGCTTCCTCAAGCATCGCATCAAAGTCGTCCATCGTACCGAACTCATCCATGATGGCACGGTAATCACGGATGTCGTATCCGTTGTCATCGTTCGGCGAGTCATACACCGGCGAGAGCCAGATGACATCGATCCCGAGTTCTGCCAAGTAAGACATCTTCTCCGTGATTCCTTGGATATCACCGATTCCGTCCCCGTTCGAATCATTGAAGCTCCGTGGATAAATTTGATATACGACCGCTTCTTTCCACCATTGTTTCATGTTACATCCTCCTTGAAGTTCATTTCCGTTTCAACGCTTTCATCGTACTGCCTTCAAGTATGCATGACCATCCATGATATGATTAAGATATATACAATCTTGCTATTAAAAGAGGAGATTATTATGGAAATCGGCTTTTGTGGCTATTCATATCATACAACGACTTATACTTTTCCATTTGCTAACCGACTCGATACGTATCTGATTCGATTGCAGACGGAAGGAACGGCTCGGGTGGTCGTCAATGGGGAAACACTATTCACACGACCTGGTGACGTATTGATTGTTCGTCCGGGTGACTTCTATGAAATGCATGTCGACACACCCGCGAGCGGAGACTACCATATCTTTTGTACCGGATCCTTGATTGATACATGGTGGCATGCGATCCCACGGGAGCGACTGTATTCCATCACCATTGATTCCCGTCTCCTATCGCTATGGCAACACATCACGGAAGAAGTGCGTCGGCCGCCTTCTGAACAGAGCACTGGATTAATCGAAACACTCGTCCAAGCGCTCTTACTCATGCTCGATCGCGCCATCCAAGACGTTCATTCCCATGCACGACCTCCAGTCGTCTCACGCATGATGCGTTTTATCGAAGCCCACGTCACGAGTGACTTCAAAGTGGCAGACGTCGCTATAGAGGTCGGACTTAGTGTTTCACGGACCGTCCATCTCTTTAAAGAAGGGACCGGGATGACGATCATCGAATATGCACAATCGATTCGTCTACAGCTTGCCGAAGAGCAAATGCGCTATACAAAACATTCGTTAGAAACGATTGCGGAACTGTCTGGATTTCGAAGTTATCCATATTTCCACAGAATTTTTAAACGAAAATATGGCGTAGCACCAGGGGTTTATCGCACTCTTCAACAAAAAAACGAAAAAAAAATAAAAAAAGAGTGATCCATTTTTTGAACCGCTCCGTTAGATGGGTGTAAATAACGACAACACTCACTTACGAAAAGGAGCGATTACACATGAAGAAGAAGACGTTAAACAAAATCGTAGCACCGGCACTAGCCTTAGGACTACTCGTACCGGTCAACGCACAAGCGGCGGATCACACACCGACAGCAAGCACACCAGCAGGTGACCTTCGCGCCACACTCGATCAACTCTTATCTGAGCACTACGTATTAGCCGTCACATCGATGATGAAAGGATATGACGAGGCAGCAGATGCTGAGGTCGCAGATCAAGCACTCGATCAAAACGCACTCGACATGACACCAGCTATCGCTTCAATCTACGGTGAAGAAGGCGCTGCACAGTTTGAAGAAATCTTCCGTGGCCATAACGACTATTCAGATGATTTCGTAGAAGCTGCAAAATCAGACAACCAAGAACTACGTATGGAAGCTGAAGCGGAAGTCGATGAGTTCGTAGAAGAATTCTCAACATTCCTCGACGCAGCGACTGAAGGAAACTTACCGAAAGACGCAGCAGCCGATGCACTTGAACTTCATGAAGACCAAGTCCTCTCTGTATTCGATAACTATGTCGAAGGAGATTATGAAGAAGCTTACATGACGTTCCGTGAAGGTTACAAGCACATGTTCAACATCAGTAAAGCCCTCTCAGGTGCAATCGTCACACAAATGCCTGACAAATTCACGACTGGAGCTGACACACCAGCTGTTGAACTCCGCTCGACATTGAACAGTCTTGCAGGTGAGCACTTCGCCCTCGCTGCAATCGGTATGCAAAAAGGTTACGATCAAGCAGAGGACTATGACTACGTGACATGGGCAGAAGACCAAAACACACTCGACTTTAAAGCGGCCATCGCATCTGTATATGGTGACGAAGGTGCTGCACAGTTTGAAAAAGTTTGGAACTCGGATCACATCACAGCACAAGGTGATATCGTAGCCGCTACACTTGAAGGTGACGAAGCGATGATTGAAGATGCGCGCATGCGACTTGATACTTTCGCTGTCGACTTCAGCACATTCCTCGATGCAGCAACAGAAGGTAACTTACCACAAGCTGCCGGTGAAGAAGCCATCAAACAGCACGAAGCGCTTGTACTCGACACATTTGATCAATATGTCGCAGGCGATGCAGAAGCTGCTTGGATGTCATTCCGTGAAGGATATGCGTTCATGTTCGGTGTTGGCGAAACACTCGGTAACGCGATCGTGACACAAATGCCTGACAAGTTCGAAGAAACAATGATGCCTGAAGAGATGCCTGAAACAGGTCTCGGTGGTGCACAAGAACAATCAATGAACAGCCTCTACGCTGCATTAGCTGTACTTGGCGGAATCTTACTCGCCTTCGTAACGCTTCGCAAACGTAAAGTGTCTGAACAATAATCAATAAGGAGGGAGCCCCATGAACAAGCGCCATTTGTTTCTGGCGCTCTCTCTCTTTTGTTTTAGCTTCTGGACGTGGACGAGCGCCCAAGAATCGTCGTCACCACCTGTAGAAGAAAAACAAATAGAGGAGAGCCCGGATTTAACGGCTGAATTCTCACTTCTACAGGAAGAGGTGAAAAAGCTACGTTTAGCCGAGGAAGAAGAAAACGCCAAGGCCGTTACCCCTGTTCAAATCCAGATTCCTAAAATCGATGTCGACACCGCCATCGAACAAGTTGGGGTCCTAGACAATGGACAGATGGGTGTACCAGAAGATGAGAACCAGGTCGGGTGGTTCGAACCCGGTGTCACACCGGGTAGCAAAGGAAATGCTGTGATTGCCGGTCACGTCGACAGCAAAACCGGCCCGGCTATCTTTTATCAACTCGATCAACTGACAAAAGGTAATGACGTTCTGATTCAAGACGAGGCGGGCAACACCCTTCGGTTCCGCGTCACAAAGACAGAACGCTATGATACAAAAACCGCGCCAATCGAAGAAATTTTCGGTGCCACATCAAATCGGAACTTAAATTTGATTACCTGTTCGGGTACGTTCGGGGACGGGGGCTATGATAAACGATTTGTCGTCTATACAGAGCTAGTGGAGACCGAGCTGAACGAAACTGTCGAACTCGAGACACCAACGGCAGTCGAACTAAAAGGAAACTTGTTGACATGGCACGCCGTTCGTCAAGAGAGCGTGATTGGATATCGCGTCTATGAAGTCATCGACGGAAAAGCGACTCATATCGAAAGCATCCCGTCCCATGCACGAAAGAGTATCGAGGTCACAAATGAGAACAATGCATCCTACTACGTGACTGCGATTGACCAGTTGGGAAATGAGTCGAAACCGTCTCAGACAGCGAAGTAGTACGAAACGTCCTTAGCTCACTGCTAAGGACGTTTTTCTATTTCCCATGTATAGTAGATGTAGCAATACATAGATTATGTTTAGGATAAGGAGTTTACACATCATGAAGACGCAACTTTCATCACCTCTCGCAAATCAGTTAAAGAGAAGAATTCGCGCCATTTGGGGTGTGACGGATTCATATTATTGGTACCCTCTATCGACTGCCGGGCGCACCGATGTGATCGCGTTCGATAGCGATTATATTGAAGACATTGATCAAAAAATCGAGGATATTCAGCAATGGATCGTGCGTCGAGGAGCGGATGTCATCTTTGAACTACACGAGGACCGTACGCTTTGGCAAATCGATACCGCTTCCTTGGATCCTTGTTATGACGGGCGCTATTTAGAACGCTATTGGTTCGACCAACACATGAACTGGGTCATTTATGCGTCCCATGAGAGTACGATTAGCTTTGGTGGGCACGAATTGATCACGTCACTTCAGTCCTCTTGGAAAGATTGGCAGGAACACCTGTCTGATTTAGACCATCGATTCATTGAACGATGAACTCCACAAAAAAACGCACCCATTTCATCAATGAGTGCGCTGAGCTTATACGAAGCAAGGAATCTGCGGATTGAACGTCTTGTTGTTCTCCGTCATGACTTGCTTTTTAATTTTGCCTTCTCCAAGGTAGACGATGCGGTCAGCAAGCGCCTCGGCATCTTCCTCATCGTGTGTCACGAAAATCGTCGTCGTGCCCGTCTGCTTCAAAAGACGGCGAAGGTCGTCGCGAATCCGATGTTGGAGTGACGTATCCAAGTTACTAAACGGTTCGTCTAGAATCAACAACGCCGGTTTTGGTGCAAGCGCACGAGCGAGTGCGACACGTTGCTGTTGTCCTCCACTAAGTTCGTACGGATAACGGTGACGGAACTCCGTCAAATTGACGAGTTCGAGCATCTCTTCGACACGCGCATTCCGTTCCTTGCGACTGAGCTTGTGAAGGCCGAATCGAATGTTCTTTTCAACAGTCATGTGCGGGAAGAGTGCGTAATCTTGGAAGACCATCCCGACGCCACGATCTTCTGGCGGCATGAACTGACAATCGTCGCAACAGACACAGTCGTTCACGACGACGACGCCTTGGTTCGGCATCTCGAGTCCTGCGATCAATCGGAGAATCGTACTTTTCCCAGAACCGCTATCCCCAAGAAGCGAGACGATTTCGCCTTTTGTAATCGAAATCGAGAACCCTTTGATTGTTTCTTCATGCGCACCTTTATAGCTAAAATGTAAATCATTGATTTGAACAAACATTAGTCGGCCTCCTTATCAAGCACCTTGTGGGAAACGAAAATCAACAGTCCACTCATGAGGACGATGACGATCGAAGCGAGTGCCGCTTCGTGAATCTTCTCATCACTCACATATTTGAACGCCTGTGTCGCAAGCGTCGAAAAGTTAAATGGTTGTAAAAAGAGCGTCAATGGTAACTCTTTCATAATATCAATAAAGACGAGGATAAACGCGCTCATGATTGCGCCTTTGATCATCGGGATATCGACCCGGAAAAACGTTTGGACCGTGTTCCATCCAAGCATACGAGACGCTTCTGTGAACGACTTCCCGACCTTCTCGAATCCGCTCTCGATCGAATTGTAGCCGATAGCGAGGAAGCGGATGACGTAGGCAAAGATGAGCATGATGAGCGTCGTACGAAACACGAACGTCTGACTCAAGTCGAGCGCCTTAGCCATGTCGAGCACTTTGTCATCGAGCCATAAGAAGAGCGTGATGACCGCAATCGCGATCGCTGCTCCCGGAATCGAATACCCAAGCGTCGTCACCTTTGAAATGACACGTGTCATGTTCGACGGGAATAGTCGCGTATAGTTCGCAATGATGAGTGCGAACAACAGGATGATCACCGTTGCGATAAAAGCGACACGAACCGTATTCCAAACGAGTTGCCAAAATTCTTCCGTGAAGACCGTATCGAACGTCAGGAACGTCCAAGCCGTCAACTGCGTGAACGGAATGACGAATGCGATCGCAAAGACGATTGAGACGTAGGCGAATACCGCGTAGCGATGCCATCCTTGAAGTGGTCTCGGTTTGAGCGGCTTCACTTTCGTCGAAGCGTAACTGAACTGCTTTCGTCCCCGTACGAGCCGTTCCATCGTCAAGATGGCGATGACAAGAATCATAAGGGTACCCGCTAGCTTCAATGCCGACGACGTGTCTTTCATCCCGAACCATGTGCTAAAAATAGCGGTACTGAACGTCTGAATCCCGAAATATTTCACGACGCCATAGTCGTTGAGTACTTCCATCAAGACGAGACTGACACCACCGATAATAGCGACTCGGGAAATCGGAATGACGACGGTGAAGAAAATATCCCACGACCCACGCCCGAGAATCCGTGCGTTCTCAATCATCGAGGACGACTGGTTATGCAGGAACGCTCGTGTAATCGTATAGATGTATGGATACAGGAACAAGGTAAAGATGAACACTGTTCCTTGAATCGACATGATATTGAAGTACGATTGATCGACGGTGATGCCGAACTGGTTCCGTAACGTCGTTTGAATCACACCCGTATAGTTTAAGATGCCGTGATACGTATACGCCCCGATATAAGGCGGGATCGCCAGCGGCAAGATGAGTGCCCATTTAAAGAAGCGACGGAACGGAAAATCATAGACGGTCACGAACCAAGCGAGGCTCGTTCCGATCACAGTCGTCAGAAGGCCAGTGGCCAACATGATGAACAACGTGTTCCGTACGTAACGGGGCAACAAATACTCTTGAATGTGTTGCCAATTCTCATTGACCGGTGCGAACAATTCGACGAGCACGACGATTCCCGGCAAGACGATCAATAAAATCGCGAGAAAGCTGAGGATCGCCCATCCATTCAGTTGTCGTTTTACCGCTTGCCAGTTCATGTCGTACCGCTCCCGTTCTATAAACAATCAATTCCTGTCCCATCATATCAGTTTCTACGTGTCCCGTGTAGCGCTTAGGTGTGAGAAACGCAAAAACCTCCGGCCTGAACTCTCGTTCAAGCCGAAGTCATCTTACTTCCAACCCGCTTCGTTAAAGATACGGATTGCTTCTTGTTGGTTTTCACCAAGTACGGAGAGGTTGATGTCTTGCTCTTTGAACTCGCCCCATGATTGAAGAAGCTCGTTCGGTTCAACCGATTCGTTGACTGGGTATTCGTAGTTCACACTCGCAAATTTCTCTTGAGCTGACGGTTCTGACATGAACTCCATCAACTTCTGAGCGTTTTCTGTGTTTTTCGATGCTTTTGTCATCGCGATACCAGAAATGTTCACGTGTGTGCCCGTTGTATCTTGGTTCGGGAAGAAGACACCGAGCTCTTCAGCGACTTTCTTCTCTTCTTCGTCCTCAGAATTCAACATGAGACCCATGTAGTACGTGTTCATGATGGCGACATCCCCTTCACCGGCGACGACTGCTTTCGCTTGGTCACGGTCGTTCCCTTGTGGGTCACGTGCCATGTTGTTCACTAAGCCTTTCGCCCACTCTTTCGCTTCATCGACACCGTTCACTTCGATGAATGATGCGAGGAGTGAGATGTTGTACATGTTTTCAGACGGACGGACGAGTACTTTGCCGTTCCACTGTTCTTCTGTCAACGCTTCATACGTCGACAACTCTTCTGGTTTCACGCGATCTTTCGAGTACACGATGACACGTGCACGTTTCGTCAAACCGAACCATTCGTTGTCCGTGTCACGATATTTGGCAGGAATGTTTGACTCAAGCTCATCGCTATCGACCGCTTGGAGATGTCCTGCTTCTTTCGCTTGATACAAGTTACCGGCATCTGCCGTAATGAAGAGGTCAGCTTCTGTGCTCTCGCCTTCCGTGTTTAAACGCTCGAGGAGTTCGTCACTCTTACCTTCCACGACGTTTACCTTGATGCCTGTCTCTTCTTCAAACTGCTTATATAATTGTTGATCGACATCGTAGTGGCGACTCGAGTAAACATTGACGACGTTCGAATCGTCTGAGCCTTCATTTGAAGTTGTCTCATCTGTGCTTGCACAAGCGGCAAGGAGCGATGTCGTTAGTGCTGCTGAAATTCCTAAAGCTGCATATTTTTTGTTCATCTGTCATTCCCCCACGTTCAATGATTTCTCTCTATGGTAATGATAATTACTCTCAGTACCTATCATCACTGATAATCATTCTCACGTCAAGGTTTTTCTGCAATCGCTATCACATTGAATGTACGATTTGTGACAGTTTCGAGGTTATCATTTCTTGACTTCAAAAGAATGCGGACGATATAGTGAAATCAAACAAACCGTCTGGTCGGTACAGAAAGGGGTGGAAATATGACAAACCGATCGAACGTCACAAAACAAAAGCTACTCGATGCGGCAACGGACATCATCATGAATCAAGGTGTGCATCAACTTACGTTAGACGAAGTAGCCAAAACAGCCGGTGTTTCCAAAGGTGGACTTCTCTATCACTATGCTTCAAAAGAAGCGCTAATGACCGCAATCGTTGAGCGGTTGCAACAAGAGCAGAATGAACTGTATGCCTCACTGCAACAAGAAGGTCACGGTCCAGTCGAAGCGTTCGTTCGTCTGTTCGACGAGACGAACCTGCATCCCGAACGTTCCGCCATTCACATCGATGTCGAGAAAATGATCGCATTTCTCACGCTGTTCGCCGTCGACCAAGAGTATGCGGATCGATGGAAGCAAGATTTAGATACGTTCTTCGCCCAGTTCCAAAAAACAGCCGACCCGGTTGAAACGATGATCATTCGTTATGCGCTCGAAGGCATGATGATGTCAGAACATTTTGGTGTCGGTGTTCCCCCTGCCGAGCTCAAACAAGCAATTATTGCCCGATTGATTGAGCGGGCGCACGATATCGATCGTCAATCATAAAAAAACAATATATATGAGGAGATTAAAAACCCATGCAGAAAATCACATCCTTCTCCGTTAACAATAAGTTTGCGGTTTGGTTGATGACAATCATCTTAACGGCCGCAGGTCTTTTCGCAGGTCTGACGATGAAGCTCGAGACGTTACCGGACATTACAACACCGACCGTCTCGGTCACAACTATTTATCCAGGTGCATCCCCTGAGCAAGTGCTCGAAGAAGTCAGTAGCGTCCTCGAAGAACGCCTACAAAGTCTGAACGGTGTGGAACAAGTCCGTTCTTCATCGTTCCAAAACGCTTCGAACATCCAAATCGATTACGATTTCAGCACTGATATGGATGAAGCGGAACAACAAGTCAAAGACGCGTTAAGTAACGTCGAGCTACCGGAGTCGGCACAAGAACCTCAAGTGTCACGTCTCAGTTTCGACGCTTTCCCGGTAATCGGGGCTGCCATCTCGGATGAGAGTCTTGATTTGGCAGAATTGACGAAGCTCGTCGAAGAAGAAGTCCAACCTGCGCTTGAAGGTGTGGAAGGTGCACAAACGGTCCAAATTGCCGGACAAGAGATTCGCCGCGTCGAACTTCAATTCGACCAAGAAGCGCTCGCTGAATACAATTTGACAGAAGACACGGTCAAACAATTGATTCAAGCGAACGATGCGCGAATCGCCCTTGGTTTGTATGAGTTGGGTGACACGGAGCAAGCCGTCGTCATCGACGGAAAGTCGGAGACACTCGAAGCGTTCCGCGATATCCAAATCCCTTACTCACCAGCACAATCAGCACCGGCGACACCGTCTGCTCCGACGGAATTGCCACCTGGTCAAACACCAGACGTACCGACAGAGGTCCCGACGGAAACACCATCGGCATTGCCGCCGAACGTCCCAACGACAGTTCCGACTGTCGCGTTGAGTGAGCTTGCTACCATCGAAGACAAAGGAATCGAAGAATCGATTTCCCGCTCGAACGGCGAACGCTCAATCGGCGTACAAGTGACGAAGACGCAAGATGCGAACACGGTAGATGTCGTCAATGCCGTCAAAGAAGTATTGAATGACTTCGAGGCAGAATACGATACGGCGAATGTATCGATCACACTTGACCAAGGACAACCGATTGAAGAGTCGGTCGAGACGATGTTATCGAAAGCATTGCTCGGTGGTCTATTCGCCATCCTGATCATCTTAGTGTTCTTGCGTAACTTCCGATCGACAATCATCGCTGTCATCTCGATCCCGTTGTCGCTTCTCATGGCACTCATCGTGTTGAAACAATTGGACATCACGTTGAACATTATGACACTCGGTGCGATGACCGTTGCGATTGGACGTGTCGTCGATGACTCCATCGTCGTCATCGAGAACATTTACCGCCGACTCACACGGGCGAACGAACCACTTCGTGGAAAAGAACTAATCATCGCGGCGACAAAAGAAGTGTTCATCCCAATCGCCTCGTCTACGATTGTCACAATCGCGGTATTCTTACCGCTCGGTTTTGTCACAGGATTCGTTGGTGAGTTGTTCTTGCCGTTCGCATTGACTGTTGTCTTCGCCCTTCTCGCTTCGTTACTCGTGGCGATTACGGTCGTACCGATGATGGCCGACTCGTTCTTTAAGAACCGCGATAAGTTGAAGCCGGAAGAAGGTCCAGGTAAGCTCGCAGAATGGTATCGTGGCGTCTTGAACTGGTCACTCAATCATAAACTCATCGTTTTCGGTCTCGCTACCGCCCTATTGATCGGTAGCTTCGCGTTAGTCCCAGCAATCGGGGTCAACTTCTTGAATCAGGATTCGGAGAAGACGCTGTTCGTCACATTCGACCCAGAACCTGGTCAAACGCTTGAAGATTCGATTGCCGCAGCAGAAGTGGCCGAAGAATATTTCATGGAAGAACAACCGAACGCAACAGACGTTCAATTTACAGTCGGTGGCGAGAATCCGCTGAACCCAGGAAACAATAAACAAGGAATCTTCATCGTTCAATATGACCCGGATACGGAAGACTTCGCGGATGTGAAGTTGGCCGATATCGAGAAGTTAAATGAACTCGCTTCAAACGGTGAGTGGAAAGAACAAGACTTCTCAGGTGGCGGCGCGACGAGCGGTGTCACGTATAACGTCTATGCCAATACACTTGAAGATTTAGAAGCGATTGTGCCGACCTTCATCGAAACGATTGAAGAAGAGACAGACTACGTGCGTCAGGCAACTTCTGACTTACGTGAGTCATATGTACAATATACGTTCAACGTCGACCAACAGGCCGCAGCGGAAGCTGGTGTGTCAGCAGGTCAAATCGCACAAGTCATCAGTCAATTCCAGGCACCAGAAAGCCCACTTGCGAGCGTGACGGTGGATGACAAACAGTTAGACGTCATTATCCCGAACGAACAAGTGACGTATGACAGTGTGGATGATTTACAAGCACAAGAAATCACGACACCGTTCGGTCCACGCCCGATCTCAGACTTCATTGAAATCGAAGAAGGCACGACACCGGACACACTCGTCGAGCGAGACGGAAAACTGCTCGCACAAGTGAGTGTCGAACTCAGCACGGATAAAGCGACGGAAGCGTCTGCTGCGATCGAAGAACGCGTATCAGAGATCGAGCTTCCATCTGGCGTATCGTATGATGTCGGCGGGGTAACGGAACAGATTCAAGAATCGTTCACGCAGCTCGGTCTTGCGATGCTCGCTGCGATCGCCATCGTATACTTGGTTCTCGTCATCACATTCGGCGGTGCCGTCACGCCATTCGTCGTGTTGTTCTCACTTCCGTATGCGATCATCGGGGGACTTGTGGCCCTTCTCATCACAGGTGAAACGATTTCGGTATCTGCCTTGATCGGAGCACTCATGTTGATTGGGATTGTCGTCACAAACGCCATCGTCTTGATCGACCGCGTCATTCATAAAGAAGAAGCCGGTTTATCAACACGTGAAGCGTTACTTGAAGCAGCAGGCACACGCCTTCGCCCAATCTTGATGACCGCACTCGCGACAATCGGTGCACTCGCACCGCTCGCACTCGGTCTCGAGGGTGGCGCGCTCATCTCGAAAGGTCTCGGTGTCACCGTGATCGGCGGACTCACAAGTTCGACGCTCCTCACGCTGCTTATCGTACCGATCGTCTATGAGTTCTTCGCACGATTCCGTAAGAAAAAACAAGCGTAAACAAAAGAGAGTTGACTTTAATAAGTCGACTCTCTTTTTTCGTTCAATAACACTGCATGATGATTTCGGTTTCTTCAAATCGTTTGGCACGGAGGGCATCTTCTGGGATAAGAAAATAGAGAATACCCGCATCCCCGAACATGACATCTAACTCTTCAGATGTGTCCATTTGAAACAACAGGAATGGATCATCGAATCGTTCCCCATATGTTTCTTGCGCTTCTTCAAACACGTCATTCTGCACTTCATTCGGATGTCCACCGATTGCGTGGAGTTCTTCTTGATCGAATTGTTCGACGAGCGTTTCGTACATGTCGTCACCGAGCAAATCGTACAAATCATACCCATTCTCCGCATAACTCTCTTTAAAAGAAACGGCACGTTCATTCAATGCTTCTCCAACCCTTACTCGCTCAAGTGGCGTTTCTTCCGTATACAAGACATGCCAAAGATGACGTTCGTCCGCATCTCCCCAAGGTTGTTCTTCTAAGTCATAGAAGAAAGACAATAGACCTTCTTTCGGGAGTGCATCCACGGATTCAAAGTCAGATAAATCATTTAAACGGAACTGAGCTAAAAACGTCATATTCTCCCCAGGGTGCAAGTCAGCATGTGGCAAGTCAGGATACCCACCGAATTTTGAATGACCGATTTCAACTTCTTCTCGTATAGTTCGTGGTACAAGCGTCAAATTGACCCGCTTCGTGAACGCACGCAAAATGTCTTCCCCGTTTTGTAACCCTTGCTCTTGGATAAATTGCTCAATCGTTTTTAGTTCCATCTCGACACCCCGCTTGTTTATGATAGATGTAGTATAACATCTCGAACGTATGTACCCCTTATCTTTTTTGTTATACCCTTTTCTTGACCAATAACGATGAATTTGAGAAGATTCATACGTTTTGAATGACGCGAAAGGAAGTCATATAAATGAAATTATTTAAATGGATCATCGGACTCTCACTCTTGTTTGGGTTGAGCACGCTCGGCAACTGGATCGTTGAAACGTTCTCCTGGAAAGTACCGGGCAGTGTCATCGGCATGGTGCTCTTGCTCGTCCTCTTACTGACAAAAGTCATTCGCGTGGAGTGGATTGAAGACAGCGCTGGATATTTGACGAAGCATCTCGCCTTCTTCTTTATCCCGATTGCCGTCGGTCTCATGGCGTACGGTACGTTGTTAAAAGCCGCCGGCATCCCGCTTCTCCTCACGTTACTCGCCAGCATGGCGGTCGGAATGATTGTGACGGCGCTCGTTTCCGGGAAAGAAGGTGAGGCATCATGACATACGTTTGGATTGGGTTGACGATTCTTGTGTATACGCTTAGTCGGCAACTCTCTAAAAAATGGGCATCCCCGTTCACCAATGTCGTCTTCTTAAGTACAGCCATTTTGATTCTCTTGTTACTCGTGACGGGACAGTCCTATGATACGTATAAACCGGCTACCGATCTCATCACGATCTTACTCGGTCCAGCGACGGTCGCCCTCGGATTGCCACTCTATCGCAACCTACCTGTGTTACTCGCTCGGGCAAAGCGAGCATTAAGTGCGATTGTTATCGGGACTCTCTCCACGATTTTTGTCGCTGTGCTCTTCGGGAAGTTGTTTTCGTTTACCGAAAACGTGTTGATTGCGCTATCGGTCAAGTCGGCCACATCCCCAATCGCCCTCGAGTTGGCACGACAACTAGAGGGGGATGCGACACTTGCCGCCTCAATTGCCGTCGCCTGCGGTATTTTAGGTGCGATGCTCGGACCGGTCTTGTTGACGTGGATCCGTATGGACGACCCGTTCACGCGTGGACTTACGCTCGGCACCATCAGTCACGGGATTGGAACTGCTCAAGCAGCGACTGAACATCCGCTGTCTGGTGCAACAGGTGGTGCTGCGATGGGATTGACCGCCATCTTCACATCGTTCATCTTACCCATTCTATATCCGTTTCTCTTTTGAACAGGTCACGCCCACTTCATCGATGGGTGTGACTTTTTTGTTTCGACTTCGAGCGCTCGTGATAAACTAATGAAGATGAAACTTTTAGAGGAGGGCAATCCATGCAAGAAAAATTAATTGAACGCTTAATGACTTACGCGAAGATCGATACACAGTCTGACTTCACGAGTACGACAACACCATCGACGGCTAAACAATGGGATTTGATTCGTCATTTGGAGAAAGAATTAAAAGAACTCGGACTGACAGATGTCGAGACGGATGAATACGGCTATCTATTCGCCACACTTCCAAGTAACGTCGATTATGACGTCCCGACAATCGGATTCCTTGCTCACGTGGATACAGCGACCGACTTCACAGGAACGAACGTGTCACCTCAACTCGTTGAGCATTATGAAGGTGGCGACATTGTCTTGAACGAGTCATTGAATGTCGTCTTATCACCAAAAGACTTCCCGGAACTTGATGGGTATATCGGGCATACGCTCATGACAACCGACGGCACGACACTCCTCGGTGCGGATGATAAAGCAGGGATCGCTGAAATCGTCACAGCTGTCGAATACTTATTGGCTCATTCTGAGATTCCACACGGGACGGTTCGCATTGCCTTCACACCAGATGAAGAAATCGGGCGTGGACCACATAAATTCGATGTCGCCCGTTTTAATGCGGACTTCGCTTACACGATGGATGGGGGACCGCTCGGCGAGTTGCAGTATGAAAGCTTCAACGCAGCGGGTGCGACCGTCACCTTCCACGGAACGAACGTACACCCAGGTAGCGCGAAAAACAAGATGGTGAACTCGATGAAGCTCGCGATGGCTTTCCAAAACCGTTTACCGGCTGATGAGGCACCAGAGCGTACGAGCAACTACGAAGGATTCTTCCATTTGAACGGCTTCAATGGGGATGTGGAGAAGACGACACTTCAATACATCATTCGCGATCACGACAAACAGAAGTTCGAAGCACGTAAAGCATTGATGGAGAAACTTGTCCTCGAATGGAAACAAAAATACGGGGAAGAGCGGATCGAGCTCAAGATGGAAGATCAGTATTACAACATGGCCGAGAAAATCGAACCCGTGAAACACATCGTCGATACCGTCGCTGACGTCATGCGCGGCCTTGGCATCGAACCGAAGATTGAACCGATTCGTGGTGGAACAGACGGATCGCAACTTTCTTACATGGGTCTTCCGACACCAAACATTTTCACGGGTGGCGAAAACTATCACGGGAAGTTCGAATATATCTCTGTGAACAATATGGAAAAAGCAACAACCGTCATCATCGAAACACTTCGCACATTCGCGAAGCGTGCACAAGCATAACAAATGCGCCTCCAATCGTTCTCTTTTACACTAGAGACATTGGAGGCGATTTTTGATGAAACATACATTTAGCATGAACCTCGGCTGGGATGGCGGACGAAATGACGTCGGTACCCTCGAGGCCGAGCGGTTAAAGACACAGATTTCAATCCCACCCGAAATGGACGGTCCCGGAGTCGGTACGAATCCGGATGAGATGTTACTCGGAGCCGCGGCCACGTGTTATATCATCACACTCGCAGCCGTACTCGGACGAAGTGACTTGACTCACCGTGGCATCACGATTGATGCGGAAGGCATCGTCGATGTGACGAACGGTATCTTCACCTATGAGACGATTCGCTATGAGACAACGATTCAAGTACCTGCAGAGATGACGGATCGAGAAATCACGCTAGTCGAGCGCATTGCGAAAAAAGCGAAAGATCAATGTATGATTTCACGCGCACTCGCAGGAAATGTGGCGTTTGAATTGAATACGACTGTTGTACGAGTCGACTAAAGCCATCGTGATGATGGCTTTTTCTGTGCATCGAAGTATCAGCTACCTTGTTAATCGACAATCTCACCTTTCACAGAAATTCCTCGTACAACCGCGTCTTCTCCAATTTGAAAATAATATCGGTACGGGCCTTTTTGAATCATCGTTGCCTCGGTAAACGTATTGTCGTGATGAGATTTTATTTCAATCGTATCGATTTCTGGATTGTTCACTTCTCCAAATCCCACATTGAAAGAATGTTCGACGTTTCCGGCTTCATCGTATTCTCGTAAAAATGTGCTATATGAGGTGAAATTGTCGTTTTCATAGTGCGTCCACCCTCTTGGTCCAAGAAGCTCCCACCCTTCCTCGTTATTCCCCTCAAAGAACTGGACGACTAGTGCCTCCATCTTATTTTGAAACTCACTATTATCTTGAAACTCTATGACATCTTGGAACTCTGCTGGATCTGGAATCGTCGTGTACATGACGATGGTCACCCCATCGTGACGGGTTGTATAAATCAATTTATTCATGTCATAAGTGAGACCCTTAGCCAACGCCTCGTCAAAATCATCATATTTCCCAAACTCAAACTTCCCCACCTCAAACGCTTGAAGTTCACTCTTCAATAGCGAATTCACGATACTTGAACTGACCACAACGAATAGGATGATCAACCAAAGTTTAATTTGTTTCATAGTATCCCCCATTTTATTTACGTTCATTTCGTTCTACATAATATTTCCATCTTACGGTGTAGAATCCTCTATCATGATGCACAAGTTGATCTTTAACGTTTGTGAATCATGACGTGACACTGCGCGATTTTTAAAAACGTGATACAATACACGTCGTAAACTAATCAGAAAAACGAGGGATACCATACATGATTACAGTAAATAACGTCAGCCTACAATTTGGCGGTCGCAAGTTGTTCGAAGACGTGAACATCAAGTTCACACCAGGCAACTGTTACGGATTAATCGGTGCAAACGGTGCCGGTAAATCGACATTCTTAAAGATTTTATCAGGTGAGCAAGATACGACGACGGGTGATGTCAGCATCACACCGGGTGAGCGTCTCGCCGTCCTCAAACAGGACCACTATGCGTATGAGGACAGTGCTGTTCTCGAGACCGTCATCATGGGTCACGAGCGTCTTTATAGCGTCATGAAAGAAAAAGACGCGATTTATATGAAAGAAGATTTCTCAGACGAAGACGGCATGCGTGCAGCTGAACTCGAAGGCGAATTCGCCGAGTTGAACGGCTGGGAAGCAGAGTCAGAGGCGTCGATGGTTCTTCAAGGTCTCGGAATCACAGAAGCGCTTCACCAGAAACAAATGAGCGAACTCACAGGTGGCGAGAAAGTCAAAGTCCTTCTTGCCCAAGCACTCTTCGGTAAACCAGACATCTTGCTTTTGGACGAGCCGACCAACGGACTTGACCTAAAAGCAATTCAATGGTTGGAAGAGTTTTTGATCAACTTTGAAAACACAGTCATCGTCGTTTCCCACGACCGTCACTTCTTGAACAAAGTCTGTACACATATGGCAGACCTCGACTTTGGAAAAATCCAATTGTACGTCGGGAACTACGACTTCTGGTATGAGTCAAGCCAACTTGCTTCACGTATGGCTTCAGACCAGAACAAGAAGAAGGAAGAGAAGATCAAAGAACTCCAAAACTTCATCGCACGCTTCAGTTCGAACGCCTCAAAGGCGCGTCAAGCGACGTCGCGTAAGAAGTTGCTCGATAAGATCACACTCGATGACATTCGTCCGTCGTCACGTCGTTATCCGTTCGTCGGATTCACGATGGAGCGCGAGATCGGGAACGATGTTCTCTATGTCGACAACGTATCGAAGACGATTGATGGCGTAAAAGTACTCGACAATGTCACGTTCTCACTCAACAAGACGGACAAAGTCGCATTCGTCGGTCGTTCGGACGTTGCCATCACGACGCTCTTCAAAATTCTTATGGGTGAGATGGAACCAGATACAGGTTCGGTCAAATGGGGCGTAACGACGACTCAGTCGTACTTCCCGAAAGACAACTCGGAATACTTCGAAGGCTCGGAAAAGAGTATTTTGGACTGGTTGCGTCAGTTCTCACCAGCTGATGAGTCAGATACGTTCCTTCGCGGATTCCTTGGTCGCATGCTCTTCTCAGGTGAAGAAGTCATGAAGAAAGCGTCTGTCCTCTCAGGGGGAGAAAAAGTACGCTGTATGCTCTCGAAGATGATGCTCTCGAACTCGAACGTGCTCGTCCTCGACGATCCGACGAACCACTTGGATCTTGAATCAATCACTGCACTTAACAACGGTCTCGAGTCGTTCAAAGGCGTGCTTCTCTTCAGCTCACATGACCATCAGCTCATCTCGACGATTGCGACACGCATCATCGAAGTGACACCGAACGGCATCGTGGATAAAGAAGCAACGTACGATGAGTACTTGGAGAACGAAGCGCTTCAACAACAAGTTGAATCACTTTACCAAAACGCATAATAAAAAAATCGGCTCAAACGCGAGCCGATTTTTTTATTTAACGTCTACCGTCTCCATCACGTGTTCATGAATGTCATGACCTTTCGTGACATGGACTTGAACGTTGTATGCGCCAGATTCAGTAAAGGTGTACGATCCTTTATACATTCCTGCCTCTGCCTCTTCCAACTTCACCCACTCATGCTTTTCTGCCCCGTCTTGGAAGATTTCGAGTTGTACGTCTGCTCCCGCGAGCATCTCCTCTTCAATCATAACGTGCACCATGAACGGTTGTTCTTCACCTGCTGTCGCCTCTTTTGGGTCAAGCGTGATATCCGCTCCAGCGTGGTGATGATGGTCACTATCCTCTTCCGCTTCGGCAGCCGTTTCTGGATGTCCGACTGTCACGTTCGTCGTCGGCATCGTGTGCATCGAACGAGCCGTCACGTGAACTTGGACCGTGTAGACTGCTTCTTCAGCGAACGTCGTCTCCGCTTCATAGACGCCATCTTTCGTGAGCGTCGCCTTAATCATGTCGCTCTCTTCTTTCGCACCGTTCTTCCACACTTCGAATTTAATCTCATCCGCATCGTCTACAGGCTGACCGTCTTGCGTGACTTTTACAGATAAAGGTACTGTTTCTTCTTTTTCTGCCGTCGCCGCCACCGTCAACTCTGCTTCAACAGGTTCCATCGATTGTGGAACAGCTGCGCTTTCCGCTTCTTTTTCCGTGCCGCACGCACCGAGTACGAACAGGCCGATGAGTCCAAACACGACCCCAAACCGTGTCATCATCTTTTTCATCATAAGTCCTCCTTATAAATCGCTTACATCTTTCACACATTCTTCATGATACCATCCCTTTCCAGAAAGAGTGTGAGCATTCTGTGATATATCCCACGATACGTTCTCACAAATTTCACACATATGATTAATTGAAAATTTATCGTGTGCATTTCCGAATTTTAGTCCATCATTTCTAAAAAGGGGTATATAAAAACTATATAAGGTGTGCATTTGGAAAGTCTTAACATCAAGAGGATGACATCATGAATGGAGGCGAATTCAGGTGAAACGTAGGGTCATTCGTGGGGCGATGGCATTTTTCATCTTATTGGCGATGGTGATCACACAATCGATTTCCGTCAGTGCCGCCGCTTCAAAATTTATCACGAGTGTGAACACGACGAGCAAGGTTGTCGCGTTGACATTTGATGACGGGGCAGACGGTGCGAACACGAACAAGATTTTAGACATTTTGGCAAAAAACAACGTGAAAGCGACCTTCTTTTTAACCGGATCGGGTGCGAACAATCATCCCCAATACATTAAAAACATCGCTGCAAAAGGACATCAGCTCGGTAATCACTCGTATACGCATCCTGATTTCACCAAACTGACTGCCACTCAAATGAAATCCGAACTCGACCGCACGGAAGCTTTGATTAAATCGTTGACTGGCAAAACGACGAAACCACTTTTCAGAGCACCGTTCGGAGCCGTCAATAGTGCCGTATTGAACGGCGTCGGCGCCGCCGGATATGGATACACGATTCAATGGAACATCGACACAATTGACTGGAAAGGATTGACCGCGAGTCAAATCAATACGAAAGTACAAACCAATATTAAACCGGGTTCCATCGTTTTGATGCACACAGGTGCGGGGGCACCGGGCACCCCACTCGCATTACCAACGATGATTTCGCAACTCAAAGCAAAAGGGTACAAATTTGTCACGGTTTCGCAATTACTCGCCTATCAAAACACGTCAACGAACAAAACGTATACCGTGAAATCCGGTGACACGTTGTACAGTATTGCACGGACATACGGTGTCACCGTATCGGCTCTTGCTGCCGCAAACAATATCACGAACTACAGCTTGATCTATGTTGGACAAGTGCTCATCATCCCAGGAACAACCGTCACACCACCACCTACAACGACCGTGAAATATACGGTGAAGTCGGGCGACACACTCTACAAGATCGCGACAATGTACAATACGACCGTCGCGAAGATCGCAGCCGCCAATAACATCACGAACATCAACCTCATCAGTGTCGGACAGGTGCTCATCATTCCTGGAACGACCGTCACACCACCACCTACAACGACCGTGAAATATACCGTGAAGTCGGGCGACACACTCTACAAGATCGCGACAATGTACAATACGACCGTCGCAAAAATTGCAGCCGCTAATAACATCACGAACGTCAATCTCATCAGTGTCGGGCAAGTGTTGACCATTCCGAAATGATTGCCTCGTGAATCTTTTCCTCAGCTTGTGACGTATCGTATACAAACAGGAAAAGAGGAACCGCTATGACTAGAACCTTAATCCGTGTCAGTACTACTGCATTCGTCGGACTTTTGGTTTCAATTGCCACATTCTCGATTTTGATTTGGCTCGGTTATGAACAGGCACTCACATCGGGTGAGCCGATTCGATTGTTCACTCGCGATATTTATCAATTCGAAGACGGGACCGGGGTCGCCAATCAGAATCAGATGGCCATCCTCGGTGCCGGATTTATGGGCATTGTCGTTCTCATCGGAGAGATCGGGATACGTCTTAAACAAAAGTAACCGCTGCGCGAGCAGCGGTTACTTTTTTAATGCTGATGTCCCCCACCATGACCATGGGAGTGAGCTGTAGGTTGCTCCAGCTTGTCAATCTGGTCTTGCGGTACATCACCGACAATCATCCATGCGGTCGGTGTATACACTTTCTGGCCTTCATGCACCATGCCGTTCACTTGATATATGCCTTGATCGAGCTTCACGCTCGTCACGAGATATCCATCTTTTTCGGTCACTTCGTACGTACGTGTCTCTTCTGTATCGTAAGGTGTGACTTGAATATGACTTTCCGTCACACGTTCGTCATTCGATACTTTCATCGCAAGCGTCGTCGACCCAACTTCTACACGTTCAGGTACGATCAATTGAATGCCGATTGGATCAATTGTGCGTTCTACTGGTTGAAGCTGACACGCTCCTAACCAAATCGTCGCCAGGATGACAGGAATGACTCGGATGAATCGTTTCATGCTGCCACCTCCGCATTCAATTTCCGTCGACCGATGAACCAATCGAAAAGAAGCACGACGAGGATACTGATTCCTGCGAGCGGTAATGTGACGCCGAGAAGTAAAATGAGGACTCCTACGATACGCTTGATGCGTTCATCCTCGAATCGCTTCATCTGTTCGATGGATCCGACTTTCCGTTTTCGCCACATCACGAATGAGCTGATGACCACGAAAATGAGACCTAGACAAAGCGCGACCCCGACCAATTGATTGAGTAAGCCGAATAGGCGACCTTCATGGAATGAGATTCCGACCGTAATCAATTTTCCGAGAATCCCATAATCCGCATACGTCACAGAGCTGAGTGTTTCACCACTATATTGATCTAAGTTCACCGTCGCTTCTTTAAACGGATGTCCTGCTGCCGATGTAACAGTGTAGACGCCTGTTTCGCCTTCAGGAAGCGAAATCGTGTACGGTCGATCAATCGACGTATTGTTCACGACCTGATTCAAGTCAATTGGCAATAGCGAACTCGGTGAAGACGCTGGGACGAGGTCTGCTTGTGTCGCCCAAGGCACGTCTTCTGCCACATCTTTCGTGGTCACGGTTGATTCAGGTTTAGCACCGAACGCATACGCGTACATCGGTGTTCCGGTGTTTGTCGATGAGGAAACCCATTGCAACATCGCACCCGACACGGATGACCAGGCCAATCCTGAACTGATGATGATGACAAGTCCTAACGATGACCATAAAGCGACGCTACCGTGCATTTGCTTCCACCACTGCCGCCCTTTCCCGAGCTTCGGCATAAGCATCCGAATCGGGTTTTTCCCACGTGGCCAGAATAAGAATGTCCCCGTAATAAGAAGAATGATCGCCCAGGACGCCGCGAGTTCGACGACCCAGTTCCCGATTTGACCACCTAATAGTGTGCCATGAATCAAAACTAATAGATCCATGCTACTTTCAGCAGTTCGCGTTCCTAAAACTTCTGCAGTTTCTGGATGAATATATGTATACATCATCTCGTCATTGTTCATCCAACCGATTCGAGTCGATTCTCCTTCACCTGGCAAACGGATCGATGTGATCATCGCCTCCGGATGTTCTGCCAGGAATGACTCCTTTTGGACTTCAATCGGTTGTTCTTCGGCAAATGATGCCGTCATCATGTCTCTGTATTGTATTTTCGTTAATTGCGGTTCAAATAAATAAATGCTGCCCGTCACAGCCAGGATAATAAAAATCGGTGCAAATATAAGTCCTGCATAAAAGTGCCAACGCCACACCGCTTGATACCAAGCGTTGCGTTTGTTCAATCGTTCCCCCTGCATGCCGCTTCCCCCTTTGTCATTGTGTCCAACTTGTGAACAGATTGAGTATACAAGGAATGGAAACGGTTTATTCTTTTCAATTGTGACAACTATTCGTCGAATTGAAGAAGTGAAAATGAACTTCAATTCATCTTTTTTTCACATTTTTACCAACCCTTCTCACACACTTTCACATAAATAAAGAGACACCAATAAATTGGCGTCTCCAAGATATGATCAATTTGTGAACTGCTCCGCCTCTGTCGATCCAGCTAATGCTGTCGTAGAGGACTGTCCTCCTGAAATCACAAGCGACACTTCATCGAAATAACCTGTTCCGACTTCACGTTGGTGACGTGTCGCCGTGTAACCATGAACTTCAGCCGCAAATTCTGCTTGTTGTAACTCTGAATAAGCCGCCATCCCGCGATCTTTGTACCCGCGTGCAAGTTCGAACATCCCGAAGTTGAGCGCGTGGAATCCAGCGAGTGTGACGAACTGGAACTTGTATCCCATCGCACCGATCTCTTGTTGGAACGTCGCAATCTCTTCGTCTGACAACTTCTTCTTCCAGTTGAACGACGGTGAACAGTTGTACGCGAGGAGTTTTCCTGGATACTTCGCATGAATCGCTTCGGCAAATTGACGAGCCTCCGCTAAGTCTGGTTCAGACGTCTCACACCAGACGAGGTCTGCATATGGTGCATAAGCGAGTCCACGAGCGATCGCTTGTTCGATGCCGGCTTCCGTACGATAGAATCCTTCCGGTGTACGCTCCCCAATGATGAACGGGTGATCGATTGGATCGATGTCGCTCGTGATCAAGTTCGCCGCGTGCGCATCTGTCCGCGCTACAATGACGGTCGGGACACCCATGACGTCTGCCGCGAGTCGAGCCGAGATCAAGTTTTTCACAGCCGTCTGAGTTGGGAGTAACACCTTCCCACCAAGGTGACCACATTTCTTCTCAGACGAGAGCTGGTCTTCGAGGTGAACGCCGGCAGCCCCTGCTTCGATCATCGCCTTCGTCAATTCGAACACGTTGAGCACCCCACCGAATCCTGCTTCCATATCCGCGACAATCGGTGCGAACCAATGTGTGTCGCCCTTTCCTTCCGCCGTTTGAATTTGATCGGCACGTTGGAGTGCCTGATTGATTCGTTTGACGACACTCGGAACCGAGTTGGCCGGATATAGACTTTGGTCTGGATACATATGACCCGATAGATTCGCATCCGCCGCTACTTGCCAGCCGCTCAAGTAAATCGCTTCAAGTCCTGCCTTCACTTGCTGAATGGCTTGGTTTCCTGTCAACGCGCCAAGTGCATGCACGTAGTCACGCTCGTGCATCAATTGCCATAAGCGTTCCGCTCCCTTTGTCGCGAGCGTCTGTTCAATCACAATCGATCCTCGTAATTTCATAACATCTTCTACGGAATATGGACGTTCTACCCCTTCAAATCGTTCCGACTTCCAGCTATCCATCAATTGTTCGCGTTGTTTCATCAATAAACCCTCCTGTATTATATTAATTTCAATAAATTAAATTTGTTATATAACAGATAGTGCAAAATAAATGGGTTAGTCAAGGTAAGCACAGCACTCCAATGCCGCTTTGAACGTCGAGTGTTCCATTCCACAGCAACGACAGACGTTCTCTTCGTCCCGATCTTCCGGTTTGCGGAAGACGACGACTTCATCAATCGGTTCCTTCATGATTTGAAGTGATCCATCTGCCCGGTCCAAGACGAGACGCATCAAGTCGTTCCCGTATACGAATGCTGTATTCGCCAAAGAAGCTGTCGATTCTCCAGATACGATGCGGCGGACGACCCAACGTTCAATCAACTGTTCGCTTTCCATTTTTTTCGTAGTCATGATGAGGTTCCTCCTTTAAGGTTTAACTCCATAGTTTGTCGTTTCATAAATTCACGGCGACGGCGATGTAAGATCGGTTCTGTGTACCCGTTCGGTTGTTTCAACCCATGAAACACGAGTTCATGCGCAGCTTGATAAGCGATCGATTGATCGACGTTCGGTGTCATCGGTCGATAATTTGGATCTGCCTCGTTTTGTTCATCGACGACCTGTGCCATTCGATAGAGTGTGACTTCGACTTGATCTGCTGAACAGATGCCATGATGCAACCAGTTGGCCACGTGCTGGCTTGAAATACGAAGTGTTGCCCGGTCTTCCATTAGCCCAATATGATGAATGTCTGGCACTTTCGAACAACCAACACCTTGTTCGACCCAGCGAACGACGTATCCGAGCAATCCTTGCAAGTTGTTCTCGAGCTCTTCTCTGATTTCGTCTTGCGAATAGATGCGTGTCGCGAGCGGAATATCGAGGAGTTGTTGTCGTTCATTTTCCAAAGCAGGTTGCTGCATCAATTGTCGCTGCACAGCAAAAGCGTCGAGTTGATGATAGTGCATCGCATGGAGCGTCGCTGCCGTCGGGGAAGGCACCCACGCCGTTGTCGCCCCGGACCGTACGTGCGCAATCTTTTCACGCATCATGTCCCGCATCCGATCAGGCATCGCCCACATCCCTTTCCCGATTTGTGCACGGTGATGGAATCCGCTCTCGAGACCAGTCGATACATTCAATTGTTCGTATGCAGCGAGCCAAGGAGACGTCTTCATCTCTCCTTTTCGACGCATTGGTCCAAGTGTCATCGAGGAATGAATCTCATCCCCCGTCCGGTCGAGGAAGCCCGTGTTGATGAAGACGACCCGATCTTTCACTTGAGCGATACAGTTTTTTAAATTGAGCGACGTTCGTCTCTCTTCATCCATCACGCCGACTTTTAACGTATGGCGAGGAAGGCTCAATCGATCTTCCACGGCGTCAAATAAGTCGTTGGTGAATGCCACTTCTTCAGATCCATGCATTTTTGGCTTGACGATATAGATGGACCCTTCCCGAGAGTTAAGGTTGCGATGTAGATGTCGACTCGCAATCAGTGAAGTAAAGATGGTGTCTACTATACCTTCTGGTACCTCGCGACCTTCTGCATCAAGCATCAAGTCTGTCGTCATCAAGTGTCCGACGTTCCGAATGAATAAGAGCGCGCGTCCCGGGAGGACGACTTCCGCTCCACCTTTTCCGATTAAACGCTTATCCTCATTCAAATGTCGTGAGAGTCGCTTCCCGTTCTTTTCGAACGATGCTTCAAGCGTCCCATCCATGAGGCCAAGCCAATTGCGATACAGATGAACTTTGTCTTTCGCACAAACGGCTGCGACCGAGTCCTCACAATCCACGATTGCGGATAGGGCTGATTCGAGCTCGATGTCCATCAGTCCAGCAGGGTCGACTTTCCCGACCGGATGTTCACGGTCGAATTGCAGTTCAACGTGTAAGGCATGGTGCTGGAGCATCAATGTTTTCAAATTGTTCAAGTCCCCGGTATAACCGACGAAGGAATCATGTGCGAATGCGTGCTCATCTTCCCCAATCACCGCGTAGGCGACATCATCACGAACGAAGTAACGTGTCACTTCCCCGTGCGATCCTGACGGCAAAGGGAACGTGTCATCTAGAAACTGTTTTGCCAATCGAATGACTTCATTGCCGCGAATGGGATTGTATCCCGGCCCTTTTTCCGTACCGTCCGTCTCTTCAATCATGTCTGTTCCATAAAGGGCGTCGTAAAGACTTCCCCATCTGGCATTGGCGGCGTTGAGTGCATATCTAGCATTGTCTAATGGTACGACGAGTTGCGGACCGGCTTGATGCGCGATTTCTCGGTCAACATTCGACACGTCAATGTTGAAATCTTCGACGACCGGTTCGATATAGCCGATTGACGTTAAAAACGTCTCATATTCGATCGGGTCGACTTCGTCTTGCTGACTGTACCACTCCTGTAACAATCGTTCGTATGTCGCACGCTTTTCTAGAAGCATCTGATTCACTGGAATGAAACGCTCTAGAAGCGATTCAACACCTTCCCAAAAATCGTTGATTTCATGGGGTTCAAGTACGTTTGTATTCACGAATTCAAACAGCTTCTCATGAACATGGTACGTATTTAGCCGTTCGTAATGTTCCAAGCGCTCACATCCTCCTTAATCATTGTTATATATCAGTTGATTACAATATAGACTATTATATAACAGTTTGACAACCCATTTCTTAAAACTTTTTATTTGAAATCTCCTCAAGATGGGTTTACTATACATTGTGTGACCCATCAATGATTGAGTCATCAATGATTTGAGGAGGCGATGTGCATGCGAGATTCTTGCTCGCTTCGTGATCAAATTCTCTATCACATCATCACCGTACAAAAAGAATTGGGGCAATTATTCGACTCCGAAATGAACGGGCTCAGCTTAAGTCGCTATGACATTTTAAGCAACCTGTATCACGTCGGTCCATTGCGGCAACGTGAATTGCAACAACGCGTTGATGTCGATCATGCGGCTATCACCCGACACCTGAAACAGCTAGAGACACAAGGACTTATCACGCGTAGACGTTGTGAACAGGACAACCGTGTCATCTATGTCGAGTTGACAGACGATGGTCGTGAACAAATTGCACATTGGACTGAGCAAAAAGAGTGCTTAACGGACCGACTTTTTGTCAACATGAAGGTAGAGGATCAACAACAGTTATTAACATCTTTGACGATGTTACAAGATACAATTGACCATGAAAGGAAGACAACAATATGAACACTGCTACACAAAAAGACTTTATGGAGATTGTCAAAGGACGCCGTTCGATTCGTGTATACGATGAGAACGTCAAAATCTCAAAAGAAGAAATGACACAAATTCTTGAAGAGGCGACGACAGCACCTTCATCACTTAACCTACAACCATGGCGCTTCGTCGTCATCGATAGCGCAGAAGGAAAAGAAACACTCCTTCCACTCGCAAGCTTCAACAAACGCCAAGTCGAAACGTCTTCAGCGGTCATCGCACTCTTCGCTGACTATCAAATGGCAGACTACACAGAAGAGATTTTCGATACAGCGGTAGAACGCGGGATGATGCCGGCCGAGGTCCGTGACCGTCAAGTCGACATGATCAAAGGCATCTTCAAAGACGCACCGAAAGAAATGATTAAAGACAGCATCATGCTTGATTCAGGTCTCGTTGCGATGCAACTCATGCTCGTCGCACGTGCACATGGTTACGACACAAACCCAATCGGCGGATACGATAAAGCGAACATCGCGGAAGCGTTCGGCCTCGACAAAGAACGTTACCTTCCAGTCATGCTTCTCTCAATCGGAAAAGCAGCAGAAGAAGGATATCCATCAGTACGCTTCCCAGTCGACCGCATCACAGACTGGAAATAATTCAAAAGGGTACATCGCCGAGGCGATGTACCCTTTTTTTCATCCGATATATTTGACGACTTCGTTAAAGTCACGACGTGTTTTCGGGGCAAAATCGCGCGCCCGGTACCCAAATGCGACCATGACCGAAAGCGACCATTCGCCTCGTTCCATGACACCTTCTGAGATGAGCAACTCATCGATTTCCTCTTGATTAAACCCTTCAATCGGGCATGAATCAATCTCGATTTGTGCGGCCGCCGTCATCATGTTCCCAAGTGGGATATATGTCTGACGCTTGATCCATTCTTGGAAGACGCGCTCATCGTCTAATAGACGATAATCGTTCTCTTGAAACTCCTGTACCCGTTTCACGCGTTGTGCGTATTCTTCTTCCGTGCGACCTTGTACGCCCGTCACGATATGACGAATATAGTCCGCATCGTAACGCATCGCTTTCGGTGTTCTTGCGAGAATTAACACGAAGTGACTCGCAGTCAAAGCCTGACCTTGCGCTCCCCATGCGTGATCTTTAATTTTTTGGAGTAAATCTTCCCGACGGACCACGACAAACTGCCACGGCTCAAACCCGAACGAACTCGGGGAAAGACGTCCTGTCTCTAAAATGAACTCCATGTCCTCTTCTTTGATTTTACGATCCGCATCGAATGCTTTCGTCGCTTGACGCCAACGATACGCCTCTAAAATGTCTTTCTTTTTCATCGTGCTCACTCCTCCATCACCAAGATGATTCCATCATATCAAAACGATAAATCAAAAATCGCTCATGAAGATTCTTGAGGGGCAGTCGAACGGTCTGTACATAGTGAAAAGGCGTTTCGTCGTTCAAATAATGGAGATACGCATCTGCCGGGTAATACAAGATCACATCGACCGGACGGGGGGATGTCTCAACAGATTCGATGATGTTGGCAACCACTTGTCGAAAGATGTTTACCGAGAACGGATTAAAGAAGTAGAACCGATTCGCATCCGATGGAATCGTAAATTCCTCCGCGAGCCCCTGTTCCAATTGAACACTTCCTCGGGTCCGGTGTTTCTTCGTATAACTCACTAAATTTTGAAGCGCCTCTTCGTGGAACCCACCGTCCATCTCGACACCAATTGCCCGCACACGAAACGTATACGCCAAATAGAACGGCAGACGCCCCTTGCCCGAACCGAAATCCACGATGGTATCTGTGGACTCTAGCGGATACGCATCTCGAAGCAAATCGAGCGCTTCGTAAGGAGTCGGTTCATAACGGTGATATTCCGCCGACGACGGGAATCCCTGCTGAGGTTTAGCCGTCTGGATGTGTAATAGGTGCTCATATTGCTGTTCGTTCATGATGAACCTCTTTCTTGAATGGATTGGAAGAATGGATGCCGCTCCATCTCCCTCGTGAACGACGTATGCTCCTGATAGGCGACATACAATAGATAAATCGGAACCAACACTTTGAACCAGCTCGGAAGGAGAATCACGCTCGTGACCCCGAGCGGAATGAGTCGAAACCATAAATTCCGATGACTCGGCGTTCTAAAGTACATAAGGAGTGCCATCGTCCGTCTGACGGTTCCAAAGCGATTCGGTCTCGGTCGATACAAGGGACGTTTTCGCTCACTCGTCTTTTCGATGGCACCTGAGGTTGTCAGTAGCATACGGTCGAACGAGGCACGTTCACGTTCCCCAATCTCAATCTCGCGACCGATACTCGGATGTCGCGACACCCAGCCTTCCCCGACGTATAATGCAAAGGTGACCATCACGCTTCCAATCAATACACCGAGTAACACCGACTCAATCAATAGCGCATACACGCCTACGAAAGCAAGGAGTATGATCAAGAATCGCTTCGTAAGGTGGGCATGTCGGAGGCGAAGTTGATATTGAATCCACGCATGACACCAGGCAAGCAGGAAAAGTGAGGCTCCGAATGCGAGAATCTCGACAGCACTTCTTCCCTTCATGTGAAGAATCGGCGTAATCAATAAAAGATAGAATCCGTATTGAATGACATGTTGAACGAGATGATATGAAACAGAATACCATTTCAACTGTCGAATCATGCTCCGGTCAGACACGAGGATGATGTCGGCGCGCTCCACCCAGACAAAAATACGATCTTGCCACATCACCCACCCGAACAGGATTGTCCATAACAGGTAAGGTACATCACGCATCCAGTCAAAATCACCTTGCCATATACGCCAGTAGGAATAGCCTGCCCATATGAGCAGAGGGACTACCCCATATAAAAAAATCGTCCAATCGACAATCAATCGGACTGTCTTCCACTGTTGCTTCATATAACGGGAAACACGCATCCAAAATAGTCGTTTCGCAATCATCGGAGCGCCACATCTTCCATCATATCGAACAAGGTCATCCCCTCTGTTTCGAGCGCTTCCCGAATCTCTGCTTTCGTCCCACTCGCCAGCAGTTGTCCGTCATCAATCCATACGAACCGGTCACACAACCGCTCCGCCGTATCAAGAACGTGTGTGACTAGTAAGACAGCGGCTCCCCTTGTGCGCTCCGCCTCTAACAGTCGAAGTAGCTGAATCGTCGTCGTCGCATCCAACCCGATAAACGGTTCATCGACAATCAATACATGCGCTTCTTGGATGAGCGCCAATAAAATCATCGCTTTCTGTTTCATCCCTTTTGAAAATGAAGAAAGATAGTGGTCTGTCACATATTCTAGTCGGAAAAGCTGCAGCAACGCCTCTGTCTTTTCTGTCGAATTTACGCCTGTCAATTCTTGAACGAGCGCGATATGTTCCGATAGTGTCAAATAATCGTAGTAGACCGGTTGTTCCGGGATGTACGCATAGCGTTCCAACTCGACTGTCCCTTTCATCCATGGAATCGTCCCTGTCAGACAGGCAATGGTCGTCGTTTTTCCCGCTCCGTTCGACCCAATCACCCCTAAAATCTCACCTGATCGCACATCAAACGAGATGTCTTGGATGATGGGCTCGTTTATCTCGTATCCTGCCTGTTCAATTTTCACATCCACGATGGGTCCTCCTTACGAAAAAGTCGCCATCGCGGCGACTTTTATTTCACAATATTGACCGATGAAAACACAAATTTATCGTATCGATGACGGGCAAACGAATACTCGAACGGTTTCCCGTTACTTAAATAGACCACTTGCTCGACTTCGATAATCGGTTCAGTGATATCATTCTTCAAGTAAGCTTGATCGTACTCATCCGGTTTATCTGCTCGAATCACTTTATGCGAGCTTGTAATCGTATAACCCAGATCTTCTTGAATATACGCGTACACGGATTTTTCCAAAATTTCACGCGTGATTCCTGTAATGAGGTTAGCAACCATGTACGTCAATTCGATGACATACGGCTCATCGTCTACGTAACGCACACGACGTATTTCATAGACTGGTTCTGTCAGCTCAATCATGAGATGATTGGCGACTTCCTGACACGGAAACTTCACCTCAAAATTCAGGACTTCACTTCGTAACGAGCGATCTCCGATTACTTGAGTCAGCCCTCTCGTTTCTTTGCTAATCACGTTGATGCGATCTTTTTGGAAGCTCGACTGTAAAATGAATGTTCCTTTACCACGTTTACGATAAATCAGCCCTTCCATGACGAGAATCTCAAGCGCACGTTTCATCGTCATTCTGCTCACCCCAAACTCTTGGGCCAAATGGATTTCATCAGGTAATGCATGTTCTAGCGGATAAACGTGTTCAATAATTCTTTTACGAATTTCATCAGCAATGGTTTCATATTTCGGTTTTTTCTTAGTAGACATATAGCACCTCATGTATAGACATATATGTACAATATATCAAAAAAAGCTGACAAAGAGTAGTCTTTGTCAGCTTACTTCATTATTCTGTAAAACCATTAGCGTCAATCAACTGTTTAAACCAGTGCCCTGATTTTTTTACAGTACGTTGTTGCGTATCTAAGTCAATGCCTACAAATCCATAGCGATTTTTATAAGCATTGCTCCATGACCAATTGTCCATGAACGTCCAAAGATGATAGCCTTTCACGTTTGAACCCTCTTCAATCGCTTGATGCATCCATTTCAGATGTTCGCGAATGAAATCAATTCGATAATCGTCTTGGACACTTCCGTTCTCGTCACGATAACGCTCTTCACCCTCGACACCCATTCCATTCTCTGAAATGAAGCAAGGAATATTACCATAGTTTTCTTTTAGATTGATTAATATATCATAGATTCCTTTTTCGTAAATTTCCCATCCACGATAAGGATTCATTTTACGTCCAGGCATCTCATAAAAATCAAATAAGTTTTCCGGTAAGAATGGTGCGTCCGGATTCGGCAGTGATGCTTTTGCTTTCACGCGACGCGGCTGGTAATAGTTGATGCCAAGCAGGTCTACTGTATGTTCTCGAATGAGTTCAAGATCGCCTGTTTCTATCTGTGGCATCGCATCTTCAGACTTCAACACCTCTACTAATTCTTGAGGGAACGTGCCTAAAACAGATGGATCGAGGAACGAGCGATTGAACATCGCATCAGCAATGCGCGCTGCGCTCAAATCAGCTGGGTGCTGACTTCTCGGATATGAGGGTGTCAGATTTAAGATGATCCCAATTTGCCCTGATTGTCCCATGTCACGATACGCTTCGATTGCCTTCGCACTCGATAAGATCGAGTGGTACGCTACTTGGACAGCTCGCTTGAAATCAACAACGTTTGGATAATGAAAATCATATAAATATCCACCCTCTACCGGTACAATCGGTTCATTATGCGTGAACCACTTCTCGACGCGGTCACCAAACAACTCAAAGCATGTCTTCGCAAAGGTGACATATGCCTCCACGACTTCCCGTGACTCCCAACCACCTTGTTCTTGAAGCGCCATCGGCATATCAAAGTGATACAGATTGATGAACGGTTCGATACCGTTATCAATTAAGCAATTGATGACATTGTTATAAAATGTGATTGCCTCTTCATTTACTTCCCCGACACCTTGGGGAAAAAGGCGTGACCATGAAATGGAGAAACGGAACGTGTTATGCCCGAGTTCTTTCATCAATGCGATATCTTCTTCATACAAATGATAGAAGTTTGTGGCCTCTGTTGCGCTCACGCCATTGAAAAAGCGATTCGGCTCTTGCATGTACCAATAATCCCAGATGTTCAATCCTTTTCCACCTTCAAAAGCAGCACCTTCCATCTGTGTAGCAGAAGAAGCCGTCCCCCACCAAAAGTCTGTCGGAAATTGATAGGTCTTTTGCTCTTTCATTCGTGTTTGTGTCGGGTTCGTCATCTTTTATCTCTCCCTTATTTCTATTTTCTCTATTTGTTTACACTGCTTCTTGTTTATCTGTTGATTCTTCTAACTCTTTTTTCAAGTTCATGCGGTCGATAAATTTCAAGAACGGGAACCAAATCGCCAAAATAATGAAAAAGTTCACGATTTGAAGAAGACCTCCGGCAAGCGAATTCGTCGCCATCATGCCACTCAGGATCATTGGGACGGTCCATGGAACAGCGACACCCGTTGGTGGTGGGACTAAGCCTGTCGACATCGCGAAGTATGTGACCGTTACCGTCACGAGCGGTGCGACAATCCAAGGAATCATGATGAGCGGGTTCATAACGATCGGAAGTCCGAAGATGACCGGCTCGTTTACGTTGAATAGTCCAGGCCCGAGGGATAGTTTCCCGATTTGTTTCAACTGTTTCGATTTCAAGAACAACAAGATGGCCACGACGACAGCAAGTGTAGATCCGGAACCACCAAGCCCTACCGTGTAAATTTCAATGAACTGTTTACTGATAATGTTCGGAACATCTCCAGTCGAGGTATAAGCCGTCAAGTTTTCCACAGATAATGTGTTCCAAATCGGGTCCATCACCGAGTTGACGATGACCTGACCGTGGAGTCCGAAGAACCAAAATAGCTGAACGAAGAAGATTGCGATCAACGTTGGAATGAGACCATTCCCCAATGTCACAAGCGGTTGCTGAACGACGTTGAAAATGACGTCATGAAGATTCGTATTGAATAAGTTCGTCACGATGATGTTGAATGTTAAAAATACAGTCAAGGTTAATAATGCAGGAACAAGTGCTGAGAATGATTTCGCAACAGCTGGCGGTACTCCATCCGGCATCTTAATCGTCCAGTTCTTTTGAACGACAAATCGATAAATCTCACCGGACAGGAATCCTGTAATCATCGCAAGGAACATCCCTTTCGCTCCAAGGCGATCCAATGGAAGGACATTCCCGACTGCCTCTGACATACCGTCCACTTCAATCAAGAAAGGCGTTAAGAGAAGGAAAGACACGAGTGAAATCGCTCCTCCGAAGACAGCCTCGACTTGATAACTTTTCGATAGATAATACCCGATACCGAAGACGACAAAGATAGACATAATCCCCATCGTTGCAGATGGTGCGTTCCCAAGTGATGTTTTAAATACACTGAGTGTACTCTCGGACATGAAACGGTCGAGGAACGGCAGGTTTGCAATGACGACGATGATTGACCCAAACATGGTAATTGGGAAAGCGAGCATGAATGCATCTCGCAATACTTGTAAATAGCGACTGTTGTTTAAATAGGTCGCCATCGGCATGAGCAGTTTACTGATCATGTTGAACATCTTATTGTCCTGTGGCATATGATTCACCCTTCTTGATTAGGATTTACAATCTTTTGTTCGACCATTTCGACCAAACCCGCTGTCAAATCAAGCATCGTTTGCGTAGACATTAAATGGTCCTCTGCATGAAGAAGCAATAAAGAGACGTCTGTTTTTTCTCCATTCGCTTCTCTTTGGATTTGTGAAAAGTGTGTTTGATGTGCTTCTTTCAATTGTCCACGTGCCTCATCAATCTTTTCTTCGAACGTTTCATAAGAACTCGTTTTATACAGTTGAATCGCTTCCTGAATCGTACTTCTCGCATTGCCACTGTGCAAAATCATCATGAATGCCATTTGCTCCAAGGTTAACTCGTCTACCTGTTCCACGTTGTTCACCCCATTAATTTCATCGCTTGTTCGTATGCAGCTTTTCCATTCGCCGTGCCGTATGCCATCATATCGATTACTTCAATCGGTGTTGATGTTTGCGCTTTCAATTTATCCAACAAGAAACGCATTTGTGGACCAATCAAAATCACATCTGCCTCGTCCATCTCGGTTACGACCTGATCTTGACCGACTGCCCAAATCTTCGCCTCATCCCCGATTGATGTGGCATGATCTTTCATCTTCGTTACAAGTAAACTCGTCGACATCCCTGAACTACACGCTAATAAGATTTTCTTCATGTGTCCTCACTCCTTATTTGAAATCGATTACACGTTTTATTATACACATGATTTATTTCATGTCTATACTTGATTTATACTTTGTTTAGTTTTTAAATTCATAAGTGTATATTAAATTTACGGGAGGACAGGATATGAGCGCTATTCTTTTAAAGCCACACTATCAACAGCGACTTTGGGGAGGGGAGCGTCTGAAGCAATTTGGTTTCGATTTCAATGACCCTTCGATTGGTGAAGCTTGGACGGCTTCTGCATTAGAAAAAGGTAGTTCAACCGTTGTTTCCGGACCTTACGTTGGTCTTTCTTTGCGTGAACTCTATCAACAACATCCAGAGTTGTTTCAAATTAAAGCGGACGTGTTTCCGTTACTGATTAAATGGATTGATGCGAACGATGATTTGTCTATTCAAGTTCATCCTGATGATTCGTTAGCGGAACAACTCGAAAACGAATCATATGGAAAAAATGAATGTTGGTATATTCTCGATGCTCCAGCAAATGCGACACTCATTTACGGTCACTCCTATGCCACCTCAGAAGACTTCAACAAAGCGCTTGAAACAGGCGATTTGGAAAACGGCTTGATACGAAAATCGATTCATACCGGTGATTTTTTCTATGTCCCTGCTGGAACGGTCCATGCATTGACAAAAGGGGTATGCGTACTGGAAATTCAACAAAGTTCGGACACAACCTATCGTCTATACGATTACGAGCGACTGGATGTGACGACCGGTCGTCCACGTGAACTTCACGTAGAGAAGGGCATTCTCGCTTCTTTCGTCCCTCACCTTGGCTATAGTGAACCAATCCGTCAACTCGATCACTTTCGAACACGTTTGACGAAGAATCCATTCTTCTTCGTGGAAAAATGGCATGTTACAGCGAAAGAAAAGATTTCGACCGACACGTTCCGGTTACTATCTGTCGTGCAAGGAACATTAATCATTGATGAGATGGAAATACCTACGGGAGGTACACTCCTTCTCCCGGCCAATGAGTCGTTCTTGATTGAGGGAGAAACGATTTGTCTAGTGACTGGTGTTCCTTCCGATGAAAAACAAGCTGTTCGAATCGGGATTGATTTAGGAGGGACGAACACTCGGATTGCGGCTGTTTCACTCAAAGGTGAAGTACTGAAACAACTCACCTTTAACACGCAGCCTCAACTTCCTTTCGAAGAGGCACTACAATCTATTGAGACTGCGATTCATCAATTCAATGTTGAATTCGATATCCGGCATGTCGGGATTGTAGCTCCCGGTCCACTCGATTTGAAACAAGGGATGTTTTTAACGCCTCCAAACCTTCCGAATTGGCACAATCAAAAAATCGTTGAGCCTTTAACACAGCGCCTCGACTTTTCTGTCACCCTTGAAAACGATGCGAATGCGGCAGCTCTCGCAGAAGCCAAATTTGGGGCAGGAAAAGGATTCGATGCTGTTTTTTATGTAACAGTCAGCACTGGAATCGGTGGCGGTTATGTCTATAAACATCAAATCATTCGAGGGGCGAACGGCAGTGCCGGTGAAATCGGAAATATGATTATCCGTTCGAACGGACCAGTTCATCCCGTATTGAATCAAGGCTCTCTCGAATCACTGGCAAGTGGAACAGCACTCATGAATCGTGCAAGTGAAAAAGGATATACAACTGTCCCATCGCTACTATTAGATGAGGAGTACCGCCATTACTTCGTCGAGGAATTAGCTAGTGGATTAGCCAACATCATTCATACCGTCGATCCTGATGTCATTGTATTAGGGGGCGGCGTCATGTTGTCGGCCTCATTATTTTGGAACGAATTACAAGAAGCCGTCTCGAATAAAATGTATCCACATGCTAGTGGAAAAACGCGTCTCTGCCTCACTCAATTGTCAGGAGATGCGGGCGTGATCGGCGCCGCCTTTGTCGAAGCATAATGCGATTTGAAAAAACGGACGTTCAACGTGAATGTCCGTTTTTTCGTATACAGACATATGAAATGAATCAAGATTATACTTTGCGAATCATCTACAGTTTCTTTTCTAGCTTGAGTGAGATTCGTTTACTTTAGCGTGGTAACGTGAAATGATAATGATAACAACTCTTTAAAGTGAGGTGACGGTGTGTCTACCACGGAGTACGAACAAGCGACATCTATTTTGCATCACCTCTTTACCGCCTCTTCCTTTGTGGGAATCGATTTCGGTTCCGGCCCGAATCATCATCTCCTCTATTTCAGCCGCCAAGGACTGGAATCTTGGATCTCCATCGAGGGACCTTGGCATGTCCATGCCACACAAGATACATTTGATGAAGGCGAACAACTCGAACAACTCATGCGACTCCGTCGTGAACGCATCCATCACGTACGACTCGGAGACGAGCATCCGCATCTCGAACTTCAATTCGAATCCGGTTCTCTACTATTCATCAACGGATACCAAGAACACTTTGAGTGCTGGCAAGCAGGAGACGCGAGACCACTTGGTGGAGACGCCTATCTGTTGGTCGCGATGCCACAAGGGGAGCTCGCAATCTTTGCGGATGGAGACGACGAATGAGCACATGGGTGGAAATTATTATGTATATGTTGATTGCTGGGGGCATTAGTCTCGCGATCATCTTATTGCGAAAAATCACGAAAGCATGAAAAAAGCGGCCTCGGCCGCTTTTTTCATTTGACTGATTCTTCTTCGTATAAGCTCGCACCTTGTGAACGAATCACATCTTGGTACCAGAAGAACGATTCTTTCCGTTTTCGCTCTAACGTCCCGGTACCATCGTCATGTCGATCCACGTAAATGAAGCCGTACCGTTTGCTGTACTCACCTGTTGAGGCACTCACCAAGTCAATACAACCCCAACTCGTATAGCCCATCACTTCAACCCCATCTTCGATGGCATCCATCATCCCTTTTAAATGGTCGCGCAAGTAATCGATTCGGTAGTGATCATGAATCGTTCCGTCCGACTCGATTTGATCATATGCACCTAATCCGTTCTCAACGATGAATAATGGAAGCTCATAACGTTCATATAATTTGTTTAAAATGACACGGAGTCCCGTCGGATCAATTTCCCATCCCCAGTCGCTCGCTTGTAAGTATGGATTCTTGACACCGCTCATGATATTACCTTCCGCCTCATCCTGACCTTTTTCAGCCTTTTCAGTGCGCGACATATAATAACTGAGTGAAAAGAAATCCACTGTATTCTCTTTGAGGATATCAAGGTCGCCATCCTCCATGGCGAGTTCAATGCCATTCTCTTCGAAGAAGCGTTTCGCAAAGCTCGGATACTTCCCGCGTACGTGAACGTCTCCGCAGAAGAAGTTCATCATCCGCTCCGCATCATGTGCATACCAAACATCATCCGGGTTCGAGCTGTATGGATAAACTGGAGCCGCGATGAGCATACATCCAATTTGCATCGATGGGTCGATCTCGCGTGCTGCTTTCGTCGCGAGTGCACTTGCAACCAGTTGGTGATGAAGTCCCTGATACGTCAGTTGTAATGTGTTTTCTTCTTCTCGGACCGCAATGCCTAGGCTGAGCATTGGCATGAATTGAGCGCCATTGATTTCGTTAAACGTCAACCAATATTTGACCTTCCCTTGATAACGTTCGAATAAGACGCGACTATATCGTTCAAAATAGGTGACGAGACGGCGGTCCCGCCAACCCCCATAATGTTTTGCAAGATGTAGCGGCATCTCATAGTGTGAAATCGTGACAAGTGGTTCAATCCCTTGTGCGACCAACTCATCGATGACACGATCGTAGAATTGAAGACCTTCCTCATTCGGTTGCGTTTCATCCCCGTTCGGAAAAATTCGTGACCAGGCAATCGACATACGGAACGTCTTGAATCCCATTTCTTTAAAGAGGGCGATATCTTCTTTATAGCGATGATAGAAATCAATGCCTTCATGGTTCGGATACGAATATTCCTCATGTAATTCAAAATCGAACGTCGGGTCATGAATGATTTTCATTCGCTGTTTCCCACCAGGCATCACGTCAGCAATCGAAAGACCTTTCCCACCTTCTTGGTAACCGCCTTCTAACTGGTTGGCCGCAGTGGCCCCGCCCCATAAAAAATCACTTGATACTTGTTTCATCTTGTCTCCTCCTTTGTTATACAATGACGCGCAATACGCCATGATTCGCTTCTACCGCTCCTGTGTAAGTTGGTAATACGTCTAAATAATGATCGGTATTCGTGACAATGATCGGCGTGATCGTGTCATACCCTTCCCGGGCGATGGCATCCATATCGAATCGGACGAGCGGATCTCCTTCTCTCACTTTCTGTCCATCCGTCACAAGCGTTTCAAAATACTTTCCGTTTAGTTTCACCGTGTCTAAACCAATATGAATCAACACCTCAACACCGGTATCAGACCGAAGGCCAATTGCGTGTTTCGATGGATAGACCGTTACAATTTCACCATTGAACGGGGCATACACTGCGCCTTCTGAAGGCATGATGGCAATCCCTTTCCCCATCGCCCCACTCGAGAACACTTCATCACGAACCGTTTCAAGCGACACGACTTCCCCTTTTAATGGAGCCGAGACCGGAAAGCCTACTTGCTCAGATACAGACTGGGCGACCTCTTGTTCCTGCGACTCGACTGTCACTTCTTCTTTGTGAAACACCATCGTCAAAGCGAGTGCAATCACTGCCGCTACCGCCATTCCGATAAATGCGCCGTAAAAGGCTAAATCGACACCCGTTGCCGGAATCATGACCGGGATACTGAAGATTCCGAGTCCTCCCATCGCATAGGCTGCTGTACCGAAGAGACCACCAATGACACCACCTGCCGCTCCACCAATCATCCCGAAAACGAATGGCTTCTTACGAGGTAATGTTAATCCATACATCGCCGGTTCTGTGATTCCGAAGACACCCGCAATGGTCGAGGAAGTCCCTAACCCTTTCACTTTTGGATTTTTCGCCTTTAACGTGATTGCTAAAACAGCACCGACCTGACCAAATGTGGCCATCAATACACCGACAACGATTGTATCCATACCGACAACCGATAAGTTGTTGATGATGATTGGCACAAGTCCCCAGTGAAGTCCGAACATGACGAGCACTTGCCAGAACGCACCGATGAATGCGATGGCGATTGTCGGGCTCAAGTCATATAAGAACGAGTATCCGTTCGCTAATCCTTGACTCGCATATGTCGCAACTGGTCCAATGGCTAAAAAAGTCAACGGGACAACAAGTAACAATGCCATCATCGGCGTTGTGAAGTTTCGGACGGCCTCATGTGTATGGCGGTTGAAGAATGTTTCTACTTTTGAAGACACATATGTCGCCAAGATAATCGGAATGACCGAAGACGCATAACTCATCAAGACGACTGGTACATTGAGAAACGTTAACGACTCACCAGCCCCTTGTATCGCGACAATCGACGGATAAACGAGCGCCCCCCCGATGATCATCCCAATATACGGGTTCCCACCAAATTTCTTCGCGGCCGAATGTCCCAAAATCACCGGAAGGAAGTAAAACAGTGCGTCCGCTGCGGCATTTAAGACGACATACGTTCCCATCTCTTGTGTCAATAATCCGAGCGCAACGAGAATCGCAAGCAATCCTTTCAAAAGACCACTACCTGCCATTGGTCCGAGAATTGGCGTAAAGATTCCAGCGATTACATCAATCAATCGGTTGAACACTCCTGATTTTTCTTCATCATCAGTCGAAGATGTCTGGAAACCACCAACCTCGACAACCTCTTTGTAGACGTATGGTACATTGTTTCCGATTACGACTTGAAACTGTCCACCACTTTGAACGACGGTGATGATGCCATCTTGTTGTTTCAATGTCGCCGCACTCGCTTTTGATTCATCCTTTAGTTTGAAGCGTAACCGCGTTGCACAGTGAAAGACGCTCTTGACGTTCTCCTTACCACCGACATGCTGCACAATCGTTTCTGCCAGTTGTTTATATTGTTCCACTTTGTTCACTCCTCATCATTTTAGGTAAAAAGAAAAACCTAAATCACCACACAAACAATTGTGTAGTCATTTAGGTTTGGCCTGCATCATCAGTAACCATCCTTAGGATCGACGTTCTTTCATTAAGTTTTCGATATGAATCATCATGTACAGCCGTTCGTCCATCGATACATCGTAATGATATTTCGTCGCAATCAACCCGGCGATCTTTTCGACACATTCAAATGCTTCTGGATATCTTTGCTTCACCATCAGGAACAAAGTTTCGTCACCCGTTGATTTGACCTTCTCCCCAGATGCGAGACGCTGCACAAAATATTTTAGATGGGTCAAAAAGCGTGCATAAGCGTATGATTCCTCGTCCAATTCGATTTGAAAGTGATACGTGATGATCGTCAGAATCGCTTGCGTAGCTCTCGTCATCTCGGTGACGAGATGAAGATTCTCACCTTTAACACCAGACATCGTCGCATTGACAAGGTGTAAGGCGATTGCCACTGCCTCGTCCTCATCAAGTTTGACCTCATGTCGCTCATTGATCAGGTTAACCGCTTCTTTCCCGATAACGAACTCTGGGGCATAAAATCGTTTCACTTCCCAAACGAGAGGATTTCGAATTTGGATTCCATCTTGGTACCGACTGAGTGCAAAATGAAGGTGGTCAGCCAGCGTCACATATAGTGAGTCATGGATGGGTTGGTCCAATCGCTGTTCGGCCAATCTGACAATCTGCTTCACCGTTTCCATCTCAGCTGTCGGCATTTCATTTAAAAAGTGAACGAAACGCTCATAGCTCTCTTTACTCTCGAGCGTAAAGATTTTTTCGATTCGTGTCTGATCGATCTGATCGCCCGGTCGTTTTTGAAACGCAATCCCACGTCCCATCACGACCTGCTCTTGACCGTTCGCATCGATGGCTACGACATTGTTGTTGAACACTTTTGAAATATGCATGGTCTCCTCACCTCGCTCTCATTCAACTGAACTGAAAAGAAAAAAACCTAAATTCACACCAGAGTCCAACATGGAGTCATGGCATCAATTTAGGTTTTGCCTGCATCACCAGTAACAATCCCAAAGTGGATTTTCTTCTTTTCGATATAAGCATACTCCCTAGAAATCTTGACGTCAACATAAAAATAAAACGCTTACATCGTGACCGTTTTATTCATCAAACAAGATTCGTTGCATGCGTTCTGGCGCCTCTAAATAGTCACGCATAACCCGTACATGCTCCAAATCGTCAAACGCCGTCGGGGATAGCCCGGTCTCTACTTGCAAAATGACCGCGCCTGGATATGACATCAAGATGGGTGAGTGACTCGCGATGATGAATTGACTTCCGGATTGTACAAGTTCATGCATACGCGCGAGCATGGTCAGTTGTCGCATCGGTGACAATGCGGCTTCTGGCTCATCCAAAATATAGAGCCCTCTTTCACGGAATCGATGCAACATGAGAGAGAGGAACGCTTCACCGTGCGATTGTTCATGAAGGGAACGTCCGCCGTATGACGCATAAAACCGTTCAGGATCAAGCCCTGATTTCGCCATCTCATCCACATAACTCGATAGTTGGTATGCTGTCTCGGCACGTAAGAAAAAACCATCTTTCGGTCGATACGGACCACGAATCGGACGCAACGCTTCATACAAGGAACTATGCGTCGCCTCTGTTTCAAATTGGAAGGACGGTGCTCCGCCTTCTGGATTGAAGCCTGCCGCTACAGCCATCCCTTCAATTAAAGTCGATTTTCCACTCCCGTTCTCTCCGACGAGAAACGTGACCGGATGATGAAACGTCAGTTCATCGAGGGTCTGAAAGATTGGTAGCGAGTATGGGTATCCTGTCGAACGAATGCGTTCTCTCTCTAACCGTATCCCACGTAAAAATAAAGTCATGTCCATTCGATCCAAAATGTCGCCCCCTTATGTGAATCGACCCCGTACGAGAATCCTTGCGCTTCAAGTAAGAGCTTCGTGATGGCGAGACCTAAGCCATGACCATTTGAACGATCACCCTTCACATACATATCCCAAATCGAATGCCCAATGGAAGGGTCAATCCCGTCCCCTTCGTCTGTCACGGACAGTCGATGTGGTGTCAGTTTGATGGTAATCTTTCCGCCAGTAGGGCTCGCCTCATACGCATTTCTAATGAAGTTCGAGAGTACCCGTTCCATTGCGAGTCGATCAGCTTGAATCGATACCGGTTCGAGTTGTAAATCAAGCGTCACATCTTTTTGTCGGAACCACTCGGACATGCGTGACGTCAATCGACGAATCAAGTCATCTAGTTGAAGCGACTCCATTTCGAGCGGAATCGTATCGGTGGACAACTTTGAATATTCGAGCATCTGATTGACGAGTCGATCAATACGATCTACTTCCTCGGTAATACTTTTCCCTGTCATAGAAACCTCTGACGCCTTCACAACACCTAGCTCCAACATTTCTGCCTCGTTTCGAACGATGGCGAGCGGTGTACGCACATCATGCGTCACTCCGGAGATAAATGATTTTTGGAGTGCTTCTTTTTCTTGAAGTGATTCGTTCATTTGACCGACCGTAACGGTCAAATCTCCAATCTCATCGTTCGTCACATTCGGAAGTGTAATGTCGTGTCGCCCTTCCATAATCGAGGTAGTCGCCTGTTTTAATTCCACAAGCGGTTGCGTGAGTCGACGACTCATCCAAAACGTAACACCGATGGCAACCAACAGTGCCAGAATAAACCCACCCGCTAAGATGAGATAGATTTGTTGGAACTGTGGATTTGAAAACGGCACCGGGCTGTACGTCACGATTTGGACGTCCCCTTCTTCTTGTAAGTACGTTAAGAAACGGGTTCCATTCACACTCACTTCGTCTTGAACTGCTAAATCATTCGGATCGAGGGTAATCGGCATCATGCGGTGCATCCGACCACCCCGCTCTAGCTCGATGCGTTGCCCGTCTTGAAATAAAAGTACGTCTAATTGACCTGGAATCCCGCGTCCTTCCTGAATGGCTTCATATACAATCGCCGCCTCGCGCTCCAATTGTGCATACGTCTCATCTTCTGCGAAACGTCCGATTAATAAGGATGTGAGTCCGAAGGTCAAAACCGCCATCACAGCAAGCGGTAGGATAGCCGTCCATAATAGTTTCTTCATCAGACGGTTCATGACAGTCCCTCTAATCGATAACCGACCCGGTGAACGGTCTTCAGCTGTTCTTTTAATGTCGGTGATTTGTCACGTAATTGCTTGATATGGGTGTCGACCGTACGCGTATCTCCGACAAACGTATAATCCCATACATCGTCGAGCAGGCGGTTCCGATCTAACGCCTCCCCGACGTGCTTCCATAAGTACAAAAGCAATTCATACTCTTTGTTCGTCAGTCGGAGCGGTTGCCCGTTCTCTTGTACCATCCTCGACTTGATGTCAATGGTGAGTGCCCCGAATTGAATCAAATCAGTCTGTTTCACGAGACGTTTCAAACGAATCTCCAACTCTTTCAAGACAATCGGTTTGACTAAGTAATCGTCCGCCCCGAGTTCCAATCCAAATACACGGTCATCCGCCTCACCACGTGCGGTCGTCAAGATGATGGCGGGCGATGGTTGTTGCGCTTTTAATGTCGGGATCAAGGTCCAACCTTCCCCGTCAGGCAAACGAACATCTAATAACACCGCATCAAATCGTTGATGTAGCTGTCGCTTCGCCTCACCGAGAGTCGTCGCCACGGTCACATCAAATCCGGCATACGTTAAAAAACGAGACATGCCGTCCGCCAGTTTTTGTTCATCTTCCACAACGAGTACGTTCATCTCATATCGCCTCCACACCCATTATATCGCACACATCGAATGTCCCACCGTTTCCCAAAGACAATTTGCAGAAATCTTGCAACTCCCTCACAACTTTCCTCACCTTCAGATCTACACTTGGAGTATCAAAAGGAGGAGATACACATGAAATCAACGAAACTTGCAATCGCCTTGGCGGGTCTTTTAGCCGTCTCGGGCACTGGCGTATATGCCGCGACGAATGATACAACAACAGACGAATCGACAACGACAGCATCCACCCAATGTGAACGCAGCGAGCGAGGTCCTGGTATGTTCGGTGATCGGGAAGCAGGTCATGCCGCTCTCATCGAAGCGCTTGGTTTAACGGAAGAGGAAGTGGACGCTGCACGTGAAAACGGACAGTCACTTCCTGAACTCGCGGAGGAAAAAGGCATTTCGATTGAAGCATTCATCGATGCCATCATGACATCGCATGAAGAAAAACTGGCGACCGATGTGGAGGAAGGAAACTTGACGCAAGAAGAAGCCGATCAAATCCTTGCGGATCACGAAGAGCGTTTTGCTGATGTGACAAGTTATGATGACTTAGAAGATGCTCGCGGTATGCGCGGCGGACGAGAAGGTGGTCGCCATGGCCACGGTCACGGACCGCATCATGACGATGCTTCAACAGAGAGCGACAGCAACGTAGAGAATCAAAGTTCAAGCTTATAAGTCAAAAGGCAGCCACGACGCACGTGGCTGCCTTTTCATATGACGAGTAATAACAACGCATAACCTAATAGTCCAATTAAAAACGCACCAAAACTACTCTCACGTTCAGCAGGCAATTCTTCTTTCATGACGTTCAAGATGACGCCACCTGCTAAAAAGGCGACAACGATGGACAAGCCAAGTTCATTCACTTCTGCAAATGTACCAACTGCCCACCCTATGAGTACAGCAAGCGCCAAGAAGATGCGCCCTTGTCGATCATAAAGTTGCTGGTGATGCTGACGCAATCCTTGATCGACCGTGACAAAGTGTATGCCGAGCGCTACAAAATAGAGGAACATCGTGCCATTTGACTGAAATTCACTTTCTGCGAGCACATACCCGATGCTAAACGTATAAAGCGTGAATGAACCAATGTGAATCCAAAATACATACGGTTTTTGTTTACGCTTGTTGGCCGTCGCGAATCGCTCGAGCCCATAAAAGACAGCCAGTCCTAACATACTGATGATCAAGATATGGTTCTCGAGGGAAGCGAAGACGTTATTTCCAATCTCTCCTTCGAGTTCACGTTGATATTCATTTAACTCTGGTAACAGATGAAGGAATACATAAGCAACGGCAATCCCACCAGCCACTGATAAAAAACGGCTCCTCGGCACTTCACGCACATGAATGAGCTTTCCTGAAAAAAAGTGAATCACTGCAAAGCCGAGTGCAAACCAAAAACTTAACTCGAACACATAAGCCCCTCCCACATTAAGACTTCTCTCTATGTGCTCTTACCCTTTCGCTTTACGCTACATTCATTTCCGGTTAGATTGCTCTTGTTTCTTTCTTTCCCGAATCTCTTTCTCCACTCGTCGTAACGCTTTTTTCGATCCTCGTGCAAAGTCGTGGGCTTCCTTACGCTCCTGATACGTCGTGAATAACGTATCCAAATCATAGTCAGCCGGATAGAGTTCTGTGGCACGCGCCTCTAGCCGGACACGACGACTCGGTAGCTCTACATAATCGTCATTCACGAACACTTGGACATGCCGACGCGATGCATCAAACGAATAGACAAGCCCGACTTGATTTGTCTCTAACAACCGGACACGGTCACCTTTTTCAAAGCGTTCCGCCTCTTCAAGAGGAACCACTTCCACTTCGCGAGCGATTTTAGCATCATCGACTTTCGTGGTGTCATACGTTTTCTCGTTCATATAACGAGATGCCTGTTTCAAAATCGCTTCCGGCAACTTCATCTTCCGAGCGATAAACAAAGCATTGCTGTCGCCAGACTGCCCCATGAGCAGTCGGTATTTCGGTTCGAGCGTTTCCGGATCAAACTGCATCGCAGCGTTCATGAAATCCGGATGTGCTTCAGAATACGATTTGATTTCTCCGTAATGGGTCGAAGCCACGATAATCGCCCCTCGTTTATAAGCCGCTTCTAAAATGGCAATCGCCAGAGCGGCCCCTTCATTCGGTTCCGTCCCACTTCCGATTTCATCGAATAGCAGCAGCGACCGTTTCCCAGCGGTTTGCATGATTTTTGCCACATTGTGCATATGCGCCGAGAACGTACTGAGTGCTGACTCCAAGTCCTGATTGTCTCCGATATCGACGAACACCTCATCGAATGTGGAGATGACCGTATCTGTGTGTGCCGGGATATGCAGACCCGTCATCGTCATCAAACTGAGGAGTCCAATCGTTTTCAAGACGACCGTCTTTCCGCCGGCGTTCGGTCCAGTGATAATCAAGCCACGATAATCCGTACCGATGGCAAAATCGAGTGGAACGGCACTTTCTAAGAGCGGATGACGCACTTGCTTCAATTGGATTCGACCGGTCGCATTCACATGCGGTGTCACGCCATCAATCGACTGACTGTACTTCCCTTTGGCGAAGACCATATCGTACTGCGCGATGACATCGAGTGTTGCCTCGATGTCAGAAAGGACTTCTGTCACCGCTCCGGTCAATGTGGCTAATACTTGATACACTTCTACCGCTTCTTCCGTGCGTTTAATGACGAGTTCTGCATTCAATTTCGAAATAGCCTCCGGTTCGATAAAGACCGTTGTCCCACGATTCGATGTGTCTACAATCGTACCCGCTACTTTATGCTTGTATGAAGCTTTGATTGGGATGGTGAAGCGATCCTGTTTTTGCGTGACGAATCCGTCTTGAATCATCTCGCGATTGGCGGCGCTCTTCAAAAACTTGGCCAACCGCTCCTCGATTCGCCCTTCGAGAATGTCGACTTGTTTTCGGATCCGCTTCAACTCTTTCGACGCCTCATCGACGACTTGTCCAGCTCGAATCGCTTGCGTGATGTCTTCTTCTAGTGTCCGCCATTCGCCCATTCCAGCAGCATACGCGGACAGGAGCGGTGCAAAAAATTCATGTTCGAGCATGAATCGCTTCAGTTTACGTGCTCCTCGTAAAAATTCAGCGACCGCTTCAAGTTCTGTTGCTTCGAGTTGGATGCCTCGTTGTAGTTTTCCGATGATTGTTTCCATATCAGAAACCCCGATGAATGGGACGTGTGACGTCGCATCTAAAATCGCTCGTGCTTCAGACGTTTCCTGCAGACGCTTCTTCACCGTCGCAATATGGCTCGTCGGACGTTGTTGTTTGAGTAACCGTCGCCCGAATCCGCTGATGCAGAAGCGCTCTACTTTCGTCATCAATTCGTTGTATTGTAATTTTTCAAATGTTTGTTCGTTCATATGTCTCTCTCCTCAAATGTAGAATCGAGATACCGCGCAAACAAAAAAGCGTCGGTCGATGACGACCAACGCAAAAAGACAGACCGGTGTCTGGCAGTTTTTGATGGGCGGTATCTGTAACGGAACATGACGGCATGACAAAAAGACGTGTCATCCGACATTTTTCAGTTCGTTAGGCAGATACAACCTCACTCATCAACATGCAACACCTTTCTTCAATAGATTCGCCTTAACTATACAATAGATTCATCACCTTGTAAATTTTTAGAGAACGCTTTCAAAAAAAGACTTGTGTCTCAAATCAACACATGTTATGTTGTACGTGAAGAAACGAATAGCGATCACATGTGACTGATTCGATCAGGCATGGGGTAAGACGTACGGTGCATGCCACCCGTCTATACTCCATGCCTGTTTTGTTTTTCCGCGTTTTGTTTTAAGAAAGGATGTAGAAGATATGCTATGGAATAAGTTAATGAATCGACACAAACCGACACTACACTCGCCAATGGAAGGAGACGTCATTCCACTCGAACAAGTAGCCGATCCGGTCTTTAGCGAAAAAATGATGGGCGATGGCATCGCGATCACACCGACAGACGGAGCAGTCGTCTCACCAGCTGACGGAGAAATCGTACAAATCGCTCCGACAAAGCACGCCATCGGCATTCGGACCGAGGATGGTGCTGAGATTTTGATTCACGTTGGACTCGACACCGTCGAACTCGAAGGTCGACCATTCGATCTCCGTGTCGATGTGGGTGACCATGTGAAAACGGGGCAGCTGCTACTCACAGCGGACTTGGCACAAATCCATCAAGCCGGTAAAGACACCGTCACGCCGATGGTCGTGACGAATGGTGGAACGCTTGCCCATCACTATGCCTTCACATTTACGAAGGAAGCCGTCCCAGGTAAGACGGTCGTCGCCCGAGTGGAAGCGTGACTCCGGAACAAGGAGGACACATGATTAAGATCAAAAAGATTCTAAATAACAATGCGGTCATCGTCTCGGACGATGGAGAAGAAAAGATTGCGATTGGTCCTGGCGTCGCCTTTAAAAAGACGAAGAACGACATCGTGAATCCCCATAAAATCGAAAAGTTGTTCATCATGCCGGAAAATGACAAGTTCCAACAGTTGTTGAGCCGAATCCCGGTCGAACACTTCACTGTCTCCGAGGACATTATTTCATACGCAGAGAAACGTCTCGAGACATCGTTCAACGAGCACATCCACATCGTCTTGACCGATCATATCTCATTTGCGATCGAGCGGGAGATGGAAGGCATCTCACTACGAAACAAATTGTTGAACGAGATTAAGATTCTCTATCGGAATGAGTACGAGATTGGACTGTGGGCGATTGAACACATCGCTGACAAACTCAATGTTCAAATGCCGAAAGACGAAGCCGCGTTCATCGCGCTTCATATCCATACGATGAAAGTGAAAGGAGGTGATTTACGCAAGACGGTCAAACAGACAACGATTGTCCGCGACATGATTCAATCGATTTCACGACGACTCGATGTATCCATTGAAGAAGATGACTTATCCTACCAACGATTATTAACTCATTTACGGTTCGTCATGGATCGGGTCAACCATTACGATCATCATACGATTGATGAAGACATGCTCCGCATGATTCAGACGAAATTCACGTCTGCCTATGCGTGCGCATCTGATGTCGCAAAAGAAATGGAAGAGACATATGGCATCGTCTTGCCCGAGTCAGAACTTGGCTATATTACGCTCCACATTCAACGTCTACAAGATCAACACCACCAAAAAGGAGGAAATCAAAAATGATGAACTTTTTCCAACGTCTCGGACGTTCCCTCATGTTACCGGTTGCTGTACTTCCGGCAGCTGCGATTCTCATGGGGATTGGTTATTGGATTGACCCAGTCGGCTGGGGATCTGAAAACATTGCAGCCGCCTTCCTAATTAAAGCGGGTGCCGCGATTATCGATAACATTCCAATTCTTTTCGCAGTCGGGGTTGCCCTCGGTATGGCTAAAAACCGCGACGGTTCAGCTGCACTGAGTGGACTCGTTGCCTTTTTGACTGTCACGACGCTTCTCTCTGCTGGCACGGTCGCCTTGTTCCAAGGTGTCGACGTCGAAGCCGTCAACCCGGCGTTCGGCAAGATTGCCAACGCGTTTGTCGGGATTCTTTCAGGTCTCGTCGCCGCTTCGATGTATAATCGTTTCAGTCACGTTAAATTACCAGACGCCCTCGCGTTCTTTAGTGGGAAGCGTCTCGTTCCAATCATGACAGCCTTCTCGATGATCCTCGTATCGGTCGCGCTTTACTTCATCTGGCCGGTCGTTTATACAGGTCTCGTCGGATTCGGGGAATCGATTTCTAAGCTTGGCGCATTTGGTGCCGGACTTTATGGGTTCTTTAACCGTCTCTTGATTCCAACAGGTCTTCACCACGCCCTCAACTCAGTCTTCTGGTTCGACGTCGCTGGCATTAACGACATCGGAAACTTCTGGTCGGGTGAAGGTGAGAAAGGTGTAACTGGGATGTATCAAGCGGGTTACTTCCCAATCATGATGTTCGGTCTCCCAGCCGCAGCACTTGCGATGTACCACACAGCGAAGACAAAACGGAAGAAACAAGCGGCTTCTCTTCTTCTTGCAGCTGCATTCGCTTCATTCTTTACAGGTGTAACTGAACCACTCGAGTTCTCATTCATGTTCCTCGCACCGGTTCTTTACCTTGTACACGCAGTCCTTACAGGAATCTCGCTCTTTATCGCGGCAACGTTCCAATGGACAGCTGGTTTCGGGTTCAGTGCAGGATTGGTTGACTTCGTGTTAAGCTCACGCTTGCCACTTGCGAACCAACCGTACATGTTACTCGTTCAAGGTCTCGTCTTTGCAGTCATCTACTATGCAATCTTCCGCTTCATGATTGTGAAGCTCAACTTGGCAACACCAGGTCGTGAACCGGATGAAGTCGTTGATGCAGTCGCAAGTGAAACGACAGACGGCGAAACGAAAGTGGCGCCGGTCGCATCTGCCTCTGGCAACGAATTCTCAGCGATGGCGAACATGATCTATGATGGTCTCGGCGGTGACAGCAACGTCACAGGAATCGAATCTTGTATCACACGCCTACGCGTTGATGTCAAAGACATGGATACCGTTAACCAAGATCAAATCAAAAAAGCTGGTATTCCTGGCGTTAAAGTCGTCAGCCCGAATCATATCCAAGTCATCGTCGGTACAAACGTTCAGTTCGTTCTCGACGAGATTGAAAAAATCCGTAGCCACCGCGCAGGATAAACGTCGAAAGCCACCTCATTCAGGTGGCTTTTCTTGTTTTTGTGCATATTGTTTATAAAATTGAACGAAATAGTAGAGGAAAATCCATGGCAAAATATATTGCGTGAGCCACATGAAGACCTTAAGTACTGTATGCACAATATATGGTCCTAGCCCAAATAAAAATAATACGACTAGTAAAGCGACTCCTAAACCTATGTATATCTTTTTATCCAACTCACCCACCCCCTTATTTTCCCAGTTCAGTGTAACATAAAGAGCCTGCCGCAACTGGACAGGCTCTTCTTACATTTGACGAAGTCGGGAAATCCGCTCGACTGGATCAGGGTGCGTCGAGAACAAACCGCTCACTTTCTTCTTGAGTGGGTCGGAGAAGTAAAGTGGGGCCGAGGCACTCGACGCTTGCTCGACCGGTGTCTCGACGTTTGCAATCTTCTCAAGCGCTGAGGCGAGGGCATCCGGGTTACGGGTCAGTTCCGCTCCACTTGCATCTGCTAGGAACTCGCGATTACGTGAAATCGCCATATTGATCAGCATCGCGATGAGCGGGGCTAACACCAATAAGACGAACCCGATTATGAGGAAGATTGGATTCTGATTTTGATCGCGTCTCCCTCCACTGATGCTTCGGAAAAATAACATACGTGAGCCGATGTCGCTCATGATGGCAATGACCGATACGAGTGCGAGCGTGACCGTAGAGAGACGCACATCATAGTTTTTTATATGTGCGACCTCATGCGCGATGACACCTTCTACTTCTTCGCGCGATAAGCGCTCCAACAGCCCTGTCGTGACGGCGACGGCCGCCTTTTCTGGCTTCAACCCCGTCGCAAATGCGTTCGGTGACGAATCGTTGATGATAAAGATGCGTGGCATCGGTACTCTCGCGACCATCGCCATGTTTTCGACCGTATGCCATAAAAAACGATGCTCTTCGACCGAGGTCACCTCTTGCGCCCGATTCATCTTCATGACGATGTTCGTGCTCGACATGATGACGATACCGACATAAAACAATGAGAAGATTGGTGTGAAAATCAACCCTGGGATTGCGTCCCCGTAGTTGACATAGGAGATGGCTGCCCCTACGAGAAGAACGAATAAGACGAACCCCGTGACGATGAAAACGGTCTTCACTTTATTCTTTCGAATCTGTTCATAGAGGAGCATAGCTGCCACCTCGATTCATCAAAACGACACGCGAACGTTTTCGCGCTCTTCAGCACGTGCTTCAAGCATGTCGCGTTTTTCGAAATGATGGACGGACGCGATGATATTCGTCGGTACCGATTCGATTTTTGTATTGTACTTCATGACCGTATTGTTATAGAGCTGACGCGAGTAAGCGACCTTGTTTTCAGTCTGCGTCAATTCTTCCTGCAACATTTTGAAGTTCTCATTCGCCTTCAAGTCTGGATACGCTTCACGAAGCGCGAACAGATTTTTCAACGCCCCGCTCAGTTGGTCGTTCACCGCCATCTGATCTTGACGATTCGACTTCTCACCAAGCTGATTTCTTAGTTCAACAACCTTCGCAAGCGTCTCTTGCTCGTGTTTCGCATACCCTTTCACCGTCTCGACCAAGTTCGGAATCAAATCATACCGCCGCTTCAACTGAACATCGATTTGAGCCCATGCCTCATCGACCCAGTTCCGATATTTGACGAGCCCGTTGTACATCGAAAAATAGATGAGTACGAGCACGACAACCGCTACAATTGCAATAATCCACCCCATGTTGGCACCTCATTTCTTCATTTTCTCCTGTATTAATTCCCTTTACTCGTATAAGATAAGCTTAACTTTCATAACAATTTGTAAATGGATTCATTTCTTGACACGGTAATCACAAAGGAGTGTTCGCAATGATCGTCACGCATGCCGAAGTACGTTTGACAGAGTTGTTCGAAGAGATGGTGTCACTAAGGCGCCATTTTCACCAATATCCAGAGCTGTCCTTTCAAGAAGTCGAAACGCCAAAGATGATTGCTTCTTATCTCCGTGCGTTTGGAATCGAGGTGCGTGAACACGTTGGCGGTAATGGTGTCGTCGGTCGAATCAAAGGCGGTGACGGCCCGACCATCGCGTTACGTGCCGATTTTGATGCCCTTCCGATCCAAGATGTGAAAGATGTCCCCTATCGTTCAAAAGTAAATGGGGTCATGCATGCTTGCGGACACGATGCCCATACGGCGACACTTCTCGTCCTAGCGAAAGTGTTGACCGAGATGGACCTTCCGGGAGACGTCGTGTTAATTCATCAGTTCGCTGAAGAGTTGGCTCCAGGGGGTGCCAAACCGATGATTGAAGACGGGTGTCTCGACAACGTAGATTATGTATACGGCGCACACATTTGGACGCCGCTCCCGTTCGGAACGATTGGCGTGAAAACAGGTCCCGTCATGGCTGCAGCCGATCGATTTGAATTGACCATTACAGGAAAAGGTGGACATGGCGCGATTCCGCAACATACGGTCGATGCGCTCATGGTCGCCGTGAACGTGGCTAATCATCTCCAACAAGTGGTCAGTCGACGCGTTGACCCGCTCGAACCAGCCGTTCTCACCATCGGGACTCTCCATTCCGGTCAAGCGTTCAACGTGATAGCCGAAGAAGCGAAGTTATCTGGAACCGTGCGTACATTCACCCATGAGACGCAAGAAAAGATGATCACGGATATGGAACGCATCATCCGTTCCGTCTGTGCTGCGAGCGATGCCGAGTACGAGCTCGACTATATAAAAGGGTATCCAGCTGTCGTCAATCATGTGACGGAAACGGAACACGTCCGGCAAAGCGCAATTGACGTCGTCGGTTCAGATGGTGTTATCGAGATGGCACCGCTCATGGTCGGTGAAGACTTCGCCTACTATGTAGAGCAAGTGCCCGGTAGCTTCTTCTTCACGGGAGCCGGGAATCCCGAGCTTGCGGCAATCTTTCCTCATCACCATCCTCGTTTCGATGTAGATGAACGGGCGATGTTACACACGGCTCAAACTTTACTTGGTGCTTTACAACGCACGTGGATGACACACGAAGAAGAGGATTGATGCGATTGCATCAATCCTCTTCTTTGGTTGGATGTTGTAATTCAGAGACAAGTACTTGGTCGACACGCTTCCCGTCCATGTCCACGACTTCAAAGCGAAGACCGTACGCTTCGACCACGTCACCCCGCTTCGGAAAATCGCCTAGTGCATAAATGACGAGACCTGCGAGCGTATGGTACGAATTACGTCCTTCGTCGAATCGGTCATCCCGAATCTCGAACGTTCGTTTCAAATCCTCGATTCCGAGTAACCCATCCGCCAAATACGATCCGTCCTCACGACGAACCACTTCCGGTGTATCTTCTTCAATCATGACCTCTCCGACGATTTCTTCTAAAATATCGAATAACGTGACCATTCCGAGGAATCCACCATATTCATCTAAGACAAAGGCAATCTCGACACCATTTTTCTGCATCATCTGAAGCACTTGGCTCGCCTCTCGTTGCTTTGGAACGATGAGCGGTTGCTTGATGCGTTTTAAAATCTGTGACGGCTCACGCAATGTCGGTAACGTCAAAATGTCACGCACATCGATATATCCGACAAAATCGTCGAGCGAGTCGCGACCGACTGGTAACTTGTTATGCTTACTTTCGTAAATCGATTTTTTCATGTCGTCCATGTCATCCTCTAAGTCGACCCATTCGAGCGTCGTCCGAGGTTGCATCAGTTCATAAATCAACTGATCATGGAACGCAAAGACGCGTTCAACTTGCTGAACTTCTTCGTGAGCAAACTGACCTTGCTGTGCCCCTTCAAAGAGAAGCTGCTTAATCTCAAGCTCTGTTTCTCCACTTGTTTGTTCTGCCTTCAACCCAAGTAGCTTGAATAAGAAGAGCGTCGATTTCGATAAAATCCAAATGAATGGGCGCATCAACTTGCTAAATAAATCAAGCGAAGGAATGATTGCCATCGTTACTTTTTCAGGCGAGACGAGCGCAATCCGTTTCGGTACCAATTCACCAATGATGAGCGACAAATACGTAATGATTGTAACGACGGCCACATAAGCTACCGTTCCGGCATACTGCGTACTCATCCCGGCTTGTTCAAACGCCGATGCGAGAGGAGCCGAGAAGCGCGCACCCCCGTAGGCCCCGTTAATAATCCCAATCAATGTGATTCCGACTTGAACGGTCGACAACAAATCTGTCGGGTCTTTCGAATAGTGAAGCGCAATCTTCGCACTTCGTTTCCCTCGATTTGCTTCAACCTCAAGTTTTGCAGGTTTCGATGAGATGAGCGCAATTTCTGTCATCGCAAAAATCCCGTTCAACACAATCAAAAACAAAACAATCAACAAATCAATCACTATGGAAGAATCCACTTTTTTATCACCTCAGCTAATTTTTAAACCATACTGCTTCATTTTATCAAAAAATCGTTACCAACCTGTACCCGTTTTGCTCAGAAAAATAGCCACTCCTCAAGAAGTGGCTTCGTTGACAGCTTGTTTGGCGATGGCCGCGGTTTGGGACTGCTTAAAGAGAATCACTCCGACGAGCAGGACCGTAAGCCCAACGACTTGTCCAGACGACAAGGTGATTTGAGGCATCCCGAAGGCACCGTACAAGTCGACCAGTAACGCCCAAATCAATTGGGACACAAGGATAAGGGATACCGATAGCGTTGGTCCAAGTAACTGGATGCTCCGCATGACACAATACACGACACCTACACCAAGTAACCCACCAAGCCAATAGATGGGAGAGACGTCACGTAATCCGGAAAGATTGCCTCCGAATAATAACAACGGGATGATGGATCCGACCAAACCGACGATAAAGACCAGTACCGTTGTCGCCCAAGCTCCTAAATTTGTATTCATTTTTGCATTGACCGCTGCCTGGACACTAATAAATGCTCCGGCCACTGCTGAACAGATAATTCCAAAAACCATGTAATCGCTCCTCACTCATAAAACATGCCGTTCGCACGTTCTTTCAATCGCGCACTATTTAATATGACAACTTCTTTTCTCGTTCGTTTGACCAATCCTTCATCGACGAACGCCTGCAACGTCCGATTCAAATGACGATAGCTGGTCCCCAGCCATTCGGCGACTTCTTTACGCTTCAGTTGACTCATCTCAGCTTGAAACAGCTCATTACCTGATTCGCTAAGCGAGATCAAATAACCAGCCAACCGTTCTTCAAGTGTCGACATGAGATGATTGGATGAGGCGTTTGCCTCGATGAACAGTTTTTCAGATACCCCGCGCAATAGATGTTCCGTGAATTCGACCGTACGATTATGACGACGAAGTACCTCGAACGGAATGCGTAAACAGGTTACCGGACCTACCGCCTCGACGGTATGCAACACGTTACGACCACTCGCATATTCGATGTCACCAATCAGGGTAGGTGCAGCTTTTAAACGAAGCAAGCGCAACTTCCCTTCTTCACTCAGCGTATAAATTTTGACACGTCCTTCGAGAACGACAAACAAGCATTCAATATGTTGATTGTTCGAACAAAGCATTGTCCCGGATTCATAAGTGACTAAAGAAGAAGCTTCGAGCGTTTCGTTAGAAAAAAGATGATCCCACTGCAAACGTGTCAGTGCATCCATAATATTCATCATTGGAATTGAACTCCTTACGCGAATGTATAAATTCCGATACCGACGACCATCAAGACGAGTCCCATGACCTGTCCCGTATTCATCGGCTTTCGTTTGACACCAAACCAGCCGTTCAAATCGATGATAAATGCTCCTACCAATTGTGCCACAAGCAGGACACAGATTGCCCACGTCACACCAAGTTGTTGAATCGCTGTCAGTTCGCCGAATACGACGAATACACCAAACAGTCCGCCTAAACTATAATACCAAGGGACACGTTTGAAGGCCGTCATGTCAGCATCTCGTTTGAACAAATAAATGACGAGCGCTAATAGAAGTCCGACGAAATGGACGATCGTGACAGACATCCATGCCCCTACTGCATCTCCTAGTTTGGCATTAAAAATCCCTTGTAACGCGATAAACGTGCCAGATAGTATGGCAAATATAACTCCCATGTCATTCCCCTCTCTCTTTGTCTGACTGTACAAAAAGAATGACAGCTTGAATAGGACATATGTCCAAAAATAAAAAGCAACTTCGAATGATCGAAGTTGCTTCATCATATTTATCCGAGCAATTTGACAAGTTCTTTCCCGACCGCTTCAGAAGACTGAGGGTTTTGACCTGTGACGAGTCGATCGTCCACTGCCACATTCACCGCCCAGTTGTCGGCTCCTTTGAACTGTCCGCCTTGATTGCGAAGTCCCGTCTCCAATAAGAACGGTACAGCTGAATCAAGTTGCATTTCTTTTTCTTCTGCGTCGGTGAATCCTGTCACCTGTTTATCTTTGACGAGTGGTTCATTGTTACTAAGCTTCACATTGACCAATCCAATCGGTCCATGGCAAACCGCTCCAACAATGTTTCCACTTTCGTATACGTTGCGAATCACGCGCTGTAGCGTTTCATTTTCTGGGAAATCGACGACTGTCCCGTGACCACCAGGCAAGTAGATTGCGTCGTATGACTCGTCTGCGACTTGATCGAGACGCGCTGTGTCTTTGAGCAACTCGCGTGTATTTAAAATATCTTCTGACAAGCCATCCTCTAAACTATTCGCATCGATTGGCACGTCTCCACCTTCGATACTTGCGACCGTCACTTTGTACCCTTCTTTTTCAAACAACAAGTAAGGAACGGCAAACTCTTCAAGCCAAAGTCCCGTTGCATGGCCATTTGATAATTCATTCGCTGACGTTGTGACAATCAGTACATGTTTCGACATACTCAATTCCTCCTTCAATAATCAACATACGACACTATTGTTCCCGATTCATCATCCGTTAAACCTGATGAACTGTCTCGACATCATGAGGTGTTTCTATTTTTGACCTGGTGATTTATTCAGCCTACCTCTTTTGTATATCCTTCTATACTGAGGATGAATCGTCACTCTGAACAATGAAGGGGATATCTCGTATGACGAAACGAATGAATGACTGGGGGTTTCTCGCTGTTGTCGCCATCATCATCTTATTGCTTGTGCTCGGTCAGTTGAAGATCTTCATGTAATCTTCACGGACATTCCTTCACAAACTGTAGTATGATGGCGTTGTAAGCACTTACAAAAAAACCAATAGGAAAGGATGAATTTCACTATGTCAGAACGTATTTTCATCAGTCCGGCTAAGTATGTGCAAGGGAAACAGACGATTGATCGTATCGGAGAGTTCGTCGCTCATTTCGGTTCAAAAGCTTTACTCATCGCCGATGACGTCGTGTGGGATTTAATCGGTTCGCGTGTGACAACGTCGCTAGAGACGAGCAATCTTGAGTCGACGAAAGCAGATTTTGTCGGAGAGGCATCGAAACATGAGATTACTCGAATCGCCACAGACGCCAAAGAGAGCGGTACAGCATTTGTGATCGGTCTCGGTGGCGGTAAGACGCTCGATACGGCAAAGGCGGTTGCAGATGAATTGGATGCGCGCATCGTCATCGTACCGACGATTGCCTCGACAGACGCACCGACGAGCGCACTTTCAGTCATTTATACAGATGAAGGCAATTTCGAAAGCTATCGTTTTTATAAAAAGAATCCAGACCTCGTTTTAGTGGACACCGAGTTGATTGCACAGGCACCGCCACGTTTCCTTGCATCAGGCATTGCCGATGCTTTAGCGACGTGGGTTGAAGTGCGAAGCGTTCTTTCATTTAGAGGGAAAACGATGGCCGGTGGTGTCCCGACGCTTGCGGCGGAAGCGATTGCCGAACGGTGTGAAGAAGTGCTGTTCACGTACGGCATTCAAGCGTATGAAGCCGTCAAAGCAAAAGTCGTCACACCTGCGCTCGAAGCCATCGTTGAAGCCAACACCTTATTGAGCGGTCTCGGCTTTGAAAGTGGTGGCTTGGCTGCTGCCCACGCCATTCACAATGGATTCACCGCGTTAGAGGGGGACATCCACCATTTGACGCACGGTGAAAAAGTTGCATTTGGAACACTCGTGCAACTCGCACTCGAAGGACGTCCTCAAGAAGAATTCGAGCAGTACGTTGCCTTTTATATGGCACTCGATTTACCGGTCACACTCGAAGACATTAAATTGAAAGATGCATCTCGAGAAGATATCTTGAAAGTCGGAAAAGCTGCCACGGCAGAAGGTGAAACCATTCATAGCGGTTTTGATGTCACGCCTGAAGAAGTGGCTGATGCGATCATCGCGGCCGACCGATATGCCCGTCTTTATCAAGAGCGTTTATGAAAATAGCGAGAGGAAGCTCACACGGCTTCTTCTCGCTGTTTTTTAGTCGGGAGAAACGAAAGGACAACTCCAATCCCCATGCAACTGACTGTCAGGAAAAAGAAAGTCAGTTGGTTCATATAGATGATATTCGTGAATTGGTTCCATCCTTCTGCGAAAGACTCGTTCGTAGATAAACGAATTCCTTCCCGAAGAGACGTCGCTTGCGATTGATTGGTCACCCAAGCAATCCCGGCCATGATGAGACTACCCAAACCTAATACGACTCTCCCGATTGGTCGCACGGATGCTGTGACTCGACGTGTCATCCGGATTGTAATCCAAATGAATAATAATAGAAACGGCCAGCCAATCAAGAGCACAATCCAGTATACATTCCCTTCACTCGGCGTTTCCGAATAAGGGGTTGTCATCACTTCACCAAGCTTGAAGATCCCAAACGCGATCAATGTCACGATAAACCATGCTTTTATTAACTTCTCCATCTCAACACCTCGTCCTTAGTATAGCAAAAACACCGTATGCGTCTGCATACAGTGTTTAGTCTTTCGGTCGGACGACGTAGTAAATCAAAATGACGAGCCACGTCCACACCCCTGTGAAAATCCCAATAATCCCGACGATGAAGAACCCGAGCGGAATCATCGATTTCGTGCGATTGTAGTCCTTCCACATATTCGATAGCCCTTTGATATTAAAGTATAAAAAGGCAAAGAACAGGACGAGCAACAACAGTGGTAATCCAAATAAGACTTCCATTCGCTCACTCCTTTCTACGATCTCATTCGTTATGTTTATTGTATCGGATTTGGTGTCTCGCTTCATCGGACCCAAGCTGTATCCTCATCCGACCTAAGGATGGATAAAAGATGCTCAGTCCATCAAGAAAACGGGAAAAGGAACATCATCTAACCCAAGAGGAGGCTTTTTGCCATGAAGTCCCTGCGTATCTTGATCATTTGTCTGCTGCTGTTTCAGACCTCGCCGGTGATGGCGGCATCATCGTCCCCACAACCAGGTTATACGATTAAAACAACCTACTTATATGGTCGCGCAATGCAATCTTCTCCTGTGTTAAAGACGTTACGAACGAATATACCGGTCCGTTACACCACGTATAACCGGAGTTGGGCAAACGTTTATATCGGAAGTGCAAAGTACTTCACTCCGACCGCTAATCTGAAAGCCGGTATCCCTAAAATGCCTACGGCCGATCGGTTACGACTTGTTAATAAAACGTATGGACTCCCGTCCACTTATCGTTCCCCACAACTTGTGACCTTAACCGTCCCAACTGTCTATCAAAAAGGGAGTGAGCGTACACTGATGACAGCGGAAGCCGCTTACGCACTGGCGAAATTGTATTACGCAGGTCGGAAGCAAGGTCATACGTTGTACGCACTCAGCGCTTATCGCTCCTATTCGACCCAAAAATCACTATACACTTACTGGGTCAATACACGCGGGGTCGCATACGCTTCAAAATATGTCGCCCGTCCCGGTCATAGTGAACATCAAACCGGGTTAGCCGTAGATATGACGAGTCAACGCATGCGACTAGGGTTATATGAATCCTTTGACCAATCACCTGAAGGAAAGTGGATGATCCAAAACGCACATCGTTACGGCTTCATCGTCCGTTATCCGAAAGGAAAAGAAAAGATCACCGGCTATAATTATGAACCATGGCATTTGCGCTATGTCGGGGTGAATGAAGCGACGATGATGAAGCAAAAGAATTGGGCGTTTGAAGAATGGTGGAACCAACGTTGAGTGAGCATCCTTTTTCAGGCATTTCTCCGTTCACGTTATAATGGAGTCATCTTATTCGTATAGGGGGAAATGCGTGATGTGGATCGTGATGAACAAACTAGATGTTGAAAAAGGAAAGGTCGATGCGGTCAAAGCACGCTTCGAAACGACAAAAGGAATCGAAGCGATGGATGGCTTTGTCCGTATGCAAGTGTTAACAGATACGTCTGATGCGGCAATGGATCATGTGGTCATCATGACCACATGGCGTGATGCGGAAAGCTTTGAGAACTGGCGTGACAGCAATGCCTACAAACATGCCCATAAAAAACGGGATGACGGGACGTCCGAAGTGAAACCGATTGTCCTCGGCAACACCGTCACCCAATACGAGGTCGCCATTGAACACCTCGCCTCAACGGAGCGCGTTCAGTAAATCTTGAGGGCGAATGATTCCAAGTAACGTTTCATCCGGGCTACCGGTATTCGTAATCAGGAGGGCGTCGTATCGTGCGCCCTCTTTCATTTGTGTGAAGCAATGTTGTGCCTCGATGACCGTAGCATCTTTTCGAATGAAGCGATAACGATGCATATGTGGATCATGATGAAGCACATGCTTCACGCGCACTCCTTTGAGTGATAAGTTGGTCCCGTCGATTGTCTCGGCCAGCCAACTCGTCACTCCTTTTTTCGTCAGTAGACCACGCCACGAGCCATTGTCGTGATATACCGGAAACTGCGAGTAATTTTTGTCGCGAATCTCGCGTATCACCTCCGTCAAAAAGTCTTCTGACTGAAACGTCACCACGGATTTCGCAAACAATGGGATGACGAGACGGGGATGAAGTAGCTCCCGTTCCACCTCTAAAATCAATTCAACGAGCGATTCATGTGGTTCCGCGATAATAAAATCAGGTTCTCGTCGCTCATGGACGATGGCATTTCGCAGTTGACTCATTTGATGTAAATCTTCTTTATAACGGTCGATGATCGGGTTTTGTTTCGCTAACCGATTCACCATGTTGCTAAAGCTGAAATGTTGTCCATCTCCCATCTCTCGACTCAAGTAGTCCTCGATTCGATGATAAGAGGCCAAAAATTCTTCAGCACGACTCATGTGACCACCCTCCTTAACGATACATGTATACCCTCTTTTTCATCGTTTGAGCAGGAAACCGTCCATTCATCCCGAATGACATAGAAATCATCTTGATTCTTAAGGAGGGCTGTCATGGCGACTTCGATTCAATCCACATCCCCATCTTCACAACAATCGACATTTCGTGCCGGCCTTCGGGCAGGTATTCCCGTTGCAATTGGATACATCCCGATTGCCATCGCCTTTGGGCTTTTAGCAAAATCGTTTGATCTTCCAAACGCCATCACGTTATCTATGTCGTTTTTCATCTTCGCGGGAGCGAGTCAGTTCATCACCGTGCAATTGCTGATGACCGGTTCGATGTATTGGGAAATCATTCTGACCACGTTCATTCTAAACTCGCGACACTTTTTAATGTCCGCCTCGTTGTCACAACGAATTGAAACGACGTCTCGAAAACTATTAGCAACCATCGCCTTCGGAGTGACGGATGAAACGTTTAGTATCGCGTCCACTCGAAAAGAGGCACGTTCTGGTCTGTTCGTCCTCGGGTTAAATACAATTGCCTTTCTCGCTTGGAATATCGGTACATGGATTGGCGTCTTCCTAGCCTTCGGTCTTCCCGGCACGTTACAGGCGAGCATGGGCATTGCGCTATATGCGATGTTTATCGGGTTACTCGTCCCTTCATTGACGACTCGTCCCGTCTTCGTTGTCGCGAGTTTCGCCATCATGATTCAAGCGATACTTCACTGGGGCATCACACCGTTCTTTCCAATCTCAGACGGCATCCGAATCATCATCGCGACCGTTGTTGCAGCCGGAATCGGTGCTTTTGTATTTAAGGAGGAACAGGTCACATGATATCGTTGTTTCTGCTCGTCCTAGGGTTGGCTCTTGTCACGTACCTCCCTCGCGTCATTCCGCTACTGTGGTTAAAGGAATTGGCGTTACCGGCATATATGAAACGATTTCTCTCCTTCATCCCTTATGCGGTATTGGCCAGTTTGATCTTTCCGGGGGTCTTATCCTCCACAACCACTACGACGTCCGCCTTATTCGGAGGGGTGGTTGCTACGACGCTTGCGCTACTCCGCGTTAATCTCGTCGTTGTCGTCATAGGAGCCGTGTTCGGTGTTTACGCCTTCCAAACCTTATTGTAAAAGGAGTCGCACACGAGGTGCGGCTCCTTTTTCATGCAGAGATGGCTTGTCGACGAAGTCGTACAAAGACGTCTACGAATTCGGCGTCCCATTGTGTGCCACGACCGCTCTCTAAAATAGAAAGTGCCTTCTCAACCGGCATTCCCGATCGATAAGGTCGGTCTGATGTCATGGCATCATAAGCATCGGCAATGGCCATGATTCTCCCAAATAGAGGAATATCGACTTCACTTAGGCGATCCGGATAACCCTTTCCATCGATTCGTTCATGATGAGATCGAACTCCGGCTAAAATGGGTTGAAGTGATGCCGGCAAATGGATTTGACTCAAAATATGAATGCCGATTGTCGGATGTTCCTGAATCTTTGAAAACTCTTCGTCTGTCAACTTCCCCTCTTTTAACAGGACATCGTCGCGAATTCCGATTTTCCCGATGTCATGAAGCAGTGCTGACTTATTGAGTAAATCGATTTGTTCTTTTGGCAAATCAAGGGCACGGGCAAGTTCCACCGAGTACATCGCTACACGTTCCGAATGACCTGCTGTATATGGGTCACGTGCATCGAGTGTTGCGGCAAACAAAATGAAGAGGCTATCTAGCAGTTGCGCATTCTCTTGTTCTCGAGCGTTCACCGTCTCAACCATTTGGTTGAAGCCACCGATCAATTGGGCGAACTCGTCTAAATAGGGATTTTCGATTTTTTGGAGTCGTCCTGACTCCATCTGTTCGATTCCCGATGTCAAAAGTCCAATCGGACGTTTGATGTTGTCATAAAGTAAGAAACTACATAACACCGCAATCCCGACAATGATGACGAGAATCACGAACGCCCAGTTCCAATACGTATCGGTGCGTGTCGAGGTCGAAAGTTGAACGCTCGAAGCCAACATAAACAGCATAATCGGAAAGACACCTGTAATGAGCATGCTGATCAATAATTTCGTTCGGACACTAAACGATTGATATGTTGCATGGATAGGTTGATGAAAGAGCTCATAGTGCTTATCCTTCATATGCACAAGAAGCGGTTCCACTGACCGTACCGTTAAAAAATATTCAATCAATGCATGTAACACGGCAATCATGACAGCACCGATGGCGGCTAGCCCAATCAAACGATACGGTAAATCAATCCAATCATAATAAATACAAAGGGTCGTCAAAGCAATTGACGGGATGGATAATCCAAATAAATGCGGACCTAGAATCCGCTGTACCGTTAAAATCGGGAATCGACTCGCTTGCTCGAACGCTGACGTCAATTCATCAATTGTCGGTGTGTCGGTCGCAAAAAACTGTCGAATCGGTCGAATGTGACGGCGGTATAAGAAAAGTTCGGATGTGATCATGATAATCCCTGAGCCTAGCATGATGGTCAATAGCAACAACACCTCACGAACGGACAAATCAAGCGTCTGAAAAATAAAGACTCCACCCACTCCAAAAACGGCTAATCCTGATCCGATGATATAGTTGATTACGAGTGTTCGTTGAAATCGTTTAAACATTCCCCTCACCCCTAGACTCTTTTCTTTTATTATCGACTAGATGAATGCTTTCGTTGAACATAAAAAAAACGGATCTCCGCATGGGAGATCCGTGAAAGAATCAATTAAGGACGCAACGGACCATCATTGTCATCAAGTGAACGATTGTCTTGATCCGGGGTGATATTTTCGTGGAACGGATTTGGTTCCGGTCCGTCAACGTGATCTCCCGTTGAATCATGAACGTCTCGCTTCATCTCTTGCTTCGATTGTTCCGCTTCGTGCTTCGACTGCTCAACACCTTGTTTTGCTTGATGCTTCGCAGCTTCCGCTTCACGACTCATCTGTTCTTTTTCTTGCTCGAGCCCTTCTTTTGACACTTCTGTTTCATCAATACGTTGCTCCGCTTTTTTCAAATAGCGTGCCGCCGTCTCGCGACCACCAAGACCGAAGGCAAGTCCGAAGGCGAGAGCCACTGCTCCGAGAATGAGAAGGAATGCCGTATTGACAATCATTGGCGCGATGCCAAGTTGACTGATTGCCATGAAGAAGACGAGACCGAGAATCGCGTATTTCGCTACGTAACGAAGTGCGCTCGGTTGTCCTGCTCCATCGACAAGGACACTTCCGACCAAACGCTCTACCATATTAGCCAACCAGAAGCCGACCGCCAAGATGATGAGTGCTGCAATCACCATTGGCAAGTAAGCGAAGATTGCCGTTGCGAGAGATGCCATGAACTCGAGATTCGCGACCTGAAGTGCCTCAGATACGAAGAGTAAAATCACGATTACTTGGACAATGACACCGACCACTTGGGCGATTGACATCGAAGATGCGCGTTCCCCGAAGCCCATTTTTTGAGCCAGTGAATTGACGCCAAGGTTTTCAAGGAGCGATACGACAACACCTTTCAACCATCTTGCGACAAACACACCGACGAGGACGAGAACGATTGCAACAAGGATGTCCGGAATCATGACAAGGACATCGTTCAGCATCGCAATCGCTGGTTCCGAGATACCTCGAATATCAAGCGCTTCAAGTGCTGAGATTGTGACCGGAATCATGATGAAGATGAACACGATTGTACCAATCGCTTTCGCAAGACTCGATCCTTTTACATAGTCAGAAAGATGGAAACGTTCTGCCAATCGATCTAAACCTGCTGCCTCGAGGAACTTCGTCAAAATATCGCGGACGATCTTCGCGACGACATAACCGATTGCGAAGATGAGGGCTGCTGCGACAAGCTTCGGAATGAATCCAAGGAAACTGTTTAACAAGTCCTCGAATGGTCCGCTGACCCCACGAAGTCCAAGGGCGTCAAGTACAGCCGGTAATGCAAGTAAGAGGACGAGATAGAAGACGATATTCGCGACCGTATCGACCCATTTCGTTTGGTTGACACTTGTCGATTCTTGTCCTGTCTTTTCCATCAACTTGCTCAAATTCAAGCGATGTCCCGCCATTTGAATCCCTTTTTTCAAAAGAGTAGCGATGACCCAAGCAACGAGTAAAATCAAACCGGCTTTAATGACACCAATAATCAATCCAGAGAATCCTTCATAAATCTGACTGAACGGCTCTGTGATTGCAGGAACGTTCATAAATTCAAAGATGATCAGGAATGCGAGAAGTAAGACTCCAAAGAACACCACTTTTGCAATAATGCGTTCAGGCGTCCACTTATCTCCTTTTTCCCCCTCTTTTTTAATACCGGCCCGCTCATCGAGTCGTGCCTTCTTCAATGCTTTTCGTGTCACGTTTTCCAATACTTTCGCCAAGATATAACCGACTACGAGAATAACAATTGCCAGCAAAAGCTCTGGTAGCCATGACATGAACGAATTGAAGTTATACGTCGTATTGTTCATCGAATCTTCCTCCTTTTTTTATGAAATGATTGCTTTTCCTTAACAGTGCTCCTTCTTTAAATACCTATATTTCAAAATCATCAAACATCATGCACATAACAACTCGTTTACATGACTATTACGATTTATCGGAATTGGGTACGTTAGTTAAGAGAGAACTCGTGTCAAATCACTCGAGATATGATACGAATAACATGAGAAGTCATTTTAGGAGGAATTCGAATGAACATCGCTTTAGTGGCTCACGACAAAAAGAAAGACGATTTGATTGTCCTCATTAAAACGTATGCACATATTCTAGAAAAACATCAATTATTCGCAACGGGTACGACAGGTAAACGGATTGCGGAAGCGACTGGGTTACCGGTGCATTGTTTCCGCTCAGGACCGCTTGGAGGGGACCAAGAAATTGGAGCTGCCGTCGCACGCGGAGAGATGGATATGATCATCTTCTTCCGAGATCCATTGACTGCCCAACCTCACGAACCGGATGTGAGCGCATTGATGCGTCTGTGTGACGTTTATTCCATCCCCCTTTCAACAAACATGGGCGGAAGTGAGATTTTGATTCGAAGCATCGAACAAGGTGATTTTGAGTCGCTCAAACTTTCTCATAATGACGAACCACCTGCGTGACCATGACAAACCAAGAAAGGAGAGGAATCTCCCTGGAACCGAATATGATTCACGACCCGAACGTCCAACAGTTTTTTAACGAAGTGCGAAAGCGCCTGATTGAACTAGTTGGAAATGAGGCGGAAGCGGACCGCCTCTTACTGGCACTCGCCGGCTACATCCGCCATGCGGAGAAAAGTGGACAGTCGTTAGACGGCCTCTTAAACCAAGATCCGCACGAGTATGCTCGTTTCCTCATTGAACAACCAGAAACAAATGAAGAATATCGACGTCGTTACCACGTTTTGATCGAGGCCTCGGATGAATTAAAACCTCATGAAAAAGCTCAGGCGAATCGAGATTTCGATTGGGCCGTCAATCAACTGGATGAAGCGAAACTCTCATTAAAAGAGATTGAAGTACGAGACCTTGCATTCCTCGCCTATACAAAAATCGAAGCACTCAAATCGTCACGTGCGATTTGGAACCGATTTGGCTGGTTGCTCGGTATGATTTTGGCATTTTCCTACGCCAACTTACTGCTCGTCATCGACGATGTATTTAGCGGACGGTTATTCACTGCCCCAATGTCGACTTATCCGGTAGATTATTTAGCCTTCCTGTTACCCGTCCTCGTGACTGGTGCCATCTTTGGTGTATTGACCCGCTTTCGGCACCACATCCAAACGCTCGGAAGACGAATCGCATTTGCTCTACTCATTGTAGTCGTCTACGTTACATCCATCTTTTTGATTCAACCGCTTTTAATGATGCTCGGTTGGTCGTTTGTCATTCAATTGACTCCACTGTATGCTCTCATTCTCTTGGCAATCAGCGGCTTTATGGCCATCTGGACGTTGATTGAATTCGTCTGGAAGAGCACACGTTGTTCACTCGGTGACGACACGCTCATGCTTTACTACTAACCACGCCACTCCTTTAAGGAGATGGCGTTTTTTGTTTCGATTTTGGACAGAACGGAAATTACTCCTATTGTGACGCTAATTGAAGAGTGACAAAATCTAAGGGGGTATTCGATGTCAGAACGTAAAATGATTGGTCTGTTTCAGACGGAACAAGAAGTCATGCATAAAGTAGATGAATTAAGGGCTGCAGGGGAAGCCGAGAAAAATATGCATGTCGTCGCCAAACGAGATGGGGAAATCTCTGCTTTACGTGACCATACGGATGTAAATGCCGAGGCTGGGGTTCGAGATGTGAATTTGCTCGATCGCGTCAAAGCATTCCTACATGGAAGTGACCGTATCCGTGACGAGCTGCGCAACATGGGCCTTAGCGATGCAGAGGCGGAGCAATACTATGACGCCATCGATGAAGGTCAGATTTTACTCTATGTCGATCGCCATTCGTACGACCGCTATCCGAATATGTATAAAAAAGATAGCGAACTCGATCATGACAAAGGGGAAGAGGCAGATGGAATCGCGTTTGACGCGAAACCATTCAACGACCATGACGAGGAACCAAAAGGTACAAAGGATGACCCGATTGTTCGCGGACATTCAGGTTTAGAAGACCATCGACGACTATAAGGAGGAGTTACTATGAACGAGAAACGATTCATCAGTATGCACGACACACAAGATGCGGCGCTTGGAAAAATTGAAGAGTTACGCGCAAAAGGGTACGAGGACTCACACATTTACGTCGTCACGAAGCATGAAGACAACGTATCGATTTTGAGACGGGACACAGACGTTCATACGGAAGCTGCACATCATACAAGTTGGTTCGATAAGGTCCGATCCTTCTTAAGCGGACATGAAGATGTTCATGCCGGTTTACGAAATATGGGACTTAGCGAAGATGAAGTGAAACGTCACTATGACGATGTCGAGGCCGGTAAAATTCTCGTTTACGTCGATGAAGATTTTGAACGTCGTCATCAGGACGGGGTGACGGTTGACGCGAAACCGTATCAAGACGCATCATCCACTCATCTCGGTAGTCATACAGACGACGGATTAGAGATCGATTCGAAACCTTATCATGAAGCCCAGACGGTCGATTCAAGTCACCCGGTGGACCCAGAACAAGATAAATTAGACGAAGAAACGAAGAAACCTGACCGAGAAGAAAAACTACGTGGTCTCGATGATCGTGCTTACCGAAATGACGTCGAAGACCCAGACAACATTCGACGTTTTTAATTATAAGAAGAGCCTGACGCGTCCGCGTCAGGCTCTATTTACGTCAATCGATTCTTCGGTTCTTTTCCTTCCAGCACGTTCACGATAGCGTCTCGGTTCAACGCCATCATCGCGAGACGCGTTCGAATCGAGGCACTCCCGATATGCGGCAGTGTCGTCACGTTCGGAAGCGTCAATAGCGGATGATCGAGATTGACCGGTTCTTTCGTGAACACGTCGAGTCCCGCTCCCCAAATTTTCTTCGCCTTGAGTGCCTCATACAACGCCTGTTCATCGATGATCTCTCCACGAGCCACATTGATGAAAATCGACGTTTCTTTCATCTTGGCAAACTCCTCAGCTCCGAGCATGCCTCGAGTCTCATCCGTGAGCGGAGCGAGAACGACGACGAAATCAGATTGCGTCAACAGTTCATCGATTTCCGCATACGTGAAGCCGTACATCGACTCCGACTCATGACGACGCGTCCGGTTGTGATACAGCACCTCCATATCAAACCCTCGTGCCCGTCGTGCGACCGCCTCACCAATCCGTCCCATGCCGATAATGCCGAGCTTCGCTTGATAAAGGTCCATCCCGACATACCCCATCGGCAGCCAAGACTTCCACTCGCCAGCACGTAAATCACGCTCTGCCTCACCGAGACGCCGTGCCGTCATCATCATGAGTCCAAACGTCAAGTCCGCTGTCGTTTCGGTCAAGACGTCCGGAGTATTCGTCACGATGACTCCCTTCGCTTTCGCTGCGTTCAAGTCGATGTTGTTATAGCCGACAGCCAAGTTGGAAACGACCTCTAAATTCGTTGCACGTTCAAATACCTCGCGGTCAATCGTGTCACTGAGCATCGTCCACAGTGCATGTGCACTTGCCACCTCTTCTAAAAGAACCTCACGTGGGACACTTTCCCCCTCATGTTCCCACATACGTACATCATAATGGTCACGAAGTGGCGCGACTGCTTCTTCCGGCAAACGCCGCGTAATATAGATTCGTTTTTTCATCTTTCTCCCCCTCTCTACACTTACTTGTAGTCTAACAAAAGGGAGCCGTTAAGATGGTTGATCCGACTTCGGAGTTTGTTTCAGGAACTTTTCAAACAAGGAGCCGAACTCTTGATTCAACAACTGCTCGATTGTTTTTGAGGAGTCCATCGCATTTCGATAAGCAATTTCGTTGATGGTGAGTCCTATCGCCCACGTGATCCCCGAGGCGACAGTTGCATTAATGACACCAGCTGCGGCGTTCGCTCCAGGGAAGAATTTCATTACGTTCAATAGTAGCGTCTTCGATAGCGTACGACCGATTTGTGGGATGATCGTGCTTCCAATGAGTGTCTTCAGTAAATCGTCACTCGCCTTCACACCCCAATAACGGAACAGGTGGACGCTCATCGTCACTTGAATCGGTGTCAATGCCACGGCATCTGCGAATGGAAGTGGCACTGCCGCAGCGGTCCCCGCACTCGCCACATAGCCTGAGATGATTCGATTCGCTTTCTTCCGCTTTAACTTGAGCATCGCTTCACTCTCTGCCTGAATCTCCATCAAGAGCCCTTCCTGTAATGAAGTGTCTAACTGTTCGACCGACCACACAATTAACCGTTCCCAATCGACATACTGTCGTAACGTCTCATCATTCAATATTTCTGGGGAAATGCTGACTTGGAAGACGGATTCCTCTGATACGACCTCATCTAGTTCACTTCGTAGCGCCGTCAGTTCATCCAAATCGACTTGGTCGATTTGTGTAAATAAGACAGCCACAGCAGTCGAGTCACGTAGACGACGAATGAGCGTCTTGTCGAGAGGCGTGACACGTTTTGTCGCAGCGTTGATCGTGTACCATACAAGATGGATTCGATTCGTTGCCTCTTGTCGCTTTGCGTTCTCCACAAAACCGATGACTTCTTCCTCATAATGTTGCTGCCGTGCGCTGCCGATTTCATATCCTTCACTATCAAACAACGTGACCGCAATATCCTCACTCTTATATTGGTGAATTCCTCGAGTGACCGGCTCTCCCGCCGCCACCTTCGTCAAATCACGACCGAACACATGGTTCACGACCGAACTTTTCCCAGCCCCGGTCGCTCCTGCGATGAGGATGTTCGGTTTCTTCACATTGCCACGAAGGCGATCGAGCTCCGCTTTTAAATCATATTCTTTAAAATCAAACCGTTTTGTCGATTCCATTCTCGTTTCCCCCTTTATGAGTTGAGCGTTTGACCAAGTTGACGCATCTCGCGCTCAAAGCCACGTCGAATCTGTTCTTCAATCGTTTGTTTCACAGATGCATATTGTTGATTGATGGCCTTTTTGATGCCTCGTTCTGCCGTTCGGCGCTTGAATGCCCAGTAGATGAAGTGCACCCCAGGAATCATTCCGAGAACCATCTTTCGGACTGTTTTCCCGAACGAATAGTCAAATCCGAGCTCGACTCGTCTCGTTCTAAATAGATGATCGGCTTGCTCACCGACCAGAGGATACCGCTGCATGAGTTGGATATAGTGACGCACCCCTTCTGCCATCGCGTCTTCGGTCGTCACGGCCGCCTGTTCGAGCGTTTTCTCTAAATCCTTTTCAATATTCCGGGCTTTCCAACTGATCATCGCTTGCGGAGTCAGCATGCGGATTTTTTCCGCTGACGTGATACTTCGAATGCGCCAATCTTCCAATTCTTCTATGAGATGATTCGTCAGATTGATGGGAAGTTTTCGTTCAATGTCTTTCCACAAGTTCGTTCGATTCCGTTTCCACACCTCTTCGTACCCTCTCACCGGGACACGTTTCCCCGTCAGTAACTTCTTTTCGACACTGTTGACACGGATGATGTCTCCTTCTTCAATCGGAAGTTCGCGTAACAGCACTCGCTCCATCGCTTCCGCCTTCTGTACACTCATCGGATCTTCCTCATTGAAGTTGGTCAGGATGAGGGTGACGTTGCTCCCCCGTTCATATAACGGCTTTAAAATTGCCTCGAGCTCGTATGCCTCGACACGTCCTGATTGCACGGACAACAAATAATAGATGGTGTGAAACCACTCTGCGATATCGAGGGCACCTTCGCGCTGATGAACAATGGATAGGATAGCTTGATGCCATTCTTCGGAACGGTCTGCTTCAAGCCCCCACGTATCAAAGAAACGAAATAAGATGCCTCGCTCTAAATCGTAATACTCGTATTCATGAAGCCCTTCTGCGGTGACCGGACTTCCGGCACGCGATTCGGCGACGTCATGACCGTATATATAATTGATGAACGCACTCTTTCCGACACCGGTCTTCCCGGCAATCAAAATATTCGAGACGAGCCCTGTCCGATCCATATGCTTCCTCCCCCATTCGTTGTATAGTTCAATTATACCGAACGGACCGATTTCAAACGTCCATCGAAAGGATGATTCTCATGCTTCACCATGTTGAACTGTACGTATCCAACCTTGATGACAGTGTGCGTGCCTGGGAATGGCTCCTCTGTGACCAACTGGCGTACACACTTTACCAATCGTGGCCAGAAGGTCGGAGCTATCGTTACGGAGATACATATCTCGTTTTCGTCCAGACAGAGGAAGATCACCTTTCTCCGCCCTATCATCGAAAAAAGACTGGTCTGAATCATTTGGCGTTTCATGCCTCATCACTCGAGCAATTAGAAGAAATTCGACAACAGCTCACATCACACGGGTTTCGCGAATTGTATGCGGACCGTTTCCCTCACGCAGGTGGTCCGAACTATACAGCACTGTTTTTTGAAGACCCGGACCGTATCAAAGTTGAACTCGTGGCAACGATGTGAACGGTTTCTTGATAACTTCTTGAAAGTTTGTGAAAACAATTGCAAACTTTATGTCAACCTCCTAGACTGAAAGGGTCTAAAGGAGGTCTTTTTATGGAAAAGCAAGTCGTCGACTATATGGAAGAAGCCGCATTTAAAAAATCATCCTTGCTTCAGCAATCATTTTCGCAATACATGCTACGCTCAATCATCGCAGGGTTTTTGATTGGAATCGGGGTCGTCTTCTCGTTCACGGTCGGAAACATGTTCATCGATGTGCCCGGCACGATGCTCATCGCCGGCGCGAGCTTCTCGGTCGCACTCGTCTTCATCGTGTGGATGGGTGGAGAACTCTTTACGAGTAACACCATGTATCTCTATACCGGTGCAAAACGAGGTCGTGTCGCTTGGCTAGACTTAGCAAAAATATGGGGACTCAGTTGGGTCGGTAACTTGATTGGTGCCATCATCCTGGCCTTGCTCGTCATCGGTGCCCATAGTATGGGGGAAGTGACAAGTGAGCACTTACTCGCCGTCGTCGCAACGAAAAAAATCGGTGGAGATGCCCTCGCGATTTTTCTGAAAGGGATCTTATGTAACGTGCTCGTCTGTTTGGCCATCTTCATGCCGCTCAAAACGAACAATGACGTCGCGAAGATTATGCTGACGATGATTCCAGTCGTCGTATTTTTTGCCGCCGGGTTCGAGCACTCGATTGCGAACATGGGCGTTTTTGCCCTTGCGCTCCACTATGTACCGTCGGACCTCATCACCTTCAGCGGTGCCCTTTACAATTTGTTCTTCGCCACACTCGGTAATATTGTCGGTGGTGCGTTGTTCGTTGCGGGGAGTTACTTATATTTGAACAAATCGGAGACGGAGCAAGCCGTCAAACCGATTCGCCAACGTGCATAAAAAGACAGGGACCCCGATTCGCAGGGTCCCTGTTTGTTTCATTTCACGAATTATGATTTTGAAGAGTCAGCAGCGGCTGCTTGAACAGAACCTTGTGCCACTTCGTCTTCTTCCACGTCCCAGCACTCTGTGTTCTCGATACCGAGCTTACGAGCAGAGAAGCGTGGGTTGAGACCTTGAGCACGTTGCTCTTCGTAGTCTTTGAGGACTTTGAAGGCAACACCACCGAGCAATGTGATTGCCGCGATGTTGATCAATGTCATCCCTGCCATGAAGAGGTCAGCGAGGCTCCAAACGAATCCGAGGCTAGCGACCGCTCCGATGAAGACGAATGCCATTGTTGCAAGACGGAATCCGAGGACTGCACCTTTGCTCTTCTTGATGAATTCGATGTTCGTTTCACCGTAGTAGTAGCTTCCTGCGATCGAGCTGAACGCGAACAAGAAGACGCTGACAGCGATGAATGCTGGAGCAAGCGCTCCGATTTGTTCAGTCAAAGCGTTTTGAAGAAGGACAATCCCTTCACCGTTCCCTGAAGCGTAGCTATCTGAAAGAAGGATGATTGCTGCAGTTGCCGTACAAACGATCAATGTATCCAAGAATACACCGAGTGCTTGAAGGAAACCTTGTTTCGCTGGGTGCGATACTTCAGCAGCTGCTGCTGCGTTTGGTGCAGAACCCATACCAGCTTCGTTCGAGAAGAGTCCACGACGAACACCCATTGAGATCGCAGCACCGATTGAACCACCGACCGCTTCGTCTAAGCCGAATGCGCTTTGGAAGATCATCGCGAAGACAGCTGGAAGTTCAGCGAAGTTTACAACGACAACGTAAAGTGCGATTGCAAGGTAGAGAACAGCCATGACAGGTACGACGATTGCCGAGAAGTTCGCGACACGTTGTACACCACCAAAGATGACGAGACCTGTAAGGACGACTAAGACTGCTCCACCGATGACTGCATCGACACCGAACGCGTTATCGAATGCTGCAGCGATCGTGTTCGATTGAACTGAGTTGAAGATCAAACCGAATGTGACGGCGATGAGAACCGCGAATACGATTCCGAGCGCACGGTTGTTCAAACCTTTTTCAATGTAGTAAGCCGGACCACCGCGGTACGCGACATCGTCTTTCACTTTGTATACTTGAGCCAATGTACTTTCAATCATCGCTGTCGCTCCACCGAGAAGGGCGACAATCCACATCCAGAAGACCGCTCCTGGTCCACCGAGTGTGACCGCTACCGTAACCCCTGCAAGGTTACCCGTACCGATACGAGTAGCTGCACCGATGAAGAATGATTTCATTGGTGTGATACTCTTTCCATCTTTTGATGGTGTTACGTCCGATTTATCTGTAATCGTCCGGAACATTTCTTTTAAGTAACGGAACTGCATAAATCGTGTTTTGACTGTGAAGTAGATCCCGGCTCCAACGAGCACGGCGATCAATACGTACGACCATAAGATGTTGTTCAAAAAGTCGACGCTTCCTTGTAACATACCTTGAATCGCTTCCATGAATAAGTTCCTCCCTGTTGTGTGAATCTGAAGTTGAGAATTTTTTATGATGTCTTAGTTCTGAATTATACAAAGATTCTGACAATTAGCAACAATTTTTTTATAAGTGATTTCACTCTTTTTTCACATCAATTCGACGAGATTCCTTATTTTTAGTCATTTAAAGCGCTTACATAAAAATGTTTAGAAATATTAAATCATGATTGTTTTGACATATTTGAAAACTCAATTTCATGAATTTTAAGGGTAAGTCAGTCCATTATCCCTCTATTTCAAGCTGTTTTTTTGGAGTTTCATCTATGTTTTCTCTGTTTATCGGGTATTAACTTACTATAGTTGTCACCTTCTGTTCACCACGTAAAGTCATCTAGAAGAAAGAAGGAATCCATCATGAAAAGGCATCGGAAATGGTTGTCTTGGTTCGTTGTGTTGGCATTCGTGTTGTCCTTGTTACCCATGAAAGGTAATGTTGTCGAAGCAAATGACGGGACGCAGTGGTGTATCTCCACCACCTCTGACTCAACCATCTATGCAGGACAGAACATCCCAATCGGAGTCGTCGATTTTGAGTTTGTCGCAGACGGTCTAAAAATTGTCATCGATTTAAATGATGGTGTGACATTAGCTGACGTGCCTGAAAACATCAAAATTGATTTTCGGTTAACAAGCGAATCACTCGAACGTGGAAGTCCAGGCGCATACGAATTTAAAACAGCATCGCTCGTTGATCCAACACATCTACTAATCCCTTATGCTTCGTTAGCAAGTTATCTTGGTGTAGACGAAAGTGTATTGAAGTCAAACGGCTTCCAATTTAACGTTTTCCTTCACCTAGACACAATCGTCAATGGAGAAACGGAGACGGCTTATCCTGGTGATCCAGGCACTGGAACTCCTTGGGTCCGCTATGTGACATTGACTGTTGAAGAATGCACACCTCCGCCACCAGAGATCGATTATGGGGTCTATACAATCGGATTCTGGAAGAACATCTTCAACTATGAAAAAGTCTCGTTTGAGTATGGTTCAATCGTTTATATTCAAGGAGTATCCTATGATGTCAGCACACTTGAAGGACAACAGGCGTTGTCTGCATTAATGACAGGTTCTCCAAAATCAATGACGGAAGAAAAACGATTGATTATGCAGTTGACAGCAGCGAAAATCAACGTATTATTGAATGACCCTGCGTTCCTTGATCTAGAGCTCGTCTATAAAGACAGTGGCATATCGACTGGTTTGACAGTTGGCGAACTACTTTCCGGCGCAGAAACAGCTTTAGCTAACAATAACGTAGACCAAATGAAGTATTACCAACAACTTCTCGATCAATTCAACAACGGTTATTTTGAAAATACGTTACACGACTAATCCATCAAAAAAAGCAGTCGCTTCTTTCAAGCGACTGCTTTTTAAATACCAGTACGTTTCTTCTGGTTATTAGGTTTTTTCGTCAATTGACTCGTTAACGGTTTTTGTTTTGTACCATGTAAACCTGTCGGAACCTTCGTCTGGTTCTGTTTCTTTTCTGCAAGCTTTTGTTTCATCGCTTCTTGAAAAGATAGTTTTTTCTCGCTCATCTTACTCACCTCCAGCTTCGATCACTTTCACACGACCGACCTGTCCATCGCTCAAACGCACTTTGATTCCATGCGGATGACGTGGCGAGTTCGTCAAGATATCTTGAACGACGCCTTTCGTCAGCTTCCCGCTTCGTTGATCTTGTTTCAAAACGATTTGGACATGGAGCCCTGGGCGAATGTCAGCACGTTTCGTTCCATCCATACCCGACACCCCTTTCCATTTAGTCAATCTCTATCATATGCTCTTTTCCCTCATTTGTCACAGCCTATTCCAGATCCCGATTTGTCGCATCGTTTCCGTCATGTAACTTTGATCGGTCTGTAGCATCTTCTCCGGAAAGGGATTATGGAACGCGATACGGACGCCCCGATGTGAGAAGCTGACGTCGATGACCTCGTTTCCGTCTATATCGCAAAGCGTAGCTAATCCTTGTAGAGAATGAAAAGCCTCCGCGAACGTCTCTGCAAAGTCGAGATACGCCGTCACAGCGATCACACTACAACTTTCCCCAATCCGTAAAGTTAATCGTTCACGATTGGCATTTGCAATCACAACCTGCACTGACTCGTTCTCATTCGAAAATATAACCGTATGCATCCTCGTCTCACCTCATATTCAAAAGAGGTACCCTCCTAAGAAGGTACCCCTCTATCATAAACGATACAAACGTGCTGCGAATGGTCGCAACATAAATGTCTCGGTATCAATCGTCTCCGGATCGATTTCATTCGTCATGACAAGCGTCGCACTCGCAATCTCCGGAATGATCACTTCTGCCGGATTAGCGGTCAAGTTGACGACCACGAAGAATCGATTATTTTCAAATGTCCGTTCGTAGACGAAAGCCTGCTTATGTTCCGGCAAGACATCACGATAACGACCGTACGTGAACGTATCCTCGGCCCGGCGAAGACGAATCATCTCCTTGTAGAACGATAAAATCGAGTGTTGATCGTGTTTCTGCGCCTCAACGTTGAGTGTCTCGTACTCTTCATGAATCGGCATCCATGGGGTTGTCGTCGAGAAACCGGCATATGGTGACGCATCCCATTGAATCGGTGTTCGCACGTTGTCACGGGACGTGCCCCACACTTGTTGCATCGAATCAAGCTCACTCATCCCGTTCGCAATTCGTTCGAAGTACTCATTTTTCGTCGCGACGTCATCGTAGTCATGGATGGACGGGAGCGGCACGTTCTTCATCCCAATCTCTTGTCCTTGATAGATGAACGGTGTCCCATGCATAAAGAAATACATCATCGCAAGCGCAGTCGCACTCTCCCGCCAGTAGTGTTGCTCATCCCCGACGAGCGAGACCGCTCGCACCATGTCGTGGTTTTCAATATATAGCGCGTTCCATCCTGTGTCGCGTAAACCTTGCTGCCACTTATCGAAGATTCGTTTCAACTCGACGACATCGAGTGGGGCGAGTCGCGACCGTCGCATAATGTCGACATGGTCAAAATGAAATGCCATATTCATCGCACCGTTTTCTGGCCCCATCCAAAGATCTGCCGCTTCCGGTTCAATCCCGTTCGTTTCACCGACGGTCATTATATCGTATTTCGAGAACGTCTCCCGCTTCATCTCTTGAAGGTAGTCATGGATTCCTTCAATGTTTGAATACATCGAGAACGCCGTGACGACCGGCTTGCCGTCCGGAGATGGAAGCATCGTCCCTGTTGGCATCTTTTTAATATGACTGATGGCATCGACACGGAACCCGTCGACGCCTTTATCGAGCCACCAGTTGATCATGTCATAGACGGCCGTTCGGACTTCACGGTTCTCCCAGTTCAAATCCGGCTGTTTCTTCGAAAAGACGTGTAAGTAATACTGGTCGGTCTGCGCATCGTATTCCCAAGCAGAGCCGCCAAAGATACTTGCCCAGTTGCTCGGTGGCGCACCGTCTTTTCCGTCTCGCCAGATGTACCAATCCCGTTTCGGGTTATCTTTGGAGCTTTTCGACTCAAGGAACCACGGATGCTCATCCGACGTATGGTTGACGACGAGGTCGAGCAACAGTTTCATGCCTCGTGCATGCACCGCCTCTAACAGCGCATCGAAATCTTCCATCGTCCCGAACTCTTCCATAATGTCTTGATAGTCACTAATATCATATCCATTGTCATCATTTGGCGATTTATACATCGGACAAATCCAAATCACATCAATGCCAAGGTCTTCTAAGTAATCGAGTTTTTCGATAATGCCACGGAGATCCCCAATTCCGTCTCCGTTTGAATCTTTGAAACTTCGTGGATAGATTTGATAGGCAATCGCCTCTTTCCACCATACGCGACTGATTTCTGTTTGTTTCGTTTGGCTGAACAACGTCTCCATACGGCACGTGCCTCCTACAATAAGGTATGATTCACATTTACCATAGCATTAGTGCAAGCGTTTGCAAAGAATCAACTCACAAAAAAATGCAGTTTACACTGCATTTGAATGAAGCGCCCCCACTTGTTCACAAAAAGTCGTGATGAGCTTCGATAAGTGTTTCCAATCATGATCCATCGTCGCGACATGATACGAGTTCGGAAGCACCGCATATTCTTTTGTACCTTGAAGTTGATCGTATAACCAAATCGAGTCGGTTGGCGGCACGACGTTGTCGACAGCCGAATGGATGACGTATGTCGGGACGTTTACCGAACCGACTTGTGGTCTCACCTCATCAATCAATGAAAGCAACTCCCGAATCGCTCTTGTCGGCACACGGTCATAGACAATCTCGTACACATCCTCTGCTGCGATATCCGGAGCGTCTTCATCGATAAAGCGACACTCGGTATCTGATGCATGACACGCATATCCCGGTACGGATAACGCAGCATTAATCGTCACGATTGCATCTGCTTTTTCGTCAAGGGCGGCCTTGAGCGCTAGCGTCCCACCCATCGACTGCCCTACGACGATGACCGTCCGACATGATTCACGTAATCGGTCGATGCCTTCAACCACACTCTTATACCAACATCGATGAGTCGAACATCGAAAATCTTCCGGGTCTGTCCCGTGTCCTTTTAAACGCGGTGCATACACGGTAAATCCTTGTTTCATCAATTCGATTCCGACGTCTTGAACACTTTGAGGCGTTCCATTGAACCCATGACAAAGCAAAATACCGATTTCGTTTCCTTCATAATAAAATGCGCCTGCCCCAGGAATGACTGGATAGTTGATTGCTCTCATTACTGCCTCCTTTTAATACCCACTTAACCGATACAATTAATTCGTATTAGAAGAGTGTAAAAGTTATCCGAGTAATCGTCAAGTTCTTCAATGATCCTTTACTTTGTCATCAAACTGTAATCATAACTTCGTATTTAGTGGATTGAGTTCTGACGTCTGCTTGGTTATGTTTAACATGTAGTTTAAAACTTGGGAAATGTGTTTGTCATTTTTGACAATACACGAATAATTTTTCAAGTGATTCGTTAAAAGGAAAGTAATGTAAGCGTTATCATAGTTTTTTTGATGTGAAGGAGGGTTGTTTATAATCAATTTATGACAACGTACGATGGGGAAATCGGATTACACAATTACATCCAAGGGAGACTTACACATGGGGAAACCAACACAATCATTTAAGGCAGTCACTGGACTCGCCTTGTCAGCAGGACTCATCGTCAGCAGCATGACGCCAATCGCGGCAAACGTGTACGCCGAGATGTTGAACGCTTCAGACCTTTTCATTTCAGAATATGTAGAAGGTTCGAGCAACAACAAAGCAATCGAGTTGTTCAACGGAACAAACGCGACAATCGATCTTTCTGCTTACACAATTGAATTGTATTCAAACGGCGGCACGACTGCCGGAAACACATTGAACCTGACGGGAACACTCGAACCAGGGGCTACATATGTCATCGTGAACGGCAGTGCATCGGAAGCATTGAAAGCAAAATCGGATACAACGAGCGCTGTCACGAACTTCAACGGTGATGACACAATCATCTTGAAAAAAGGAGACACGGTTCTCGATGTCTTCGGCCAACTCGGCTTCGACCCAGGTACAAAATGGGGAACGACCGTGGCGACTGCCGACCAATCGCTCATTCGTAAAGATACAGTGACGCGTGGCGATAGTGATGGCAGCAATGCCTTCGATCCTTCGGTTGAATGGACATCGACGCCACAGGACTCGTTCGATAACCTCGGAGCACACACGTTCCAAGGCGTCGAGTACGGAGATGGCGGCACGACGGAACCACCTGCACCGGTCACACCGATTTCAATCGCTGATGCACGGACAAAAGCAGAAAACGAGACGGTCACGGTAAAAGGAGTCGTCACAGGAAAATTAGCGAACACGATCTCCATTCAAGACGCGACAGGTGGTCTTTCCATCCGTCCAACGTCGCTTGCGGTCAATGTCGGGGATGAAGTCGTCGTTACGGGTGTCGTCGGTTCGTATCGTGAACTTCTTCAATTGAACAGTGCGGTCGTCGTATCGAAGCAAGCGGCGGCGCTCCCTGCCCCACAAGTGTTGACGGGCGAACAAATCAATGAGGATGCTGAGTCAGAGCTGGTCACTGTCAAAAATGTCACGCTCACAGGTAGCGGCCAAAACTTGACAGCAACGGACGGAACGAAGGAGTTCATCGTTCGTGACGAGCGTGGCATCCTCGATTTGCAGACAGACGTGAACTATTCATCCATCACAGGAATCGTTCAACAGTTTGACGACGTTTATCAAATCATCCCGCGTGACCCGGCGGATACGGTCATCGATACGTCTGTTCTTCGTCCTGCCGTCGCAAAACCAGGTGCTGGTACGTTCGTTGGATCGCAAGACGTTACGCTCTCGACAACGACGGCAGACGCTGAGATTTTCTATACACTCGACGGTTCTGATCCGAAAGAAAACGGAACTCGATATGAGAACCCGATTCGCATCGAAAACTCGACGACGTTGAAGACAGTTGTAAAAACAGGAGATACATTCAGCGCGGTCTCCACGTTCTCTTACAAGATCACAGACAAGATTCGTATTCACGACATCCAAGGAGCGAACCACACGGCTCCGATGAACGGTCAGACGGTTGAAGGTGTTGAAGGAATCGTCACATCTACTTTCGTCTCGAGCGGAACGACGTATTACTTCATTCAAACTCCTGATACGGAAGCCGATGACGATGCACGCACATCTGAAGGGATTGTCCTTTACGGTGGACGTTCAATCGCTGGCATTCAAGTCGGTGATCTCGTCAAAGTGAACGGAAAAGTAAGTGAGTACGCGATTGAAGGATATAGCGATCGTCAACAGACAGATATGAAGATGACGCAAATCGATACGCGTAATGGGAAAGTTGAAGTGCTCGAGAGCGGTGTGACACTTCCGACTCCGATTACCATTGATGCGACAAACCTCCCGACTGAGTTTATCGACAGTGATAACCTCGCCGTCTTCAACCCTGAAAAAGACGCCATCGACTTCTGGGAGAGCCTCGAAGGCATGCGCGTTCAAACGAACAACTTGAAATCGGTCGGACCTCAAGAATACGGTGACTTGGTGACCGTTCTCGAAGATACACCAACGGAGACGTTCAATGGTGGCGTCTTATTGAAAAAGAACGACGCGAACCCAGAACGCATTCAGTTCCGTCTTGAACCGAACGCTGAAGCGCGTGATTTCGATGTCGCGACAGGTGACCGTTTCAACGGACCGATCGTCGGTGTTGTCGGCTACTCGTTCGGTAACTATAAGATCCAAGCCTCTCTCGAGAACATGAAAGCTGCTTTCGTCAAAGGGGACGCGCAACGTGAGAAGACGTTCATCGAAGCAGAAGAAGATCAATTGACGATTGCCTCGTACAACTTAGAGAACTTCTCGAACAACATCAAAGAAACATCGGATGAGAAGGCACTCAAATTGGCGAAAGCGTTCGTCAACGAATTGAACAGCCCTGACATCATCGGCGTGACAGAAGTACAAGACAACGATGGACAGGACAAAGGTGCAGGTTCTGCCGCCGACCAAAGCTATCAACGCTTGATTGACAACATTGTCGCTGTCGGTGGAAAAACATATAAGTACGTCAACATCGACCCAGAGAACAACCAAGACGGTGGCGCACCGGATGCCAACATCCGCGTCGGCTTCTTGTATGACCCTGAGCGCGTGTCATTGACGGATGGAATGCCTGCTGGTGATGCGACGACGGCTGTCGGATACGAGAACGGAAAGTTGACACATAACCCGGGACGCATCGACCCGACGAATGAAGCGTTCGATCGCTCACGTAAGCCGTTAGCAGCTCAATTCGACTTCCAAGGCGAGAACGTCATCGTCATCGCGAACCACTGGAACTCAAAAGGTGGAGACACTGGCTTCTTCGGTTCGCAACAGCCGGTCGTGCTCGGAAGTGAGGTACAACGTAAGAAGATCGCAGAAGTCGTCCACAACTTCGTGGCGGACGTGAAGACGAAGAACCCAGAAGCGAACGTTGTCGCTCTTGGAGACTTCAACGATTTCGAATTCTCAGATGCACTTCAAATCTTCAAAGGTGACTTGATGACGAACATGGTCGAGAAAGTCCCTGCTGTCGACCGTTACTCATATGTCTATCAAGGGAACTCGCAAGTGCTCGACCATATCCTCGTGTCGAACCGCTTGGCCGCTTCTACAAAGATTGACATGATTCACGTCAATGCGGACTTCACGGAGATGTCAGGTCGCGCCAGTGACCATGACCCGGTTCTCGCACAAATCGATTTCACACCGGAACCTGAAGTCGAGTTGACACGTTACGCGGTAGAAAATCATCCGGCCGCTCGCCTCGTCCTTCAAGAGGATTTCATCGGCGTGACGATTGGAAAAGGCACGAACTTCAAAAACGGCATCTTCGTTCGTGGTGCATTCACGGAATTGACGGGTGACGCTTTGAAAAACGTCGTCGTTCAAGTGAAACCAAAAGAAGCCGGTGCCATCATCGACTTCAAAGGCGCAACAGTGAAGGAAGTCATCGTTGACGGGAAAAACCTTGCCGAGATTCGCGGGGCAAAAAATGTCCAACGCATCACGTATACGAAAGGTGCTTCCTCTTCATCCATCATCATCAAGAAATAACATGTTGAACCGCAGACACATCGTCTGCGGTTTTTTTGGGTTTCACCTCTCTTGAAGCGGGGATAAAAAGAAAGATGCTGAATCATGGAGGATGAAACGATGGAATTGTATAACGGAGACTTATATTGGCCGACGACCGAATCAGATGACGTCGTATTGAAAAAACCTGAGAAAAAAGAGCATTATGACGTGCTCGTCATCGGTGCCGGTATGTCCGGGACGTTGACCGCCTATACGTTACAACAGGATGGTGTGGATTTTGCGGTACTGGATGGACGGAAAGTCGGAACGGGTAGCACGTCGGCGAACACGGGACTCATTCAATATTCGAATGACATCATGCTACACGAACTTGCAGAAAAAATTGGCGAAGAAGCAGCCGTACGCTTCTATCGCCTTTGTCTCGATGCCGTTGAATCGCTCGATCAAGTAGCGGAAGATGTGAGCGCATCCGAGATCTATATTCGACGGGATAGCCTTTGCTTTGCGAGCGAAGAGGCCGATGTTGCCAAATTGAAACTTGAGTATGAGATGCTTTCGAAGCATGGTTTTGAAGTAGAATGGCTTGATCGTGAGGCGTTGCGTGAACGCTTCCCATTTGAGAAACCCGCGGCATTGATCACAAAAGGGGATGCTGAAGTCAATCCACTCACGCTCAGCCGTCAAATCATTCGTCACTTATCGAAACAGCACGTACCGATTTTTGAAGAGACGTCGGTCGATGAAGTCGTTTCGGACGGTGAAGGTTGGCTCGTTTTCACTTCAAACGGAACATTTAAAGCGAATAAAGTCATCTTTGCGACGGGCTACGGCCCTGCTCCCCTACTCGATTCTCATCGTATCGATTTGAATCGTTCGTATGCCATCGCTACAAATCCGATTGCTGAATTTACCGAATGGGAAGGGCGTGCACTCATCTGGGAGACGAAACGACCGTACCTCTATTTACGTACGACTCCGGATGGTCGAATTATCGCTGGCGGTCTCGACGAAGACAAAGCAGAGACGCCTCACAATGAGGCGCTCATGAATGATCGGGCTGAGCGAGTGAAGGAGAAGATCGCTGAACTCTTCCCGATGTATGACCTTGAAGTCGACTACGCCTGGGTCGCCTTATTTGGAGAATCGGTGGACCAGCTTCCGTTCATCGGGGAACACCCGAATCGACCGAACTTGTTTTACTTACTAGGATATGGGGGAAATGGGACGGTGTACAGTATGCTCGGCTCTCACATCCTGAGCGCCCTCGTTCGTGGTCAAGTCCATCCGGATGCCGATCTCGTTCGTCTAGATCGAACGTAACCCCTATTCTTTGGGGTTGTTACATATTGAAGGAGTGTTTTTGGATTGAAGAAAAAAAGAAAAGCAAATTGGGTGTACACGTTTCGCCGACTTGTCGTGTTTCTCGTTCCTCTCGGCTGCGCCCTCTGGTTTTGGCCGCACGAGTCCACGCCCACTACACAATTAAAGTCTGAACACGTCTCTATGTCCGAGGAAATATATACAATTGAAGAACGTTCACCTGTTCAAGACGACGGTGTCACCCGCTATGAATACGATGTCGTCGTTCATGGCGAACCAAGTACGGATGAACTTCAATCAATCAGTCACGACGTCATCGATGAAGTTCGACAGTCCGATCAGTTTCAAGCCGCCTTGCTACGATTTTATGATGATGCCGCCTATATCGGGACAGACCCCACACTTGGTGAAGCCGTATTCGCTCCTGAAGGCGACTATGCGCTTGCCGATTGGGTCGAGCCCGGTCAAACAGACGAGATGTCGTTCGGCTGGCAACTGCGTGAGAAAGAGTGGTCGACGAAACTGACTGACAAAGAGATTCAAATCTGGGCGTTATGGCAAGAACAATATACAAAACAAGATCCCGACGATCCTGATGTGAAGTCAAAAGTGACGCGAATCGTTTCCAATGAATATGATCTCGACCCAAAATCCGTGCAACAAGTCGTCTTGAAACAGCATGTATGGGCCGTACTGTAAGCTAATCGACCATTTGTGTGAAATCTCTCTTTTTTGAAAAAGAGGGATTTTTTTATTTCCGTTAGGGAACATCGATACAGTAGGTCAAAACGCGACTTACGACGGTCAGTCATACTTAAGGGAGGCAATCACATGGGGAACAAGAAAGAAGAGCAATTAAAACAACATACGATTGATAACGAACAACAAGCAGGCTTGACGACGAACCAAGGGTTGAAGATGGCGGAAGATGAATTCTCACTGAAAGCGGGGCGTCGTGGTCCTACCTTGATTGAAGACTTTCATTTCCGGGAGAAGATGACCCACTTCGATCACGAGCGGATTCCAGAACGCATTGTTCACGCTCGTGGCGTCGGTGCTCATGGAGAGTTCCACGTATATGAACCGCTCGCCGATATCACGAAGGCCGATTTCTTGAACGACCCTTCGAAGACGACACCGGTATTCGTCCGTTTCTCGACCGTCCAAGGATCACGTGGTTCTGCGGATACGGTGCGTGACGTCCGTGGCTTTGCAACGAAGTTTTATACAGACGAAGGAAACTACGACCTAGTCGGGAACAACATCCCTGTCTTCTTCATCCAAGATGCGATCAAGTTCCCTGACCTTGTCCATGCCGTAAAACCTGAACCGCATACGGAAGTGCCGCAAGGGGGAAGCGCGCACGATACGTTCTGGGACTTCGTCGGACAAAACCACGAAACTGCTCATATGGTCATGTGGGCGATGAGTGATCGGGGGATTCCGCGCAGTCTACGCATGATGGAAGGGTTCGGGGTCCATACGTTCCGTCTCGTGAACGCAGAAGGAAAGGCACATTTCGTCAAGTTCCATTGGAAGCCGAAGCTCGGGGTTCATTCACAAGTATGGGACGAAGCCCAAAAAGCAGTCGGGAAAAATGCCGATTTCCATCGTGTCGACTTGTATGAAGCCATTAACAAAGGGGATTATCCAGAGTGGGAACTCGGTCTTCAGCTCATCCCGGAAGAAGATGAGTTCAACTATGACTTCGACATTCTAGACCCGACTAAACTATGGCCAGAGGAAGAAATCCCTGTGAAACTTGTCGGGAAGATGACGCTCAATCGAAACGTCGATAACTTCTTCGCCGAAACCGAGCAAGTCGCGTTCCATCCGGGACACCTCGTCCCAGGGATTGATTTCTCGAACGACCCGCTCTTACAAGGACGTCTATTCTCTTATACGGACACGCAACTTTCGCGTCTCGGTGGACCAAACTTCCACCAAATCCCGATCAACAAGCCGGTTTGTCCGTTCCATAACAACCAGCGTGATGGCATGCATCAAATGGCCGTCCATAAAGGACAGACGAGCTATCATAAAAATGCGCTCAACAACAACCAGCCAGAACCCGTACCAGCCGACCAAGGTGGATTCGAGCACTACCAAGAGAAAGTCGATGGACATAAGATTCGGGGACGCAGCGACAGCTTCCTTGATTTCTATTCACAGGCGAAGCTCTTCTATAACAGCATGACCGATGTCGAGAAGCAACATATTCAAGACGCCTGCAGCTTCGAGCTCGGGAAGTGTGAGTCCGACATGGTGAAAGAGAATGCTGTCGATTTATTGAACCGAATCGATCGTCATCTTGCCGAGGTCGTCGCCGACAACTTAGGCGTACAAGTGCCGGAAGAGAATAATGAGGTCCAGTCAGACAAGTCGTCCCCCGCCCTCTCCATGGCGAATACGATCAAAAAACCGGATACGAAGAGCGTCGCCCTTCTTCTCGCCGGTGATGTGGATGCGAATCAAGTGAAACAATGGGTGAAGAAGCTTGCCGACCACAACGTCAACTACAGTCTCGTCGGCAAGAAGGCCCATATGCTGGGTGACCTGAAAGTAAAAGAGACGTACGACACGGTCGACTCGAGCCTCTTCGATGCCGCTTTCTTGGTGAGCGCCGCAACCCATGTCGAAGACGACGTTCTCGAGTTTATCGAAAATACGTACAAGCACTATAAACCGCTCGCCCTGCACGTGCATCATAAAGAAGCACTCGCAACGTGCCGCGTGAAAACAGACCAGCCTGGTGTCTTCACGTTTGACGAGCATAACCTCGATGGATTCGATACATTCATCGACGGGATCGCGACCGCCCGTTTCTGGGACCGCGCTTAACGACTTCACTCGACTCGATTTATGAGTCGAGTTTTTTTGTGCTCGTCCGCTCCATCGGATGCATCATCTCAGACAATCCTGTTTTGATTTGGTATACTCTTTTAGTTATGTTTATTAACTATTCGATTTTGAAGAAAAGGAGGCGTCGTGTTCGATGCATCAACCTATCCAAAAACTATGGACGAGAGACTTTCTGATCATCTCGCTCATCAACTTCTTCCTGACGCTCATCTTTTTCTTATTGATGGTCACCATCGGGGTACATGCCGTCGAGTCGTACGGGGCGACGACGAGCCAGGCAGGACTCGTCACCGGCATCTTTATCATCGGGACACTGACCGGACGACTGTTTATCGGTCGACTCATCGATTCGATTGGTCGGAAAAAGACGCTTTATATCGGCCTCGTCTTTTTCACCGCAACGATTTTGCTGTACTTCGTCCATTGGGGCGTCGGTTTCTTGTTACTCACTCGTTTCGTACACGGTCTCGGGATGGGATTATCGAGTACCGCAACCGGAACAATCGTAGCGCAAGTCATTCCTGCGACTCGAAAAGGTGAAGGAATCGGTTATTACAGTATGAGCTCTACCCTGGCGACAGCCATCGGGCCATTCGTCGGGTTGCTCCTTAGCCAATATACGAGCTTTACGGTCATTTTCGGACTTTGTTTCGTGATCGGACTGATTAGTTTAGCGAGTACGTTCTTCGTGAACGTACCTGAAGTAGACGCTCCTGAAGTCGTTCGCGGCTTCACATTGAAGTCATTCGTCGAACCGAAGGCGTTACCGATTGCGCTCATCATCGGGATGGCCGCACTCAGCTACTCGAGTGTCTTATCCTACATCAACTTTTACGCGAGTGAACTCGACTTGATCGAAGCAGCGAGTATCTTCTTCCTCGTCTATTCCGTCGCCGTCCTATTGTCGCGTCCGATCACAGGGAAGTTGATGGATGCGCGCGGCGCGAACGTCGTCATGTATCCGGCAATCGCCATCTTCGCCATCGGGCTTCTCGTGCTCAGTCAAGCAAACAGTGGCTGGATGCTATTACTCGCAGGTGCTCTCATCGGACTCGGATTCGGGAATATCCAGTCCGGTACTCAAGCGATCGCCGTCAAGGCCTCACCACCGCATCGGATGGGAATGGCCACTTCGACGTTCTTCATCGCCCTCGATGCAGGTCTCGGATTTGGTCCATACTTCATCGGTTTACTCATTCCATTGACTGGGTTTTCGACGTTGTACTTGATGCTTTCTGGTGTCGTTCTCTTCACCATTTTCTTGTATTACCTCATGAACGGCCGAAGCGAACAAAAACAATTGAAAGAAGCTGCCTGACAGGATGTCTACACATCCTGTCTTTTTTTGAAAGTTCACACATTTTACCGAAGGATACGTTAAGATAAAAATGACGTGTAAAAAATAGAATGAACGAAATGAGGGAGACGAGATGAAAGCTGACCAAACACTTCAATACAACGCATCGATTTTATTACGGACGTTCGATAAAATTTCAGACTATGTGTTCTTTATGGAAGTCGATGGTTCAGCTTATCGGTATGTCTTCGTGAATGAACCTGCAAAGCGCGCAATCAAGTGGTCGGACGCAGATGTCGGAAAGCAGATTGAAGAACTCGTCCCTGCCGATACGGCCGCGCTCATTAAAAAGCATTACGATGAAGCGATTCGAACGAAAAAAAGTGTCGTCTATGAAGATTATCGTCTCGCTGACTCGTTCTACACAGATACGGTAGAAGCGGATGACGTGTTAACACTTCCCCTTCATTACTTCGAGTCAGAAGTAACACCTATTTTTAATGATGAGGGTACCTGTACCCATATCGTCTCGGTCGTTCGCGAAGTGACAGAACGAAAGCGTCGCGAACTTGAATTATCGATTTTAAAAGATCATCATGAATCACTGAGACGTTACTCGCCTCATGGGATTTTCGTGCTCGATCATCATCTAAATATCAAATCGGTCAACCCAGCTGTTACAGCCATCACTGGATATGCAGAACAGGAGATGCTCCATCAACCGTTTCTTCATTGGCTCCCTGAAGAAGAACGTTCTCGTGTCCGTAAAGGATTACAGTTCACCTTGTCCGGGATCCCTCATAAATATTCGATTTACGCTACTCATGAGTCGGGGGAACGGCTCGATTTGTCCGTGTTGAACATCCCGATCGAAGTCGGCGGTAATATTACGGGACTGTTTGCGATCATCATCGATTTGACTCCTGAGAAGAATGCCGAACGCGCTACAATTGAAAGTGAGCGCCGCTATCGTCAACTCATTGAGACGATTCCAGAAGGCATCATCGTCCATCAAAACGGTAAGATTTTGTATGCGAACGAGATGGCGCTCGCCACGATCGGGGAGACATATCTCGAGAGTGAGTCTATCTTCTCTTTCATTGCGGAAGAGTATCATCAGTCCACTCGTAAACGCCTCGCCTCCCTTGAACTCGGGGGACCTGTACAAGATACGGAAATGGTTATTGTAACGCCAGGCGGAGACAGACTACAGATGGACATCAGTAGTCTCCTTATCGACTATGAGGGACAGATGGCCGTGTTGACGATTTTGCGTGATGTCACGGAAAAGCGTGAAATGGAGCAAGCTTTGAGGCAAAGCGAATTACAATATCGACTGATTACGGAAAACATGAGTGATCTCGTCTGCATGTTAGAACGGGACGGTGCTGTTCGTTATGCATCCCCATCCCACCAGACAATTCTCGGTTTTGCGCCCGGTTACTACGAAGGAAAGAATACGCTTGACTATATTCACCCGGATGACATCCATATCGTGCGTAAACAATTAAAAGAATTGAAAGAGCAAGATGTCTCCTTGACGCTTGAATTCCGTCACTTCCATGCCGACCAACGCTGGGTATGGCTCGAAACAAAAATTCAACCGATCTACAACGAATCGGGTCAACTTCTTCACTACTTGACGGTCAGTCGTGAAATCATGCAACGTAAGGCGCTCGAGAAGCAATTGAAGCATTTGGCGTATCACGATACGTTGACCGATTTGCCGAATCGACGCTACTTCCTCGCCTATCTCGAAGAAGCGATTGGACAAAGCGAACTGGAACAGGAGAAATTAGCCGTCCTCGCCCTCGATGTCGACCGTTTTAAACAAATTAATGATACGTTCGGACATGATGTCGGTGACGAACTCTTGCGACAATTAGCGCGTCGTTTGACGTCGGTTCTTCGAAAACAAGATATGATCGCGCGACTCGGCGGTGATGAGTTTGCTGTTCTTATTCGCTACAACGACGCATCTGCTCTCCATCGCGTCGCAGAAAAAATCATCAAGGCGCTACAACGCCCTTGGGAAATCGATCATCATACGTTCATCACCACTTCGAGTGTCGGGGGTGTCCGATATGTCAAAGGATTATCCACTAAACAATTGTTAAAACGCGCCGATCTCGCCCTATATGAGGCGAAAGCTGGCGGAAGAAATCAATATGCCCTTTCCAAGGATCACCTTTAAGTGATCCTTTTTTCACGTGAAACATCAGTAAATCACAGATAAAACCGAACATTAAACATATCAAAAGATAAATTTATTCATTTTTAGATGTTTATTATCCATTTTACCTTTGACTTCGAGAGCTATTCGCGTTATATTACCGAATGGGCGAAGTTTTTTATTGTTAAAGACATTAATGTTCGTAAATAGGGGTGTGACATATGGATAAAGTGTTTGATTATGAAGATATTCAATTAATTCCTGCAAAATGTATTGTCGATAGTCGTTCGGAATGTGATCCGACCATCGAGCTCGGTGGCTTCACGTTTCGCTTACCGGTCGTTCCTGCTAACATGCAAACGATCATTGATGAAAAAGTAGCACTCATGTTGGCCGAAAAAGGATACTTTTACATTATGCATCGCTTCAATCCTGAGACGCGTCTCGCGTTTATCCAAGACATGCATGAGAAGGGGCTTTATGCCTCCATCAGCGTTGGGGTGAAGGATGAGGAGTATGCGTTTATCGAGATGCTTCAATCGACTGGCCATACGCCAGAATTCATCACAATCGATATCGCACATGGACACTCGAATGCAGTCATTCGAATGATTCAACATATTAAGCACCACCTTCCGGGTTCATTCGTCATCGCGGGGAACGTTGGGACGCCAGAGGCTGTTCGCGAATTAGAACATGCCGGTGCGGATGCTACGAAAGTCGGAATCGGGCCAGGGAAAGTATGTATTACGAAAATCAAAACGGGGTTCGGCACGGGCGGCTGGCAATTGGCTGCACTTCGTTGGTGTGCCAAGGCGGCAACAAAACCAATCATTGCGGATGGGGGAATCCGTACACATGGCGACATCGCCAAATCGATTCGTTTCGGCGCTTCGATGGTCATGATTGGATCCTTGTTCGCTGGTCATGACGAATCTCCAGGGGAAACGTTTGAGCAAGACGGCAAACAATTAAAAGAGTATTTCGGTTCGGCTTCTGAGTTCCAAAAAGGGGAACGAAAAAACGTCGAGGGGAAAAAGATGTTTGTCGAACACAAAGGGGCATTGCAAGATACATTGACCGAGATGGAGCAAGACCTCCAGTCGGCGATTTCTTATGCGGGTGGTGACAGTCTAGAAGCGTTGCGCACGGTAGACTATGTCATGGTGAAAAACTCAATCTTCAATGGGGATAAAGTGTATTAAAAAAAGGCGACCATCGTGTCGCCTTTTACAGTACCTTCATCATCATATAGTAGTCTGATCCAGGTGGGTAATCAGGAAGCACGCCCGCGACCGTATAGCCGAAGCGCTCATAAAATGATTTAGCCTGAAACGAGAACGTCGTTAATTTCACACGCTTGGCACCGAGTGACCTCGCAATCGTCTCCCCTTCTTCAAGTAATCGACTACCTAGCCGCTGTCCCTGTACGTTCGAATCCACCCATAAGCGATCTAAATCGAACCATCCCCAATATACACTCCCGTACAATCCGGCGATCACGTGTCCTTCCTGCTCAATTTTCAACTGAACGACCGGTACGACCGCCTCGCGAATCTCACGGTGATGCAACGAATGTACATTGTTATATTCACGCAACTTCCCAGTCAAAAACTGTTGAAACAACTCGTCTTCTTCATGGATGCGAACAATCGTATGCATGGATTTCACACCGTCCCATTCACAAAAAATGTAATCAATTCCTGCTCTTCCTCGTTTATCTCACGATTGATGAGTTCGGCATAGACACGGCTGATTCGTTCATTATTTCCCGGGAAATCATTTGAAATGGTGGCGATTCGACGTAAGGCGAGACAGTCCTCGGCGAACGCTTCACGACTCACCATCTCACCGTGTGACCAAACGATGAACTGCGCATCGAATGTTTCCAATATGTCTAACAATCGAAGTGTCGCTTCAGGCGTCATCCGCCATGTCGGAGCATACAAGTTCGCATAGAGCGCATCTCCTAAAAATAAAACACGTTCTTCTACGATATAGAGGACGATTGAATCTTTCGAATGGTCACCACCGACATACTTCAATACGACGTGAACCCCACCGAGGTCGAGCGTCAGCGATTCCTGAAATGTCAGTGTCGGCAAAACGATTTGAATGTCTCGCGAATCACCGTATTCTTCTCGGATTGCCTCCGCGCAAAACTCGATTTCAATCCCTTCAGCAACTCGTTCATTCAACGATGCGTCATCCCAAGCGTACGGAATGAGTTTTTTCATCTCATGCTTCGTTGCCTCACTCGCAATCGAGACAACCCCTTCTAGGGCAGGTAAACCGAAGATGTGGTCCCAATGCCAATGTGTCAATGCGACCATCGACGGTGCTCGAAGACCTTGCTTTTGAAGTTCATCTAAAAAGAGCGATGTGTGCGCTACCGAGTTACCTGCATCAATGAGCAACGTATGTGTGTCACCCACAACGGCACCAAGAATCGGACGGTCTGTATGCGCGACCGGCGTCATATACCAAAAGCGCTCCGAGTGTTTGATTAAGGTTTGCATGAACGACTCGACTCCTCTTCTATCAATTTTGTTAATTCTTCAAACGAAGAGCGCTCATCGTTCTGGATCCGGATGTGGCGAAGTGGTAGCCGATCAAGTAAATCGAGCTCGTGTCGCTGCCTCTCTTCCAATACCGTAACCGTTCCCGATACATCGGCAAGGTTACGTTTCAACGCATAGACCCCAGTCGTATAATATTCGACGAATCCATGTTGCCATGCAATCGGTCGTTCGTCATAGATGATTGGAAATATGCGTGCGACGTCGTTCAACTCTAAATAAACAACTGTCGGTTCAATAGGTTTTAAAATAGATGCAATCGCTTGAACGTACGCGTCAATCGCCTCTAAAGAAACGTCCTGTGCGACCATCCCGATTGTAAACGGGTTTTGAAGCAATGCGCATTCAAAGACGACGTCTCCTTCTTCCTGCTCGAAACTCTTCACATAACGACGCCATCGTTCGCACATGATTCGAGTATGGAGCGGGAACGGCAATTCATAGACGTCCGTCCCGATGCGCTCCTCCCCTTTCTCATAACGGACGAGCCATCCACCTTCGATTTCCTCGAGAATCGTACCGTGTGAAGGTCGTTCATTCACCCAATACACATCATGCACGTCAACAGGGTGAGCGGCGTCCACTTCCGAATAAAAGACACCTTGTTTCATCGCGCATAACTTTTCGGCAAATGTGGACTTTCCACTTCCCGGTAACCCTTCGATCAACCATAATCTCCCCATGCTCAAAACTCCTCATCATCTAAATATCCATCGTATTGAAACCACTGGTCTCCCCCATTGTTCTTCGCAATGTACATGGCCGCATCGGCTTGTTGGAGGATCGAGTCGATGGTGGATGCAGGTTGTACCGTAGCCACGCCCACACTCACGGTGAGACGAACTTCCTCACCATTTGAAGCGACTATTCCCCGGGAAATAGTGTCATTTATCTCGTTTAACCCGATCGGACTCTCCTCTTGCACGACAACGAATTCATCAGCTGAAAATCGATACACCTGACCTCCGAACGTTTCAACGAATTCATTTAACCGTTGCGCGATTTCGATTAACATTTCATCCCCAATGAGATAGCCAAATTGATCATTGATCCGCTTGAAATCATCTACGTCGATGAACAGTAAAGCGACTACTTTTGAGCGCTGCATCTGTTTATATAAATCGGTCATGAGTGTGTAACGATTGCACAATTTCGTCAGTTGGTCTTGTGTTGCAATTTGAATCATCTCACGCTGTTTCCGTTCTTTTCGAATTCCGTTCTCTAGCCACCTCGCGAGTAACCGGATCGTGTCCGTCAATTCTTGAAGGGTTTCTTCGTCGAGTTGATCGTTTAAATTCCCTTGCTCCGCCAATAAGACGATCCATCCGAACACTTGATGTTTATGTGTCAGTGGAAAACTGACGAGCGTTGTGAATTCGATGCCATCTACGATCAATTCACCCTCTTGAAGGGTTTGTGAACCGACAGTTGTCAGTTGATGGAGCGAACGAAGTTCTTCTTCCCCCCATGTCAGACGTGACACCCCATTCTCCACTAAGAGACGATGCGAGGATTCGATCGAGAAAATCACCGCATGCGAATAGCCGACCCATTCTAATAAGATTTCTTGGACACGTGCCAGTTGGTCTTGGAACGGCATTCGAAGTGCGGTCGCTTCATATAATGACTCCACGACTTGTTGGCGTTTGATTTGTCGCCGTGACACTTCTGTATGCTCAATCTCTGTCATGACCCAGTGCGTGAACGACTCGAGTGCATGTAGGTTTTCTTCCGTGAACGTTCTCGCCTGAGTATCGACCACGCAAAGTGTACCGATGACATGACCTTGCTTTGTCCGGAGCGGCACCCCGGCATAGAATCCGACTTGTTCGAGCCATGGACTGTCACTCTCAAACTCTTCAGCCGCCACATCCTCGATTACCATCGAACGTTCCGATGTGACGACCCGATTACATAACGTCCGCTCCCGCTTGAGATGAGAAGACCCGAGTTCGATGCCGACACAAGATTTGAACCATTGCTGGTCAGTTGTCATGATGGAAATGAAGGCGACCGGCATCTGCAACGTTTGGGCGACCAAACGAGAAATTCGATCAAACCGTTCTTCTTGGGGCGTGTTCAAAATCTCCAATCGTAAGATGGCCTTTAGCCGTTTCATTTCCCGTTCGTCGAGTGCAGGATGCAGTAAGTGTGACGGTTGTTCAATTTTCGATAAGACCGTTTGGTGAGAATATAAAATTTCAAGCGCCTCACCTAGGTCTTCGAGCGCCATCGGACGGCTAAAGAAATAGCCTTGAATCTCATCACAACCGAGTTGACGCAAAATCCGATACTGTTCTTCCGTCTCAACACCTTCAGCTGTCACTTCGAGGTCTAACTTTTTGGCGAGTGACACAATCAGTTTGACGATTTCATACTCTTTCAGTCCATTTTCCTGGTCGAGTTGCGCAACAAATGACCGGTCAATCTTAATCCCGTCGATTTCGAATAGCTTCAAGTAATTTAAAGAAGAATAACTCACCCCAAAATCATCAATCACCAATCGGAATCCTTGTTGCTTCAACGATTCGACCGTTTTAATGGCAGCGACCGGTTCATGCATGAGCGTGTGTTCCGTCACTTCAAATTCGAATTGCTCCGGTTGTAAGTCGTAAGACGCAACGATTATCACTAACTCATTCATATGATGCTCATGAAACAAGTTCGGAGACACATTCACAGCAACACGACGCCCTTCAAACTGTTCGGGATGAGTTGATACATCCTGGCACACTCGATTCATCACAAACTGTGTCACGTCCTCAATGAGGAGTGACTGTTCCGCCACGCGAATAAACGTTTCAGGTGAAACGAATCCGAGTACAGGACTATTCCAACGAATGAGCGCCTCAAAATGAATCGATCCGTCCATCGACACTTTTGGTTGATACACCATATATAGTTCATCTTGTTTGATCGCCTTCACCAGTTCCGTCTCAATCCTAATCTCATCGATGTAACGCTGCACATACTCATCGTGCTCATATAAACGAATCGTTTGATTGCCAGTCTGACGCGCCTCGAGTAAAGCGGTCGAAGCGTTCATGATCACGCGATCGGCGTCAGACGTTCCCGAACCGATACCGATACAACTCGATAACGGAAACTCCGCATCAGCCACTCGGTAAGAATGGCCCGCAATCACATCGAGTAGATGTTCGGCATACATATAAGCCATCTTGATTGGAACATGTGGCAAGACCGCGACAAAATCTTCCCCGTCCACCCGACCAATGATGGAGCCTTTAGGAAGCGTACTCGCCAGTTGACGCGTGATGTCTTTTATCAATTCGTTCGATCGTTCCACCCCTTGGAGAGACATCATCATCTTGAAACGATTGATGTGTAGGCGCATCACACTTGTCTCTTCCGTACTCTGTTGCTCGAACAATTGATCGAGATCCAATTTGACTTTCATCAAATTCGGCATTCCCGTCAAATAGTCCATATGCTCGATGCTTCGTAACAATTTAATCTCCGCTTCTTCTGATAAATCCGTCGTCAAACTGAGCACATAGCGTACGACACCCGACTCATCTTCGATTGGTACGAGCATGGAGGAAGCGAATCGAGCTGTATTGGAGTCGATGTTCATTTTTGACATGAAATAGACCGGGTCCCCCGTCTCGACGACCGCGTCATAATGTTCGATTAATTCATTGGCTACTTCTGAGCGGTACATCTCATGTAAATAACGACCTTCCACATCGTTCGGAAGCGAGGAGGCCAGTTTGCCCTGTTCACTCACTTGCACATATCGATATCCCACATCTGTCACTTCCATGAGGAATACCATCCGATATAAACGTGTGAACAGTTCGAATAAATAATGCGGATCCCCTTTCATCCGTTTCATCGTATACCTCCACCTGATCCTTTTTCTTATAGTGTAGTTGGTTTCGCTGCTTCTATGGAGAAAACCTTTGAAAAAAGGGGAAAACGTTTTTCGTTCCAATACAAAACACCTCCTCAATTCCGAGAAGGTGTTCATCGAATCAAAGCAATTCGTTCGCCAACAGGCGATAAACGTTCAAACGATCCTCTTGTTTATGCTGAATGCTACAAATCATCGCCTCATCGAAGCCATATCGCTCCGACTCATCGCGTAACTGTTCCGCGATTTGTTTCGGCGTCCCCACAAGGTGAATGGCCCGATTGTTGGCGATATGAATCTTGTCGACTTCTGTGAGCGGATACTCATGCGCCGCTTCCGGACTCAACAGCTGTCTCAACTGTCCTCGCATCAAGAAGAGACGCGACAAGTCAGATGGTCGAGCCAAATATTCCGCCTCTTCTTCCGTCTCTGCCGTCGTCACTAAATACGTGACACTGATATCCGGCTTCTCCATAAAGTCAGACGGTGTAAAGTGGTGACGATACGTGTCGAGCGTGTCGGCACTCAGTTCGCCATTGAAAAATTGAGCAAACGAATAACCGAGACCCATGCGCCCGGCTTGAACCGCACTGTTCCCGCTCGATCCGAGTAACCACGCTTCCGGCAACGTGACGCCTGTCGGTGCAGCCGGTGTATTCTTGTACCACCGTTCTTCTGGCGTCTCGTCTTTAATCAGCTGAAGCGTTGTATCGAGCTTCTCATAAAGTCCATCCATCATCGGTTTTTGACCTTGTGACATCGCATAGATGGCATTCGCGTCACCACCTGGCGCACGTCCGACACCGAAATCGATGCGTCCTGGTGCAAGGGCACTGAGCGTCTTGAATACTTCCGCCATCTTCAGTGGCGAATAGTGCATCATCATGATGCCACCGGAACCGAGACGAATCTTGCTCGTCTTCGCTGCTAGATAGGCCGCGATGACTTCTGGAGCCGAACTCGCGAACGACATGCCACCATGGTGCTCGGCCATCCACATGCGGTAATATCCTAACTCTTCTGCGACTTGCGCGAGCTCGACCGCACTCTCTAGCGCATGCTCGCCTGTATGACCGGACGTGACCGGTGCCTGATCTAACACACTCAATCTCATGATGTATTCTCCTATCTCTATAATGAAGTTTCTAAATATCTTGAATTTGTTGGACTCGCCGTCATCATACTAAATGCCTCTATGGAATACGAATGATTTGCCTAGTGTACTACAACTATTTTTCTGAAAATTTACGCATTATGTTGATAGCACCTGGTCATATTTTTTATACTGATAAAGAAATACGTTTTAATATGGGCTGGATGTGTAATGGGGATACATAGACAGCACAAACACTTCGGGGAAATGGGGAATGCATCATGAATGGTTCATCAACACCAGACAAAAAGAATAATGCTTTTTCGGGTCGGGACTTTTTTAAGTTTTTGGTCCCATCGCTCATCGGGATTATGTTTTTCATCGTTCCAATCTCATCCGAGGAAGGCTTTACGATTCCAGTCGCCTTCTTATCCAATCTATTGATTGAATGGATTGGCGAGTTCGTTCCGACACTTGCCGTCATCATGATGGGGATTTCAATCGCTGGATCTTTGTTATTGTTTACGGCACGTCCTGCTTTTATGGTCGAACGACCGTCCATCAACGCACTCTTTAGCGTGACACCGTTTTGGTTTATCATGCGTATCATCGGTTTTATCGCCGGCGTCATGACGCTACTCACTCTCGGACCAGAGATGATCACCTCGGAATTTACGGGTGGTTTGCTCCTCTTTGATTTGATTCCAATCTTGTTCGCGACGTTCTTCTTTGCCGGTATGTTATTACCTTTATTGCTGAACTTCGGACTTCTCGAGTTCGTCGGGACATTCTTGATGAAAATCATGCGTCCACTCTTCCGCTTGCCGGGGCGCGCCTCGCTCGACTCGCTCGCTTCATGGGTCGGAGATGCGACGATCGGGATCCTACTGACGACAAAACAGTATGAGGAAGGCTATTACACGAAACGGGAAGCGTCAATCATCGCGACGACCTTCTCCGTCGTCTCGATCACCTTCACCATCGTCGTCTTACAGTATGTCGAGCTCGATCAATACTTCTTACCGTACTACGGGGCGATCGTTTTATCAGGACTAGTTGCAGCACTCATCATGCCACGGATTTATCCATTATCTAAAAAGGCAGACACGGCTTATGAGAAGACAGAACTTAAACCGGAAGAAGAGGTGCCGGCGAACGTGTCACTCAGCAAGTGGGCGTTGACGCAAGCGCTACAAAAATCAAGTTCGAGTAAGAGCTTCCTAGAAACACTGAAAGACGGCTTCAAGAACGTCCTTGATATGTGGATCGGTGTCCTTCCTGTCGTCATGGCGGTCGGGACGATTGCGGTCGTCATCGCCGAATACACACCTTTCTTCACCATCATCGGAAAGCCGTTCGAACCGATTCTGATGCTCCTGCAAGTCCCTGAGGCATCAGAAGCTGCTCAGACGATGGTCGTCGGTTTTGCCGATATGTTCTTGCCGGCTGTACTCGGTAGCGGCATCGAGAGCGAGTTGACGCGTTTCGTTATCGCTACATTATCGGTTACCCAACTCATCTACATGTCAGAAGTCGGTGGCTTGTTGCTCGGTTCAAAACTGCCAATCTCATTCCTCGATCTCGTCTTGATTTTCTTGTTACGTACATTCATCACGCTTCCGATTATCGTCGGAATCGCACATCTGGTCTTTTAACGAAAACGACGCCCTTTCTCTTTTATGAGATGGGGCGTTCTTTGTATACTAAAAGAAAAGGAGGTGGACCGAGATGGAGCACCCATTCGCAGGACAACTAGAGGTCGCGAACAACGGCTATGCCGGCATCATCGACCCAGAACTTTACGTGAACGATCGTTATCACGGACGCTGGACATTAGCGCGCTCTGTACAGATTGAAGGCGTGCCCGTCTTGCTCCAACGACAGTTCGAGAACGGAAAGAACAATTGTACGTTGACGTCCATCACCGCCATCTTCCGTTTCTATCGAGACCATGGGTATAGGAATATTCCAGATGACGTGACGCAGATTCAAGAGGATGTGCGCGAGATTGCCTTCATGCATCATTTCAAAGACGAGAAAGGGACACCTCCGACTCAAATCGCCACCATCATCACGAAACTGTGGAAGCGATACGGATACGTTGGTCGAGGCAGTTCCCGCTATCTATGGAAATGGTCGACGTTCGAGCGTGAGCTGAAAGCAGGTCGCCCGTTTGTATTGAACATGGCGAACGGCTTCTATAAAAATCATTCCGTCACGGGAATCGGCTATTTGCAGTTTGAAAAACGGGGATTTCCCGACGTCGTCTTGTTGGCCGTGCTCGATAATCGTTCAAAAGACGTGCGCTATATCGACTTCAACGAATTCAATTTCTGGGGAAGCATCACGCGCGTCCATCCGCCAGCCACTCGTCCATAATCGCTTCAATCGCTTGCCCGATTCGTAACAGATGCTCGCGCTTGGCATATGACCCGTAATGTAGTCCGTTTGAATCACGGCCACTCCCGAGCCCGACGAATACTTCAGATGGTTTCATATGAAGTCCGATCATCGGGATACCTGATGCATGGCGCCCGATTTCATAGGTGATGGCAGGGTATGTCGTGAGTTGTCCTGTTGTAGAGAAGCCAGTGAAGGCACGACAGTTATCCCGTCCGAGTACAATCAATCGGGTCGGTTTAATATATGTAATCGTGCGTTCCAATAACTCAATCGAGGTCGGATGCTCCATCCAGTCCCGCCCGGTCTTCATCTTCCCCATCTGTTCATACGTGGCGAACTTGAAAAAATCGACGTGAATGACAGAGTTCGAATCGTCATAAAACGACCGTCCCATCCCATTTAACAGCGCCTCGAGTTTGGCGCCACTTTGTTTTCCGAACCAGCTCGTCGTCGCGCGACCTGATTCGAAATAGGCTGATGCCCATTCAATCGTTTGTCGCAGCGCCTCTTCATTCCCGAGGTAATCTTCCAACGAGAGCGTCTCCCGCCAATAGAACTTTTGGTGTTTCCCCGTTCTCGGTGTCCCGTCTCGATGGAGAAACTCGCCGCGTGACGGATTCGTCCCGATGGTCAGCCATTGATTCGGACCAGGCCGACCGTACCAAAGAACAGGCGACGCCTCCGGAATCAATCCCTTTCCAAACGGTGTGTCGCAGATGGCCTCTTGAAATCGGATTGCGTCCTGTAACAGTCGTATCGCCTCCATGTCATCCCTCCTCTCCCGTTCGTTTCCCGCTTTCGGCGGTTTGTAAAATACGTTATAGTGAGAGGACGAAGCCAAATAAAGGACGTGTACACATGCGCATCAATAAATTCATCAGTGAATCAGGCAAGGCGTCCCGTCGCCAAGCCGACCGTCTCGTCGAAGAGGGACGCGTCACCATCAACGGGAAAAAAGCAAAAATCGGCGACCAGGTAAAACCAGGGGATGAAGTCCTCGTCAACGGTTCGGTCGCACGTGTCGCACGAAACAACGTGTATATCGCCGTCCATAAGCCGGTCGGGATCACGAGTACGACAGAGAAGAAAGTAAAAGGGAACTTGGTCGACATGGTCAACCATCCGCTCCGCATCTTCAACATCGGTCGTCTCGATAAAGACTCAGAAGGTCTCATCCTCATGACGAACGATGGCGATATCGTCAACGAGATCCTTCGCGCAGAAGGCGAGCACGAGAAAGAATACATCGTCTCGGTCGATAAGCCGATTACCCCGGAATTCGTCGAACAAATGGAAGCCGGCGTCAAAATCCTTGGACAGAAGACACTTCCGTGTAAAGTACGTCCGCTCTCGAAATTCGACTTCAACATCACCCTCACACAAGGACTCAATCGCCAAATCCGTCGGATGTGTGAGGCGCTCGGATACGAAGTGTTCCGTCTTCAACGTGTGCGTGTCATGAACATCACGCTCGGGAAACTCCCACCTGGACAATGGCGCGATCTTTCGAAAAAAGAGCGTGAGCAGTTGTTCCGCGAATTGAATTACGAACCGAAAGAATGGTACTAAAATAAGCCTAGACGCGCGTCTAGGCTTGTTTTTTATTTCGCCGTTACGCCACCGTCTACCGGAAGTTCGATCCCGCTAATATGATTCGCCTCGTCCGAAGCGAGGAAGAGGACGGCTGCTGCCACCTCATCCGCTTGTCCGAGATTCGGCAAGGCGATTTGATTCAAGAAGTGCTGCTTATAGTCCGGATGTTCCATATGCGGCGCACTCATCGGTGTCACGATGTACCCTGGATGCACAGAATTGACCCGAATGTTTTGCTTCCCGTAATCGACGGCCGCTGCTTTCGTGAGAGAACGGACAGCACCTTTTGAGGCCGTGTATGCCCCGGCACCTGCCATACCTGTCAGTGCTGAGATGGAGGAGATGTTGACGATCGATCCTCCGCCATTTTCTGTCATGAGCGGAATCGCATACTGTGTCCCTAACATGACCCCATCGATGTTGATGCGATACGTGCGCGCCCAGTCCTCTTCTGTCTGTTCCAAGAACGGTTTCGCGAGTGCGATTCCGGCATTATTGATGAGGATATCCAATTTGCCACACGTCGCTTCCACTTCTGCAAACACGTCTTCCCAGCTTGAACGTGAGGTCACGTCATGCTTCACCGCGATGGCTTCCCCACCTTGTGCACGAATCGACTCGACTACGCTTTGTACCCCTTGTTCATTGATATCTGTCGCGACGACCGTCGCTCCTTCTTTGGCGAATAGACGTGCCGTCGACTCTCCCATACCGCTTCCTGCCCCTGTGATGACCGCTACTTTCCCCTCTAAACGCATTGTTCCAGCTCCATTCGTTAAATTATGATAGTCTAACTATCATAATAATAATTGGATGTGACATTAATCTCAACGAAACTGCTCGAAGACGATATACTTATGACAGACAATGAGGTGATGGAATTGAGTAAACGACAACAAAACAAAGAAGAACGAATCCAGCTGATTATCCATGAGGCCGAACGCTTATTTTTAGAGAATGGCTTTGAGAAAGTTCAAATGCAGGACATTGCGAATGCGGCAGGGATTGGGGTAGCGACACTGTTTCGCTATTTTCCGAAGAAAGACCAATTGATCGTCGCAGCGGCCGTCAAGAATCTACAGCCGACACTCGAGCGATTTGAACAATTTGTGGATGAGGAAGGCACCGCATATGAACGGCTCGAGATCATCTTGAACCACTTTTTCGAGATGCAGTTGGAGCGGACGGACCACGCCCGTTTTCGTGAGGCGTTCGAGAGCTATGCATCGTTCGTCGCCACACCCCTTCCTGGCATCGAGACATACATTGACGTACAACGACGAATCATGCAGACACTTGAACCGTTGATTGAAGAAGGGAAGCGTGATGGCTCGTTTCGACCAGATATCGATGTGAAAGTGACAATTGTTACAATCATCAATGCATTCGGGACATTCGGCAACAACATCATGTTGAAGTCGCATATCAGTTATTTAGAGAACGATATCGAACCGGCTGTGCAAATCAACGCATTAAAAGAGATGTTGCTCGCCTCCATTCGGGCATAAGAAAACCCCTTCATCGCGAAGGGGTTTATTCGTGCAGTTCTAACGGTAGGCCATCCGGGTCAAAGAAGAATGTCATCTTCTCCCCTGTGAAATCATCGCAACGAATCGGTTCTGTCATAATCCCACGTTCGTTCAATTCGGCGACGACGGACTCGATGTCCTCGACCTTGAAGGCCAAGTGGCGAAGACCACATGCTTCCGGAAAACTTGGACGCTCGGGACTGTCTGGTTTGATGAACAGCTCGAGCTCATATGTACCGAGACGTAAGTCGATTTTGTGATCCTGCTTCTCCGGGCGGTGGTGTTCTCGAATCACTTCGAATCCGAGTGCCTCGACATAAAACTGCTTGGCTTTATCGTAATCCGACGCAATGATGGCGACGTGATGAATCGTATGTAAGTCCATCCTTCTACCCCCGTATACAAAAAATGAGCACCTCTCACTAGAGGTGCTCTCGAAAGTCTACCGCGACGGACCACGCTCCACAACGTGCTCCTCAAGGGAATGTCCGCCGTCTTACATAGACCAGCTCATCGCATGTACTCAACTATATGCGAATCAAGCCTTCTCGTCAATCTTTTCTTGAAATCCAGTTGACATCTTCCTAATTTTTAGGATAATCAATAGTGTTAGCACTCTTTATGTTAGAGTGCCAAAATGAAGAGATGAAAAGGAGAACGATCATGACAAAGAAACAGTTTCAAACGGAATCGAAACGAATTTTAGAGTTGATGGTCCACTCAATCTATACACATAAGGACATCTTCTTGCGCGAGCTCATCTCGAACGCGAGTGACGCCATCGACAAGATGTATTATCGCGCCCTTTCCGACGAGAGCATCGAATTCAACAAAGACGATTACTTCGTCAAAATCGAACTCGACAAAGAGGCACGGACCATCACGATTCGCGATACAGGAATCGGGATGACAGAAGAAGAACTTGAAACAAACCTCGGAATCATCGCAAAAAGCGGTTCGCTCGCCATGAAACAGGCGACGAAGATGGAAGAAGACCATAGCCTCATCGGTCAGTTTGGGGTCGGATTCTATTCTGCATTCATGGTCGCTGACCGTGTGACCGTTCGGACTCGCTCGATTGATAGCGAGCAAGGATACGTATGGGAGTCTGAAGGCACAGACGGCTATTCGATCGAGCCGACAGACAAGGCGGACATCGGTACGGAGATCACGCTCCATTTGAAAGCAGACACAGAAGATGATGCGTACTCGTCATTCCTCGAAGAATATGAGATCCGTTCGCTCATCAAGAAGCACTCGGACTTCATCCGCTACCCGATCAAACTCGATGTGACGAAACATCGTCAAAAAGAAGACTCGGAAGAGTACGAGGATTATAAAGAAGAAGAGACTGTCAACAGCATGGTGCCGATTTGGCGGAAGCGTAAGAGCGAGTTGACAGACGAAGATTACAAAGCATTCTATCACGAGAAGCGCTACGGTTTTGATGAGCCGCTCAAGCATCTTCACTTGAACGTCGATGGGACGATTCGTTATCAATCGATCCTCTACATCCCGTCAACGGTTCCGTTCGACTATTACACGAAAGAATTTGAGAAAGGGCTCGAGCTCTACTCGAACGGCGTGCTAATCATGGAGAAGTCACCAGACCTCTTGCCGGACTACTTCGGTTTTGTTAAAGGAATGGTCGACTCAGAAGACCTCTCCCTCAACATTTCCCGTGAAATGTTGCAGCAGGACCGCCAGCTTCGCGTGATTGCGAAGAACGTGAAGTCCAAAATCAAAGGCATGCTCGAGAAGATGCTCCAAAACGAGCGTGAGGACTATGAGAAGTTCTATGAGTCGTTCGGTCGTCAATTGAAGTTCGGTGTGTATGACCAGTTCGGCGCAGCAAAAGATGAATTGAAAGACTTGATTCTCTTCCATTCTTCTCATGAGAAGAAACTCGTCTCGCTTAAAGAGTACGTCGAGCGGATGAAAGAAGACCAGAAGTACATCTATTACGCGACAGGTGAATCGATTCATCGCATCGACCTCTTGCCACAAGCGGAGCGTTTGAAAGAAGAAGGATACGAGATCCTCTACTTCACAGAAGAAATCGATGAGTTCGCGATTAAGATGCTTCAGTCGTATGACGACAAAGAGTTCAAGTCGATCGCGAGCGGCGACCTCGGTCTCGATGACGCGGAAGCGAAATCGCTCAACGAAGACAACCAAGACTTGTTCACCTTCATGAAAGAAGAGCTCGGGGACCGGGTCAAAGAAGTGCGTGCCTCGACACGCCTCAAGTCGCACCCTGTCTGTCTGACGGTCGCAGGCGACGTCTCAATCGAGATGGAGAAAATTCTGAATGCGATGCCAAACGGCGGCGGCATGAAAGCGGAGAAAGTGCTCGAAGTGAATGCTGACCACTCTATCTTCCAGACACTCCAACGTGTATATAAAGAAGATGAAGCGAAAGCGAAACAATATACAGACCTCTTGTATCAACAAGCCCTCCTCATTGAAGGGTTACCGATTGAAGATCCGGTAGCGTATTCGAATGCGGTGTGTGCGTTAATGGCGGAATAACGTAAAAAATAGTTGAGACGGGTATAAAGTCGTCTCAACTATTTTTATTGTACAAATATGACTAGAAAATATAAAAAATGTCATAACTATTTAAGAATTTATCCAACTCAATTGAGCAGAAGCTTCTTGAATATTCTTCTCATCAGTATTAAGAATATGGAGAACCGCCTTTGCAATATGCCACCCAAGTACTGGTGGTACCGCATTTCCAATCATCTTATATGCTGACGAGGCTGAAACATTAAAATGGAAATCATCAGGGAAAGATTGAATACGTGCGCATTCTCGAACAGACAAACGTCTCCACCCAGACATATCATTTTGATCAGCCAATAAAGTTCGATAATGAGCTTCAATATTTCCGTGATGTTCCGCACGAATTGTACAAGATGGCTTATCTCCAGAAATTCTCATATTTCCTTGCATTTTTTTACCCGGATAAAACTTTGCTCGCGAATAGTCTTTACTAGTGTGATTTAATACATCAGGTGAATCAATTTTATCCCACAAATCATCAATAGCCTCGCTAGAAGTTACCCATGGTAAAAGTTTAGATTCTTTATAATTTTGATCATGAGTAGGTGCGGGATAAAACACTGGTGATAACACATCATTTCTAACTCCGATTATAATTACTCGTTTCCGTGTTTGTGGTATACCAAAATCAGCAGCATGCAAGACCTTGTATTGAACTCTATACCCAATTTCCTCAAAATCTTGTAATATAATATCAAGCGCTGATGTATCAAGACTTGCTTTTTCACTCTCATTTTTTTGTCGCTTATTCATTCTAATTCCATCGACGTTTTCTGCCACAAAAACTTTCGGATTAGAGTGTTCAACCACTTTCATCATGTACTCGTACAGTCTGCCACGTTCGCTAGATAAGCCTTTTCGTTTTCCAGCTAAAGAAAAATCTTGGCAGGGAAAACCACCAACTACCACATCCGCTTGTGGGAGTGTAGAGATATCTAACTCCATAATACTTTTTTCTACAGGTTTGTGTTTCAAATTATGCTCGTAAACTTTAATTGCAGCAGTAAAAATATCGTTTGAAAAATTAATTTCGAAAGGATTTTGAGAGTAATGTTTATTTAAATATTCAAAACCCCCCAAAAATCCAAGATCCATTCCTCCACACCCACTAAAAAGAGATAATACTTTATATTTTTTATTTGGTAATGTTACTTCATCATTTTCCCACACATTTATCTCTTGAGGATGGGCATTATAAAAGCTATGCATAGTCATATTATCTCCTCATTATTATCAGTTAATATCGTTAACTTACAGTATATCAAATTACACAGAAAAAAGTTTATATTCTAACTTAAAAGGGGTTCTTTTAATTGAGTTTAAAACCTTTAGAAACACTTTTAACCAATACAAGAAAATATATTGAAGGTAAAACGTATAGCAATACAAATATTTCGGGAGAAAAATTTGAATATGAAGTGTATAAAGTAATGGAAAGTATTGCAAAAAAAATACCGAACGACATCTCGGTAGCTCAAACTGGCGCTCAAACCTTCCCCGATATTATTATCACTATAGATTCTATGACATATGGCATAGAAGTGAAATATTCTAAATCCGGGCATTGGACTTCATTAGGGAATAGTGTTTTTGAATCTACCTCCGTACAGAATTTAAGTGAAGTTTTCATTTTTTTCGGAAAAAAAATCTCCAATCACTCTATTTCAGTAAAATTTTGTGAGTATAGCTCGGCATTGATTGACATTAAAGTCACTCATTCTCCTCGCTTTTTTATCGACATGGAAACCACATCAACAAATGACGGATTTATTTTAAAGGAAGCAAATTCTTATAATGATTTCAGAGAAGCGACCTCTGATCAAAAAATCCAGTGGATTCAGTCTTATTTTAAGGCAAAAAATTTAAATGACTCTAAGTGGTTTATAGAGAGCAAAAAAGAGGAACAAATTCTTCAATCTTCAATCCGACCGTATAACGAATTGAACTATAACGAAAGATTATTTTTAGTTACAGAAGCTTATGTTTTATTCCCTGAAATTATTTCAAGTCTTAAAAATCCTAATAAGTATCATAAAGTTGTTGTTTATTGGCTTACTGAATATCAAGTTTATTCTCACAACCTTCGAGATATATTCAGTGCCGGAGGAAAAATTAAAATTTCATTTGATAATAAAGATTTTGAAATACCTCGTTCCGTTCACAATTTATCTACTAATATTGAACTCATTTTTAATTACTTGCAAGACCCAATAAACGAATCGAAATTAAGATCGGCTTGGGGATTGGAGAATAGTAGTATAGGTAAGATAGATTATAAAGAACATTGGAAATCGGAAGTTTTACAGTATCTCAATTCTGAACATAAATTATATATATCACAGTTTTTTTAAAAATTTATGGAGGGAAAATGTCTTTCAATTCTAATAAAAAAAATAATATGAAGTATGTAAAATCTAAAAATACTAACTTAGAAATGAAAGTTCGCAGACGATTATGGAAAGAGGGAATTCGCTACAAAACAAATGTTAAATCACTGTTCGGTACACCGGACATTGCGTTTCCCAATTTAAAAATTGTCGTATTTATCGATTCTTGCTTTTGGCACGGATGCCCCCAACACTTTCGGCTCCCTCCAAAAAAACAGGAGTTCTGGAAACTGAAGATACAACGTAATACTGAAAGAGATAATGAAATTTCCCGGCATTACATCGAAGAAAATTGGACAATACTTCGCTTTTGGGAACATGAAATCAACAATAATTTAGAGAACGTAGTTACTACGATTATTTATTATGTAAATGAAAAAAGTAACCTCAAAAAATAAAAGAATTCAGTAATAATTATTACTGAATTCTTTTATTTTTCTCTTTAGGCTGTCTCTAATTGATAATGTATAAGCACAATTCAGATTTATTGTTCCTATTATTCTTAGATTAAAATCATTTGATCACAATAGATAAACCAAAAAAATATGTAATCGTTTTCTTTCCTTTTATTAAGCCAAATTCGGATAATCCATTGATATTCCTAATACTTCAACAGCATGCAAACGCCTTGACAATTCTAGCTCGTTATATGAAGTTAGTATTACATTATAATTATTCTAGTCGAGATAGAAACGCTAGAGTAAAAAAACAAGGAGGACATAACCCATGTCATTAATCGGCAAAGAAGTACTACCATTCAAAGCACAAGCATTCCAAACAGGTGAATTCCTCGAAGTTACAGAGAACGATCTCAAAGGCAAATGGAGCGTTGTCTGCTTCTACCCAGCTGACTTCACATTCGTCTGCCCAACTGAACTCGAAGACCTTCAAAACGAGTACGCTACACTCAAAAACCTCGGTGTAGAAGTTTACTCTGTCTCAACAGACACACACTTCACACATAAAGCTTGGCACGAAACATCTGAGAAAATCGGAAAAATCGAGTACATCATGATCGGTGACCCATCACACGTCATCTCGCGCAACTTCGACGTCTTGAACGAAGAAGATGGCCTTGCAGACCGTGGTACGTTCATCATCGACCCAGACGGTGTCATCCAAACTGTCGAGATCAACGCTGGCGGCATCGGCCGTGACGCGAGCACGCTCGTCAACAAAGTCAAAGCAGCACAATACGTACGCAACAATCCAGGCGAAGTCTGCCCAGCGAAATGGGAAGAGGGTTCTGAAACACTCCGCCCAAGCCTTGACCTCGTCGGTAAATTGTAAGGAGCGATTGCATGTTAGAAGCAGCGATTAAACAACAGCTCGACCAATATCTCCAGCTCATGGAGGGCGATGTCGTCCTCCGTGTGAGCGCTGGGGAAGACAAAGTCTCAAACGAGATGCTCGAGCTCGTCAACGAACTCGCCAGCATGTCATCACGCATCTCGGTCGAACGCGCGACACTCGAGCGTACACCGAGCTTCAGCGTGAATCGTCCATCTGAAGAGACAGGAATCGTCTTTGCGGGGATTCCACTCGGACATGAGTTCACATCACTCGTCCTCGCCCTCCTCCAAGTGAGTGGGCGCGCACCGAAAGTCGATGCGGACACGATCAAACAAATTCAAAACATCGAAGGCACGTATCACTTTGAGTCATACATCAGCCTCAGCTGCCACAACTGTCCTGACGTCGTACAAGCGCTAAACGTCATGAGCGTCCTCAACCCGAACATCACCCACACGATGATCGACGGAGCCGCGTTCAAGGATGAAGTGGAAGCGAAAGAGATCATGGCTGTCCCGACAGTCTTCTTAAACGGAGAATCGTTCGGGAACGGTCGGATGTCACTCGAAGAGATCTTATCGAAACTCGGCACAGGTCCTGACGCCTCTGCGTTCTCGGACAAAGACCCGTACGACGTCCTCGTCGTCGGTGGCGGTCCGGCTGGTGCGAGTGCTGCCGTATACGCGGCTCGTAAAGGAATCCGTACCGGAATCATCGCGGAGCGCTTCGGTGGCCAAGTGATGGACACGATGGGCATCGAGAACTTTATCGGTACCGCTTATACAGAAGGTCCAAAACTCGTCGCAAGTCTAGAAGAGCACGTCAAAGAGTACGGCATCGACGTCATGAACCTCCAACGCGCGAAGCGTCTTGAGAAAAATGACCTCGTCGAGATCGAACTCGAGAACGGCGCTGTCTTGAAGAGTAAGAGTGTCATCCTCTCAACCGGTGCACGCTGGCGTAACGTCAACGTCCCAGGTGAGGCAGAGTTCAAAAACAAAGGTGTCGCTTACTGCCCGCACTGTGACGGTCCTCTTTTCGAAGGGAAACGTGTCGCGGTCATCGGTGGCGGTAACTCTGGGATTGAAGCGGCCATCGACCTCGCTGGTATCGTCAAACACGTGACGGTCCTCGAGTTCGCTTCTGAGCTCAAGGCCGACCAAGTGCTTCAAGACCGACTTCACAGCCTCCCGAACGTGACTGTCATCACGAACGCTCAGACGACAGAAATCACGGGTACGGACAAAGTGAACGGGATCTCGTATGTGTCTCGTGAGACAAACGAGTCACATCATGTCGAACTTGAAGGCGTCTTCGTCCAAATCGGTCTCGTCCCGAACACGGACTGGCTCGACTCGGTCGAACGCAACAACTTCGGGGAAATCGTCGTCGACCGTCATGGCGCGACGAACGTCCCAGGTGTGTTCGCTGCAGGAGACTGCACGAACAGCGCCTACAAACAAATCATCATCTCGATGGGTTCTGGTGCGACAGCCGCACTCGGCGCCTTCGACTATATGATTCGCAACTAACAAAAAGACTCGCACTCATCATAGAGGGCGAGTTTTTTTTACAGTTCAAATGTTTTCCCCGAATCCGGGATGAATAAGATCGATTCCCCTCTCCTCGTCTCAAACCGATAGCCTACCCGAGGCGTGAATGGGTTCCATTCTGCCCCGGTCGTCGGTACGCTTTCCATGTACGTCACGTCATCGTACGTTTTATTCAACGTCTCTTTCGCTTCCGCTACCGAATAACCCGGTACGGATAACACGATTCCAATGCTTACGCTGATCACCCCAAACAACACAACCCAACGAGTCGACGTTGGCTTTCGAAACTGGGCCAAGACCAAGATTGTGATCATCCATCCGATTGGCACTCCAAATGTCGCCGCATTCCCATACCACTGCGCATTGATGATCAACAAACTGACCATCACCATACTTCCAACCATCCACCACCACTTCATGAACATCACCTCTTCTTCATTATCCCAAAATCAGGAAATGACTCAACATCTTTTATTCGCATTGATGTATGATAACTTATAATGTATGATATACAGTATAAAGAAGAACGAATGAAGGAGGCGAAGAAATGTCCGATGTAAAAGCCTCGTTAGTGACAGAATTGCGGCGCGGCACGTTGACGATTGCAGTGCTCAGTCAGTTGAAGACGCCACAGTATGGCTACTCGCTCGTTCAGGCGTTACTTGATGCCGAGATCAACATCGATCAGAGTACGCTCTATCCGCTCTTGCGTCGACTTGAAAAGCAAGGACTCGTCACGAGTTCCTGGGATACGACGGAGAGTCGACCACGCAAGTACTATGTGCTCAGTAGGGACGGAATGGATATTTTGAATGAGTTGTATGTGGAATGGATGAACATGTCGAAGACGTTAACCCGTTTAATCGAAGGAGGAAATGATCATGAATCTTCGTGATGTGTATATCGATGAAGTCACCTCTCGAATACCAGAGTCGATGCGTCAAGACGTCGCACTGGAATTGGAGTCGACCATCGATGACATGACCGGAAATGACCCGTCTGAAACGGCTTTATTTGAAGCGTTGCGCCAGCTCGGCGACCCTCATGTTCTCGCTGCTCGCTATGCGAACCGACCGCTCTATCTCATCGGCCCCGCCCTCTTCACACAGTATGTGAACATCATCAAGATCGTCTTACCGATTGCCGTCACGGTCATCACGATTCTCTCGATTATCGGTTATTTGACCAACCCAATTGATGATACGTCTTGGAGTCAATTCTTGATTCAAGCATTCCTTCAAATCGTAGCCGCCATCTTCAACGTCGTTGTCCAGACGCTATTTTGGATCACCCTCACATTCTTCATCATCGAACGCGCCGTACCTGAGGGCGAAGTCCCCTTCTCTAGTTGGAAACCTGAGCAACTCAAGAAAGTGAAACCCCGTTCGACCTCAATCTCTTTTGGTTCGATCCTGTTTGATGTTGTCGCCACCGTTTTGATGGTCGTATTATACGTCAACGCCGAACAGTTGATTCGCGTCGTCACGGATGGCGAATCCTATCCTCTACTCAATCCGTCGGTCTTGGATCGATTCTTACCGCTCGTCATCGCTTTGGCCGCCTTCGGCATCGCCATCGCCATTTACAAATGGATCGTACGACATTGGACGAAGCCGCTCGCCTTATGGAACGCGCTCTTCAATATCATATGGATTGTCGTCACGGCGCTCATTTTACTGCAACCTGATTTGATTTCTTCTAATGCCCTCTCATTGATTGCTGAGCAAATCAACATTGATATCGGAACGATTAGTCGTTGGGGCGTATGGGGTGTCTTACTCACCATCATCATCGTATGTATCCTCGATTTGGTCGAAGGTTTGATTAAAGCATTTCGTCGTTGACCTCACATTCAAACGTTTTATTTCCGAGGAAAGTGGAATAGCGGAGAAGAGAATGGATTTTGAATGGGGAGGCATTTGATGGGTATTCCAACAATCAAGTTACATGACGGTTATGAGATTCCGGCGATTGGGCTCGGGACGGTTTATTTGAAAGGCGAGGCAGGCGTCGACGCGATGACGTGCGCGATCCGAAACGGGTATCGACTCATCGATTCGGCGATTCGTTACGATAATGAAGGTGCTGTCGGTGAAGCGGTTCGCCAATCCGGCATCCCGTGCGAGCAGCTTTTCTTAACATCAAAATTGCGCGCGCAATATTATGACTATGACCAGGCACTCGAGATGATTCGGGAGTCCCTGTATCGGGCAAACCTCGATTATTGGGATTTGTTCCTCTTGCACTGGCCAAATCCGAAGCAAGACAAGTACGTCGAGGCATGGCGCGCCTTGATTCAGGCGAAGAAAAACGGATGGATTCGCTCCATCGGGGTCTCGAACTTTATGCCGGAGCACCTTGACCGCTTGATTGAAGAGACCGGAGAGACACCGGTCATCAACCAAATCGAGCTACACCCGTACTTCTCGCAAGTCGAGCAACGACAAGCCGACAAGGAGCGTGGTATCATCACAGAGGCTTGGAGCCCGCTCAGTCGCGCCCGTACGGTCATCCATGACGAGAAGATCACAGAGCTCGCGAAACAAAAAGGAAAGAGCGTCTCTCAAGTCATCTTGCGCTGGCATATCCAGCTCGGTGTGATTCCGCTCGCCCGCTCGTCTAGCGAGTTGCATCAGAAAGAGAATCTCGATGTCTTCAACTTCGAATTGTCCGAGGAAGAGATGGAGACACTTAATGCGTTGACGAAGCCAGATGGTCGCATCGATGACCAAGACCCGCGAGAATACGAAGAATACTAAAAAAGATTGAGCCGACGAGGCTCAATCTTTTTTATTCAAACGCCGGAATCGCTGTTTCTGCATAGTTTTCTTCTAAGAATGCACGGACTTCGTCACTCGTGAGCGCCTCACCAAGTTTTTGGATGGCTTCGTCGTCCTGGTTGTCCTCACGTGCGACGAGCGTGATCGCGAAGTCGTTCTCGACACCTTCTGTTAGGAGTGCGTCACTCTTCGGCGTCAAACCGAGCGGTGCCGCGTAAGCCGGTGTCATCAAGACGGCGTCGACATCATCGTACGCACGAGCGAGCATCAAGAGGTCGACCTCTTCAAACTTGTAGTTTTTCGGATTCGATGTGATATCCGCTTGTGTGTAGTACGTGCCTTCTTTCTCCCCGAGCTCGATCACGTCATGCTGTGCGAGAAGCGAGAGCGAACGGTCAATGTTCGATACGTCGTTAGCGATAGCGATTGTCGCGCCTTCCGGGATGTCTTCCATGTTGTCGTAGTTTTTCGCGTATACACCGTAGTTCGCGAAGTAAATTGGTTCGATCGGAACGAGATTCGCATCGTTGCTACGATTGAACTCTTCCATGTACGGAACGTGTTGGAAGAAGTTCGCATCGACTTCTTTCGCCGCAAGTGCCGAGTTCGGTTGGACATTGTCTCCGAGGACAACGATTTCGAGTTCGATGTTTTCTTCTGCGAGCTGTTCTTTTGCGATTTCAAGCATATCTGTCATCGGTGGGATGAGTGATGCGACTTTCAATGTCTGTGGTTCGTTCGATTGCTCCGTTTGTGTTTCTGTATCGTTCCCGCATGCTGCGAGGACGAGTGTGAGTGAGGCAAAAAGTGCCATCAATTTTTTCATATTCATTTCCTACTTTCTGTTTAGCGTTTGTCGATGATTCGTGCCACGGTCGTGCCCGTGAATTGGATCAACTGCACGAAGACGAGCATGATGAGAATCATATAGAGCATGAGTTCTGTCTGAAATTGCTGATACCCGTAACGGATGGCAAAGTCACCGATGCCACCGCCCCCGACGACCCCCATGATTGTCGAGTACGAGATAAAGCTGATGATGGATGTCGTCAACCCGAGGACGAGACCGGATCTGGCTTCGACGTAAAGAAACTTGAAGATGATGTCTTTCACCGATGCCCCCATCGAGAGCGCCGCTTCAACGACACCGCGTGGAACATCAATCAATGACTGTTCGACGAGGCGCGCATAATGCGCGATAGCAATGATGGAGAGCGGTACGGTCGCTGCCGCTGTACCGATGGCCGTCCCGATGATCAGCCGTGTAAATGGAATCAAAAACACGACGAGTAACAAGAACGGGAATGACCGGACGATGTTCACAACCAAGTTGAGGACGGAGAAGACGATTTGGTTCTCTAACAGCTGTCCTTTACGTGAGAGGTAAAGCCACGTACCTAATGGCAGTCCGACCAAGATGGCGGCGAGGATGGATACCCCAACCATAATGAACGTCTCAGCGATGGACTGCCAAATTTCAGACTGATAGCGTAACAAGATCTCAGGCATCCGGTTCGCCCTCCTTCCGTAGCTGTTCGACGAACCAACTTGGATTCTGATCGATGGCAACTACGCCTGTCGGTTCCTGTTCAATCGTCTCATGAACGGCTCCGTCTGCCATGACGGTGACACGATGACAGATTTGACGAATGACATCCATCTCGTGCGTGACGAGGACGATGGTGACACCGAGTTGTTCGTTGACCGATTGCAAGACGCGAAGCACTTCTGCCGTCGTATTCGGGTCGAGGGAGGACGTCGGTTCATCGCAGAGAAGGACATTCGGCTCACTTGCGAGTGCCCGAGCGATGGCGACACGTTGCTTCTGTCCCCCACTTAATTGCGCAGGATATTTATCTCGATACGCTTCAAGTCCGACAAACTGGAGACATTCCATCACACGTGCCTCCCATGACGCCTTCGGTCGTTTCGCGAGCTTCAATGAGTCGAGGACATTATCAAAAACGGTCTTGTTGGCGACAAGATTAAATTGTTGAAAAATCATACCGATCCGATGTCGCTTCTTGCGTAGTTCCCGATTGGAGAGTTCGGTCAACTGGTCGCCATCGACTGTGACACTTCCACTATCGGGTCGTTCTAATACATTCATCAATCGAAGAAGCGTTGACTTGCCGGCACCACTTGCGCCGATGATGCCATAAATCTCACCTTTTCGAATGTGAAGCGATACATCGCGAACGGCCATCTCTTGTCCATAACGCTTATGGACGGACGACAATGTGATCATGGCGGACATCCTTTCTACATCTCGTGAGTGAGTCAACCGTTTACCATTTTAGCGAAGTAAAGAGTCGCTGTCAGGTCATGTGCTCACATGAAAAGAACCGCACTGCGGTTCAGAGTGGATGTCGCTTGAAATGTTCGGCGATGTGTCGTTTCATGGCATCTCGATTTTCGGCGAAGATGCGATGACGATGACCATTTCCACCAGAGGGGTGTGGGAACCCGCTCACAACGCGATCCTGATTCAAGAGACCGCGCTCCACCAACAATTCCACGGCTCGCCTCACATTTACGCCCATCGGTAAAATAAGTGCGTCTTGAAGATGTGCCATCTCTTCAGCGAAGATTCCTTCCACATACGGTCGAAACAGGTCCGTTCGAATCATATCCGGGCTCGACCCGTTATAGTTCTTCCCTTTATAAAAGACCGGGTAAGGAAGTACCGCCGTATTTTGTACGAGATGGTTCGCTGATCCGAACAAATCAAGGGAGGACCCGATTCCTAAATGACGATGCAAATCTAAATCATCCAGCATCGTCACCAAGTTCTTTCGAATTGGACCGGAAAAACTGCCACGTTGTTTGACGGCTCGAAGCGCCTCTTCGTCTGTCGCATCCTTCAAGTCGCGAATCGCCTCGAACGACTGACGCATCTGATAGAAGCCTGGCGTGATACCCGCGATGACGACTTTCGCATCCGGGTTGATGTATTCGAACGGCGCGTAATAGATGTCGAGTTGTTTTTTTTCATCACGGTCTAACAAAAACGGTTCACTTTTTAACGTCTCTTCCTCCAAATTCGATAACTGCAAAATTTCCGATTTATATGTGTGGAATAACTCTGTTCGCGTCATATAAATGTGACTCCTTTCATCTGCTTCTTCCATTTCTATTTCCCTAAATCTTCATGTGACAAAAGTTCATCTCGTAGACACATGCTATACAAGAATAAAGCGCTTTCATTCTGTTTTTTGTGATATTCTGACGGTGTGATTCAGAGTGTTGTTTCGGCAGAGTCGCTAAATTCTCACAAGGAGTGTGTTCAAACATGAAAGCAGTCGTTGTCAATTCAGCAAGCAAAGCCAACATCGAAGTCGTCGAAAAAGAAATTCGTCCATTACAGGCGGGTGAGGCGCTTGTCGATGTCGAGTACTGTGGCGTGTGTCACACGGACCTTCACGTCGCGGCTGGTGACTTCGGGGATGTGCAAGGACGCGTGCTCGGTCATGAAGGGATCGGGATTGTGTCTCAAATCGCGGACGATGTCACGAGCCTAAAAGTCGGGGACCGTGTCAGCATCGCCTGGATGTATCATGCATGTGGTCGCTGTGAATATTGTACGACGGGACGCGAGACGTTCTGCCGAAACGTTCAAAATGCCGGCTATAGTGTGGACGGAGGCATGGCCGAACAAAGTATCGTCGTAGCCGATTATGCCGTCAAAGTGCCGGAGGGCTTGGATCCTGCACAAGCATCGAGCATCACGTGTGCCGGTGTCACGACGTATAAGGCGATTAAAGTGGCAGACGTGAAGCCTGGAGAGACAGTCGTCATCTACGGATGTGGTGGTCTCGGGAACTTGGCCATTCAATATGCGAAACATGTCTTCAACGCGCACGTCATCGCCGTCGATTTGAACGATGATAAGCTTGAACTCGCCAAAGAGAGTGGTGCCGATCTAACCATCAATCCATCGACCGAGGGAGATGCGTCCGACATTGTTCAAGAGAAGTTTGGTGGAGCACACGCCGCGGTCGTCACAGCTGTCTCAAAAGTCGCCTTCAACTCAGCCGTCAACGCGGTACGTGCTTGCGGGAAAGTGGTCGCGGTTGGTCTTCCTTCCGAAACGATGGACTTGAACATCCCTCGTCTCGTTCTTGATGGAATCGAAGTCGTCGGCTCGCTTGTTGGGACACGAAAAGATTTAGAGGAGGCTTTCCAATTCGGGGCCGAGGGACTCGTCGTCCCAGTCGTCCATAAACGCTGCCTTCACGAGGTTCAAGACGTGTTCGAAGAAATGGAGCAAGGGAAAATTCAAGGGCGGATGGTCATCGATTTCAAAAATAAAGACTGTCAGTAAAAAACGAGGCCACGTGCCTCGTTTTGTTCTAGATTGACGTTGACGGGGTATAGTTGCTTTTGTATAGTTAGGAACGTCTAAAAACCTGGAAACGAAAGAGGAGTGACTTGATTTGACTCCATCAACGTCAACCCGTCTACTTGATTTACTCACAGAACGAAACGATCAAGTTCGACGCATGAGTGAACAATCCTGGAATGAGCAGAGTGACATCCACATCTCAAACTCGGAATGGTACATTCTCGCTACACTTTATCAATCAAAAACGACCATCGCCGAGGTCACGCGAAGTGTCCACATCTCTCGGCAAGCGATTCATAAATTGATTAAGAACTTGGAAGGAAAAGCGCTCGTTCTTGTGACGGACCATCCGCAAAATCGAAAGGACAAATGTATCGAGTTGACCCCACTCGGCCATACTTGTTATGAACAGAACGAGACGCTCAAAGCGCAACTCGAGCAACGGATTCAAGAAGGCATCGGACAAGAGGCGTTCGATCAACTGAAAACCATTCTACGGATGGACTGGAAACTATAATCGCGTCGGGTTAAACTCGCCGCGATTTTTATATGCATACATTTCACTAAACGTCAACCTAGTTGACATTTCACCTTCTGAATGACTATGCTTATAGATAAGGAAGAGGTGATCGACTTGTTTAAAGCTGGAGACTTAATCATCTACTCGACCCATGGCGTATGTCGGATCGACGACATTTCGGACAAAACGGTCGCAGGAGAAACGAAATCGTACTATACGCTTCACCCGATCAACAACTCACAGAAATTACAGATCAGTATTCCGGTCGATAATGACAATGTGATGATGTTGACGTTGCTCGAAGCAGACGAAGCATTAGAAATTTTAGAGTCGTTCCGTTCGCCTGGCGTTGAATGGAATCCACATTCGAACAACCGGAATCGGGAATTTTTAAATGTCGTCCATTCAGGAAATCGTCACGACATCGCTCAAGTCGTCAATACACTGAGCCGTCGACACATCGAAGCGCTCCACGCCAACAAGAAGCTATACGAACAAGATCGTAAGATTCTAGAGAATGCCAAAACCATTTTGGTGAAAGAAATCTCACTTGCTCTCAATCGTTCAGAAAGCGACATTGAGCGCAACATATCTGAATACTTACATGAAAGCATGGCGACACTCACACCTTGACCCCTTCCCCGCGGAAGCGGTCTTTTTTTGTTCTGTCACAATAATATACTTATTTTTACAATTATGGGGTATCCTAATAAAAATAACTCAAATGATATAGGGAGGATGTTAGGATGCAACTGCACTCTAGTACGACCCATGTCACCGATACGCATGTTGTCCGGGCCATCGAAAATAATTTAGCCATCATTCGTTTTGATGAAAATCGCCGTGTCGCTTACGTCAATGAGATTTTCGCAAGAACGATGGGCTATGAAGTCAATGAGCTGATGGGACGTCCCCATCGCGACCTTTGCTTATCCGAGTTTGCGAACAGTCCCCAGTACGAACTGTTTTGGCGGAAACTGATGCAAGGGTTAAGCTATCACGACAAAATCGAACGACGTGCCGCCGATGGCCATAGTGTTTGGCTAGAGGCGACTTATATGCCGATTTTCGATGACACGAACCAGCGTGTCATCGGTGTATCTAAGATTGCGGCCGATATCACGTCTCGTCAACAGGATGTCCTCCACATGGCAAATGACCTTCAAGAAACATCGGAGTATTTATCTGCTCAGTCTAAGCTAGGAAAGCAGGACGGGGAACATGTGCTAGAGAACGTTAAACAAATCGAAGCCGAATCGATTCAAAATCGGGAGCACTTGCTTGCGCTCCAACAAGAGGCAAAGACGATTACAGACATCGTCCGGACGATTCGCGAAATTGCTGCTCAAACCAACCTGCTCGCTCTCAATGCAGCCATCGAGGCGGCACGCGCAGGTGAACATGGACGGGGGTTCAATGTCGTCGCGACGGAAGTACGCAACCTGTCGAATAAAGTATCCCTCTCCATTACGGAAGTGAATACCAACATCGAAGGGATCGTCAAACGCATCGATGACGTGTCGACGAGCATTGGGCGCATCTCTCATAAAGTCCAAGACAGCTCCGGACAACTCGAGCAGACGGTGCGGGAGTTCGAAAAATTAGCCGATTCAGCCGCCACGCTCGAGCAACAGGCGAAGACGTTTCTTAAAATGGTGTAACGCTAAAAACCGTTCAATTGAAGCAGAGACAACACGTCTTGCTTCGGATGAGCGGTTTTTGTCATCTTTCTTTAAACTGGTTCAATACATCATCTCTTAACTTTTGAAACGCGTTTCCCTTCCGTCCATAGTATTTCAAGTGTTTGGTGCAAAATACGACATCTGTCGCACCACAAGGATAGGTAATCGGAATGGGACCAAGGTCAATCCAATCTTGAAGGCGATACGAGCGATTGTACTCGAACGGAAAAAGGATCTCTTCAGATTCTAACCATTTCATCAAATCACGTGTCGCATCCAGACTATGCACGACGACGACAGGCGGGGTATGCTCAAGCATCAGTTTGCGAAACCATTCCTGACCAGCTTCTCTAATTTGAGGCGGCATCGCCTTTAGTTGTTTCGCATTGCTCGTCGGATATGCATTGATATTCGTCTCCAGCACTTCAATCTTCCCATTCGACTTCGTTTCTAAATGTTCCACCAGATGATTTAGTCCGATTCTCGTTTTTGAAAAAGGTTGTTTTCCTTTTTCGACGTTTTTCTGATGGATAAATGTTAAAAATGATTCTCTGTTTGTTATTAAATCAACGTATCGATTGACATCACAATTTACATCTGTTTTTAAAATCGAAGTAGCTGGGTTAATTCCAACTACAAAGACATTCGGTTTCGACCATTTGTATTTACTGACAAACGGTCGCAAATATTCTTTCGTAGTGACGCCCTCCACAAACTCTTTCTCAACAAACTCTTTCAACTCGTTTTGATTCATGAGACACCGCTCCTTATTCATCTTCAATCTGTAGTGATTCTGCCGACGCCGTATTCGTGATTTTATGATACTGCTCAAATTCATCTGTCACTTCTTCTAGATATTCAGGACCGACGAATAACACGTTCGTCCCCTTCTCGATTAATACGAGAGGATACCCTCGAAATGTGACCGCATCCATCACATCCTGTACATTCGATAGAATCAATGTATCCTGTGTAGGATGAAACAATCTCACTTCGTGGAGATCAAGCCATTTCAACACACGTTTGAGATCCCATTCTCCATCTAACGCTATGGAGACGAGGATATAGTGATCGTCCTGACGCATCAGCACAGCAAAACAATCAGCGAGTTGAATCGACTCTGTCTTCAATTCCGTTGCATACTCCTCATAGTTTGGAATGATACAATACTCAAAGTGATCATCGTATGTTCGCAGATGCTTTAAGTAATGTGCATATTTTTTCTGCTCCCACTTGCTCAGTTTAATCGGATCGATGACGTCTCCCTCCTTTTCATATTCCTATTTTTGTAAATACCCATTTTTTTCGTCTCCTTTTACAGTCCCAAAAGAAAAAGCGAGCATACGATTGTATACTCGCCTCATCCTCTTCAGTTGTGGACCATATCTTTTTCTTCTAAACCGAGTGTGACCGCTGTCGATTCATGAATCGTCTTGAATAGGTCAGGATGTTCCGAAAGCTTCAAGCCATAAGACGGAACCATCTCTTTGATTTTCTCTTCCCATTCCGGTAACTGTTGCGGGAAGCACTGTTCGAGTACTTTCAACATGACGTGAACGGCAGTCGATGCACCTGGAGAAGCACCGAGAAGTGCCGCGACCGATCCATCTTCCGCGCTGACGACTTCTGTACCGAATTGAAGCGTCCCTTTGCCTTGCGGTGTATCTTTAATGACCTGAACCCGTTGTCCGGCCACGACAATCTCCCAATCTTCATTCTTAGCATTCGGAATGAATTCACGAAGTTCATCCATGCGCTTGTCGTGTGACAAGAGTACCTGCTCGATCAAGTATTTCGTGAGTGGCATCTCTTTTGCCCCTGCCGCAAGCATCGTGATGACGTTGTTCGGTTTGACTGAACGAATCAAATCTAAATTCGAACCTGTTTTCAAGAATTTCGGTGTAAAGCCGGCGAACGGTCCAAACAACAACTCTTTTCGTCCATCGATAAAGCGCGTATCGAGGTGCGGTACCGACATCGGTGGTGCCCCAACTTTCGCCTTCCCGTAGACTTTCGCATGATGTTGCTCGATGACCTCACGATTTTTACAGACGAGGAAGAGCCCACTGACCGGGAACCCACCGATTTGTTTCGACTCCGGGATTCCTGTTTTCTGTAAGAGTGGCAAACTTCCTCCTCCTCCTCCGATGAAGAGGAATGGTGCCGTATGCGTCTCAATTTTGTTCGCAGACAAGTCTTTCACTTTCACTTCCCAAAGACCGTTGTCGAGACGCTTGACGTCCTCGACGCTATGGCCGTAGTTGACCTCGACCCCGTTCGATGTGAGATGGTCAAACAACATACGTGTCAACGCACCAAAGTTCACATCCGTCCCCGAATCAATCTTCGTCGCGGCAATCGGTTCGTCCGATGTCCGTCCGTCCATGATGAGCGGGAACCATTCCCGTAACTGACTCGGATCGTCCGACAAAACCATGCCTTCAAACAGCGGATTCGTTGTGAGCGCTTCCAAACGGCGTTTCAAGAAGTCGACATTCTTCTCCCCTTGGACCATACTCATATGTGGAATCGAGCGAATGAAGGCACCTGGATTTTCAATCAATCCTTGTTTGACGAGATGCGCCCAAAATTGACGCGAGATTTGGAACTGTTCGTTGACGTTGACCGCTTTGGAAATGTCGATCGTCCCATCCGCGTTCTCCGTTGTATAGTTTAATTCGCACAGTGCGGCGTGTCCCGTACCTGCGTTATTCCATTCGTTTGAACTTTCTTCCCCTGCTGCATCGAGTTTTTCGAACACTTTGATGTTCCACTCTGGTACGAGCTCTTTAAAGAGTGAACCGAGCGTCGCGCTCATGATGCCTGCCCCAATCAAAATGACGTCTGTTCTCGTTTGCGTACTGCTCATGAAAACCCCATCCTTATCCCCTGAATTTTTTTGTTATACAACCGGAGAATCCCCATTCTTCAATCGTATATTTTATAATCGTTATACCGATTATAACTCTTTTGTGATGAATGATAAGGGTTATGTATGATTTTTTGTGTTGAAACTTTTTATGAAAAACGGAATGATTCTTTAAAGCGAAGGAGGGGTTCTATTGAGACGTGGCATACGTTTTACAATACCGAATCAATATGGTCAGTTTTTGCAGGCGATTTTGGGTCCAATCCCTCTTGATCAATACCGATGGAAAGTAATTGATGAGGAATCGTATATCGTGAAAGATGGGCAACTTGATTGTCTGTTGTTTTTTGATTCGACCGTAATCGATGGTCGTCAATTCGCTGAACTGCTCAAACAGCATGAACACTATTTGATTTTCGTTGATATCAAAGCATTTCAATGCGATATGTCCTCGGAAATCGTAACGTATGAAGACTTTTTACATAGTACGTGCGAGTTCGTGCTATTAGTGACGGACAGTCAAGACGTCACAATCTACTGTAAAGACCAAGAGATGCTCAATTCCCTTTACGAAAATGCATCTTTGCATGGATTTAAGGAAATCACATACATCACAAGTCATAATGACTCGATGACACGCTTATCTTGCTGGTAATTGAGCATTTCAAAAAGGAGAATCCACTATGCCTACGCTCTATCTGATTCGCCACTGCTCCGCAACCGGTCAAGAACCCGATGCACCTCTGACGGACTCGGGTCACGAACAAGCACTCCTGCTCCGTGACTTCTTTCGTGAGGTTCCAATTGACCGAATCATCTCCAGCGATTACACGCGAGCGGTCGCTTCGGTAACGCCACTCGCCGATGCGCATCAGCTCTCAATCGAACGTGAACCGTTACTGCGAGAACGCATCCTGTCCCACGAACCGCTCGAAGACTGGCTGACGCCGTTACGTCAGTCGTTCATCGACCCGACGTTCAAATTGCCTGATGCTGAATCTGGTATGGAGGCGACGAATCGTATCCTACAAGTCGTGGAGCGTGCTCAATCTCCACATGGTTCGACATTACTCGTGACACACGGCAACTTACTTGCGCTCCTCTTACAACATCTCGACCCACAATATGACTTTGATACATGGCGCAAGATGCGTAACCCAGACGTTTATCGCTTGGATTTCAGTGATGAAAATCCATTCCTCGAACATATTTGGATCAACAAATAAGCCGTCTCACAATGAGACGGCTTTTGTTATTTCTCCACGAAGAACATCGAGATGGCACCGAGACCAACGTGCGTCCCGACCGAAACCCCCATCTGCATGAGGTAAATCTCGCCTGTGAAATCTGTTTCTGCTTCAATCTTCGCTTTTAAGTTTTCGGCAATTCGTTGATCTGATGTGTACCCGATGATCACGAAATTCGTGATGTCTGGATTCACGCGCTTCACGAACTCGTCCGTATAATGCTTCAACACTTTACGTGTACCACGTTCCTTGGCAACAATCGCACCTTTGCCGTCCTTCATGCTCATAATCGGCTTCACCATGAGTAGCTTCCCGATGATGGCACTCGCATTTGAGATACGCCCGCTCTTGATCAAGTGGTCCAAGTCATCCACGGACAAGAAGTGTTTCACTTTCGTCTTATACGTCTCGTTGAAATCGACGAGCTGTTCGAACGTCGCACCCGCTTCACGCATCTGCGCACTCTTCAGCAACAACCAGCCACTACCGTGACTCATCGAACGAGAATCGACGACGTGAATCTTTACAGTCGAGTCAGGATGCGCTTCTTCAAAGTACTCTTTTCCAATCACGGCTGACTGATACGAGCCGCTCGTGCCGCTCGACATACAGATGCATAAAATCTCTTCGTGACCAGAAGCGACCGCATCTTCCATCAACTTCAAGAACGTCGCCGGGCTCGGCATCGCCGTCGTCGGGAATTCCGGGAGCGCTTCCAACATTCCGTAAAAATCATCCGGCTGGATATCCACCCGGTCCTGATAAGACATATTGTTCATCGTAATGATCAACGGCGCGACCCCGATGTTGTACTGTTCAAGCACTGCATCCGATAAGTCACACGTTGAATCTGCTAGTAATTTAATCATACATTCCTCCAAAACCTTCTCCATAAGTGACGGGAATCATCCTATAACTTCGTCGATTCCGACGTCACGATAGGACCTCCTTTAGTGTAGCAGATTTGGAGGGGGAAATGTTTTTTTACTGGGTTTGATGTGCGACTTGTTTCTCGTGGTGCAAAAGCCATTCTTTTCGCCACAATCCGCCGGCATACCCCGTTAATTTCCCGTTCGACCCGATGACACGATGACATGGAACAACAATGCTCAGCTTGTTGCGACCGTTCGTCGCCCCGACCGCCCGGACAGCCGCAGGTCGTTCTACGCGTTCGGCGAGTTCGCGATAGGAAGCCGTCTCCGCATAAGGGATCGTTTGTAACGCTTTCCATACGTCATGCTGAAACGTTGTACCGGTTTGTTCAGTCGGAAACGTGAACGTCATTCGATCGCCATGAAAATAGGCAGCGAGTTCCTCCTTACACTGTCGCAATACATTTGGGATACCTGATTCAGGCGATTGCGCCTCTTCTCGTGCGACGAATAGAATCGATTGAATGACCGTTTCTGTCCCAACGATTTCGATCACGCCAATCGGTGTCTTCATGTCTAATTTATACGTCTCCATATAATGACCTCCACAGATAGAATGTCGCATATCCTTCCCAACCTTGCCAGCGCTCCCCGTATCGCTTCACTTCTTCAATCGTCGGCTTTTCAGGCGTACCTAATTGATGTTGAATCGCTTGATGCAATCCGACATCCGCGATGGGAAAGGCTGATGCGTCCTGAAAACACTTCATCAATACATAGTCTGCCGTCCAGGCTCCGACGCCACGTATGGAAAGTAACCGTTGACGAATGTCAGCTGAAGATTGTGATTGTAGCAACGCTTTCGATAGCGTTCCGTTAGTTATTTCCCGTGCAATATCAATGACATACTCGGATTTTCTTCGACTAAACTGAAGCTCGCGCAACGCTTCCGGCTCAAGCAAAGCGATTCGTTCTGCACGTGGGAACGTCCAGTACACCTGATCTCCGATGACTCGCTGATCTCCATATCGTTCGACGAATCGACGTTTGACTGTATAGGCGAAGGATAACGTGATTTGTTGCCCGATGATGGCCCATGTGAGTGCCTCGAACAAATCTGGAAATCCAATCATCCGCAACCCGCGATGCGCTTCGATTAATGGTGCCAACAATTCATCCTTTGCACCCATCGCCTCAAAGGGTGTTAAATCACGGTCAAGGTCTAACCAGTCACGTACCTCACGTTCCACGCATTCTTTTTCCGTATCTGAAACGTCATCGACCGGGAACACCACGCGAATGTGGTCTTGCTCTTCTAAAAGTTCGACGAGGATGGGACGCTCCCCGATCCGCATCAACTTTTGAATCGCCTCGTCCGTCGTGACATGTAGCACCTCTTGCTCGGACCGACTTAAAAAGACGAGACATTCATTAAAATCAAACGGTTGCGGAACGTCTAGTAACAAATCGTTCATACGTCCCCTCCTTTTCGATACATATTCGGTGTACAACCTTTCACTCGGCGAAAGACTCGGTAAAAGTTCGACGGCGTTTGAAACCCGACCTCATAGCAGACCGTCAAATTGCTCATGGAAGTCGTTCGCAATAAATAAGCCGCCTTGTCGATGCGTAGTCGTTCCAACAGCTGCCTTGGTGTTTCTCCTGTCGCTTGGGTGAACGTTCGCTCCAAATGGAACGGACTCAGCTGGACATGCTCAGCAATCTGTTCAAGACGAATCGGTTGCTTGTAATGTTCCATCAGATATACCGTCACCTGTTTGACGAGCGCGCGGTGTGGGGCATGCTCGACTTCTGGCTGGCATCGCTTGCACGGTCGAAACCCTTTCGCTTCCACCTCTTGTCTTGTCATATAAAAATCGACATTCTCTTTTTTCGGTTTGCGGGAACGACACGATGGTCGACAATAAATTCCCGTCGTCTTCACGGCTGTATAAAATAGTCCATCATACGTCGCGTCACAAGCGAGCACTTTCGTCCATTTTTCTTCAAATGTCAGCATCTCCACACCCCTTTCTTATTTCACTGTAGCAAAGATAAAAACAATATTTCGTCCTTTTTCTTGCGCTTATAATCCCCTCATTTGAAACGTTTTACAGATTTCAATCGTATCCTATAGTACGATTTAGTTAGAAGACGCTGTCAGTCATATGACAGATAAGGAGAAAACCTCATGCGCACTCGTTTTTCATGGAAACAATTAAAATGGCTCATCCCTATAGCGTTAATCGGATTGATTTTATTCCAGAGCGGACAAGAGTTGAAAGACCTCTCACTCGCGACCGCCTTCACGACATTGAAACAATTGACCGGATGGGAGCAGTTCACACTCATCCTATTTGGCGGATTCGCTGTCTTGACGATGACCGGCTACGATTACTTCCTGCTCCGCTCGTTACACATTCAATTACCGAAGCGAAAAGTCGTCCAAACGGCATGGATCACGAACTCAATGAATGGGATGCTCGGATTCGGTGGAGTGATTGGGATTGCCCTTCGTACTTCCCTGTACCGTCCTTATACGGACACAAAACGCTTGCTCCGCGCGATCGGTTGGATGACTCCGACACTCATCAGTGGGCTTTCCATCCTTTCCATCGGTGTGCTCGTCGGGATTTTCCCGGCAGGCGCACTCGTCGGGACGAAACCGTGGATTTGGCCGGTATTACTTGCGGTGAGTGCGATGCTCCCATTCTATCTATTCGTCACGTCACGACGATCAAACGTGGGTTGGTCCACCTTGATTGGTTACACGATGACTTCACTTGCGGAATGGGTCACGGCAGGACTCGTCGCCGTCTATGCGCTATCGTTACTCGACGGGTCAGCTTCGTTCACGCAACTCTTTGGAGTCTTTATCGTCGCCACGGTCGTCGGTGTCGTCTCACTCGTCCCCGGAGGTGCCGGTACGTTTGATTTACTGTATCTTGTCGGGATGACACAGCTTGGGATTCATCAAGACATCGTTCTCTCATCTTTAATGATCTATCGGTTCGTCTATTTCGTCGTTCCGTTTTTGATCGGTCTCTTTTTAGCTGCCATCGCGTTCGGAGACCAGGTCGTCAAACAAATCGAATATCGGCCAATCATTGGGTCCTCTTATGAAATCGGGACCGTCGTCTGGCGCATCGTTTCACGGACGCTCGCAAAGATCGGGCGCTTAACAGGTAGCCTCATTGCCTTGATGAGCAGTTTGTTGATTTGGTTCCAGACACTTCTCCCGAGTGTGACACCACTCTATGAAGTGAATCGTTGGTTCGAATGGATCGGGACGCTTCTTTTATTGAGTGCTGGATTACTCATGTTCCTTTCCGTCTATGGCATGTATGTGCGGACGAAGCGAACGCTCTGGTTACTCAACACGGCATTCATCTGGGCTTCAATCGGCGTCATCGCTCGTGGTTTGAACTTATTTGAGACATTCGTCGTCATCGGTTTCGCGACATTCGTCTGGTTGACGCGTAAACGACACGTCCGATATCGCTCCATTTTAACGACTGGTCGTCTCATTCGAAATTTGTTCTATGTCCTGCTATACGTCGGCTCACACGCCCTGTTGCTACAGTCGTTCGCCGGCACCGATGACTTATTTTTCACATCCCATCAGGCTGGCTGGTTGACGGTGTTACTTCTCCTCTTCACGTCACTCGTGGCAAGTGCACTTCTGCTTCTGTTCGACCGTTGGAAACGCCCGGCGCTCGGAGAAGCATACGATGAAGATCGCATCAGACAGTTCCAAGCAACACAGCACACATCGAGTAGCTTTGACTTGGCCCATATGGCAGATAAACGATTTTATATCAATGAAGCTGGAAACGCATGTCTCTTGTTTGCGACAGCGCGGAACCACGCGATCGTCCTTGGTGACATTCAAGGGGAACGACAGGCCGCGACTGCGTTATTGACACGTTTCATCGAGGATGCGGACCGAATTGGATATATTCCTTTATTTTATCAAATCACACCGAATTGGATGCCACGCCTTCATGATGCCGGCTTCACGTTCTTCAAGCTAGGGGAAGAGGCGACGATTGACGTGTCGACCTTCTCGTTGTCGGGTAAGAAGCGTGCGAATATGCGCTCCCTTTACAATCAATTCGAAAAGAAGGGAATCACGTTCGAGATCGTCTGTGAGCCAAGCCTCCTGTTATTAGAGGAGTTAAAAGAGATTTCAGATGAGTGGATTGGAAATCGGAACGAGAAAGGATTCTCTCTCGGTTTCTTCGACTACGAAACGTTGACACGTTATCCAATCGCTCTGTTACGAGATGCGGATGGTGTCGTCGTCGCCTTCATTTCGTTGCTCAGAGGGAATGGAGCCATTTCAATCGATTTGATGCGTTCGAAAAATGATGCGCCGTCCGGAGCAATCGAAGTGCTGATTCTTCACATCATCGAATGGGCACGTGCGGAAGGCTATGAACATGTCGGACTCGGCGTGGCACCACTTGCCGCCGTTGGTGAGCAGACATTCTCCCATTGGCCAGAGCGCGTCGCCGCCGATATTTTCGAAAACATCAGTTATATTTATCCGTTCAGCGGCCTGAGACAGTTTAAACAAAAGTTCAAACCGTCTTGGGAAGGGCGTTATCTCGCATTCCGACAACGTCGTAAATTGTTGCCGTCGATTTTACGAACGGCGCGATTGATTAGTCGGAAACGCTAAAAAACAGGAATTTCTCATCGTGAGAAATTCCTGTTTTGCGTATCATCTTATTTCAACGTCACACTCACGTTATCAATCGTGATGTCATGCGCACCAAGTGGTGACCCTTCTGTGCGTCCCATCAAGAACTTCAATCCTGTCATATCCGTCACCGGCATCGTCACTTCAAACGTATACGTGTTCGTTTCCGGTGTGACCGAAACGACTTCGCTCAAGTAGCGATAGTACCCGGCATTCTCTAACGTCACTTCGAATGAACGAGCGACTGTAGAAGATGCATCGAATTGAACGACGTACGTTTGGTCTTGTTGTAACTCAAGACCACCTTGTTCCATAAGGACACTCCATGCTTCGTTTCCTTCTTGCGTAATCGAGATACGCGCCGCCTCATTCACCGCTTCGACAGCAGCCTGTGCGTCAAAGTGTACATAGGAGCCCCAGTTTGTGAGACCTTCTGTGAAAGCACCGTTTTTAAGTGGAGATGGATCGATATAAATCGGCGTGACATCGCGCAATTCGACATCATCGATCTCAATCACACCTTTTTCAGAACCGAGAATGAACTGAAGCTGGCTCATGAGGTCCGTTCCGGCTTCCATCGTGAACGGAATTTCATACGTATCGAACGCTTCTGATAGAGCGACACGCTGAAGCGGAAGGTAGGCATCCCCATTCGCACCGTTCAATCCGACTTGAAGACCGTCTACACGCTCTGCACGTGCTTTGAAGCGGAGAACGTATTCATGTCCTTCTTGCAATTGAATTCCTTGTTGCACCAATGTTGCCGGTGCTCCTTTTTTCTTGTTCGTTTCGAAACGGAAGAGACGCTCTACTGGATCCACTGTTCCTGTCCCTTTCGTGACACCTGGGTCGAACGTCCAATACGTCATGCGATCCATCGCACCTTGATCGAACGTACCGTTATATACATGGTTTCCGTCTCCAAGCTTCGGTTTTGTCGCATTCGGGTCGAACGCCTCACGAGGTGTCTGCTCGACACGGACGTTCCCGATTTGGACACCAGACGTGCTCAGTCCGACATTGAACTCGAGACGTGCCGCAAGGTCAGTCTCTTCTGTCATATCGAATGTCATCGAGTACGTTTGAACATCTGTCGTCAAATCAAATGACCCTTCATCTGAATATTTCGCATAGCCTCGGTCCGGTCCACCGCCAACTTTAACGGCAATCGAACGCGCCGCGTCCGCCTTGGCGTCAAACGTCACTTTATAGTGTCCGCCCTGTCCAAGTGACACGTTTTGAATCAATTGATGCGAGTACGGCTGGCTTCCCGCCTGATCAATCGAAATGTCGGCGAATCGCGACCCTGCCAAATCAATCACATCGACTGAGCCGACCCCACCAAAGTCAGGAAGCGCCACATAGTTCCAATACGTCGGGTTGAGCGCCTGTGCACCGTTTGTCACCGTCGTAATCGGTTCTGTATAGTCTTCATCATAGACAAGGTTCCCGTCTTCTAAAGGTTGTTTCGCACCTTCTGGTAACACGATTTCCTCATCCGAGTATGTCGGTTCGACAGCATCACGATATTTCCCGTTCTTCAAGTCAAAGACGCGGACGTAATCGACTTCCATCTCTGCCGGGAACGGTGTCGTCTCGTCAACGTCCCCATCGAACCATCCACCGACTGCCAAGTTCATAATCAAATAGAAATCTTGGTCGAATGGCGCAGGATAACTATATTTTGAAGCCTTGTTTGCTTCTTTCGCATACCAATCGTTTTGCGTCTGATACAATTGTCCGTCTACATACCAACGAATCTCACCAGGCTCCCACTCGACCGCATATGTATGCCATTTGTCGATGCCGTCACCCTCTGCGAAGTGATAGTCTTTCCCCGTGTATTTGTTGTTTGGCCATGTTTCCCCGTAGTGAATCGTGCCAGCGACTTTATCTGGCTGACTGCCCCATGACTCCATGATGTCGATTTCACCAGATGCGGCCCAACCACCGTAGCGGTCTTCTTCTGGAAGCATCCAAAATGCAGGCCAAAGCCCTTTTCCTGTCGGGAGTTTGGCTCTCATCTCATAACGACCATACGTCTTACTGAACGTACCCTTTGTCGTCAACTTCGCCGATGTGTAATCATATGTGCCGAATTGATCCGATGCTTGTTCTTTCTTTGCACGGATGACAAGCTTCCCGTCTTGTACGAAAGCGTTTTCGTTTTTGTCCGTATAAAATTGCTTCTCATTGTTTCCCCAACCGGCAGCGACTGGATTTCCGTCTTTGTCGACAATCCAGTTCCCCGTTTCAAAATTCCACTTCGAGTGATCGATTTCAGCCTTACTAAACTCATCTGACCAGACAAGTTTCCACTTGGCGTCGTCGGCTTTTGAACTCTTTTCAGCCGGCACCTCTTGTGGCAATGACAGGACAAGACCTGTCCCGAGTGCGAGTGCAACCCATTTCTTCATCATGTGTCCTCCTTCAGGATAAGGGATGGCAAACTTTCAGACCGTTCTTTTTGAAAGCGATTTCCGAAAGCGCTTTCGTTAACACCATTATAAAATTTTATCCATTCCAACTTCAACCACTTTTCGGAAGTGAAATCAAAATGACATAAAAAAGCACCGACTCATGTCGATGCTTCCCACATTTAAGAATCCACTTTCACTGCAGCTTTATGATTGATTCCTCCCCATTGTCCTCGCATCGCAAACAGCAACGGAATCATCGGTTCATGGTATGGAATGAACTCATGCTGTCGAATCATTTGAAGAATTGTCGCCTCATCCGCCCATTTCACAGCCTGCACTTCAGATTCCTGTAGCGTCAACTCATTCAAATCCACTTCCGCTTCAACAAGGTAAATATCGTCAAATCCTTCGTCAAAATTGACCGTCAGATGCGGTCGTGTCTGAGATAGATCAAGCTTGAGCCCAATCTCTTCTTCGAGCTCACGCATCGCGGCTTGCTGACTTGTATCCCCTACAGTCGCACTTCCTCCGACCGTGATATCCCACATGTTGGCCCAACCATCCTTGAACGGTTGGCGCTGTTGAATCAGCATTTCGCCCTTCTGGTTAAAGATACATACGTGGATGACAAGATGATACTCGTTTTCTGGCAATCGACTTCCTCGTTGCCATGTGCGGCCCGTCTTTTCACGGTCGACCGTATAAACATCCCAAAATTCCATTAGATACTCTCCCTTATGTTGCTGCACTTGATGCCGCTGCTTGATCGGCTTTCGCGCAATCGATGGCTACGACGATGGAGATGAGCAAATGTTCCATCTCCGGTTCTTCGACACGAATCTCGTAACTGTCTCCCCACGAGAACCATTTCTTCTGCACACTTCCGATGGATTGTCCGTTCTTCGTCACGTCAAAATCCATGTCCCACCAATCCCCTTGGACATCAATCCTGGCCGCATCGATCGAATATTTCGGTTTAAAGAATGAAAATTCTTTCGAGATGGTCATCATATCTGTGCCATCCACTTCCACAAAAAACTTTGGCAAGAAACTGAACGTCTTTTTCGTGATTGTTGTGACCGTCTGATCGTTCGTATCTTTGATTTCAAATGACTTTGGAAACTTCATAAAGCTACCTTCGATGAAATATTTGTCATGTCCGTCCGCATCCTTGATGGTAAAGCGCCCGCGTAAGCTTAACACTTTTTGTTTCATGTAGAGCGTATGCATGATGATCCCTCCGATTTTTTGTAGTCCTTTACGTACGAGTCCAACTTCGAAATCGATTCACTTATCGCAAAACTGTCTCCTTTGATACAAGTTTAAGTACATCCGACAAGTGATTCGCAATATAGTCCGCTTCTTTTAATTCCGCTTCTTGTGCAAAATCAAAACGACAGCCGATCGACGTCAGTCCGTTCACTCGTGCAGCCATGATATCCGATAATCGGTCACCTACCACGAAGCCGTTCTGTAGTTTATACTTCTTCACGATTTCAGCCACCAAATCGCCCTTATCCAACGTATCGATTTGTTGAATGCTATATGTTTCTGTGATCCAACGATCCAATTCATAGTGCGTGACGATGGCTTGCAAATAGTCCACCAAACCATTGCTGGCAATGAAAATCGGATGTCCCATCTGCTTCAATTGTTCAAACAGCTCGAGTACCCCCGGATATAATGCTCCATTCCCGTTTTCAATGTTTTCGATGAGTCGTCGTAAGAAATAGACGTCCGTCTCCTCTCTAACCTGTACCCCGTGTTGCGGAAGCAGTGTCTCCCATACGACGGGTAACGGTACGCCCATGATGTTCCGATATTGATCAATCGGTGTCGGCCCATCCCATTCGCCATTTTTTCGTAGGTACTCAAACGTTTCATCCAACGCCAACTCTAAAATCAAATCTGTCCGAAACAATGTTCCGTCCATGTCAAAAATCACTGCGTGTTTCATCTGCTTCCCCCTCGTTGATTGAATCATCGCTTGTCTGTCTATCATACGACTGTTTCGTAAAAAAAGACTACGCAGGAATTCCCACGTAGTCTTAGCGTATACCCTTACTTATTTGATTTTCCCTTTATTCTCCAACAAGTTGAAAATTCGTTTTGCCTGATCGGTATTGTCGCTCATACCAACGAACTTTTCTTGTTGTGGCCCGAATGCGTATACTGGTACATCGTCACCCGTATGACCGTCCGTCGTCCAGCCCGTTCCTGAACGCTGATCGAAAATTTTCTCGATGGCGTTGTCGATTTCCGTCACGTCATTCGTCTCAGCCGCTTTCTTCACAGAAGCAATCTCTTCAGACGTCAATTCTAAATCGATATTCTCACGTAAGACGGCTTCCACGTCCGCTCCACCTTCGATTTCTTTCGCCATGAAATCTGGTGTGCGTTTCGCTGCTTGGATCGGCGTCGGATCCCAGTTGTAGTTCCCGTCCGCTCCGATAGAAATACCGCCCGTCGAGTGGTCCGCTGTTACGACGACCAATGTCTCACCGTTCTCTTTGGCGAAGTCACGCACCACCTCAAACGCCTGCTCAAAGTCCTTCATCTCACTCATCGCACCGACGACGTCGTTGTCATGTCCAGCCCAGTCGATTTGGCTTCCTTCTACCATAAGGAAGAAACCATTGTCATTCCCTTTCAAACGGTCAAGTGCTGATGTCGTCATGTCTGCAAGACTTGGTTGCTCCTCGTCACGATCAATCATCTTATCCATGCCAACTTCTGCGAAGAGACCAAGCACTTGCTCGTTATTGTCTTGCTTCATTTCCTCAGCAGACGTGACGTAGCTGTAGCCGTCTTCTTGGAACTGCTTGGCGATATTTCGGTCCGAGCGTTCGAAGAATTTCGTTCCGCCTCCGAGCATGACGTCCACTTTATGTTCTCCATTAATCAAATCATCATAGTAATCGTTAGCGATGGCGTTTTCACTCTTACGTTGCTCTTCATGTGCCCCGTAAGATGCCGGTGTCGCATGCGTGATTTCTGACGTGGCGACAAGTCCTGTCGACATGCCGTTCTCTTTCGCTTGTTCGAGTACCGTTTTCACGTCTGTTTTGTCGTTATCGACGGCAATTGCGTTGTTATACGTCTTGACACCAGAACTCATCGCCGTCGCTGCGGCTGCCGAATCTGTGACGTTCTCCGCGTCGTCTTCAGGATATGTCGATTGCATACCCACCAAATGTGAATCGAAGGCCGTCGGCTCCATCTCCACCGTCTCTTCATTGTCGTTCATGTAACGAAGCGCTGTCGTATAAGGCACGCCCATCCCGTCCCCGATCATAAAGATGACGTTTTTCGCCTTATGATTCTTTGAATCTTTCGCGGCTTCTGCTTCATTTTGTTGCTGAACTCCAACGATTCCCCCAAGTGCAAGCGTCGAAACGACCGCGAGTGGAACGAACTTCTTCATTGTCTTTTTCATCTGTAAACCCTCCCGAATGTTTGCTACTTCTGTAGCGTAACGGACGATTGTAAAGATATATTTTCAGAACGAATACAGGTCTGTATGGTTTTTGTAAATAGAGAAAGGACGCCTCATTGAGACGTCCTTGAATCGATCAGCCGTTCTTCATACTAAATTCATCTGCAAGGGTGAAGGACACGTCCTTTACTTCTAGTCCGCTCAATGCGAAATAGAGTTGGAGATAGTTATGCTGGTTCAAGAAGAAGACCTGCTTCGTCTGCGTCACCCATTCTCCGTCCGTCCCGTTAAACGTGAACGTCGCACCCGGGATATTGTTCGCAAACAACGTCACCGGCATCTGCGCCAACTCTCCCGCGTTCGAACGAGCAGTCAACGTGATGTCATACGTTCCGGTCTGGTCGACCGAGATGGCGAAGACGTGCGTGCTGCCTGTCGATGTGTCGATTCCTGACAAATCGACGCGCTCCCCGTTCTCGAGATGTTGATAGTCCAACTCGAATGTGTCTTGTTGATTCGTCTCATCTTCAAATCCGAGCACCTCGACCGAACCATCATGAATTCCGAGAAGACGCTCCATCGCCGGTGATTTCAAGATGAATAAACAAATGTTCCGCGCGCTCCGCAACAACTCACCCCGTGTGACGATTCCCTCTTCGAGCGATGCCATGGTATTGTCCTCGAATGAGTTGAGGTCCGGACGGTCGACGACCATGTACAAGTCGTTTTGCGAGCGAACCATCGCTGCCGTATTTTGACGGTTGGCCGACTCATCCTCACGGAAGTTCACTTTTGCCCACCAGTCTGTCATGACGATGCCTTCAAAGCCCCACTCGTCACGTAAGATACGCGTGTTTTGGTCGTATAATCCTGCCGTCCAGATCCCGTTGACCGCACCATATGTCGTCATGATGGACGATGCGCGTCCTTCTTTCACCGCCATCTCGAACCCTTTCAAATAAATCTCGCGTAACGCCCGCTCCGAGACGACCGAATCGATATCGTGACGATGCGCCTCTTGGTTATTGGCACTGAAGTGCTTGAGTGTTCCCGTCACCCCGACACGATGCATGCCGTTCAGTTGAGCGACCGCCATCTTTCCAGTCAAATGCGGATCTTCTGAGAAATACTCGAAGTTTCGACCATTCAACGGGTTACGGTGAATGTTCATCCCTGGTCCGAGCAACGTATCGACCCGGTTTTTACGCATCTCAAGCCCAGTCATCTCAAACAAGTCTTCGACGAGGTCGACGTTAAACGTGGAAGCCAAAAGCGTCCCATTCGGAAGCGCGAACGCCTTTGTCCCGATATCCATACGGATGCCTGACGGACCGTCGGCACAACATGCCGCTGGAATCTCGAGTTCGTTCAATCGATCGGATACGCCACCAAACGCAGCTGCCGTCCCCGGTGTGACACGTGGTGAGTTCATCCCTTGTCCGCGGACAATCGTAGCCAAATCCTCATCCGTCAATTGATCCAAGAATGTGTCGAGAGACGCCTTTCCATGGTACACATCACTCAATTTGATGCCTTGGTCATCTGTGAACGGTCGCGTCTCAGGACGTTCTTCCAAATAACGTGTCTCAACATCAACGGCACGAAGCGGTGTCGATTCGTAGCCCACTTCAATTCCTTGTTCTCCTTGAATCGGTCTCATCCGTTCAAACGGGAGGACAGGCGCCATGTTTTCACTTAACGTCTCGAGGACACGTTTCTCCTGTTGCTCGACTTCGAGAGCAAGTGAAGCCGAACGCACATCCGTTCCGACGTATAACCGATACGTTCCTGCCTCTAGAACGAAGCTCGATTCATGACCCGTCACGCCTGAGTCGTCATAGCTCGCAAAGTCAGTCATGTCGACGCTAAACGAAAGAGTTTGGCGTTCGTTTGGTTCAAGGAGCAATGTTTTCTCAAACGCCACCAATGACCGGAGCGGGTTCCCAAGCTTCCCTTGCGGTTTCTCGACATAGAGCTGAACGACTTCTTTCCCGTCACAGTCACCCGTGTTCGTCACCTCCACATCAACCGTTAGGATGCCATCGACTTCTTGAGTCTGTTTGACCTCCGTTTTGAACGTCGTGTAAGACAGACCGAAACCGAATGGGTATAAAACATCATCCTTCGCGAACGTCTCGAAGTAGCGATAACCGACATAGATGTCTTCTTGATAAATGCCTTTGTCTGCATGACCGAAGTTCTTTGTCGACGGATAATCCTCAATCGAGCGAGCAATCGTATCCGTCAGTTTCCCGGAAGGACTTACATCTCCGACGAGAACGTCGACGAGTCCTTTTCCACCTTCCATCCCGCCTTGCCATGCATAAAGGATCGCACTCGGCTCATTTGCCCATTTCATGTCGATGATGTTCCCGACATTTAAGACGACGACCGTTTTGTTGAAGCGTTTCGTGACGCGCTCGATCATCGCGTGTTCGATATCCGTCAATAAGTAACTGCCTGGGTCGGCCGTGTTGTCACGGTCTTCTCCTGCCGTGCGTCCAATCATGATGAGCGCAATATCCGATTCTTGTGCCGTCTGTTCAACGAGTTCGTCCGTTACGTCCATCTCCTGTTGCGACCACGGTTCACCTGCCCAACCGACACCTTGGTCGAACGGATTCTCTTTCACCCATGCCTCATACGTCGAATAGAGCGATTCATTGATTTGAATATCCGTATTTTCACGTAGTGCCTCGAGCGGCGTCGTGACGTGACCGACGTTTACCATCCCACCTGAGCCCGTACCGCTCTTATAGTAATGGAACTGGCTACGACCAAATACGGCGAGCTTCGTTCCAGGCTGTAACGGGAGCGTCTTCTGATCGTTTTTGACTAACACGACGCCTTCCGCGACCGCTTGCCGGGCCAATTCCTCATAACGTTTCCAATCCAATGTATACTGTTTCATTTCGTCAGCTCCTTTAATCCTATTGCGATTTCATTCATACAATCTTCTGCCTGTGGGTAGTCTCCTAATTTGTCCATGAAGGCATGATCCATACCCCGATATTGAATGAGGCGTGTCGGGACACCCGCTCGTGCCAGTTTCCGCGCATACGCCTCCCCTTCGAGTCGTAAGTAATCGTATTCGGCCGTCACAATCAAAGTCGGTGGTAGACTCGAGACATCGTCTGCGAATAATGGTGAGACGAGCGGATGCGTGACATCCGCCTTTCCTTGAAGATAGAGGTCATTGAAAAATGAGTCCGTGTCGGCGAGCGCGAGCACGATACCTCGAATCAAGTCGTGATGATGCGAAATATGATATGCATCGAGCGTCCATTCAAAATCATCTGTCGGAATCGACCCTAGATTGACGACCGGATAGACGAGCGCTTGGTAACGAATGCGCGCTGTCCCGCGCTCTTGCTCCATCAGACAGCAAGCGGTCGCCAAGTTGCCACCGGCACTGTCACCGGCGACGCCGATTCGATCTTTCAGGATGTTCAACTCACTCGCATTGTCATACACCCATTCAAAGGCGCGATCACAATCGTTCAATCCGGCCGGGAACGGGTGCTCCGGGGCGAGACGATAATCGACAGAGATGACGACCGCGTTCGCCCGTTCCGCCAGCAACTTACATGGATTCTCGACCGTCTCGAGCGTCCCTCCGAAGAACCCGCCACCATGGAAGAAGAGAATCGCTGGGACTGGTTCGGTATGATGTGGGCGATACAGACGGACCGGGATGTCTCCGTCTTCACTTGGAATCTTTACATATTCGGTTTTGATAGCAGTCGTCGTCTGATCCCGGTTCGGCCAACCCATGCTGGCACGTGCCACCTCGAGATTAAATTCGCCATCCGGTTCGTCATCTGAATGATTCGAGGTAAGTGTCGCAAACACGCGTGGATCGAGGTCACCGGTACGATCTGAATCTGGAATTGGTTTGATGATGGTTTCGAGATGATTTGATCTCGTAAGTTGTTGATGTTGATTCAGACGATCAATGAGATGTTCATAACTGTGTCCCACTATGTAAACTCCTTTCAATCAACCTTTGATATAGTCTATTTTTATGTGACATTCGCTTTCCTACCGTCTTTCGGTCTATAATGGACTGTATTGCAAATAGACATTGAAATTTTCTGAAGCAGAAGTTTTCACGAAAGAATGAGGTTACCCATGAACAAACAGCAATTTACTGATTATCGCCTGAGCGACGAGATTACTCGTGCGTTAGGCATTATGAAATACGAATCACCGACCGAAGTTCAACAACAGGTCATCCCACGTGCGCTCGAGCGCGAAGACTTGATCGTCAAAGCACAGACGGGAAGCGGAAAGACAGCTGCTTTCGGGATTCCGGTCATCGAGCTCATCGACTGGGCCGAAAACAAACCGCAAGTGCTCGTCTTGACGCCGACACGCGAACTCGCTGTTCAAGTCCGAGAAGACATGACGAACATCGGACGTTTCAAGCGAATCAAAGCGACTGCCGTCTACGGGAAAGAGCCGTTCTCGAAACAGCGTGAAGAGTTGAAACAAAAGACACATATCGTTGTCGGTACACCTGGACGGGTCATGGACCACATCGAGCGCGAGACCCTCTCACTCGACCGAATCGAATACTTGATCATCGACGAAGCGGATGAGATGCTCAACCGCGGATTCCTCGCTGACGTCGAGAAGATTCTTCAACAGTTGCCAAATGAGCGCGTGACGATGGTCTTCTCAGCGACGTTCCCACAAGATATCGAACGTCTCTGCCAAAAGCACATGAATGCTCCGGCACGTGTCGCCATCGAGTCGACTGGCATGACCGCTTCAACAATCGAACACCGTCTCCTCCCGGTTCATCGGAACGAGAAGTTAGCTGTGCTTCAAGACATCACGGTCGTTGAGAACCCCGACAGCTGTATGATTTTCTGTCGGACGAAAGAGAACGTCGACACGGTGTACGCCGAGCTCGACAAAGCCGGCTATTCAGCTGAACGTCTCCATGGTGGACTCGAACAAGAAGACCGTTTCGCCGTCATGAACGGCTTCAAGATGGGCAATTTCCGTTACCTCGTCGCGACAGACGTCGCAGCACGTGGAATCGATGTCGATAACGTCGAACTCGTCATCAACTATGACGTTCCCGTCGAAAAGGAAAGTTACGTGCACCGTACGGGTCGTACGGGACGGGCCGGCAAACAAGGAACGGCGATCACGCTCATGACCCGTCAGGAAGAACGCCTCATCGGAGCTATCGAATCATACGTTCAATTCGAGATCCCGATGATTGATGCTCCGACTGAAGCGGAAGTCGCGGCTAACCAGGATGCCTTTGAGCAAAAGTTGAGCGGACGACGCGTCGTTCGAAACAACAAGACGGCTCGCATCAACCAGGACATCATGAAACTCCACTTCAGTGGCGGGAAGAAGAAAAAACTTCGCGCTGTCGACTTCGTCGGCACAATCGCCAAAATCCCTGGCGTATCCGCTGACGACATCGGCATCATCACAATCAATGACCAGATGACGTACGTCGATATCCTTAACGGAAAAGGCTCAATCGTCCTTCAAGCGATGGAGACAACGCCTGTCAAAGGGAAAAAACTTAAAGTGAGCAAAGCTCGTAAATAATCATGTGTAAGGACCTTAAAGTCGATATGACTCCAAGGTCCTTTTCTTATGTCCTTATGGTTGGAAAGGATTGAATCCTTCAATCGCATAAATTAACCAACCTGTTCCTGATACAGACTCCACACTTTTCATTGTCCAATATCCATTATTCGTACCAAGAAGCGAATACGGAACGCCACCTGTTCCGTAGAAATCCTGAATCTTGATGATCTCATTTAGGAAATAGTCAGCGTCAGCAGTTCTTCCTGCCATTTTAAATGAAACGACCATCTGTCCTTGACCTTCAAACCAAACATCGTTTTTATCGCCGTTAAAATCAAAACCATTGATGGTGATTGAGCTACCTTTTACACGCTTCGTTTGTGTGTTGCGATGTTGATTCATTACATAGTCCAACCCACGATCGTATTGATGTGTACCGGTTGTTCCAAGCGCTTGAACACCCCAAGCATTCGTGTCCATTGGATTGTTCGGATCATTTCGACCTGCCCAGAAGAATCCTTCTGCCTCTTGCCATACTTTCGTGTCTAAAAACGATTTAACGTTTGTAGCTTCTTGCGTGTAGCCATAGTGCTTGAGCATAGCGTAAGCATCTTGGTTATGCTCAGTTGAAGCCCATGTCAATACACTACCTGTTGTGTCGAGCCCACCATTGATTCCACCATCTGCTTGTTGGAACTGAAGTGACCAATCAATGGCACGAATGGCCATATCACGATAGGTCACCGTATCCCCTGTATCTACTTCATACTTGGCAATCGCCATCACGACCCATAAAACAGGACCGACATGTTGATTGAATTCTTGGACAGACAAGTTATTGCAGTAGTATGCCGTATACCATGAACCTTGAGCAGTCTGTAAATTCTTCAATGTATCTAAGACCGATTTAGCGCTTGCGGTATCTCCTTTCACTAAGAAAGCGATAGCTGCTACCGCTTGATCATATGTATAAGAGATTTGTTGAGCATCCGAGAAACTGTCGACTAAACCAGTTGTACATTGTTGACTCTTTAACCAGTTATACGCCTTATTTGAAGCAGTTGATGTATCTGTTACCGCTAACGATGACGACGGGGCTGAAAAAATCACGATGAAACTCAGTAAAACAAGTAATGCATTCTTCATTTTCAACATAGATAAGCCTCCTTATATCATTATCGAAAGCGCTTTCGTTGAATCGTAAAAAAAATACACGTTTTCAAAGATATATTTTAACTTATAGAAAACGCTTTCACATGCATCATACCCATTACACTTATAAATTTCAACCTTCCTCACTCGATTGTCAAAAAAGAGCCCAATCTGTCGTTTGGGCTCAGTCTTCCAAGTGGAGAAAATCAAATTTTGAGTCGATGGTTGAACTGTGGCTCGTTTGATGAATCGATTCGTCACCACTCACGAGGTATGTGTACTCAGCATCCGGTTCTGTCGAAAATTTCACGAACAATGTATGAGGATTCATACTCTCAAAACCGTCCTTCCCATAAGGAATAGAGCGGACGGTGATGGTTTCGGTTGGATATCGATTCTTGAGATACGCTTCGAGCACTATTTTTTCTTCCTGCACCTGTTGATTCACCCAATAAGGACGAACTGAATAGAATATTCCGTACGCCAATACACAACATACCGTCACAATCCGTATACGCCTGCGCCATTTCCCGTGAAATTGAAACGACAGCAAAGCCAATACAACCACGATGGCGAACACGACTAGTAGATCAATCAACTCAAGCGGATGCATTGCGTTTCCTCCGATCAGTCTAGCGACTCTTCAGAGATGAGTTTGAACCCTTCAATCTCCGTCTCTTCTTCCACTTCGATCAACAAACATGGTTTCCCTTTATAGTTCACTTGCTTCACGTATTTCAAATCTTGTGGACTAACGGAGATATTGGCGACCTTTGTATTGATCTTGATTGATTTTGATGTATACTTCGGAACGACACTCGTCGCTTTCATCTCGTACTTCGTGTCATCCACGACTTGCTTGAACGCCTGCTCGACTTTTTCTGTCGTTACATCTTCCACGCCGCTCGCTCGCAAGACGACCTCGACGGCACGGGAGTCGAGCATCGCTACCCTCTCTTCTTCCTGTTCATTCTCTTCTTCCGCGACAATGATTTGATTGATCTCATCGTAAACGGTCGCAAGCGTCCGAGAATTGACCTCTTCCCCGATGACCGCTTTGACCACTTCTTCAAAGACCGCCTTCTCTTCCACTGCTGTAACGATTTCCGAACCGTTCAGCACTTTCTCGATGAACGTCATATCCGGTTGATGCGCTTTTTGCGCCGAATAGAGGACATGGTTCACATCGGCCGCATTATCCGTGAAGCATGGGAATAAGAAGCCGCCGATTGGCGCCTCGAGTTTGATGATTGGATTCACAATCAGACTGGCTTTAAATTCACGCTCGACGAAGTCGAAGACGAGTGATTTTTTCGGAAGTTCAGTCGGGCTGATGCTGCCGAGGATGAATTTCGTCGTATACACTTCATCGTTCGCGTGAATCTCAGACTCTTCCGAATATCGGTTCGTCGGCTTATTGTAATTCCCTCGGATGAACGTCACGACCATGTCTTTTTCAAATGGCGTGTCTTTCACCATCTTCAACGCGATGCGCTGCATGTAGTCCGTCCATACGTCGGTCTCTTCCGTACGAAGTCCTTCATATAGCAATCCTTGCGTATGGTCGACCTGACCTTCCTCAGGATATTGGAACTTCACTTCGAACAATTTTTCATCGAGTTTTCCACCGAGCACTTTTTTGAAGTTCGTCAAAAACAGCTCCTGCTGCTCTTCTTCTAAGAACGGGAACGGACGCAACTCTTCATAATAAATCTCATTCGTTTCCTGTCGGATGTAAATCGTATATAAGTCAGCAATCTTTAATTTGGTCGCATTCACTTTAAACTGTCGACGAATCGCCGCAATCTCTTTCTTGTTCATTCCATCCACCTCTTCTTTTCTCTCAATCCATGTCATTCATTATACCAGTCCTGATCGCTCACTAGTTCCAAAGAAATAACACCGAATTATCCATTAATGCTAGAGAAGGATTTGCGATAGTCTTTCTAATCATTTTGCAGATTTTCACACTTTTTCAAAATCGTCCTGTGTATGATCAAGTTGAATTTATTGCGTGATGTTTGTCTCACTTTTTGGTTGATGAAAGGTTGCCCACTTGCTTCGACAAGTGTTCATTCCAAATACATAGTAGGAGGCTTTATATGTTGAAGAAACTCATATCTGTCGCACTCGTCACATTGCTTGTTTGGGTGGCCGCGTCATTTGACGCCACACCGGTCTCTGCTTTCCCACCGAACATCCCATCGAAAGCGGATGCGCTCACGAAACTGAATGCGCTCACTGTCAAAAATGAAGGATCAATGACGGGGTATAGTCGTGACCTCTTCCCGCACTGGTCGAGTCAAGGAAGCGGTTGTAACACGCGTCACATCGTCTTGAAACGGGACGCTGACTCGGTCGTCGATGAATGTCCGGTAACGACCGGCTCATGGTACAGTTACTATGACGGGATCACGTTCACGTCAGCATCTGACCTCGATATCGATCACGTCGTCCCGCTCGCCGAAGCGTGGCGTTCTGGTGCAAGCAGCTGGACGACGACAAAACGTCAAAGCTTTGCGAACGACTTGAACGGTCCTCAATTGATTGCGGTGTCTGCTTCATCGAACCGCTCAAAAGGAGACCAAGATCCATCGACATGGCAACCCCCTCGCACGGGTGCTCGCTGTGCGTATGCGAAGATGTGGGTCGAGACGAAGAGTCGTTGGGGCTTGAGCCTTCAATCTTCAGAGAAGTCAGCACTCACGACAGCCATCAACGCTTGTATTTATTAAGTTAGAAAAGGAGTCTTCCAATGAACGAAATCACTTCAATTTTTAAGGCAACCCACGGTGTTATGACGGAAGAAGTCGGTGTCATCAGTGGTGACTTGGAATTGACGACGGCGTGTCAGGAAGATGGTTCCTTGACACTCCACATCACATATGTCGGAGCGAAAGATGTGTATACGCTCCCGGGGAGTCCATATCAACTGCATGACCCGAACGATCATGACGTCATCCATCAGATGCTCGTGAACATTCTCGAGCGGACGTAAAAACATCGCCAACTCCGAATCAAGGGGTTGGCGATGTTTCGTCTTTCCGATATTTCATTAACAAGTCTTTCGGGATGTGACAATAATCATCCGGACAACGCGTCAATCGGTCCTGATGCTCGTCCGCACTCCGCACATAGTTGGTGAGCGGTTTTACTTCAACGGCAATCCGTTCCGCATCCGAGCGTCGATCGATAAACGCTTGTGCCTCCATCAAGTGCCGTGACTCCTCACTGTATACGCCCGTACGATACTTCTCCCCGACATCGATTCCTTGTTGATTGACGCTATATGGGTCGATGATTTCAAATAAATAGTGCATCAATTCATCTACCTTCACACACTCTGGATCAAACGTTGTTTTGACACATTCGACGTATCCGTCATACTCTCCGTCTAACGTATCGGTCGTTCCGTTCGCGCGTCCCGCTTCGGTTGAGAAAACGCCAGGTAACGTCTTCACGAATTCCTGGACACCCCATAGGCATCCGCCGGCTAAATAGATCGTTTCGATGTGAATCACTCCCCGTCTATTTGAATCTTTTCTAAAAGCATACACGTAATGATGAGAGAAGGGAGAGATTCGATTGAATAAACAACGTTTTCTCACCACATTGACCAGCTCCATCATCCTCTTTGTTGCCATGACCTTTATTTTTCGCAACGACTTTTCTCTATTCGCTGAAATGGCAATCATCTTTTTAGCGGTCGTTGTAGGTCAAACCATCCTCGAACGACTATTTCGACGCTTTGCGGAGCAACGGGTATCGAATAAGACGGTATTCGTCTCGTTTCTGTCGATGCTAGTGATATTATGGACGTTCGCGGGTATCCTTTTTGATTGAATACGAAATCATTTTTCTTGAACATATCCCAATCGCTTCAAATCTTCATAAACGAGCGAAGACAACAGCGTCCGCCCATCACCGTTCAAATGGTCCGGGTTATGGAAGAACGACTGCTCATGAATGAATCGTTCATCCCCCATATAATTGAGGAACGGAACATCTAAATCAAGCTTCTTTAGGTGCTGAAACACGAGACGTTCCATGACTTCTTCATCAAAATACGTATGATATGACGCATGTACCGGCTCCATCGCCAAGACAACGCGATATCCTTTTTGCTCACAATAGTCGATGATGTCTTTTAAATGCGTCATGTTCTTTTCAATCTCATGATTGTTCACAGCATTCTCATATTGGGCAGCCACTTCCTCATACTTACGCTCGGAATAGTTCAGTCCGCCATTCTCCCATGGCTTGTGCGCATCAAATCGAAAATCGCGGATTTCCCGGGAAATAGCGGCATAAGCACTGCCACTATTCAGTGCAGGGAACTCTTCATGCGTATAATATTGAAACAGGCTGACCGGCTCGATGTCTTCACGGTCCAAAACACGATAATAATTTGCCTTCCGACCGACATCTGAGTTGCTGAATGTGATTTGAGATAGGGACACAATCACGACCCCACCTGGTTTCAAGTGTTTATCGTATTCTTTTAACATCTTCAAGTCATATTCAATCGGTTGACTCGGTAACGCCAAGTCGAGATGCGACAATCCGGTCGGTTTAAAATAATACCCATACATCGCATGAGACGTACCCAAATTGATGATATCGACAGGATGAGGGTCTTCTTTAAACGCTAGGACGGCCCGATTGTTATTGTACTCCCACGAGTCTTTCACGAACTCGTTGACGGGAATAAAGATGGCGATAATCACGAGTAACACAACGACGATTTTAATTCCTAAACGCTTCATGCTAATTCCTTTCCTTGCATCTTAAAACCCACCGTATACAAATCCTTGCCCCGACACGCCAAACAAGAAGGCCGAGACAATCAAGAACAAGTTGATGGCCACGCTCGTCACGGCAGACTGACGTGCCATCCAATCCCAAGCCGAACCTTTCGTCCGTTCAATATGTTGGAACAAGTGAACGACGACAAAGACGACGAGGAAGATAATCAAATCGAGTAACGAGAACATTTGAATCGCCTGCATCATGCCTGACAGTGCCCATGAAGTAGGCGTCACGTACAATTTGGCATGCGAGAACGCCTCTGCCATCGAATGCGATTGAAAGAAGACGCGAGAGAAGCAGACGAGCTGGAACGTGATGGCGATTTTCCACCACCGATGCAGTGTCGGCACGCGGTCAAACCCAACCAACGATGCCATTTTTTCACGCTGCTGTTTCGTATGGTCTCCGAACACACGATAGATCCCATGAATGAGTCCCCATAAGACAAAGTTCCATGCAGCACCGTGCCAAATGCCACTCACTAAAAACGTCGCAAGGATGGCACCGTAAATCTGTTCGCGCTTCTTCTTCCCTTTCGCGAGCGGCATGAAAATATAATCCCGTAACCACATCGAGAGTGTGATGTGCCAACGATTCCAGAAGTCGGCAATCGATACAGCGAAGTGTGGCTGCTTGAAGTTTTCTGATAACCGAATCCCGAGCAATCTTGCACAACCGATGGCGATATCACTGCACGCCGAGAAGTCGGCGAATAATTGAATCGAGAACAGCATCGTCGCGAGGACGATCTCTGAACCGGTCGGGTCCGGGCTATTGAACACACTTGCGACAATCGGAGCCAATCGGTCAGCAATCAACGTCTTCTTGAAGAATCCCCAAATGATACGCTGAATCCCATAGCTGATATTGTCGTAATCGAGATGTTGTTCCGTCTTCAGTTGCGGAAGCAGCTTTTTCGCCCGCTCAATCGGCCCCGCCACGAGTTGCGGGAAGAAGGCGAAATAGACCGAGAAATAGCCGTAATGACGCTCTGCTTTTTGCTTCCCTCGCGAGACGTCCACGACATAACTGATGGCTTGGAACGTATAGAACGAGATGGCCAACGGCAAGACGATTTCTTTGTACGGCACATCATAATCAAATCCGCTCCATGCGGCGAACGAACGGAGCGAATCATTGACGAAATTAAAATATTTGAACCATCCGAGGAAGAAGACGAGAACCGAGACACCGACCCACATGAGCCGCTTCTTCTGTTCTTTCTTTTCTTGCTTCTCAATCAGAATCCCAATCACATAAGTGAAGGCGGTACTGATCAACAGAAGCGGAATGAATTGGACGCTCAACGTGGCGTAAAAGACATAGCTCGCCAAGAGGAGGAGCATCCATCGGAAACGATGTGGGACCACGTAGTACGTTCCGACAATGATTGTTAAAAATAAGAGAAATTCAACCGAAATAAAAGTCATATTTACCACCTGATGTTATGAAACTTGACGATGTACCGATTCCTGACAATCAGGTGGTCACAAGTTCTCGCTTCGGCAATGCGGCATAACGAATCTTTCCGAACGAATTGCGTGGAATCTCGTCAATCTGCATTACCCGAACACCTTTCACCTTGATTTGATCTTTGATGATTTTTTTAATTTGCGCCACGTCATCCTGTAACGTATACACGTATAGTTGGTCGTCTTCGCCAGCGCAAACGCAGTCGTGTCCTTGCTCTCGAAGGAGAGCCTCGACTTCGTCTAAGCTGATTCGACTCCCATATAGTTTAATCATGCGCTTGATTCGGCCGACGATGAAGTAGTATCCATCCTCATCGCGATATGCCATGTCACCCGTACGCAAGACACCTTGATGGTCGTCACCTTTCTCAAGATCGGCCAACGAGGTCGCGTATCCGAACGACACGTTGTCGCCTTGATACACCAATTCGCCCGTCACGTTCGCATCTTTGATGTCGTTTCCGGCCTCGTCTCGTAATGAGAGCGCTCCACCTGGGATGGCGATGCCGATACTCCCCGCTTTTTCCGCATGCATCCGATCCGGTAAATACGACATCCGGGCCGTTGCTTCCGTCTGACCGTACATGATGAAAAATTGTATCCCTTTTTCTTCACACACCGTCACGAAGTGCTGTGCGAGCTTCGAATCTAACTTCCCACCAGCTTGCGTCAACTTCTTCAAACTAGGAAGTTCATACGTCTCAAAATTCAACCGTTTCAACATCTCATAATGAAACGGGACCCCACCGAACGTCGTCGCCTGCTCGGTACGACATAACTCCCAAAACTCTTTTTGAACGAGCGAGCGGTCTGTCAGAATAATGGTCGCCCCTTTCAACAGATGACTGTTAATGATGGAGAGCCCATATGAATAGTTCATCGGAAGGGTCGTGATCGGTTTATCCGTTTGATCGATGTCGAGATAGTCGATGATCGATGTGGCGTTCGCTGATAGATTCTTATAAGTGAGGCGGACAAATTTCGGACTTCCGGTACTCCCTGAAGTCGTCAACAGAAGGGCCAATTCATCATGAAGTTCATGGTGAACTGGTGCTCCTGTTTCAAACAAGGCGTAGCCGCCGTAACCGTAGTAAGCATTCAACGAGTTCGCCAAATCGTCTCTCGATTCCGGTGCCCATACGTGGGTCGGTCGATACCGTTCCATCAACTTCTGTAATTGCTCGGCTGGGATATCCGCGTCTAACAAAACGGGTACGACATGTCCCCGAATGAAACCGATATACCCGAAGAGCGACTCGATTCGGTTGGCACAAAGACAGAAGACGAGCGACCGTTCGCCGACTTCCTGACTAATCGCGTCGCCAACCTCTAACATCTCACCGTAAGTGTAAGAACGGTCCGCATAGACCGCCTCACGATCCGTGTACTGCTCGAGTGTTTGAAAAAGTGTCATGATTTAATGTCCACACCGAGGCGCTGCAGCAACGCGATGCCAGACTGATACGAATGGAACTCCGTCATTTCATCCGAGTCGATATAGACGTCAAACGCATCCTCGATTTCTGCGATGAGCGTCATGTGTCCAATCGAATCCCATTCCGTCGATTCTCCGAGCTTCATGTCCTCGAGAACCACATCGTCCTCTAATTCCAATCCGTTTTTAAATGCCATGTTATATGCTTCAAGCGTGCTCATTGTATTCATCCTTTCACGTTCACTCCAACGGTTCGATTTCATCTATTATTATTGACTGATAATGATAATCATTTGCCTTGTGATTCTATCACAATTTTTCGAAATCGGTCAATTCTTCATAGGAGAAAAAACTTGGAGTTGAGCGATTTATGCATGAAAAAGACCACATCGTTACGATGTGGTCTCAGGAGACGATAAGACATATTCAAGTTGCAAATCGAGTGGTTCTGCTTTATAGATTTCTGGCACGATTTCTTCGGCTACTATGCATCCCATCGCTTCATAGAAATGATATGTATCGACAGCCGGGTTCGCTCCGATGTATAGCTTTTTCGCGCCTCGTTCGATTGCTGCCTGACAGACACGTTCAAATAACACTTTCCCGATTCCCTGACCTCGGTAAGGACGACTCACATGAATGAAACCTAAGTTTAGATATTGCCTTTCCGTTCCGAACGGTTGTCCATTTAGTCCGGCAAAGCCAAGTAACGTCTCGCCCTTTTGGATTGCCACAACAACTCCGCCACGATCGATGTAGTAGTTGAGAATCTCAACGACCTGTTGTTTTTTCGCATTATCCCATTCATCGATATAATGCTCATCTTTTTGATAAAGTTGACCGCTCGGATCTACAGCATAGATGCGATGCGTTTCCTGAAAACGTTCAAAGGTTGTTAGAAAATCGGGAGCGATTTGATGTGTTAGAAGACTGATGGTGTGGTTCATAAAACTCTCCTATCATTTTAATCAGTTATTTAAGAAACCCAATATGCCACTTCATTTCCTACTTCGATTCCAAGCAAACTTAAAAAAACGTTCACCTAATGAATTCTTTAAAAATGTCACTTAATTCTTGTGGTGTTTCTTTCATACCGGTCTTCATCCACCTTTTCACAATACTTGCTAATGAATCTGCGTATACCGCATTCGCATACACTTCCGCTTTTTCGGATACATTGCAATTCTCATAAATTTGAAAATCTATACAAAGTAAATCAAAATGTTCCTCAAAGCGATTCAAAAGCGGAAGTAAATCATTTTCTTTTAAGAGATTCAAGAATTCGAGGTTGTCACTCCATATCTCAAAATACAACGTATCGAAATCAAGTTGCTCCTGTCCCGCTTCTGTTAGTGCAAGTTGAATTCTATGCCTAAATATTTGATACATGTGATAGGTGAGTACATCCTCTTTCGTATCAAAATGAGCATAAAATGTATTTCGCGCCAATCCCGCAGTTTTAGTAAGTTCTGATATCGTAATACTCGTAAAGTTCGTTCGACGCATTAATTCCAACATAGTATCCACTAAAAGATTGATTGACCTCTTAGAATTCGTATTTACAGGTTTTTGCTTTAGCATAAGTACTCCTTAATTTGTACAGAATGAGAGATTTGTATGAATACCTCAATACGTATTGACGCAATGTCTACACTAACATTATATTGCAGGTATATTATTTGAGCAATCGTTCAAATAATATCAAATGCTCAAATTTATTTAATCTATTCAAATTCTAATCATACTAGGAGGATCACTTATGAAAACAACGATTATTTTGGCTCATCCATGGCATGGCAGTTTCAATAAATCCATCATGGATACAACAATCGAACAATTAGTACTCAAGAAAAAAGACTACCAAATCATTGACTTAAATAAAGATCAATTTAATCCTGTTTTAAATGAATCGGATTTATCTCTTTATTCGAAAGGTCAATCTCGAGATCAACTAGTGAACCAATATCAGAAGATGCTGAGCGATAGCGATGAATTAGTTTTTATTTTTCCTGTTTGGTGGTTTGATGTACCAGCTATTTTAAAAGGCTTTTTTGACAAGGTTATGTTGAAAAATTTTGCCTATGTAGAGGAATCTACCGGATTGAAAGGATTACTCACTCATATAAAAAAGACTACTGTCATTACCACTTCGGAAGTGCCTACGTGGTATTTAAGATTTTTAGCCGGGAACCCCATTAAGGGGACTCTTATTCGCGGAACATTTAAAGGAATTGGACTTAAAAATGTGAAATGGGTGAACAGCTCATTTACGAGTAGCGGGAAAGATCGTCGAAGAAAGAAATTTTTAGATAAAGTAGCGAAGAGTATCTTAGTGTAATCTGTAGTGCACCATCAACTTTTTGTAAGTCATATATCATCTATGGCCTCAAATTTTTTAATAACCAGATAACAACATAAATTTGAGGTCAAACTTAGATAATTTTATATGAATCCTGTACCACCCTCCGCTAATTGCAATTCAATTGGAGATAGTCTTTCTTCAAGTCATTCCTTTTAAGAGATTGATGGTGAAATTCGCATTTAGTTATCGCTCTATTTTCTTAATGCATTTTACATAGTCAAGTTTCATTTCCATTTAGATGCATATCACAAATAAACGCATTCAGGCCTTTCCAAGATAATAAGGTGTAAGGTGGTTCCGTATCACTCGTTACAGGAAAACCTTCAGCAATGAGACTAGCCCGTTTGACGAATGGATCCCTTTTGCCAGACTGATACACGGCAATTTTTCGAGGCATGTCCTCATCGTCATCATAAGGTTCTGTCTTTAATCTCAATGTACTGATTTCATCTAATGAAGGAATTTCTTTTCCCTGCCAATCGTATATCTCAAAAAGTGGGTACCGATCACGTGTCCATTGCTCAATAATATCAATCACTTTTAACAGGATATATTCGGAAGAGTCCATTTGAAAACTGACAATGTCTCCTGATTTAAACGTCGTATTCGCTACAAAGCGCTTAGGAATCTTTTTAGCAAGTGGCTGAGGCTGATTCAATTGATGTTTTAACTTAAGAAGAACGGCCTCTCTTTTCTTCTTTAACTTTAAATCATCGTTCCAATTTTCTAGCTCGATTCCACTGTCAATAATCTCTACAGCATTTTGTTTTACGTGATCTTGTAATCGTCCTAGTTTCCATTGAATAAGTGCAAAGGAAAGCCAAAAAAGTATCATTTCCTCGTCATCTAATTCATCGATATGTTCTTGAATGACCCGTTCACTCGCTTGTTCATTCGAATAGCCGTCCCCTAGTAAATCTTTATAGCTAAACCGAATATCTTCGGCAAGATCATTCGATAAAATCGCCACTCCCCAAACACCCATATGATTCAACTCCTAAAAAAAGTCATCTAGAACAAGTATAAAACAATGTTCTACATGACTCTTTGAAAAATATTTATTTATGATACGGTTCATTCCGATTGATCCGATATGCTCGATAAATCTGTTCACATAATACGAGCTTCATAAGTTGATGCGGGAACGTCATCTTCGAGAACGAAATCGTATCGTCCGCTCGTTTCATCACATCGTCCGACAGACCGAGCGAACCCCCGATGACGAAAGCAATTTTACTCTTTCCATACGTTGCGAGTTGATCGAGTTCACGAGCGAACTCTTCACTCGTCCGCTGCTTCCCTTTGATCGCCAAGGCGATGACGTGCGTGTCCGGGGATATCTTCGCCAAAATTCGCTCGCCTTCCTTTTGTTTTACTAGTAACATATCTGCCTCACTCAAATGCTCGGGTGCTTTTTCGTCTGAGACCTCGATTTCCTGCACTTTTGCGTAGGCAGAGAGCCGTTTTGTATACTCGGCAATTCCTTGCTTTAAATATTTTTCTTTTAGTTTGCCGACCGTGATAATTGAAATATTCATCCAATTCTTCCTTTTTCCACAGTTTTTTTGGAGTTATCCATAGGGTTATCCACAGAGTTATCCACAAATCCACATGTTGATAATTAGTTTTTGCTTGACACAACATATGTTGCATCAGCTTCACAGAACTCACATGTCACGTGTTCACTTGTGGATAATTCCTCTAACAACGGGTACTCCCCTGTTTCATCCACAATGATGTCTAAAGCGATTTCAACATGTTCCTTGCATACTTTTTTTTCCACAGTTTTTCCTCCTTAAAAAAGAAGCGTCGCCGCTTCTTTATGTTGCTTCAGTTAAAGTCGCATCGGTTTCTCTCGTTTCCCCGCGACGTAAATACTCAATCGTAATCGTATCACCGACCGTTGCGTCTCGATAGAGCGCATCGCGTAAATCGACATATCGTTTAATCTCCCGATCTCCGATTTGCGTGATGATATCACCGACGCGGAGTCCCGCCTCTTCAGCCGGACTACCTGGTGTCACCTCTTCGACGAAGACGCCGTCTTCTTGATCGAATGAGATGCCGTATTCTTCCCGGACGTTACCGGGTACCGCAATGACTTCTTGAATCGTGACCCCGAGCTGGGCCCGCGTCACTTTGCCGTCACGCTCTAACATGTCAATGACCGGTAGCGCCACGTTCACCGGAATCGAGAAGCCGACCCCTTCCACGCTCGCTTCGGCGATTTTCATCGAATTGATCCCGACGAGCTCCCCACGAACATTGATAAGGGCACCGCCCGAATTTCCTGGGTTGATCGCTGCGTCGGTCTGGATGACTTCTGCGTTGTAATCCATCAAGCCGTCGCTATTCGTATCGACCGGCACCGTCCGTTCGACACCACTGACGATACCACGGGTGACCGAGTTTGAGAAGACACCGAGCGGATTTCCGATGGCCATGACGGTCTCACCGGCCTGTAGCACGGTGGAATCGCCAAGCACGATCGGTTTCGCATCGATATTGTCCGGCAGCTCGACTTCCGCGACCGCCAAATCATTGAGCGGGTCCTCACCTAAAATGGTCGCTGACGCAATCTGACCGTCGGAGAAGGCGATATTGATTTCATCCGCCTCTTCGATGACGTGGAAGTTCGTGACGATATACGCCGTGTTCCCTTCGACTTTATAAATGACGCCAGAGCCTGCGCCCGCCTCCCACTGCGAGTCTGAGGTGAAGGCACGCTGGATGTTCGTAATGCTGACGACGGACGTCTTCGCCCCGAGGACAGCGGTCGTGACGTCAGATTCGGTGACGGTCACGGCTTGCTCGGTCCGGGTCAGTTCGTTCGTCACAAAACGAGAGGTCGGCGAATCCCAGAGCATTACTGTGACAAAAAACAAAGCCGCTCCTAAGAATCCGCCAACCCCTCCGAGTAACAACGGTTTTATATTCGGTCTCGGCTTGTGGCGTACGTACTCTTCTTGCTTCGGACGCCATTCACTACGAGACGGATACGTCGGTTTTTCTTCTTTTGCTTCGTGTGCTTCAGGTTCGACGTCTTGAGGTTCATACTCATGGTGTCTCTCTTCGTTCACGACGCGTCCCCCCTTCAAGACAGTGTGATAACTGTCTTTTCCCAAGTTTCCTTATAAAGAAACGAGCGAAGTGGGGATTGTCGGGTCCGTATCGCACAATTTAATGCGACCTAAGTCGACGTCCCGCATGCCGAGTGTTTGCGAGACGCTCATTTGCGCGAGCTCCTTCATATTGTTGTCCTTGCTTAAATGGGCCAAATAGATCCGTTTCGTCCGGTCACCGATGACCTCACTCATCGCAATCGCCGCATCCTCATTCGAGACGTGACCATAGTCCCCAAGGATACGTCGTTTGACGCTCCACGGGTAACGTCCCATCTGCAGCATCGAGACGTCATGGTTTGACTCAAAGATAAAGTCGTCAGCTCCGCGGATAATCCCTTTCATCCGGTCTGAGACGTAGCCGGTATCGGTGATATGGGCCAAGCGTTTCCCGTCGTGGGCAAACTGATAAAACATCGGGTCTGCTGCATCGTGACTCACGTTGAACGTCTCGATTTCAATATCACCGAACTGCTTCACGTCCCCTACCTCGATATGAAACTTCAAAGCCGGGTCAATCTTTCCGATGAGTGATTCCATCGCTTCCCACGTCTTCGCATTCGCATAAATCGGTAAGTTATACTTTCGTGCCAATATCCCTACACCTTTAATATGGTCGGAGTGCTCATGGGTGACGAGCAGTGCATCGATCCCATCAAACGACCGACCGATGGCTTCGATGCGTTGTTGCATCGCTTTCCCGGTCAATCCGGCATCGACGAGCAGCTTCGTCCGTTCCGTCTCGATATAGAGGGCGTTCCCAGTCGATCCGCTCGCTAACACACTATACTGTAAACTCACACCACCACTCCTTTCATTCTTTCGTTTCGAACTCGACGCGCTCTACCGTCCCATCGATGGCATTGACGAAATACACATGATCGTCGATCGCGATCGACCAGAGCGGTGGCATGATAATCAAACCGCCAGAGCTGTCGAGTGGTAAGCTATAAAACCCTGTGTTGATGGCCCGCATCTCTTGGTTCGGTTGGAAATACTTCCGTGACGCGAGTTGAGAGATGGCTTCACTGGCCGTTAACACGAGATCGTCCTGCGGTTTTGATGAGATGTCTTTCAAGTGACGTTGTTTATAATCCGTCACTTCATATTCCTCATTCAATTGAATCAAGATGAGGGATGGTCCGATATACATCTCCGAATCTCCCTCGACTTCGGGTGCCGAGAAAATCTTATTGTCTTCAAACGTTTGGACGAAGGCGATTTGTCTCGTCTTTTCATCATATCGCCAGTATGCATACTCTTCTCCGAACGGGACATATTCTGCCACGAACGTCGAAGCGGTCGTTCTCAAATCTTTTGCATCGAGCGGCACCGGCTGCTTCAGTTCGACTTCGAGTTGCATGTTGTCGAGCGTCGTCGCCAGTTGGGCATCACGATTTTTCGTGATCATCGCGGCCGACATCTCTTCAGACGACCCCGTCAAATATCCGATATCCCGACCCATTCGTGGCAATTTTGCCGGGTCGACATTTCGTTGATCTAAAATTTGTGCAATCGACGTATTGTCATTCGTCACGACTTCAGTCGCCCATGTTTCGGTCACCAATTGGAACAACAGATAGATGTTCAGGGCGAGGAAGGCGAAGATTAAAATCGTTTTCGCTTTACTCCAATCCACGATACATCATCCTTTCTGTCCAATCTTCTGACTGATTGTATGGGACCCAACGTCCGGCTTCACGTACGAACCAATTCGGTGAGAACGTCACATATCGGCTCGTATCTTCGTTATATTCAATCTCATAACCGATTCGAATCTCGGTCACGTTCTCAAACCGTCCAGAATTGATAAGTGTACCGAGTACTTCTTCTGCGTCAGCCAGCTGCGTCGTGCCGACTGTGATCAAGCGGTCAATCTCTAAGTGATGTCGTGTGATCGATCGGACTTGTGCCCCGTCGTTTTCCACACGCAATGTGGATAAGTCGATGGCGTCATTGTTTATAAACGCCTCACGTTGGCTAAAGACCGGGAATCCTTTCACATGAAAACGGAATACGGTCGTTTCAAAGCCTTTGTTCGCCGGTGTGATCGCATCGAAACGAAGCGAGAGTCCTTGATTCTCCGAAGACTCGTCGACCCATCCACCATGGAAATTCACGAATTCGACAATCGAATCCAACCCGAGTGCCGTTTCACGCTCGGTGCTGTTCCGAGACAAGTTCCGATAGCGACTCGCGTTCAGCTTCGCGTCATATTCTGCTACGCTGACACCATTCGTCAATGCACCGACCGAACTTGCCGGATCGACTTCTTGGACGTTCGGGTCGCCTGGGAAGAACGTGTCCCGCATCCAGTCGAGACGCGCATCGATTTGAATCGACGATACGTCATACGCGAACAACTCATTCATCTCTGGTCCGACGACCGGGATGTAGTTCACGCGTTCATCCGTATACGTCACCCGTTTCATCGTGCGACCCGAGTTTTTCAAGAACAGACTGTTCACGTCGCCGTTTCCAACCTTCGTCAACTTCCCTTCCCAAATCGATTGGTCACTCATGATCGTCCGGATAGTAAACGCATTGTCGTCCATGTAGATGAGCACACGCTGCGGAATCTTCCCAGACAGACTGTACGTGCCCGGCAACATGTAGCTGAGCGTATCCGCATAGTAAGCTTCCGGTAAAATCAACTCGAGCCCTTCGTTGATATCTGTGTAAAAGCTCGGGATATTCTTCGCGGCGAGCGGTTTGAACTCACTCGCTTCAAACGTATCCCGAATGACCCGCATCAACTGCTTCGGGGTGTTCTTCGAAGCGAAGACGGCGTTGTTGTCATGAACGACCGCCTGCACCGGAATGACGACTTGATTCGCCCGGCGTTGTAATGATTCGTCCACCGTCGTCAGCTGTGTCTCCGATTGGACTGACTGATAGGTGGGATGATAATCCCACAAAATGATGGTTTGAACAATCGACGTGACGATTAACGTGAGCAAAAGCAACGACTTCCACAGTTCTGGCTTTGCAATCGTAAACCGTTTCATCAATCATTCACCTCCACAATCGTATCGAACGGAATCGTGAAGTAAATCGTCGTGCCGCAGCCAAATTCACTCTCTGCCCAGATGTCCCCACCGTGAGCGGATACGACTTCTTTGGCAATCGATAGACCGAGTCCGGTTCCACCGATATTACGCGCCCGCGCCTTATCGACACGATAGAAGCGTTCGAAAATTTTCTTCAAGTTCGACTTCGGAATCCCGACCCCTTCATCCTTGATGCCGATGACGAGGCGTTTCGCCCGAAGCATCGTCCGGAACGTGATCGTACCGCCCTCCGGCGAGAACTTGATGGCATTCGTGATGATGTTATCAATCACTTGTGTCATCTTATCCTGGTCGGCATGCACATACACGCGGCGTTTCATCAGTTTCCGGCGGAATTGAATCGCGTCACCTTTCGTCATCTCGTGACGGTCGATGATGTCGTTAAAGAACTGCACGAAGTCGAACTTCACTTTCTGCATCTTATATTCTTTACTGTCCATCTTCGAGAGTTGCAACAAGTCGTTGACGAGGCGAATCATTCGCTCCGTCTCGTTTTGCGTCGTCTCTAGGAAACGCGGTGCCAACTCATCGTCCTGATAGGCGCCTTCTGCAAGGACCTCCAAGTAACTGCGCATCGTCGTGAGCGGTGTCCGCAACTCGTGACTGACGTTTGCGACGAACTCACGGCGATCTTGTTCGACCTGCTCTTGTTCGGTGACGTCGTGCAAGACGACGATGAGACCTGTGATCGGCCCGCTATGTTTTTGAATCGGTGAGAAATAGGCTCGGACGAGGAACAGTTCCTCATCCGTACTGAGGTCAATCAGTTTCGCCGGCATCGTCCCATCCTCCGGGATGACAATCTCTTCTTCGAACGCGAGGAGGCTTTGTAAATTCATTCCCATCGCCTCTTCTTCGTCGACCCCGATCATATCGCGTGCCTGGTCGTTCATTAAAATGACCCGTAACGAACGGTCGGTCGCGACCACACCGTCCGACATGTTCTCGAGGACACTCGTCAATCGGCGACGCTCGGCTTCCGTCGTTGCGTTCGCCTCCATCAACTCGTCTGTCAATTCGTTGAACGCATATGCGAGTTGACCGACCTCGTCATCCGAGTACACTTTAACTTTCCGCGAGAAGTTCCCTTTTCGCATCTCGACGGCTTGCCGACGCATATCGGCAATCGGTCGTGTGATCGTTCGAGATAACAGGATACCGAGGAAGGACGTGATGATCAATGCGATGACCGTCCCTGTTGCGAGGATGCGGATGACTTGTTCCATCTGGTTATAGATGGATTGCATCGATGCCTCGATATAGATCATGCCGATTGTGGTCCCGTCTACTTCCGATTTGACTGGAACGGCGACGACGCGCATCCGATCATTCGAATCTTCATAGACGAGCGTCTCTTGTGCGCCGCCTGTCGCGAATGATTTTTGAATAAACGTACTCGCCGTCCGTTGTCCGACGAGACTTTGATTATTTTGGTTCGAGGTCGCCCGTACGACACTGTTCGTGTCGATGATTTGGACTTCTCGAATGTCGTCAGCTAGCGTCGTGCTCTCGGTAAAGTCAGACAGCAGCTGATCCAGTAACTGGTTCAACTGCTGGTCCGTGGTCGAGTCACTCTCGTTCGCGGCGATCCCCTCACTGACGTTATAGCTCAGTAGGTTCGCCCGGTCGACGAGTGACTGCGAGAAGTTGTTGATGTATTGCCGTTCCAAAGAACGCACAAAGTACACGCCGATGACTTGCATCGCAACGAGAATGAGCAGCGCATAGATGACGACGAGCTTCCACTGGATTGATTTAAAGAAGTTCGTCCGTTTCATCGTTTAATCTTCTTCTCCTGCCTTCAAATAATACCCGACTCCGCGACGTGTGATGATATACGTCGGTGTCGATGGGTTGTCTTCTACTTTTTCGCGAAGACGGCGTACGGTGACATCCACGGTACGAACGTCCCCGAAGTAATCATAGCCCCATACGGTTTGGAGCAAATGCTCACGCGTCATCACTTGGCCGATATTTTGCGCGAGGTAATGAATCAATTCGAACTCGCGATGCGTCAGCTCAATCTTCTCTTCCCGTTTCGTCACCATGTACGAGTCCGGGTGAATCGTCAAGTCGCCGATCACGATATCGTTTGCGTTCGCCCCTTTTGCTTCAGGCGCCGGCGCTGTCGCATGACGTCGCATGTTCGCTTTGACGCGAGCCAACAACTCACGTGAGCTGAACGGTTTCGTGACGTAATCGTCCGCACCAAGCTCTAACCCGAGCACCTTATCGATCTCTGAGTCTTTCGCCGTCAACATGATGATTGGCATGTCATACTTCTTGCGTACCTCACGGCATACTTCCATACCGTCTTTGAGCGGAAGCATGATATCGAGTAAGATGAGATCCGGTTGAATCTCTTCCACTTTCACGAGCGCTTCTTCGCCGTCATAGGCGACATGCACCTGATAACCTTCTTTTTCAAGTTTAAACTTCAATATATCTGCGATTGGTTGTTCGTCATCTACCACTAAAATCGTACGATCCATTCAGTGAGTCCTCCTCTTATCATTAAACGTACATGCCTACATTGTAACTCTTTTTATACAGCTTAGAAAGCGTGGTCCATTTCCGTGGAAATGAAAAAGAGAGCCGCGATGGCTCCCTTTCTTATGCTTCGTAAATGTCACGCAAGATGACCGTCTGCTCACGAGCCGGTCCGACCGAGAAGGTCAATAACTCAATACCCGTCAATTCTTCGATGCGACGCACGTAACGCTTCGCATTCTCTGGAAGATCGTCGAAGTTACGGACGCCCGTAATATCTTCTGTCCAGCCAGGAAGTTCTTCGTACACTGGTACACACTTCTCAAGGACACGGAAGTTCGGTGGGTATTCGTCAAGATGCTTTCCTTCGTACTCATACGATGTACAAATCTTGAGCGTCTCAAGACCTGTCAATACATCGATTGAGTTGAGGCAAAGATCTGTGATCCCGCTGACACGACGTGAGTGACGGACGACGACCGAGTCGAACCAGCCGACACGACGTGGACGGCCTGTTGTCGTTCCGTATTCTTTCCCGACTTCACGGATTGTATGACCAATCTCATCATCGAGTTGTGTCGGGAACGGACCGTCACCGACGCGTGACGTGTATGCCTTACAGACGCCGACAACGTGATGAATTTTCGATGGGCCGATTCCGGCACCACTTGATACACCACCAGACGCTGCGTTCGACGATGTGACGAACGGGTACGTTCCGTGGTCGATATCGAGAAGGACACCTTGTGCTCCCTCAAAGAGAACCTTCTTCTCTTCGTCGAGCGCATCGTTCAAGACGACAGATGTATCACACACGTATTTCGCGAACTGTTGGCCATACGCGTAGTACTCTTCAAAGATATCATCAAATTCGACTGGGTCGACCTCATACATTTTCACGAACATGCGGTTTTTCAATTCGAGAACGGTCTTTAATTTCTCCGCAAACACTTCTTTGTCGAGAAGGTCCGCGATACGAATCCCGATGCGTGCCGCTTTGTCCATGTATGCTGGACCGATTCCTTTAAGTGTCGTCCCGACTTTCGCATCACCTTTTGCATCTTCCTCTAAACGGTCTTGAAGTTGGTGATACGGCAAGATGATATGCGCCCGGTTCGAGATACGGAGGTTGTCCGTGCTCACACCGCGTTCATGTAAGTAAGCAAGTTCCGTCACGAGTGATTTCGGGTTGACGACCATTCCGTTCCCGATGACACACGTCTTATCCGAATAGAAGATACCCGACGGAATGAGGTGAAGTTTATATTTCGTATCATTGAAGACGATCGTGTGACCAGCGTTGTCTCCCCCTTGATAACGCGCGACGACTTCGGCTTGTTTCGATAAGAAATCGGTGATTTTCCCTTTCCCTTCATCGCCCCACTGCGTTCCCACTACGACTACTGATGACATAATGAATCCTCCTTATTAATCAACGTTCTGTTCAAACCATCCGTAAGTGTACACTTGAAAAGCAAGAAAGTCAATCCAATACCGAACGTTTTATACAACATGTAACTATTCGTTCGTTATTTTACGACTGACCTATACAAAAAAAGACACCACCGACGTTACATCGGTGGCGCAAAGGCTTGTGTCTCCATATTGACGAACTTGTTGTACTCTTTCCGAAAGGAGAGCTTGACCGTGCCGGTCGGACCGTTACGTTGTTTCGCAATGATGATTTCAATCGTATTGGCGTCTTCACTCTCTTTATCGTAATAGTCATCACGATAGAGGAAGGCAACGATATCGGCATCCTGCTCAATCGCTCCCGATTCACGGATATCCGACATCATCGGGCGCTTGTCTTGACGGCTCTCTACTCCACGTGAGAGCTGCGACAAGGCGATGACGGGTACTTGGAGTTCCCGCGCAATCGCTTTGAGCGTACGCGAGATTTCGGAAACTTCCTGTTGGCGGTTCTCGCCCGGCTTCCCGTTCCCGACGATGAGCTGCAAGTAGTCAATCATGATCATCCCGAGACCATGTTCTTGCTTCAAGCGACGACATTTCGCCCGAATCTCGTTGACACGAAGACCTGGCGTATCGTCGATATAGATGCCCGCTTGGGAGAGCGATGACATCGCAAGTGACAAGCGACCCCAGTCTTCCGCTTCAAGACGACCGGTCCGAAGGCGTTGGGCATCGATATTCCCTTCCGCACACAACATACGCATGACGAGCTGTTCCGCACCCATCTCTAAACTGAAGATGGCGACGTTCTCACCCGTACGGACGGCAACGTTTTGCGAGATGTTCAAGGCGAATGCGGTCTTCCCGACAGATGGACGAGCGGCCACGATAATCAAATCGTTTCGTTGGAAACCGGCCGTCATCTTATCCAAATCGGTAAACCCTGTCGCAATACCGGTGATTTCACCGCTCGACTGATGCAGCTTTTCAATCGTCGAATAGGCATCCGATAGGACGGAACCAATCGGATGGAAACTCGATTGCCCCTTACGTTGCGATACTTTTAAAATGTTCCGTTCTGCATCTGAGAGGACAGAATCGACCTCATCTTGGCGCTCATAACCATCTGAAACGATATTTGTCGCCGTTCGAATCAGGCGACGAAGTGCTGCTTTTTGGTCGACGACATTCAAATAATAGCCGATGTTCCCGATGGCCGGGACCGATTCCGCGACCTCAGCCAAATAGTTGAGGCCGCCGATTTCGTCTAAGATGCCTTGTGCCTGAAGCTCTGAACTGAGCGTGACCAAGTCGACAAGTTCACCCCGGTCATTGATCTTTAACATCGCTTCAAAGATGCGTTGGTGGCTGACGCGATAAAAGTCGTCCGGGTCGACCCGCTCTGAGGCCGTGATCAGCCGGTCCGAATCGAGGATGATCGCCCCTAAGACGGCTTGCTCCGCTTCCACGCTATGTGGTGGTGTATTGACTTGAATCGCATCACTCATCCGTCTCTACCTCACCTTCAGGCTTCTTGTACATGTACGTTCAACGTCGCGACGACGTCATGGTGCAACTTCACTGGCACTTTTGTGAAACCGAGCGCCTTGATCGGGTGCTCGAGCTCGATTTTACGCTTATCGATTTTGTAGCCCATCGATTTGAGGGCATCTGCGATTTGTTTGCTCGTGACCGATCCGAACACGCGTCCACCTTCACCGGCTTTCGTCGTAACGGCAATCGTCTCTTTTTCAAGTTTCGCTTTGAGTTGTTGCGCTTCTTTCAACTCTTCTTCTGCCGCTTCTTCGGCACGACGCTCTTTCGCTGCGAACGCTTTTAAGTTTCCAGGTGTCGCTTCAACCGCCAAGTTTTTCTTGAACAAGACGTTTTTTGCGTAAGCATCGGCTACGTTCTTCACTTCTCCAGCTTTCCCTTGCCCTTTTACATCTACTTTCAAAATGACTTTCATTCTAATTCCTCTCCTTCAGTATCATCTGTCAAATAATGATCAATCGCCTCTTTTAACAAGACGTTTGCTTGTTCGCGACTCATCTCGAGTTGTGTCGCCGCATTCGTCAAATGTCCGCCCCCATCGAGCATTTCCATGATGACTTGGACGTTGACGTCACCAAGCGACCTAGCGCTGATGCCCGTTCGCCCATCTGGTAAAATCGCGATGACGAACGAGGCTTTGACACCTTCCATATTGAGCAATTGGTCTGCCGACTGGGCAATCAATACTTGATGATGAGCCTCGTCGTCAGAAGCGACCGCAATCGCCATACCATCTGCGTAAATCTCGGTGTTTTTCAAAATCTGTGACTGCTCGATATAGGCATCGAGGTCTTGACGCATGAAGTGCTGCACGAGCACCGTGTCAGCTCCCTGAATGCGTAAGTAGGACGCCGCATCGAACGTACGTGAACCTGTGCGGAGCGTAAAGCCTTTCGTATCGACCATGATTCCTGCAAGAAGTGACGTCGCCTCGAGAATCGAGAGCTTGCGACTTCCCGCCTGATACTCGATCAACTCCGTGACGAGCTCACATGTCGATGAGGCGTAAGGCTCCATGTACACCAGGACCGGGTCCTCGATGAATTCTTCCCCGCGACGATGGTGGTCGATTACGACGACGCGCTCCGCCCGATACAAGATATCCTTTGAAATGACGAGTGAAGGACGATGCGTGTCGACGACGACAAGGAGTGTCTGTTCGTCGATGAGCGGCTGTGCTTCATATTCGGTCAAGAACTGACTATATAAGGAGTCATCGTTCTCCACTTCTTGAACGAGCCGTTGAATACCGATGCTCGTCTCACCTGACGGCATCACTACGTACGCCTCACGTCCGACAAACTCAGCCAATTTCATGATCCCGATGGAAGCTCCGAGCGAGTCCATATCTGGATTTTTATGTCCCATGATGAGGACGCGGCTCGACTCCCGAATCAAATCACGCATCGAGTTCGAGATGACACGTGCCCGGACGCGCGTCCGTTTCTCCGTCGGATTTGTCTTTCCTCCAAAGAAGCGGACTTTTCCGTTATGACGTTTGACGACGGCCTGGTCACCACCGCGACCTAGTCCGAGATCGAGGCTCGATTGCGATAAATTACCGAGCTCCGTCAATGTCGTCTCTCCACATCCAATTCCAATCGATAACGTCAACGGAATTTTTTGTTCCTTCGTCGCATCGCGCACTTCATCCAAAATCGAAAAACGATTGTTTTCAAGTTCGGATAACGTCCGCTCGTTCATGACGAGGAAAAAGCGGTCTGCTGCCGTACGGCGCATGTAGACATGATGTCGCTGCGCCCATTGGTTGAGAAGCACCGTCACACGACGATTCACGTCACTGCGCACTTGCTCATCCACCGCAGTCGACATCTCGTCATAGTTATCTAAATACAAAATACCAATGACCGTTTGTGTTTGAACATACTTTTGCTCAATCTCCGCTTCTTCGGTCATGTCAAACAAATATAGTGTTTGATGTGTTTGATTGTAATAGACACGGTAGACGCGGTCACCCACTTCAATCGTGGCTTCATCCTCTTCTTCTTCAATCAATTCATCGAATGCGGAATGGAGCGCATCGAGCGGTACACCAATCGCCATATCGAGTTCGAAGATCAATCGCGATTGTTCGTTAAACCAACTGATGCGTCGGTCTTGATCAAAGACTAAAATCCCGATCGGCATCGTCGTCAACGCTTCTTTCCCGACCTCCTCGATTTGATGAGAGAGTGAGAGGACATACTGTTCCCAATTTTTACGTTCCCGTCGCATCGTCACTTGCTGATAGATATAAAAGATCAGCGTGCCCATAAACAGGGTGATTGCTGCCACAATGCTGTAGAACGCCAATCCAAACGAGACAAAAAATCCAATCACATATGGAATCATGTGCCGCGCGTATTGGTTCTTCACGGATGTTATTGCTTCACCACTGTGCATGTATGCCTCCTAAAATGAGTAATGTTCACCCATGGAATCGTAAAGGTTTCTGCTCTATCATACCATATTCGTCGGTTTCACTTACACACTTACAAACGAGGTAAAATACAAAAAAACGACTTATCCAAAAGGATAAGCCGTTCGTCAAACATTACTCTGCAACGTATGGAAGCAAAGCCATTTGACGTGAGCGCTTGATAGCGACAGTAAGTGGACGTTGGTATTTCGCTGAAGTACCAGTCACACGACGTGGAAGAATTTTACCACGCTCCGAAACGAAGCGTTTGAGCAATTCTACGTCTTTATAATCGATATGAGTGATGTTGTTCGACGTAAAGAAACATACTTTACGACGACGACGACCTCCTGGACGACGTGCCATGTGAAGACCTCCTTTATAAGTTAGTTTTGGTTGTCAATGATGATTAGAATGGCAGATCATCATCTGACAAGTCGATTTTGCCGCCACCCGAGAACGGATCTGCGTCAAAACCTTTATTCGAATTCGAGGACTGAGATGAAGTCGAAGCAGCTCCTGCGCCCCATCCTGATCCACTTGATTCACCACCACCGAAGACATCTCCAGATGGTGCTTGCTCACGTTGCCCTGAGGCTCCGCGTGGTTCAAGGAAGCGTACGCTGTCGGCGACTACTTCTGCCCGGTAACGACGTTGGCCATCTTGTCCTTCGTAACTACTGATTTGAAGGCGACCGTCAACGCCGGCCATGCTGCCCTTTTTCAAGTATTGTGCTACGTTCTCTGCTTGTTTGCGCCAAACGACGCAATCAATAAAGTCCGTCTCGCGCTTCCCATCTTGTCCAGCGAATGGACGATCGCAAGCGAGAGTAAGGCGTGTTACGGCGATTCCGCTCTGCGTATAACGCATTTCCGGATCGCGAGTCAATCGACCAACTAACACAACTCGGTTAATCATCTCCAAGCTCCCCTTTCACGATACGAGACGTTAAGGATTAACGCTCGTCTTTTGTTGTCATTTGACGGACAACGTCGTCAGAGATCTTCATGAGACGCTCTGTTTCTTGGATCGCTTTAGGTTCAGCAACGATGTTAAGAAGAACGTAGTGTCCTTCGCGCATCTTGTTGATTTCATAAGCGAAACGACGTTTACCCATGTCTGTTGTTTTTTCAACAGTACCACCGTTTTCAGTGATGACGTTGTTGAAGCGCTCGATTAAAGCTTTCTTCGCTTCCTCATCAACTGATGGACGGATAATGTAAAGAAGTTCGTATTTACGCATTATCTTTCACCTCCTCTTGGACTAACGGCTCCTACCGGTTTGTAGGAGCAAGGAGCAAACAATTGTTTTACTCACGTCATAATATACTATCAAACTTCCTTGGTTTTTACAACACGTTTCCGTAAATCAACTTATACGTTGAATCGGAATGTGACAACGTCGCCATCTTGGAAGACATATTCTTTACCTTCCGAACGAAGTTTCCCTTGTTCTTTCACCGTCGTCATGTTGCCAGCTGCAGAAAGATCTTCATACGCCACGACTTCGGCACGAATGAAGCCACGTTCGAAGTCAGAGTGAATGACACCGGCACATTGTGGTGCTTTCATTCCTTGTTTGAACGTCCAAGCGCGAACTTCTTTCTCACCTGCCGTGAAGTACGTCGCAAGACCAAGTGTCGAATACGCCGCACGAATCAATTGATCGAGCCCTGACTCTTCAATACCGAGATCTTGTAAGAATTCGAGACGTTCTTCCGGTTCGAGCTCTGAAATTTCTTCTTCGATACGCGCACAGATGACGATGACTTTCGCACCTTCTGTTGCCGCATGGTCACGAACTGCTTGAACGTATTCATTTGAGTCCGCGTCTGCCACTTCGTCTTCACTCACGTTCGCCACATAGAGCATTGGCTTCATCGTCAACAATTGGAAGTGTTTCACGATTGCTAACTGGTCATCCGTGAGTTCTGCGACACGGGCAGGACGTTCTGCTTCTAAGACAGCTTGCACGATTTCGAGTGCCTCAAGTTCTTGCGCGGCACCTTTATCTTTTGATTTGACCATTTTTTGAACACGTGTGATACGTTTTTCAACTAACTCTAGGTCAGCTAAAATCAATTCAAGGTTGATCGTCGTGATGTCGTCAATCGGTGAGACGCGTCCCGCGACGTGCGTGATGTTCTCATCTTCAAAACAACGAACGACTTGGCAAATCGCATCGACTTCGCGAATGTTCGCCAAGAATTTGTTTCCGAGCCCTTCACCTTTTGATGCTCCTTTAACGATTCCAGCGATATCTGTAAATTCGAACGCTGTCGGCACCGTCTTTTTCGGTTTGACGAGTTCCGTCAAACGATCAAGGCGCGCATCTGGTACTTCTACGACTCCGACGTTCGGGTCGATTGTCGCGAACGGATAGTTAGCCGCTTCGACTCCTGCTTGTGTAATCGCATTAAACAAAGTCGATTTCCCGACGTTTGGTAATCCGACAATTCCTGCTGTTAATCCCACTAGTAGTTCCTCCTCATCCGGTGTTTCCCGGGAAATGTTAAGCCGTCTGTGGAGTGGGTACCTTCAGTACACCACACCGTCACATCCTTCACAATTATAGTTAGTCCACGATTAAACCGCAACTCACGTTCATAACCTAAAGAAAAACGCCGCTTATTCTGCGGCGTTCCCTTGCTCAAGCACTTTCTTGAATCGCTTATCAAAGTCTCGGCGTTGCATGAGCACACTTGCTCCGCAACCTTGACACTTGATGCGAATGTCCATCCCTACACGCGTGATTTGCCAGCGGTTCGTCTTGCAGGCATGTGGCTTTTTCATTTCCACAACATCGTTCAACGCATAAGTTTTACTGTGCATTTTCTGCTTCTCCTCCTTTAGGAGCTGGGTTCGGCGGTAACATGACCGTCCGTGGGTACGGAATTTCAATGCCTCGTTGGTCGAATCCTGCCTTCAATTCTTTATGCAAAATCCGTCCAGCTGCGAAGTGTTGAGTCGGTGGTACTTCTGCCATCAAGCGATAGACGACTTCTGAAGCTCCAAGTGATTGTACACCGGCGAGTGTGATCGGTTCGATGAAGAGGTCGTGATATTTCGCCTCAACTTCTTTTGCGATCTCTTTAATCGCCGACTCGACACGCTCCATATCCTCTTCATAGGCGACACCGACATCGACAACCGCCACACTATTTTCAAGCGAATAGTTCGTCACTTGCATAATTTGTCCGTTCGGAATGATAGAAACTTGTCCGTTCAACCCTTTTAGTTTCGTCGTTCGAATGCCGACCTCGATGACGACTCCTTCGACCTGTTGATTCAAACTGACATAATCCCCATTTTTATATTGGTTTTCAAAAATGATGAATGCGCCCGTAATGACGTCCTTCACCAAACTTTGTGCACCGAATGAAATCGCAAGACCTGCGACCCCGGCCGATGCGATCAAACCGGCGATATTGACGCCGAACTGTCCGAGCACCGTCAGGACCATGATCAACCCAATCACGTAACGAATCGTGTTTTGTGCGAGTTTTAATAACGTTTCATTTTGACGTTGAGCGACAATGTCATGCTCTTTTATTTTCCGAAGCGTAAACACGCGTTCGACCATCGTCGTCAAAATTCTTGTCGCAATGTATAAACCAAGAATGATGAGCGCTACCCCAGCGAGCTTAATCCCCAAGCCAATCCACATGTCTGTATCTTTAAAGTACTCCACGAATTGGTTCACGCTATCCATCGTTTCGTCTGCCACCGTGCTTAAATCTTTTTCTGTATTTTGCGAAGCCATCTTTTCACCTCAAAGTCGTAGATTCTAAATCATCAAAACATATTTCACGACTTTTCTCAAACGCCGCATTCGGAAGTTTAGAAGTTTTCCACTTTTGGGAATGGGTTAATACGAGATCAATCCCCTAACTGCAACTAGGAATAGGCAGCTCAGAAGAGAGGATGAGATTCATGCCGTTTCGCCTAAAACCTCATAAACCATACTCTTTCTTCATTGAACACACTGAACGGAGTGGATCCAGATTACTTGCGGACCAGCTTCATGAACAGTTGGTCAATGAAACCCATCGCCCCATTGTCCTTGTTTGCATCGGTTCGGATCGTTCGACCGGTGATTCTCTTGGTCCACTCGTCGGAACGTTTTTAGAAGAGCGTCGCATTCGTAATTTACACGTATACGGTACGTTGACGAAACCCGTACACGCGCTCAACTTAGTGGAGACGTTACATGAGATTCAAACGCGCTTCCATCAACCGCTCATCATCGCCATCGATGCCTGTCTCGGACGTTTGTCGAGCGTTGGCTATATCTTCTTCTCCGAAGGACCACTCGCCCCAGGTGCAGGCGTCCAAAAAGAACTCCCTGCAGTCGGCGCTTATAATATCAAAGCCGTCGTAAACGTAAGCGGGTTCATGGAAATGATGATTCTACAAAACACACGTCTCCATCTCGTATACGAACTCGCACGCTTCATCACGGAAGGCTTTGTCGATTTTGATTCACGCATCGGACGCCTTCATCAAGAAGAAGCCGCGATCACAAGGCTTCGTCAGTCACGGGACGAGTCAAAGTCTTGAGGAGACAACAGCGTAAGTAGTTGTTCTAAATCGTCTTGTGAAAAGTACTTTAATTCTAAGACCCCGCCCTTTCGGCGAGGACGAATCGACACATCCATTTGAAGACGCTCTGCAAGCACTGCTTCGACCGCTTCGATATCTGCGTTCGATTGCTTCAGCGTCTTTTTTGCTGTGCGCTCTTTTTGTAAGTAACGCTCGAGCCGCCTTACCGTCCAATGTTCGGCAATCACTCTTTTTGCAATCTGTTCCATCGCTTGTTCTGATTTCATGCCTGTAATCGCCCGTGCGTGACCCATCGTCAAATCACCGACCATGACCGCGTGCTGAACCGCGCTCGGCAAACGAAGCAGACGCAAACTGTTCGTCACATGACTTCTGCTTTTCCCGACCCGGTCTGCCAACTGTTGTTGTGTCAGGCCGAGTGTCTGCATCAATTGTTCATAGGCGACGGCTTCTTCGATGGCGTTCAAGTCGGCACGTTGAATGTTTTCAATCAAGGCCAACTCCATGACGCGATCCGAGTCCGCCGTGACGACTAGAGCGGGAATGTCTTCTTTCCCGGCAAGTTTTGCCGCTTGGAATCGTCTTTCCCCAGCGATGATTTCATAGTAACCGGTCGCTTTTCGTACGACAATCGGCTGCAGAACGCCATACCGTTCAATCGACTGGCGCAACTCTTCCAGTTTCTCCACCTCAAATTGTTTCCGGGGTTGGTTCGGGTTTGGGCGAATGAATTTTAATGCTAATCGTTCCATCTACAAACCTCCTTCATCGTATGAAAAAGCACGGACTCATTTTTGAGGCCGCGCTTTCGGGATGCGAATTCGAATTTCAACAAATTCCTCTTCGTCTACTTCTTCAGTTTGGACATCAATCCCTGTTTTCCCAATCAAATCGATTGAGTCACGAATCGTATTGATGGCGATTCGTGTATCACGCGCAAAACTCTTCGTTCGACGACGTTGCTTTTTCGGCTTACGTTTTTCTTCTTCGATTGGTGTTGTCAAAAAGGCGACTCGTTCCTCAGTCTCTTTGACGTTGTAATCTTGTTCCAGCACTTCCACGAGCACTTGGAGCTGTAACCCCTCTTCTTTTAATGGCAAGAGTGCACGGGCGTGTCGCTCGTTGATGCGACGATCACGAAGCGACTGCTTCACGTCCTCAGGCAATTTCAACAGTCGCAACTTGTTCGCAATCGTAGACTGGCTCTTCCCTAAACTCTTCGCTAACGCATCTTGCGTCAATCCGTTCAAGGCGAGCAACCGGTCATACGCCTCCGCCTCTTCAATCGGACTCAACTGCTCACGTTGTAAGTTTTCAATCAATGCGAGCGCAGCCGTCGTATCATCATCCATATCGCGAACAATTGCCGGAATCGCCGACCAGCCAAGCGATTTCACGGCTCGGAAACGGCGCTCCCCTGCGATGATTTCATAGCAGTCCCCGTCTGCCTTTCGAACCACGATCGGTTGAAGCAGTCCATGTTCCGAAATCGTCGTTGCCAACTCTTCAATTTTTGCCGGTTCGAATACTTTACGTGGTTGATATCGGTTCGGACGCAACCGTGACAACGAGAGCTCCTGCACCGTGTCGTCCGCTCGAACTTCCGCAATCTGCGTCACGGCAACTTCATCTTTTCGATTCACACCGAACAATTTCGCAAATCTATTCTTCAACGTCGGGCACCCCTTTTATGTAAAAAAATAAGCAGACTCCACCACTGGAATCTGCTTTTGTTTCACGTGAAACGACATCATCAGATAAGTGGCTCTTTCGCCGGCGTCCCCGCTTTACGCGGATATTTCCCGGGCGTTTTTCGTAGTTTATCTACAACTACGATATTACGCTCACTCATCTCTCCTGGCAATAGGAACTGGTGTGTCGCTTTTTCTTTCCCACCTAGAACAGCCAACGCATTTTTAGCGTCTTTCATCTCATCAGAAACTTTAGCCGCCTTAAGCGCGACAAAGCTTCCACCCACTTTCGTGAGCGGCAGGCAATACTCAGCCAACACTGTCATGCGGGCAACGGCTCGCGCTGTGACGACATCAAACTGTTCGCGGAATTTTTTATTTTTCCCAAACTCTTCGGCACGACCATGATGGAAAGCGACACCTTCAAGTCCGAGGGCAAGAGCCAACTCATTCAAGAACGTGATGCGCTTATTCAATGAATCAATGATTGTGACATGTAAGTGAGGGAATAAAATCTTAAGGGGAAGACTCGGGAATCCCGCTCCCGCCCCTACATCACATACCGTTTCGACTTGCGTGAAGTCGAAGTGAAACGCTGCGCTGAGCGAATCGTAAAAGTGTTTCAAATACACTTCTTCCTGGTCCGTGATGGCCGTCAAATTCATTTTTTCATTCCATTCAACGAGCATCTCGAAGTAGCGCTTGAACTGAGCGAGTTGTGTCTCGTTCAGTTCAAATCCTTTAGCCCGTAACGCTTCAATAAATTGAGATTCGTTCATCGTTTCACTCCACCGTCGCATATTGTCCTTGTTCGATATAGACGAGCAAGATTGACACGTCTGCAGGGTTTACGCCCGAGATTCGTGACGCTTGTCCGATCGAAAGTGGACGAACTTGTTTTAATTTTTGTTTCGCTTCTGTCGCAAGACCGCCAATCGCATCGTAATCCAAGTTCTCTGGAATTCGTTTTTCTTCCATGCGCCGCATCTTCTCGACTTGTTCGAGTTGTTTTGAGATATAGCCTTCGTACTTCACTTGAATTTCGACTTGCTCTTTTACTTCGAACGACAGCTCGGCCATGGATGGGACGACCGTCATGAGCGCCTCATACGTCACTTCTGGACGTTTCAACAAGATGTTGGCATGCGTCGCTTCTTTCAACGGATGTGCACCGACTGATTCAAGCATCGCGTTCACTTCAGGTGTCGGTTTGACGACAAGTGAGGCGAGTCGCTTTACTTCTTTTTCAATCGCTTCACGCTTCTCATTGAGATGTGCATGGCGTTCCTCTGAAAGTAAGCCGATTTTGTGTCCGATGTCACTGAGGCGTAAGTCCGCGTTGTCGTGACGTAACAAGAGGCGATACTCGGCACGTGATGTGAGGAGACGATATGGTTCGTTCGTTCCTTTCGTCACCAGATCATCGATCAAGACACCGATATATGCTTGGGAACGATCAAGGATGACAGGGTCTTTACCAAGCACTTTGCATGCAGCGTTGATCCCTGCCATGATTCCTTGTCCTGCCGCTTCTTCGTAGCCACTCGTTCCGTTGATTTGTCCCGCTGTAAAGAGTCCAGGGACTGCTTTCGTTTCAAGGGTCGGCCAAAGTTGCGTCGGTACGACCGCATCGTACTCAATCGCATAACCAGGACGCATCATCTCTGACTTTTCAAGACCCGGGATCGTCCGAAGCATTTGGTGTTGAACGTCTTCTGGCATACTCGTCGAGAAACCTTGAACGTATACTTCTTCTGTGTCGCGCCCTTCTGGTTCTAAGAAGATTTGGTGACGCGGTTTGTCATTGAAACGTACGACTTTATCTTCAATCGATGGACAGTAACGCGGCCCTGTACCTTTAATCGCACCTGAATACATCGGTGAACGGTGTAAGTTCTCATCAATCAACTGGTGCGTGCGCTCACTCGTATACGTGAGCCAGCATGGGATTTGTTCGATCGGATTCAAATCAGTCGACGTGTACGAGAAGAACGATGGGTTCTCATCCCCCGGCTGAACCTCAGTCTTCGAGTAATCGATGGTCTTCCCATCAATCCGCGGCGGAGTCCCTGTTTTGAATCGAACCAAATCGAGACCGAGTTCTTCTAAATGTTTCGACAGCTCGACCGATGGCATTTGGTTATTTGGACCACTCTCGTATGCCAATTCACCGATGATGATTTGACCTCGCATGAACGTTCCTGTCGTGACGATGACCGCTTTCGCGCGATATTCTGAACCCGTGTTCGTTACCACGCCACGCACTTCTCCATCTTCAACGAGCAATCGTTCGACAAGTGCCTGACGAAGCAATAGATTCGGCTCGTCTTCTAGCACTTTCTTCATATGATTTTGGTATTGGAATTTGTCCGCCTGTGCACGTAACGCACGTACCGCTGGACCTTTCGACGTATTAAGCATCTTCATTTGGATGTACGTCGCATCAATCGCACGCCCCATCTCTCCGCCGAGCGCATCGATTTCACGTACGACGATTCCTTTCGCCGGTCCGCCGATTGACGGGTTACAATACATGAACCCGACCATATCAGGGTTCATTGTCAGCATCGCTGTTTTGGCACCCATTCGAGCTGATGCGAGTGCCGCTTCAATCCCTGCGTGTCCGGCCCCGATGACGATTACGTCATATTCGCCTGCCGTATAAGCCATATTTGTTCCTCCTTATTATTTCCCAAGACAAAACTGTGAAAAGAGCTGGTCAATCAAGCTCTCTTGTACGGTATCTCCGTTGATTTCACCGAGCGTATCCCACGCTCGACGTAAATCGATTTGGACCATATCAATCGGCATATTCATGACAGCACTACCGAGCGCCTCATCAATTTGACCAATCGTTCGTTTGATCAACTGAATGTGTCGAGCGTTTGAGATATATGTCATATCTTGTGACTCGACGCCTTTTGCAAAGAAGAGGTTCGCGATTGCCGCTTCAAGCGCATCGATTCCCTCATCTAGTAAGAGCGACGTCGCCACGATCGGACGTCCTGCCGCTAGTTTCTCTAGCTTAGAAGAATCCATGTTTTGTGGCAAGTCTGTCTTGTTGATGATGATGATCGCATTCATCCCTTTGACCGCCTCAAACAACGCCTCATCTTCGACCGTCAATCCTTCATGCCCGTTCAAGACGAGAAGGACCAAGTCCGCCGCTTCCAACGCCTTCCTTGATTTTTCTACACCGATGCGTTCAACGATATCTTCCGTCTCACGAATACCGGCAGTGTCCACCAATTTGAGTGGGACTCCTTTCACGTTGACATATTCTTCAATCGTGTCACGTGTCGTTCCGGCAATTTCAGTGACAATCGCTTTCGTCTCCTGCACGAGCGTATTCATGAGCGAGGACTTCCCGACGTTCGGTCGTCCGATAATCGCCGTAGCCAAGCCTTCACGCAAGATTTTCCCTTGTCGCGCCGTTTCGAGCAACTCCTCGAGGATACGTTTGACTTCGCCCGCTTTCTCTTCGACGATCGCTTGCGTCATCTCTTCCGCGTCATACTCTGGATAATCAATATTGACCTCGACTGCCGCAATCGTCTCGAGCAATTGTTGACGGAGTTCGCGGACGAGTCGTGACAGCCGACCTTCCATTTGAGACATCGCGACGTTCATCGCCCGATCGGTTTTCGCCCGAATCAAGTCCATGACCGCCTCTGCTTGTGACAAATCGATTCGACCGTTTAAAAAGGCGCGTTTTGTGAACTCGCCCGGTTCTGCCAAGCGGATGTCGGGTTGGTCGAGAATGAGTTCAAGGACACGATTGACCGCAACGACGCCTCCGTGACAATTGATTTCGACGACATCTTCTCGTGTAAACGTCTTCGGCGCCCGCATGATACTGACCATGACTTCATCGACGACTTCGCCCGTGTCAGGACGCTTTAACGTACCGTAATGAATTGTATGTGAATCGACCGTTGTTAAGTCTTTTCCAGAAAACACATTGTTCACCGTTTCGACCGCCAAATCGCCTGATAATCGGACGATGCCAATGGCACCTTCACCCATCGGCGTCGAAATCGCTGTAATCGTGTCAAACTCTAGCATCTTTCTCCCTCCAAACCTAAACCATCTTCTTCTATCATATGCATAACGAACCTACTATACACGATATTCGACTTGAACGAAAGAGTTCACCCGTCGATGAAGTCATTGCAGTTCCTATCATTATTTTCGTACAATAAAGGAATATATTGACAGAGAAGAGAGGATATACACATGAAGCAACTAGAAGCGATTCAAATCATCACGGAACGATTAGAACGGGATGAAGCGGTTCAAGCGATTTTTATGAAAGGCTCATTCGGTCGTGGAGAAGCCGATGAGCATTCAGATATCGACCTTTACGTGATGGTACACGCAGATCAGGAAGAATTGTTTTTATCGAGACGACTCGATCACCTTCGTTCGTATCGACCTGTTCTGTTGAAAGACGACATCTTCATAGTCGCCCCTCAACTCATTGTGGTATTCGATGATTTTCTTCACCTCGACATGTTTACGGTCACAAAAGAGACGTTGAATCATCAAGACTCGATCCATATCCTCTATGATCCGCACCTGCTCCTCACTGCACATGAAAGTTCGTTACAGATTGAAGAAGAGTCGACAAGTGATCATGCCTTCGACACCGTTTGGTTCTTTTTCCAATATACGAAATCACGAAGTCGTGGCAATGACATCTGGGCAACCGAGATGCTGCGGCAAGGGATGGTTCATTTCGCGTACGTTTTGGCCGCGCACTATACACCCGATCGAGCCTCACTTGGTTTAAAAGACGTATCACAACGAAACGAAATCGACTTACGCTTGTTTTATGAACAATTGACCCCAATGAATCATGAAAACGCCGCTCGACTCTATATCGAGCGACTCAAAGAAGAACAACCTTTCTTCCAATCATTATCAGGCTACAACGTGTTCGGACCGTTTATGGAACAGTTGCTTCAACGAGAAACAAACCGCCCTTAAAAAGGACGGTTTGTTTTTTAGTAACGTGCTTGTCGTTTCGTCGAACGAATCGTGAAGTAGAGGAATAGTTCTAGAATTGCAATGGCGATGAGGATTCCACCGAACAGTTGGAATAAGACAAGTAGGCTACTGAACGGATTCGTGAGCATAAGAATCCCGACGCCAATCCATAATATACTTCCAATTAAAAACCAGAGCCATCGTCCTGCCATCGATTGGCGGTAACCGAGTGCCTGAATGAGGCGAATGATTCCTCCAAATAAGAACAGTGCTCCGATTAAAATCGGGAGAAGACTAGCTAGCGTCTCAGCGAAGAAAAAGACGACCGCTGCCAAAATCAAATAGATGAGACCCATAAAGAAAGCCGGTGGTAACCCACCCTGTCGTCTACGAACCCCTTGAAACATCATCCATACGCCCATGATCGCCAAGTATCCCGCAATCACGTACACCATGACGTCAAAGAAAAATCGAGGGTACAGTAGAATAAGAACACCGAGCACAAAGTAAATGATTGCTTGCCATAACGTCGAACGTTCTACACGATGAATAAATGCCTCCATGTTTCTACACCTCCGTTTACCCGTTTCTTTCATTATTCCCGTCTCATCAAACTACAACCCTACAAAAAAAGCTGAGTGTCAGATGACACCCAGCTTAACGATTATTTACGTTTTTTCTTTTTGTTTTTCTTCTCTTCTTCAGCAAGTGCTGCACGCTCTGCTTCTTTCGCGGCAATTTTTGCTTCTGCTGCTACCTTCATCTTCTCACGCATCGGGAGCATGATTGCCATCGTGACGATGATCGAGATGATATAACCGACTACCCAGTACAATGAAAGGGCGGCTGGAAGGTTGATCGACATGATGAAGATCATGACCGGGAAGATATAGAGCATCATCTTCAATTGTGGGTTTTGTTCTTGACCCGCCATTGAGATTTTCTGTTGAACGAACGTCAAGATTGCCGCTAAAATCGGCAAGATGAACGTCGGATCCGGAGCACCAAGGTCGAACCATAAGAAGTCCGCTTCGAAAATCTCAGGTGTACGACGAATCGCATCATAGAATGCGAAGAGAATCGGCATTTGAATCAAGATTGGCAAACACCCTGCGAGCGGGTTGATTTGGTATTCTTGATAAAGTTTCATCATCTCTTCTTGGAGTTTACGTTGTGTTTCTTGGTCTTTTGAGCTGTACTTCTCACGAAGCTTCAACATTTCAGGTTGCAAGACTTGCATGGCACCCATACTCTTCGTTTGTTTGATCATGAGCGGGAGAATCAATAAACGAACGATAATCGTTGCGATAATGATTGAAATCCCATATTGCCAAGGGCCACCGACTAAATAAGCAACTTCCTTCAAAAGCCATGCGAGCGGCCATACAAAGTACTTCGCCCAGAAACCTTCTGTGTCAGCCGTAATTGGTTCGGCTTGGATGGTAGACGGATCCACACAGCCTGCCATCAGCATAATGACCGCAGTCATGGCAGCGAGTAATCCTAATTTTAGCTTTTTGCTCATAGTTCCTCCTACGCTTTCTTTATCAATTCTTTTTTAACGCACACGTCGATCGGGCAATCTTATAAGACTCTAATTATATGAGAGAACAAATTCAGATTGTCATGGTCACCGGCCTTGCTTTTGCCAAACTTTTGACCGTTTGAATACGTGTTTCAAACTCTCGGTCACTTCCGACTGCGTCAGTGCAGTCGCAGGCTTCCGAGCGATGATGACATAATCATTCGGCGCAACGTTCGGTTCGAGCAAGCGAAGCGACTCACGCATCAATCGTTTCATGCGGTTTCGTTCCACAGCATTTCCAAGCTTTTTGCTGACAGAAAGACCCACTCTGAAATGCGCTTGATCCGCTTTGAGCGTGTAGACGACAAACTGACGATTGGCCACGGAGCGTCCTTCGCGAAACACCGCTTGGAACTCTTCATTCTTTTGCAGGCGGTATTCTTTTTTCAAAATTCTCACTCCATCCTTCGCTTCAAAAATCGTCAACTAACATCATATCATATCCACATCATTTGAACGAGGGAGAATCCATGAAATGCTACGTTTCTGTGACAAACTAAAAAATTGCCCGAGGAAAGGATCCCCGGGCAATCTTCATTCGAAATTATACAGTCAAGGCTTTACGGCCTTTACGACGACGAGCAGCAAGAATGTTGCGACCGTTTTTAGTCGCCATGCGTGCACGGAATCCGTGGACTTTCTTACGCTTACGGTTGTTAGGGTTGAAAGTTGGTTTCATGGTTACAGCACCTCCTCAAGATTAACGCTCTATTAGCAAGTTATAGTTTCATTTAAGGCAGTCTTTAAGATTATATAAATCGAATCAACAATTGTCAATGTATTTTCGAACGGTTTTCGAATCAGATAGATTACGTGATCGAGAGGCATCATTCGGGATGGTTCAACTTTGTCTAGAACAGCTTATATGAATCCAGATTGATACGAAACCTTTACGTATTTCTTAAACGGTCTTTATAAATAGCGATGTTGAGCCATTTTATCCACATATTCACGAAGTTATCCACATTTATATGTGAATAACTCTTCTTTTTTCACATCCGAATTCTTCATTTTTTCATTTTCTTCTTTTACAAAAACTTTTCTTCCCTTCACTTCCTCCTCTTTTGTGCATAACTTTTTCACTCTCTTATCTCTCATAATGTCTTTATCCACAACATATCCACAGGTTATCCACAAAACACACAGCGTGTGGATAAGTGGGTGTGGATACTTTTCTTTATCTGTGGATAAATACCAAAAAGCATTGCCACGTCTATTTTATTTTGCTAAACTGAATGTGCACAAACTTGTGGATGAACAATTCGTGATTCCAAGATATACACATGCTGTGGATAAGTGTTATCCCCATAATGAACACCATGTGGATAACTTTATCCACAGTTTTTGTTCTCTGGGGATAACCCTAGTTTCTACTATAAAATAGTGTATGTGTATATCGTGTGAATAAGTTTTACCAAACATGTGAGTAAAGGAGGTCTTTCATTGAAGAATGCTCGCGAGATTTGGAGAAACGTCTTATCTGTAATTGAAGAAGAGGAACGAACTCCAAAAGCTAGTTTTGACATGTGGTTGAAATCAACCGAAGGGATATCATTGATGGGAACGACACTCGTTGTGTCCGCACCTGCCAGTTTTATCGTTACATGGTTAGAGCGACAGTACTTGTCACTTTTACAAGATACGGTCGAAGAAATTACGAACAACAAGCTCGAAATTCATTTTATTGAAGAATCTCAAGCACACAAGTATGCTCCAGCTGATGGATCGTCACACGAATCCATTGCCGTGACGGAAACAAGAGAACAGCCCTTACCATTACCTTCAAAAGAGGAAGGGGATCTCGGACAGCTGAATGACAAATACATCTTTGAGACGTTTGTCATCGGATCGGGGAACCGATTTGCCCACGCCGCATCACTAGCTGTCGCTGAAGCGCCGGCACGTGCATATAACCCACTATTCATTTATGGGGGAGTCGGACTCGGCAAAACGCATTTGATGCATGCAATCGGTCATTATGTAAAAGCTCAAAAACCAGGAGCGCGCATTGCATATGTCTCGTCTGAAAAATTTACGAATGAATTCATTAACTCAATTCGAGACAACAAAACTGGGGAATTCCGCAATCGCTATCGGAATATCGATGTATTGCTCATTGATGACATTCAGTTCTTAGCCGGGAAAGAACAAACGCAGGAAGAGTTTTTCCACACGTTCAATGCGCTACACAATGATCAGAAACAAATCGTCATTTCAAGTGATCGACCACCTAAAGAAATCCCGACGTTAGAAGATCGTCTGCGTTCACGTTTCGAGTGGGGACTCATTACGGACATCACACCACCTGACCTTGAAACTCGGATTGCGATTCTCCGTAAAAAGGCGACTGCTGAAGGTCTCGATATTTCAAACGAGGTCATGCTTTATATCGCAAATCAAATCGACACGAACATCCGTGAGCTAGAAGGGGCATTGACACGCGTTGTCGCTTACGCAAAACTAGTTGGGCGACCAATCGACCCAGACGTAGCAGCAGAAGCGCTTCATAATATCATGCCAGTCCAAGAAGCGAAGAAGATTGTCATTCGTGACATTCAAGAAGTTGTCGGTCAACATTTCAACATTCAAGTAGAAGAATTGAACTCGAAAAAACGCACAAAAACGTTAGCATTCCCACGTCAAATCGCAATGTACCTGTCTCGAGAAATGACAGAGAGTTCATTGCCGAAAATTGGGGAAGAGTTCGGAGGGCGTGATCATACGACTGTTATTCATGCGCATGAGAAAATTAGTACGCTTCTGAAAAATGATGTGGAAATGCAAGAGACGATTCAAACGTTGAAAAAGGCGCTTTCAAACTAATAACGGATTCTCTGTGGATATCCTGTGGATAAACCACCTTAGTTATCCACAAGTTATTCACAGGCTAAATGGCTTTGTACGTATGCTTAAGGGGACTTATCCCCAGTATCCACAGCCCTTATTACTATTATGACTTAATTAATACTATTATTATCATTAGTAAAATGACTCATTTCACCTTAGGAGGAATTATCCACATGCATTTAACGATTCAACGAGATGTATTCATGCAAGCCGTACAAGACGTATCAAAAGCTGTGGCTTCACGAACGACTATTCCAATTTTGACAGGGTTAAAACTTGAAGCACATGCAGATGGTTTAACACTGACAGGAAGTGATACCGAAATTTCGATTGAACGTTTGATCCCAATCGAAGAAGGTGGAATCGAACTCATTCAGATTCAACGCGCTGGGAGTGTCGTGTTAAACGCACGCTTCTTAGGAGAAATCGTGAAAAAGTTGCCGACGAACGAAGTTACACTCGAAGTGTCACCGAATTTTATGACACGAATTGAGTCTGGCCAAGCAGAATTCCACTTAAACGGTCTCGACCCGGACGAATATCCTCGTCTCCCAGAACTTGCGAGTGACCGTCGTTTCTATCTACCAGCTGATCTCTTGAAGACGATCATCCGTCAGACAAGTTTCGCTGTTTCATCGCAAGAAACGCGCCCTGTTCTAACGGGAGTCAACTTCTCTGCTGAGAAAGGCTTCCTCACATGTGTGGCAACAGACAGCCACCGCTTGGCACTTCGTCGTGCCCGCTTTGAGACAGATAACGACTTAACGTTCCAAAACGTCGTCGTCCCAGGTCGTTCACTCAACGAATTGGCTAAATTACTCGACCGTGAAGAGTTGCCGATTGAAATCGTACTGACGGATCAGCAGATTTTGTTCCGAATGAAAAATATCTCGTTCTTCTCTCGTTTGTTAGATGGTGCGTACCCAGACACGTCACGTCTCATTCCGGAAGAATATCGTACAGCGGTCCGCATGAATGCAAAAGAATTCTTGCAAGCCATCGACCGTGCGTCACTCTTGGCACGTGCCGATCGAAACAACGTTATTAAATTTGTGGCGGAAGATACAACAGCAGTAGAAGTATCTTCACATTCACCTGAAGTCGGTAAAGTGTCTGAGCGTGTCAGCATTTTATCGCTTGAAGGGGAAGAATTGAAAATCTCCTTCAATTCTAAATTTGTAATGGATGCGCTTCGTGCGCTCGATGCATCTGAAATCGAAATCCAATTCACGGGTTCGATGCGACCGTTCATTTTACGACCGGTTGAACAGGATAGCGTTCTTCAACTGATTTTGCCAGTCCGCACATCGTAAGCAGCGGATAGGGATGATGAGGTGTCTGACCTTGTCATCCCTTTTTTGCCTTATTCGACGATTTTCGATAAACTAATATGTATGGCGATTTTTTCAGATCAGCATGTGAGAAAGGAAGTGACGACATGGAAAAAGTGTCGATTACAACCGAGTATGTGACACTCGGACAATTTTTAAAATTAGCAGATATCATCTCAAGTGGGGGACAAGCAAAGTTCTTTTTAGAAGATGTCATGATCAAAGTGAACGGTGAACAGGATCAACGCCGTGGCCGTAAATTGAGAGATGGAGATACGATCGAAGTCGAAGGCTTCGGTGAATATCAAATCGAGGGAAACTGACGTGCATTTAAAGTCGATCCGATTGCAAAATTATCGCAACTACGAAACCCTCGAGCTAGATTTCTCAGAACAGACGAATGTTCTAATTGGTGAGAATGCCCAAGGAAAAACGAATCTTCTCGAATCGATTTACGTACTTGCGCTCGCAAAATCGCATCGGACGACACAAGACCGAGAATTGATCGGTTGGGAAGCTGATGCCGCAAGTATCGAAGGACGGATTCATAAGCGTACCGGCGAATCGGTGCAGAGTCTCTCATTTTCTCCTAAAGGAAAAAAAGCAAAGCTCAATCATTTAGAACAACGTCGTCTCAGTGACTATGTCGGCGCATTTAACGTCGTCTTGTTCGCCCCTGAAGACTTAGCCATCGTCAAAGGCAGTCCACAAGGGAGACGGCGATTTTTAGATATGGAAATCGGTCAGGTCAGTCCCGTGTACTTACACGAGCTCAATCAATATTTGAAAACGTTAAAACAACGAAACGCCTTATTAAAGCAGTTATCCACAAAGGGTGGGGATGAGACGTTACTTGAAGTGTTGACGGACCAATTGATTGAACTCGCCGTGAAAATTGTGATGAGGCGCTATCATTTCATTGATCAACTCGAAAAATGGGCCAATCCGATTCATTCAGGGATTACACGAGAGTTAGAAACACTGACGATTCAATACGTTTCTGACACGTTCCAAAAAGAACGTTTCTCAAAAGAACAGATGTTTGAAACGTATCGTCAAAAGTTTGATAAAATAAGAGAGAACGAACGACGAAGAGGTGTGACCTTATTTGGTCCGCACCGTGACGATTTTGAATTGTACGTAAACGATCGAAACGTTCAAACGTTCGGTTCACAAGGTCAGCAACGAACGGCTGCCTTGTCATTGAAGCTAGCTGAAATTGAATTGATTCATGAAGAAGTGGGCGAATATCCTCTTTTGTTATTAGACGATGTGTTATCTGAACTTGACGATCATCGCCAAACCCATCTACTCGATACGATGGGACGAAAAGTACAAACGATTTTGACGACAACAAATATTGATGGAATCGCACACGAAACCATTCAACAAGCCAAAGTGTTTCACGTGAAACAAGGCGAAGTCGAAACAGAATCCGTGTAATCGTGGTAAGAAGGAACACCAAATCATGTATAGTAGGTGAAAATAACCGATGAGTAATGAAAACGAAAAAGAATTGCAAGCGTACGGCGCCGATCAGATTCAAGTTCTTGAAGGCTTAGAGGCTGTCCGTAAACGTCCAGGTATGTATATCGGTTCCACAAGCTCTCGTGGTCTCCACCATTTGGTATGGGAGATTGTCGATAACTCGATTGATGAGGCGCTTGCTGGTTATTGTGACACGATCACAGTAACGGTCGAGCCAGGAAACTCAATCGTTGTTGAAGATAACGGACGCGGGATTCCAGTCGACGTCCAAAAGAAAACAGGTCGACCTGCCGTTGAAGTTATTTTCACGGTATTGCACGCTGGCGGTAAATTCGGCGGCGGTGGATACAAAGTTTCAGGTGGTCTACACGGTGTAGGGGCGTCGGTTGTTAACGCACTATCGACGAAACTTGAAGTGTTCGTTCGTCGCGACGGAAATGTGTACTATCAATCGTTCAAACGTGGCGTTCCGCAAGGCGAACTCGAAATCGTCGGGACGACAGATACGACAGGAACGACTGTCCGCTTCTTCCCGGACGGCGATATCTTCCAAGAAACGCTCGAGTATGACTTCGATTTGTTGGCAACACGTCTTCGTGAGCTTGCCTTCTTAAACAAAGGGCTACGGATTGTCGCAAAAGATGATCGTAGCGATGAGACGATTGAACGCAATTATCACTACGAGGGTGGAATCAAGTCCTACGTAGAGCATTTGAACCGTTCAAAAGCATCGATTCATGAAGAGCCTGTGTATGTACATGGTACAAAAGACGGGATTGAAGTAGAGATTGCCCTTCAGTACAACGAAGGTTTCGCAAGCAACATCTACTCATTCACGAACAACATCCCGACACATGAAGGTGGAACGCACGAGACTGGATTTAAAACAGCGCTCACACGTTCAATCAATGATTATGCGAAGCGGTTCGGATTGATGAAAGAGGCCGACGGCAGTCTTTCAGGAGATGATGTCCGTGAAGGATTGACGGCGATTGTCTCCGTCAAACACCCGTCTCCTCAATTTGAAGGACAGACGAAGACGAAACTGGGAAATGCCGATGCTCGTACGGCGACAGATACGTTATTCAGTGACACGTTCGAACAATTCTTGCTCGAGAACCCATCAGTCGGTCGTCTTATCGTCGACAAAGGATTGATGGCAGCACGCGCACGCCTTGCTGCGAAACGCGCACGTGAGATGACACGTCGTAAAGGTATTCTCGAAGTCAGTTCATTACCAGGGAAATTGGCTGACTGTTCGTCGAAAGACGCTTCGAAATCTGAACTATACATCGTTGAGGGTGACTCAGCGGGTGGTTCGGCGAAATCTGGTCGTGATCGTCACTTCCAAGCAATCTTGCCGATTCGAGGAAAAATCATCAACGTCGAGAAAGCACGTCTTGATAAGATTTTGGCTAACCAAGAAGTTCGGACGATCATCACGGCTCTCGGAACAGGGATTGCAGATGAGTTCGATTTATCAAAAGCGCGTTACCATAAACTGATCATCATGACCGATGCCGATGTCGACGGAGCGCACATTCGTACGCTGTTGTTGACGTTCTTCTATCGCTATATGCGTCCACTTGTGGAAAGTGGATACGTCTATATCGCTCAACCACCGCTCTATGGTGTGAAGCACGGTAAAGAAACGATCTATGTTCAAAACGAGCGAGAGTTGCAAGCGACACTTGCACAACTTCCTGAAAATGCACGTTATAGCGTTCAACGTTACAAGGGTCTTGGAGAGATGGATCCTGAACAGTTATGGAATACGACAATGAACCCAGAAACGCGTTCGATGCTTCGCGTCGATCTTCAAGATGCGATTGAGGCAGATGAGATCTTTGAAACGCTCATGGGTGACAACGTCGAACCACGCCGTGACTTTATTCAATCTCACGCCCATTACGTGAAGAACCTCGATATTTAATAAGAAGGGTAGGCAATAACGAATGGCAGAACAAGAAAATATCAAGGATATAAATATTAGCCAAGAGATGCGAACGTCGTTCATGGACTATGCGATGAGCGTCATCGTATCACGTGCCCTTCCGGACGTGCGAGATGGTTTGAAGCCGGTTCACCGTCGTATTTTGTATGCGATGAACGAGCTCGGGATTCGCGCGGACAAGCCACATAAGAAGTCGGCGCGTGTCGTCGGGGACGTTATCGGTAAGTATCACCCACACGGTGACTCAGCCGTTTACGAAACGATGGTTCGTATGGCTCAAGACTTCAGTTATCGTTATGAATTAGTCGACGGTCACGGGAACTTCGGTTCAGTCGATGGCGACTCGGCCGCTGCGATGCGTTATACCGAGGCACGTATGTCTAAAATTGCAATGGAACTCGTACGAGACATCGGCAAAAACACAATCGATTACCAACCGAACTTCGATGGTGAAGAAAAAGAGCCGGTCGTTCTTCCGGCTCGCTTCCCGAACTTCCTTGTCAACGGGACGAGCGGGATTGCAGTCGGGATGGCAACGAACGTGCCTCCACATAACTTGAATGAAGTCATCGATGGAGTGTTGGCTCTTTCTCATAACCCGGACATCACCATCGCCGAATTGATGCAGCACATCCCAGGTCCTGACTTCCCGACAGCGGGAGAGATTTTGGGACGTAGTGGAATTCGTCGTGCGTATGAGACTGGACGTGGATCGATTACGATGCGTGCGAAAGCCGAAATCGAAACGTTGAAAAACGGCCGTGAACGAATCCTCGTTCATGAAATCCCATATCAAGTCAACAAGGCACGTCTCGTTGAGAAAATTGCGGATTTGGTACGTGATAAAAAAATCGAAGGAATCACAGACTTACGTGATGAATCCGATCGTAACGGAATGCGTGTCGTTATCGAAGTTCGTCGAGATGCGAATGCGAGTGTGATTTTAAACAACTTGTATAAGCAAACACCGATGCAGACGACATTTGGGGTGAACATGCTTGCACTCGTAGGCGGTCGTCCGAAAACGTTGAACATTAAACAAGCAATCTACTATTATATCGAACACCAAAAAGAAGTCGTACGTCGTCGTACACAATTTGATTTGGATAAAGCAGAGGCACGTGCTCACATTTTGGAAGGACTTCGTGTTGCACTTGATCACTTGGATGAAGTCATCGCTATCATCCGTAGTACACGTACTGGTGACGAGGCGCGTGAGAAGTTGATTGCCCGCTTCGGACTTTCTACTGAGCAAACGCAAGCGATTTTAGATATGCGTCTTCAACGATTGACTGGTTTGGAACGCGAAAAAATCGAAGGCGAATATCGCGAAGTGAAAGCATTGATTGAGGAACTCCGTGCGATTCTTGGTGATGAGGAATTACTCCTTGATATCATTCGTAACGAGTTGCTTGAAATCAAAGAGCGATATGGTGATGCACGTCGTACCGTGATTCGTACGGATATCATTGAACTTGAGGATGAGGATTTGATCCCAGTTCGCGACATGATGATCACGCTTACGAGTGAAGGATACATTAAATCAATTCCATCCGATTCATATCGCGCACAGCGTCGTGGTGGACGTGGAAAACAAGGGATGGGGACGAACGATGAAGACTTCGTACTTCGTTTGCTGTCCGCGTCAACACATGACACGATTCTCTTCTTTACGAACTTTGGACGTGTCTTCCGCCTCAAAGGATACGAAATTCCTGAGATGAGTCGTACCGCAAAAGGAATGCCAATCATCAACTTGCTTCAAATTGATAAAGGTGAAAAAGTCGAAACGATGATTCCTGTCGATTTCAACAGTTACCTGGCAAACCAAACGGTAGCAGAAGATGCGCAGAACGAATCGGAAGAAGAAGTGGCAGACGAACAATTGTCTCTCGTCTTCATTACGAAAGAAGGTTTGATTAAGCGTTCGCCACTCTCGGCATACGCCCGAATCAACAAAAATGGTCTTCGTGCCATCAGCTTGAATGAAACAGATGAGCTCGTTACCGTCCGCTTGGCGAAGAGCGATGATGAAATGTTGATTGTCACACGCCAAGGAATGTCAATCCGTTTCCCTCTCGAAGGAGAAGTTCGATCGATGGGACGTACGGCACGTGGTGTGCGCGCGATTCGTTTGAAGAAAGACGATGATTTGGTCGTCTCAATGGAAATCGTTCGTACGACGCAAGACGTCTTGATCATCACGGAAAAAGGATTTGGAAAACGTACAGCCATGGAGCAGTTCCGTACACAAGGTCGTGGTGGTTCCGGAATCATCGGAATTAAAACAGATCGCGGAACGGTCGTGGGAATGCGTGTCGTTGATGAAGATGATGACATCATGTTGATGACTGAACATGGCGTTGCCATTCGTATCGATTCGCAAACCATCTCTCAGATGGGCCGTAGCACACGTGGTGTGAAAGTGATGAACATTGAAGATGGCGATCGTTTAGCGACAATCGCAAAATTGAAAAAAGATGAGTTAGAAGAGGAATCAGCAGTCGATTTGGAGAATGGGTTTGAGGATGAAGCACCTGAAACCGACGAATCGTCTGATGTGAATGAGTAAGACGAAAGGTCGAACGGTGTTTCCGTTCGACCTTTTTCATATATAGGAGGGATTCGCGTGCGTTTGAACTTATCCGCTGTACATGTTGGCATGACGTTATTGTCACCCGTTTCTTCCTTAGAGGCAGGAATTCATTTAACAAATGAACATTTGCGTTTACTCCGTTTCTTAAAGATTGAAGCCATTGATGTCGCACCAGTTGAACAAACAATCTTTACTTCTATAGAGGAAAGGCGTCTTTGTGAACAGGTTCTTCAATATGAGAAACATTATAATCAGTGGGAAGAGCGAATCGCCCCGAACCCATATGAAGGTCTAGAGTTCGTTCATCAACTATTTCGTCAAGAACTGCCGCTTTCGGCAGTCGTACATTTTTTTACGCATCAACCATTGCGAAAAAACCATGTCATCTACCATGCGATCTATCGAGCACTCGTTGCTCGCACATTATCAAAGTACCGAGGCGATGAACATCAACTTCAATTTGATTATGGAATTGCTTCTTATTTTGCAGATGCGAGTTACGCTAAAATTAGAAAATGGTCTCATATGCGTTATTTCACGAAAATGGAACGCGAACTACTATACCAACATCCACTCGTCTCAGCTGCCATGCTTCCGAGTAATCAAACATTACGGGGACGTGTCTATCAATTGATCACCGAGCATCACGAACGTTTAGATGGGTCTGGGTTCCCAAACCGTCTAACCGAGCGTGAGTTGAATCCCGCGTCGCCTTTATTTATTGTCGCGGACCGTTTTTGTCAGTTAACGGCACCCCGAACGTTTCGGAAACCACTTTCACCAGAAGAGGCGTACTTCTATATGTGGCAAAACAAAGCCTATGATGAAGAAGCTTTGACGCTTCTCGCTACATTGCTCGGGTTTTATGAAATCGGTCGACCCGTTTTATTAAGTAGTGGAGTGCGGGGGAAAATTCACGCCTACACGAATCGTATTGAGCGACCTGTCATTATAGAAGATACAGACAGGATAGAATATGATTTATCACGGTTGGCCGAAGTAAAAATTATATCGTTTCAATAAGAGATAACTGGCGATTCCTTGCATCGAAAATAATAGGAATCGTCTTTATTTATTCTTTTTTAAAAAACTTTATTTTTATAGTTGACGGATATAAAGTCAGGTGCTATTATAAATGAGTCGCTAAGAGCGGAAGACGAACTTTGAAAACTGAACGATGAGGCAAAAATAAGTTTTACAATTTTTGAATGAAGCGCAAGCTTCGTCAATTTAAGAGCTATATC
>NZ_JACSKE010000024.1:0-203 GCF_018617435.1 Exiguobacterium sp. s34 | reverse complement strand
CCCTCCCCCTCCACGGGTATCGGATGAGGAAGACACATCACGATCTTCGGAAGGGAGGAGGGACGGACATGCTGAAAGGCTATACATACAGGCTCTACCCGACGCCTGCACAGACCGAGTTCCTCATCAAGACCATCGGCTGCGCCCGGTTCATCTACAACAAGTTGCTCGAGGACCGCATCGCCATCCGCGAGGAGGTGAAA
>NZ_JACSKE010000023.1:0-239 GCF_018617435.1 Exiguobacterium sp. s34 | reverse complement strand
AGATCCCCCAACTACTTTCGGCGCTGAGACGCTTAACTTCCGTGTTCGGCATGGGAACGGGTGTGGCCGTCTCGCTATCGCCACCAGACAAGTATTATATTAACATTATTTATCGATAATGTCAACATATTTTAGAGAGATTGTTCTCTCAAAACTGAGGATTCATCAACACAAACCATAGACTAGATCAAAGCCTCGACCGATTAGTATCATTCAGCTCCACGTGTCACCACGCTTCC
>NZ_JACSKE010000022.1:0-252 GCF_018617435.1 Exiguobacterium sp. s34 | reverse complement strand
CGTCGCGTCCTTCATCGGCTCCTAGTGCCAAGGCATCCACCGTACGCCCTTTCTACCTTGATCTAGCGTCTAAGACACACGGTCCATTATGGACCATATGTGAAATTGGTTTTTGATGTCTTGATGAATCTTCAGTTTTCAAGGAACAATCGAGGGACGAACCCTCAAAACTGAACGATGGGCAATGCCACATGGGCATTTTCCTTAGAAAGGAGGTGATCCAGCCGCACCTTCCGATACGGCTACCTTGTT
>NZ_JACSKE010000021.1:0-358 GCF_018617435.1 Exiguobacterium sp. s34 | reverse complement strand
GACGGCAAGGTGAGACTTCCTAAAATCGGCTTCGTGAAGTTCGAACAACATCGCTCGTTTGAGGGCGTCATCCGGTCGGCGACGGTCTCAATGACCAAGACAGGCAAGTTCTTCATCTCCATCCTCGTCGAACAGGAGAATGAACCATGGATTCCAGCCAAGAACAAGGTCGGGATCGATCTTGGCCTAAAACACTTCGCCGTCATGACGAACGATGCGATGGTCTCGGAGGAGATCGAAAACCCACGTTTCCTTCGTAAGTCCGAAGCGAAGGTCAAGAAGGCGCAACGGGCGCTGTCGCGAAAGAAGATTGGAAGCAAGAATCGTGAAAAAGCCAAATTACTTTTGGCCAAGAAAC